>CP075337.1 GCA_025349965.1 Candidatus Saccharibacteria bacterium TM7i
TTTTAGCGGTCAGGGGATGCGCTTGCTTGTGGTGACTATCTTTTTTGCGGAAGTGGCTACCGAAGTGACGAAGCGGCCCAGAAATTTGCAGCCGACACACTTGGATATACACGCATTCAGCTTCAGACAGTTCCTCAGCGTGACGCAGCAGGAAATCCAGTCGTAAATCCAATTTCAGGATGGGAAGACAGTTTTTACTACGACATCGACCTTGCGCTTTCAATCCTACGTGCGCCTACAGCCGATACACCCGGCCTCATCGCCTACTGCAAAGAAGCATTCACAGAAGAAAGCCAGCGAATACTTGCCGTCTTCCAAGCGAAGCATTTGAAACAATTCTGATTAGTGAAGAAGAGGCGCGCGAAGCGTTTGCTGCCAACCTGGTGTCTACAGGGACGAGTTGTTGTTATGAGTAGCACCGCACCAGAGCTCAAGGCAGCACTTGAGAATCGCGGCTTTACCGTTCACACTCCTGAGATTAGCGAACTCTCAAAAGGTGGTGGTTACATTCGTTGCACCAGCCTTAGCCTTGTGTAGCACGCTCGCGTAGAAGTGTCCGTGCCACTTCAGTCTCATTCCAGTCGTGCTCGCCATCAGCGCGTTCAATGGTTCGTTCGTGACCCTTGCCAAGGAGTACAACCGTATCGTCTTCGGAAGTTGCAAGGTCAAACGCTTTTCGGATTGCTTCTGTACGGTCAAGTACCTTAAATAGTGTTGTATCATCCACAGCACCCTTTTTTCGTGCACCTTCGGCAATTTGCTCAAGAATTTCATTGCCATCAACATCACGGTCGTCCTCTTCTGTAATAACAAGCGTGTCGGCATACTTTGCGGCAATTCCACCCTGCACGGCCCGCTTTGCCTCATCGCGGCGTCCTGCCGAGCCAAATACTGCAATAAGTTTCCCCTTGGTGAGCGGACGAACGCTTGAAAAGAACTGCTCAAACCCATCTGGTGTACTAGCGAAGTCCACAATTACTCCAAAAGGTTGCCCCTCATCAACCGTATTCATGCGTCCTTCAACCATACGGAGGGCCGCAAGGCCATTCTCAATCTGCTCTTTCCCGAGGCCAACATGACGTCCAACTGCAATTGCGGCAAGGCTATTGCTGACATTAAATTCACCGGGAATATTGAGCGTAATATTGTACGTCTCATCATTGGTGGTTGCGATATATTTTGTATGCGTGCTTGAAAGCTCTAAGTCACTTGCTTGGAGTTCCCCGCCCTGAATGCCATAGGTTACGGCGCGCTTCACGTCACTCGCAAAAAGATTAGCATTCTTGTCGTCATAGTTGACCACCCCTAGACCATTTTCGTTACGATTGGCGATCTTAAAGAGTTTTCGCTTGGCATCACGATAGTGCTCAAAAGTGCCGTGATAGTCAAGATGGTCACCTGTAACGTTTGTCATTACAGCAACTTCATACGGAATACCCCAAACACGATGCTGGGCGAGCGCATGGCTTGAGGTCTCAACGACAATCCACTTTGCGCCTCGTTTGGCATATTCACGCATGCGACGCTGCAGTACGAATGCACGAGCTGTCGTTGCATGCTCCTGTTGCGTCTCAATTTCTGCCCCCATGCCATTCGCAACTGTACTCATAAGTGCAACCGGAACGCCAGCCTCGTGCAACATGCGGTGAATAAAGAATGAAGTGGTCGTTTTGCCGTTTGTACCAGTCACACCGATAATACGGAGTTTCCGCGCAGGGAAGCCGTATCGAATATTCGCCAGCACGGCCTCGATAAGATGTCCAAATGGTTCAATTTTTCTGAAAAGATTTTTGGGGATTATAGATTTTACAATTTTACGGATATTCATACTTTTATTATACCTCGTCACCACCTTTCTTTACCCTTCTCGCTAAAAACCATAGCGCGCCCATCAAGGTGCATAGCGTGAAACCTGTGGCTACAATTAACACCAGCATGTCCCGCAGATTCATCTTTATCGGCGAACGTAGCCGTGAATCGCTTGCTAGCACACTACTACTCCCCCTTTCTTGTATCGGCGCTGGTACAAAAGGCGTCGATGAAAACACACTCGGTAAAACCTGTTGCGTATTCTTTTGCTGCGCAGTTGAGAAATAATCCGCAAAAGTATTCGACGAATTCACATATTCACTTCGGGTATCCACCCCCTCAGACAAAGACCCGTCACTGTATTCAATCATTGTATAGGCGGATATTAGCTCATTTGACGGAGTGACACCTTTAATATATATCGCGTACACACCTGACTGGTACTCTGGAAGCACCAGCTCACCCTCAAACCCTCCGTTCAATCCCACCATAAAGGTGTGCTCAATACTTGAATTTTGGTAGTATACAGAGATCTTTGAATTGGGCATGAACATACCCTTAGGTATGGTGAGTTGATAGGCGCCATCACCCCTAGAGTACTTGCGAAGATCGGGATGCAACAATACATATCTAAACCCCTCCTCTTTGGGGTCTGCCCGCCAGTAAGTCTCATCTGTCGTAAAGGAGTCCGTTCTTAGACCGTGCGTGGCACTATTGTGATATTGAGCAATCTGCTGTGCCACCAGTTGATGCCCAAAAGCCGTAGGGTGAAAAGATTCTGCACCTAATAGTTTCAACCCGCTTAGTGTCGCAATAGGGCTAAAGTCATCTCCGAATCGAACCCCATTCATAGCGGGACTTTGCGTAGATTCACACAACCTATGCCCCACGTACGCATCTTCCACTGACACATACTCAACCTCCGCTTCATGAGCCGCTCGCCGTATAGCGCTATTAAGCCGAGAGATAGAGCGTGCCATAAATATCCGCTCTTCATAGCTAAGTAGCATGCCCAACACAAGCCCACACGACACATCCCTCTCATCACTGATAATCTGTGGGTATCCAATTACTCGCACTGTTGTATTGGCACTTTTTTTCACTCGGTGAATCATCTCCTTAAGCCTCTCGTGAAGCGCATCAATTTCTCTGGCAATCGCACTCCGGTGAGGCCCTTCGCGTGCCCATTCACAGACACCGGGCGCAACACAACTCTTTAATTTATTCATGAAGCCGGCATCATTTCCACCAATACCAATAGTTACCTGTCTTGGTTGATACTTTTTTACAAAAGAAAGTTGCGGAATGATACCTCTTTTATCTAACGCGAGGGCTTCTTCCTTAAATGAACTCTGCGCGGCGCTGTCTAGATAGGCTATTCTACCCCCTTGACCCGTATATTCCTCTGAATTATTTGTAATATCCGCCATCACAGCTCCAGAGCACGCCACACTTAGGACTTTCGTTCCATACACCTCTCCCATAAGCGGTATTTGCAACAAGGCGTATGGATATGAGCGATTACTTAAATGGCAGTTATGTGGAGGGTTATTTGTTCCCAAGAGGTAATATGCATCACTCGCCTCACCTTCCCCACTAGTAAATGAATCACCGAGGGCGACATAGTCGATTATCCCCGTAGCAGGCGGTGGACCGCTGCTATACACAACATCCCACGACCCAACAGAGGTTGTTACGAGATAATACAATCTGTCATCGTCGAAAAAATAGGGGCGTTCCGCTGAATAAAAATACGGGAAGTTTCTAGAGATATCCAGCGGCACCTCTGGACACGTTCGTACATATGGAGGAAATTGCTCACCAATCTCTCTCGCCGGTCTGTCTCCGCACGTTGCGTCAACAGTAAACAGACGTGCGCCACCCTGTTCATTACCAACAGCTATTGCCTTGCCGTCATCGGTAATGGCAAAATTATTCCGATCTCTCGTAGAGAGGGTTGCAACTCGCCGCTGCTCACCGGAAGTCACATTAAGTCGTATGAGTCCCAGTCCTCTATATTCCACTGCGGCCCATTTGCCATTTCTTGAAATAGCCACCCTCCCAAGCGGAAGGTTTACCCCCACCGCTTCATTCACAGCGCGAACTTGTGCCTCTGTAGTGAAATAGTAATTTGCAACAGAAGGGTCAAACCGCGACCGAAGCATGCGCGAGAGATTATCGTAAGCCAAAAGCCTATCATTATACAGACCCGTCAGGAGTGTATCGCTCGCTTGGCTGTAGACACAAATATACTCGTACCCACACAAGATATCACGAACAACATAAAATTGGCGGTCAAGCGCATAGCTTGCGAGAAGTTGAATTTTTCCCTGATTATTCAGATATTGAGCCATCCGGAAAGCACCGACTTTACCAAATACACAAGCGTGCTGAGGTGTAATTTCACCCGCGACTTGTATCTGCGCCACATCCCCACCACAGTAAAACGGAAGATAGCGTATACTATTGGATTTTTCACGAGACACGACGTAAGGCTCCCCAGCCCAGCCCCTTGAATCCGCAGCAGCCACACTAAAGCTATTCATTATCATTACTATACATACCCCTACTATCACCTTAAGAACCCACCGCATGCGACCCTCCCTTAAAATAAGCTTAGTATCTACTGATAATTCTAAGTTTATTCTCAGCAAACTACAAGATAAAACGTACAAAGCACAACACGTGTTACAATATAACAGATGAGAATACTGGGAATTGAGAGCAGTTGTGATGAAACTGCAGCGGCAATCGTTGAGAACGGCACACACCTTGTGTCAAATGTTGTACGCACTCAAATCGACATACACAAACAATACGGCGGCGTCGTTCCAGAGGTAGCAGCCCGCAGTCATATTGAAGTTATCAACCCAGTAATTGACGAGGCGCTCAAGCAGGCAAATATGACATGGAAAGATATTGATGGTATTGCCGTCACCTACGCACCTGGTCTTTCCGGCTCGCTCCTTGTGGGTACACTCACCGCGCGTACCATTGCTTTAAGGCAAAATATTCCACTCTACCCTATTCATCACGTAGAAGCACACGTATACGCAAACTTTATCACCTCTCAGGCCGATACTACCCAGCTTCAACTCCCCTCAACCCAGCCGAAATTCCCAATGCTCGCCCTCATTGTGAGTGGTGGCCATTCGCAACTCGTCCTCTTTAAGAATCACGGTGACTATGAACTACTTGGGCAAACACAGGATGATGCTGTTGGCGAAGCCTTCGATAAAGTAGCTAAAATCATCGGACTCCCCTACCCTGGCGGCCCCTCAATCGCCGAAGCCGCACTAAAAGGCAACCCAAATAAATACACGCTACCAAAAGCAAGGCTCCAAGGCGCTTATGATTTTAGCTTCTCAGGCCTTAAGACGGCCGTTCTGCGCGCCGTACAGCACGAAGTGGGCGTGGACACGTCTTTCCCGTCATTCAAGCTTGCAGCGCTCCTCAGTGAGACACAACGTAATGACTTTGCAGCTAGCTTCCAGAAGACAGCCGTTGAAACCCTGGTGGATAAAGCCTATAAAGCCTTCTTAGATCACTCACCCGCTTCAGTTGTTATTGCTGGGGGAGTTGCCGCCAATAGCGAACTTCGCCGCCAGCTCAGTGAGCGCATCCCTCTTGCAATTGAATACGCCCCAATGCAACTCTGTACAGATAACGCTGCTATGATTGCCAGTCTTGGCTACTTCTACGCACAAAAAGCAGCGCCAGCTGATCCACTAGCGCTTGAGATTCAGCCAAGCCTCTCTATGACAAAGACAGCTTGGGCAAAATAACTCCCCTACCGCTTCATGACGCTGCGCAGTTTCTGTGCAGTTTTTTTCGCAAACGGAAGTGCGTGACTCCAGAGAATATACAGAGGCGAAAGCGGTTTATCATAAGTGCCGGCGAAGAATGTCGTGTCACTCACCCATCCCTGCTTAAAAGTTGCGACACCGCCAGCTACAATGCCACCAAAATCGTACTTTGTCAAACCCCACTGCTTTACCTTTGTTATGGCGTGCCATTTTAGGGCGTAGTTAGCCCGAAGCTGCTGACCAATACCGTTCATACCGCCGTACAGCTCATAGGCTGTCGCTCCACTTATAGCCAGCCATAAAAACGCCACCGGTTGACCATCCTTATAAGCAGCAAAAACGGGGGAGTGGTCAGCCAGAAGTGTGAAAACGTCCTTATAGTAGACTTCGTCATGCAGTGCGAAGCCTGCCCGTTTTGAGGTTTCTTTATATAAATCCAGACATTTTTCCAGCTCTTCAACAGAAGTGACTTGACGAATCTCTACCTCTTTCGCAGATTTACGGATATACTGCCTCGTCTTCTTAGCCATGACAGACTGAAGCTCTTCCTCGGAGTGTGAAATATCAAGAAGTACTGTTTCAGCAGGAAGGATTTTATTCGTTGCTCGCACCCATCCTTCGGGTTTATCAAAAGCAAGTGCATCTGGCTCAATCGAAAGCGCAATCCCTTTATACTTACTTTTTATGTAATTTGCAGCGGAATTAAGAATTTCCTCATTTTTCACGTGAAATATTTGTCCGCGCGGAACATACGAAAAAGCACGAAAGGGGAGTGGCAGTTTCTTTGTAAGTACTTGAAGTCCTCCAAGCAGTTCATCGCCCTCCTCAAACAAAAGTCGGTCAACAGACCATCCGTGACGTTGCTTCACCTCGCCCCAACCCCAAAGCTGAAGCGGGTGGCCCTCACCATCCACTACACACTCGTCCCAATCTTGGGCATTGTTACATTCACGCACAGTAATCATATCCTTAGTATACCATTACACCCCACAGGGGCGTTGTGCTATACTAACAGTAGTCATATCGCATAAAAAGAGCTTGCGAAAAGAGTGTAAGAACAGGAATTTCACGTGAAACTATCAAAAACATACGAGCCAAATCAGTACGAGCCAAACGTTTACGCGCTCTGGGAAACCAGCGGTGCTTTTAGCCCGAAGGGGAGTGGACCAACTTTTAGCACCATTATGCCCCCACCAAATGCCAATGGAAACCTCCACCTTGGACATGCCCTTGATATGGGCCTCAAGGACATTCTTGTACGCTACAAGCGCATGACCGGCCACGACACTGTCTACATTCCTGGGGCAGACCACGCCGGCTTTGAGACATGGGTTGTGTATGAAAAAGAGCTTCAGAAAAAAGGCCAAAGCCGTTTTGACTTCTCGCGCGAACAACTCTACAGCCAAGTATGGGATTTCGTAAACGGCCAGCGCGGCAACATGGAGCTTCAGGTTCGCGCTCTTGGTATTAGCGCCTCATGGAATGACCTTGTTTTCACACTTGATAAAAAAGTTATTGATACCGTCTATGGTACGTTCAAGAAGCTCTGGACTGAAGGCCTCATCTACCGCGGTGAACGCATTGTTAACTACAGCACCAAGTACCAAACGAGCTACGCCGATATTGAAGTAGATTACAAAACAGAGAAGGGGACCCTCTGGCATATTGCTTACCCGCTCATTGATAAGATTGGTGAAATCGTTGTCGCAACTACTCGTCCCGAAACGATGTTTGGTGACGTAGCAGTTGCTGTGCACCCAGAAGATCCACGCTATAAAGAGTTCATTGGCTCTCATGTAGTACTTCCGCTTACGGGGAGGGAAATCCCTGTTATTGCCGACGAGTACGTTGACCAAGCCTACGGCACAGGTGCTGTAAAAATTACACCAGCTCATGACCCGAATGACTTTGAAGTAGGGAAGCGTCACAACCTTCCACGCCTTCAGGTTATCGACTTTGACGGCAAAATGATAAACGCACCAGCTCAGTTCAACGGCCTCGAGGTAGAAGACGCCCGCAAGCGCACTGTTGCAGCCCTCCACGCCGAGGAAAGTATCCGCAAAGAAGAAGAAATTGAACACTCAGTAGGCTACGACTACAAGAGCGGTCTTCCAATTCAGCCACTCATCAAAGACCAGTGGTTCCTCAGCATGAAGCCACTCGCAGCGAAGGCAATTGAAGCACTTGAGCGTGGCGACATCACCTTCCACCCAGCTGGTAAAAAGAATATTCTCATTCAATACCTCAAGAATATTCACGACTGGAATCTTTCACGGCAAATCCCATGGGGCATTCCAATTCCAGCTTTTCAGAACGTAGATGACGAAAACGACTGGATCTTCAATGAAAATGTTGATGAAAAGACCATTATCGTAGACGGCAAAACCTATGTCCGCGAAGAGGATACCTTTGATACCTGGTTCAGTAGCGGTCAGTGGCCATTTATTACCACTGACGCGCTTACACAAGGCGACCTCTCTCGCTTCTTCCCAACCGACCTCATGGAAACCGGCACCGACCTCTTAGACCGCTGGATTGCCCGTATGATCATGCTCAGCCTCTACATGACTGATCAGATTCCGTTTAAGGACGTATACCTCCACGGGATGGTGCTCGATGAAAATAGCCAAAAAATGAGCAAGAGTAAGGGTAATGTTATCAACCCTATGGAACTTGTTTCCGAGTACGGCTCTGATGCGCTTCGTCTCGGCCTCATTGCGAGCCGTAGCCCAGGACAAAACCAAGCGTTTAGCGTTGATCGAGTTATTGCAGGCCGCAACTTCTGTAATAAACTCTGGAACATCTCTCGTTTCATTCAAAGCACGCTTGGCGAGGACTACACCCCGGAAACACCAGCCGTGGTTTCACTGGCAGATCACTGGATTGTTCGTGAATTGACCAAGGCGCAAAAGGCAATTGAAACCTCACTCGCAAACTACCGCTTCGCTGAAGCAAGCGAAGCGCTTTACCACGCCATTTGGGACAGCGTCGCTGACTGGTATGTGGAGGCTTCAAAGGAAGAGCGCAACCCAGACCTTCTTGCATGGGTGCTCGAGACTTCTCTTAAACTTGCGCATCCGTTTGCACCATTTGTCACAGAAACCATCTGGCAAACACTCCCATGGCGCGCAAATTTACTCATCGCAGAGTCATGGCCAGAAATGCCTGAATATAGCGATATCGCCGCCGGGCAATTCAAGCAGATTCAGAAGATTGTTAGTGAGGCACGCTTCGTAGGCAGCTCACTCCCTGGAAATGACCGCTACTCACTTGTATACACTCAAGATTCACTGCTTGATGAAGCAGGAGAGTTGGTGCGACGTCTTGCCAACCTTTCTGAAGTCCGACAGACCGAACAGCCCCAAGGGCTTCGTCTCGCGCTTGCTAACCACGACGCATGGCTTGACGTCCCCGCAAAGACGCTTGAAGAGCACAAGCAAAATCTTGAAGTGCGCATTGCAGTAACGCACAAAGAAATCCAAGGACTTGAAGGCCGCCTCTCTAACGAAAACTACGTTGCAAAGGCGCCGGCCACACTCGTGGAAGAAACCAAACTCCAACTTGAAGAAAAGCAGGCACTTGTTGAACGCCTCCGGGGTGAACTCACACTCTTAAGCTAATTCAGCGCAATAAAAAAATCCCCAGCATTTCATTGGGGATTTTTGATTGGCTTTATGTTGATGGCCAGATAATTCCGTTATCGGCTCCGAAGTGAAGTTGGACCTTCTTGCTCGTATTTTTACGGTGATCATCACGGGGTGCCTGCATATTAGGCATAACACGGACTGAATGACGCTTAGGTGCTTCGACTGTGTGAACATGCGTATGGGCGTGTCCCTTTTTAAGAAGTGCGTCAGCCGCGGCCGTTCCAGCAATCGACGTCGCAATCACGGGAATTCCAAGGGCTAGTTGAGTAGCACGGTCAAGGTGCATATCATGAAACAAGATGCCGAAGAGTGTTGTAGTGCTCATTAAAACGGCAGTGATGTTTAATAGTGGTGTCATGTGTAAGGTGCTCGTATCTCGTTTTGTTTGTTTTTAACTGGTCTACGTTTTAAATAGTAGCATAAGCTTGATAAATTGTCAAGTATCTATTCGTGATGGTATCCAGAACCGCGACTAATCTGTTGCGCCCTATAGATCTGTTCGGCCACTATCAACCGGACAAGCTGGTGAGGGAAGACGAGCTTTGAAAGCGACCAAACAAAGTCTGCTCGAGCATGAACTCGTTCATCCACCCCATACGCACCACCAATGATCAATACAACCTTCTTTCCAAAAGAGAATTGCTGCTCAAGCATAGCTGAAAGGGTAGGGGATTCAATATTACGGCCACGCTCATCAAGCAGCACCACAAAAGCATCGTCGGCAATGCGCCCGAGTAGCCGGTCCGACTCTTCCTGGCGCGCTCTGTCGGCTTCATAGCTTGAATGTGGAATCATCTCCCACTTTATATCAAAAGGTTGCCGTAAGCGCGTTTCATAGCGTTGTACGCCCACTTGGATCCAATCCTCATGCTTCTTGCCAACCGCAAGTACTACGACACTCATGAAAAGTGCAATTTCTCCGCTAAGGTAGCCAGCACAGCGTGGTTGGGTTCTTTTTCGTCACGCCCCTTCATAGATACAACAGCCTTAATGTCACTAACGGTCTCAAACGGCACCACATGAACATGAGCGTGGGGCACATCAGTACCAATCACCATCGTGCCCACATAGTGCTTGCCAGTGACTTCACGAAGCCTTTTTCCTACCTTTTGAACAGAGTGCATAAGTGTGGCATACTCTTCTTCGGGTAAGTCCCAGATAAATTCAACTTGCGTCTTCGGGACTACAAGTGTATGCCCTTCGGCTGCTGGAAAAATATCAAGAAAAGCGAGGGTATGCTCGTCTTCATAGATTTTATGAGAAGGGATTTCCCCTTTGATAATCTTCGTAAAAATTGAATCTTCCATACCACCCAGTATACTAGAAGTATGAAGACGAATGTGAAAGCAACCCTTTTAGCCGTACGTGCTATTGGTGTTGTATTTGGAAAAAAGATTTGGTGGACAGTAGTATTAATTGCAGCCGCACTCGCCGTAGTACTGATAGCGCTTTGTGTATGGCTTACCTCCTTGAGTGGATGGTGGTGGATATTGGCCGTGATTGTTGGAATGGCAATCTCTATTGCGTTCGTTATTCTGGCGGTATTCCGCGCACTGCTTGCGTATATAAACCCAACTCAGACCCAAGAACAAAAGACCGCGGTCAAAGACTTCGTGGAAAAATTGCAGTTCGTACAAGAACTCACGCAGACGCCAAAATTTATCATCCTCTTTAGGGTAATTCGTAGCGTGGCTGCACCGTCTTCAGAGAAGTATCTTGAGAATATCTTTGAGTCGCGGAAGTTGAAGGCGGATTTTGAAAGAGTGGTGGGGTTATTTTAAACCCCACACCTATTGCGTGAATAACAAAATAAAAAAGACGAGCGAAAACTCGTCTTTTATTCTAATTACAACATGGTACACCCGACAGGATTCGAACCTATGGCCTTCGGCTCCGCAAGCCGACGCTCTATCCAGCTGAGCTACGGGTGCATATGATAGCCCCCACTATTACTAATGAGTACTATCACTGTAACTAGAAGGTGCTTTCATCTTTTGCAAGATGAACAGAGGTTAGTATAGCACAAATTCAGCAGAGAGTCTACAGCCGAAGCTTACGAACAATGATATCAACAGCGTCGAGCTTGAGCTCTTCCATCGGAAGACGGCTTCCGAGAATATCAACAATCTGCTCACCGGCTTCTTCCGGGAAATACACCGACACCCCAGGAGCGAAGCGTTTACGTGGAACGAGCATAATAGAATTGCTTCCATCTGCCGTAATAAGACCAAAAGACTTAAATTCTTCAAACGGGTGAAGTTGCTCGCCAACATAGAGCCCCTGAGTGGAGCTCAATGCATAGGTGAGTGTGCGCGCAGGACGACGAATGTATACGATTACAGCAATCGCCATGACCAATACAAGGGCCGAAAACGTCCATGAGCGCAAAAAGAAAATATCAACTGCGACAAGTGCTATAGCGACAAACCCAAAGAGAATATACCAAATTGGTGTCTTATCTGGGTGAATATATTCTTGAGCAGACCAGGTAATTGAGGCCTCTGGCGTGGCCTCTACAGGTGGCTCTGCTGGTACTGGAGAAAATTCCGTAGCAACAGGTGCTTCCACGGGGGCTTGAGTTTGCGGAGCCGCCTCAACAGGAGGTTGCGGAGCGGGTATAGCTACCGGTGCTTGAGGCATAGCAGGCTGCACTGGCGCAATTGGCTGAGCACCCACTTGTGGTTGTGGTTGATTTTGAGTTGGGTCTACTTGCGGAACCTGGTTATCCATAACTACTTTCAGTATAACACGACGCTTTTCTTCTTTTAGAATGCAAAATAAAAAAACACCTCCGTGGTGCTCTTTATTTGGCGGAGGAGGGGAGATTCGAACTCCCGCTCCAGGTTTCCCCAGACTAACGATTTAGCAAACCGTCCCCTTCAGCCACTTGGGTACTCCTCCGTATATTAGGCCGATGTTTTGCGAGTATTTAGTGCTCGCTAACTGTTTGATTGTACCATAAAACAGAGGGGTGGGCTAGCATTATGTTAAAATATTTGCTATAATGAAGATATAATTATATGATAGGTTATTTTATGAAGAAACTTACCCTCCTCAGTACAATTCTTTTCACAGTCGTCGCAACATTTTTAGCGATATCTACCCCCGTTTCCGCACAAGGAAGTATTCAGCAGGGTGTTGAAGCGGCGCATGGCAATGGTCAACCAACACAACTCTTCGGTGATGCAGGTGTAATCACCTCAGTCACTAACATTCTTCTTTTTATCGTGGGTGCACTTGCGGTGATTATGATTATTTGGGGCGGCATCCGCTACGCCATCTCTGGTGGCAATAGCTCGGCCGTCACTTCAGCAAAAAATACCATTATGTACGCACTTATTGGGCTTATCGTTGCTTTCCTCGCCTTTGCAATGGTCAACTTCGTTCTATCAGCTATTGCGCCCGGTGGAAGCAGCGGCTTTACCAACGTTTAGACCTAAATAAAAAAGAACCTCATCAGCGAGGTTCTTTTTTAATAGCTTGAAGTTATCGAGAAAGGCTCTCGGCGCGAGCACGCGCTTCTTCCATTTGCTTATTTACGCGGTCTCGAGCAGCCTGAATCTCCTTCATCGTATCCGATGAGCTAGTTGAGGTGCTGTTTGAGCTACCACTTTGTGTTGACGGAGCGGTGAGCGACGAAGAGCTGCTACTATCCGCAGAAGGAAGTTTTAAGTCAGTCTTAAGCTTTTCCATCTGTGCTTTTGTGCGTTGTTGTAAAATAGCGCTCTGTGTAAGCTGGCTGAATCCCATTACTGCGGCGATAGAGCCAAATACGATGCCTGCCAATACGATCGCTTTAAGCGCTTCTGACTTCTGCATCACCATTACTCCAAGCACAACGCTTGCCAACCCTAGGATAAGCGGAATAAGCAAAAGCCAGATTGCTCCAGCTGTAGTACCAAAGCCGGTGATAAGTGGATGGGCAATAATAGCTGCGACCGCTAGCCCGAGTGACACGAATCCGAGAACGGGCGTTGAAGTCACTGGCGACTGAGGCGCTGCAACATGTTGGACTGGAGTAACCGGCTGCACGGGTGCAGCTGGAGCCTGCGGCTGTGGCTGAAATTGCGGTTGCATCATTTCTGGTTGAGGTGGCTGCACAGGAGCCATTGGCGCTTCGTTAAATTCGTTATTTGGCGCCGAAGCATCTTGATTTGGATTCATAGTATTCCTATTTCATTTAAACTAATACTGGTTATGCTTTAGTATAGGGGAGTGCTTAAGGCAATAAAAGACCCGAGATATTTTATCTCGGGTAATCTTTTACTTGGCGGAGAGGGAGGGATTCGAACCCTCGAAAGCTTTTACACTTTGCCGGTTTTCAAGACCGGTGCCTTCAACCGCTCGGCCACCTCTCCTGATGGCATCCCGTATCCTTGTGGGATACTTTTGGGTACTCGTGTATTTTAGCAGAATTTACAGAGAAAATAAAGGCTTATATCGGATGTGCTATCGCCATGACGTACACGCGCACCACACCTACCTGGCGCAGTACTTTCGCAACCTCATTAACTGTTGCGCCCGTGGTGATAATATCGTCTATTAAAATAACCGTCTCGGGTATTGAAGTGTTTGCTTTAATAGTGAACGAACCCCGCACCTGACGTTCGCGCTGAAGGCGACTTTCCGTATCATGTTGCACAAAAGACCCACTTCGCTCAACCAACCTTCTCATTTCGAGACCCCTCCTGCGGGCAAACGCTCGCGCAAGCAAGAACGCCTGGTCATACCCACGTCTTCTAATGCTCGCGCGAAGCGTTGGAATAGGTGTAACCACGGCGTCCGTAGGAAAAAATGGCGCACGGATTGCCAAAAGCTCGGCAAGTGGCTCGCTTACAAACCTATCATTACAAAACTTGAGTCCTTCAAGCGCCTTTTTAAGCCCATCCTCATAGCTTCCAATCATAATAACCTGTGTAATGTATGTGTCATGCTTCGCGCATACGCCGACAGGGGAGGGGGCGTTGCACCGAAAACAAACCGACAAAGAATCATATGTGATGTCATATTTACAATACTCGCAAAATGAAGCGCCTATTTTCCCACAGAAATAACAGAGGTCTGGAGCAATCATTTGCAACAGTCGCTGAAGTATTGTAATTTTTACGTTTTCACCACCCATTTAGTTGATTATACTATGGAACACCGTTATAATACGAAGGACTAATTTGTCAAATGAGCCTAGAGAAAAGTGGAGGATATCAATGGCCCGTAAACAGAATGAAGATTTACTTATGGAAGACGAGCTTGCAGCTGCATTCCTAAGCGACGACGACCTAACGACCCAGCCTTCAGCTCCTGTAGCAGAAGAAGAATGGGACGATAGCCAAGACGATCTGCTTGGACAGCTCGCTGTAGACGTCTACGAAACAGAAGATAAGCTTGTTGTAAAAGCTCGCACCGCAGGTGTAAACAAGGAAGACCTTGATGTAAGCATCAGTGACGGTATTCTTACTATCAGCGGCACACTCAATAGTGGCGATGATGCTGAGGCTACTAACTGGCACATCCAAGAATGTTACTGGGGAGAGTTCAATCGTACACTTGCACTTCCTGTAACTGTAAAGGAAGACGAAGTAGAAGCAGTTCTCAAGGACGGCGTTCTCACCGTAAGCTTCAACAAAATCAAGCAAGAGCAGGCTAAGCGAATTCAGATTCAATAAGGCCTACCAAGCAAACATAAAAGAGATACTATACAGTATCTCTTTTATGTTTGCCATCATCTTCCAAAGGCTCAGCGGTCCTCAGTCGGAAGATTAAATAAAAAGCACCCCCGCTAGGCAGGGGTGCTTTTTATTTTAGCTAGGCGACTGCTTATGCAGCCTTACCAACTTCGCCAAGCACCCAGTTCACAATCGCGAACGCAAGGAAGGCTACAACGAGACCAATAATCGCATACATGATAGTGTTCTTAGCAGACGTTACCGCGCTACTTGAGCCACCAGAGGTTGTGTAGCGAATACCACCCCAGATAAGCATGATCACACTAATCGCACCAATGATGAAGAGGAGGATGTTAACAACTGTCGTGAAGATAGAACCACTACCAAAGAGAGTAGTTGGTACATTGTCGTTCTTTGAACAGTCGATACCAGCGGCAACTCCACCTGTAGGGCCTGTGTCGCATCCGGTGCTGGTTGACTGCGCGCCTACAACACCCGCTGGCGTAAATGCCATAGTAACAGCAAGCGCAAGTACCGCTACAACACCTGCAAACTTTTTAATAAATGCTTTCATGATTATTTTATTTCCTTTCTTATAGAATCTACCGTTATTTATACCATAATATTGCCACCCTGTTAACCCTTTTGGGGTATTTTAGGGCATTACTTAAACTGTGTAAGCACCCAGTTCACAATCGCAAAGGCAATGAACGCCACTACTAGTCCTACGATTGCATACGTGAGCATATTCTTCGCCTTTGAGACGCGACCACTATCACCACCAGAGATGGAGTAGAGAATACCCGCAACTATAATCATCACGACAGACACAGCGCCTACTATATAAAGAAGTACGTTTACTATAGTGGTAAGAATCGGCTCGACTTTTTCATCTTTCTTTTTACATACCTCACTTGTAGCATTTCCGCTACAAGCACCATCAAGGGGGTTGATCGCAGCCACCTCAGTAGCCGGTACTATTGCAGCAACCACACCAAAAAGAGCTATTGCGGCAGTTATTATATATGCTTTAATGTATTTCATTTAAAATTTCCCTATAACAAAGTTAGTAATAGCAAATGCAGCCAGAACGATAATGAGCCCAACAACTGAATACAGAATCATATTCTTAGCCCTCGTTATACGACCCGCATCTCCACCAGAAATGGTGTACATGAGGCCGGCGACGATAATCACAATCACCGCGACCGCGCCAGCAAGGAAATACACGATGTTAAGGACGTTTGTAAGCACTGAATCTCCACCTGTTGTTGGAACGCCCACCGTACCGGCATCTATTTTCTGCGCAACTTGTAGTAAAAAGTAGTTCATATTTATTTAATAACCCCAAATATAAAGTTAACTATCGCGATTGCAGCCATGGCAATAACAAGCCCGATCACTGCATTGAGTATACTCTTGCGCGCCTTCTCAACAGTTCCCGGGTTACCACCACCGCTAATAAAAAGGAAGCCACCATACAATATAAAGCCGACTGCAATATATACAACTACTACGAGAACCATTTCGATGATATTAAGAGCAAGTTTCCATACGAAGCCACCAATTTCATCGCTTCCACCGGAAGGCATTTCAACTGTACAGTCAGCGCCAGTCGTCAGCCCCCTGTACCATGTCGGCACCCCCAGGAGTCGATCCGTACATGCTGCAGATGCAGTAGGTGCAGGAGAGATAGTTGCCGCAAATGGCGCAGCGACAAAGAGCGCAAAAAAGCCAACTGCGATATATGCAATAAATTGTTTCATTAGTTAAATATACCCCCAGGAATAATAAAGTTGAGAAGTACATACATACCCGCAAAGGCTATGACACCTATAGCGACATTTGTAAATATACCGACAGCCTTCTTGACCTGTTCAGGATTACCCCCGGCAGAGGTGTAAAGGACTGCACCCCAGACGATACCACCAAGAGCGGCCACGCCGACACCAGCAGTAAGAATAGTAATTGCCATGAGCAGGAGAGACCAGATGGCGCTTTTTTCAACACCACCCTTACCATCGTCATCGCCACAGCTAATAATAGCCGTCTCCTGTCCACCACACGTCTCCTGAGCAGAAACATATGCACCCTGGAAGACAGATATAGCCATAATCCCCGTTAGTGCTATTGTAATCGCGAGCGATTTTACTGCAAATCTGTTGATTTTTTGTTTTATCTTCATAATTACCTATATAGTATGATGTTTTAGCGTTTTCTGCAATAACTTGGCTTAACTTAAGCGATATAACTTGCAAAAATCAATATTATATGCTAAAATAAAATTACCAATTCAGCATTTTCGAGTTAAGAAGCTCGAAGGGCAAGCTGACGCGGTTGTTATTACGCCCAAGCCGACAGTGCTTTAATGTCGCCAAGTGCGAGAGGAACACCAACGTGTCCGAACTCCCCAAAGAAACACCTATCAATCCTGGCATTTCGTCAGTAACTTCGCGTGAGCAGGGTGGTAGTAGTGTAACCGAACAAACAATGCCTCATTCCGGAGGCCGTAATGTACCAGAGCAACTTCGCGAACAACCAGTTCGTGAGTTTGACAACACCTCTTTAGGAGAGGCTCTCGATCAAGGGTATCTAGAAGTACCAACCTCACCATCACCAATCCCAGAGGCACAGCCAGCTGTCACTGCACCTGAAAAAAAGAAACGCAATAAGCTTCTTATAGGCGCCTCCGCAGGACTTGCCGGCGTAGCTATTGTCGCAGCTTCAGTTATCGGAATTAACGCCGCAAACTCAAACACCTCAGGTGAGGATCCTGAGGGTCCAAAAGCTGATCCAAAGGGAACAACCGAAGTTACTCCTGAGCCAAAACCCGTCGAAACAGAGAAGTCTTTTGAACAGCAGGTTAATGAACTTAAGATTGAGGCGGGTCTTTCGCCAGAAGAATACGTAGATACATTAATTGCAAAGCGAATGGTAGACTGGGAGTTTGCAGGTAAAGAACAGTACTGGAAGGTGGCGGGTGATGGCAGTAATAGCGTTGATGATATCAATACAGCGCGCAAAGCTATCGTAGCTGAACAAAACCGCGTCTTCGCAAATGCTTTATTTATTCCAGGATGGGAAAACACCGAACTTGCAAGTATAGCCGAGCGCCGAAAAATTAACCAAGAAGCAACTCTAGATACATGGGGTCGCACAAAAGCAAATATTGAATTTGCCGGCGACACACGTGAAGAATGGCAGACCGGCATGGTTATTGAAAGGGTTGAACTTCTTGAAGAAAACCCCGATACCGGAACTCGAAAGTTTTTTATTGCAGGGTACGAGACAAATAATGGCGACAGGGCGGCATATCAAAGCGTAAACGCTAAAAATAACGGAGCACCATGGAGCTTCACCTTCACGACGCAAGTAGTTGACGGAACGGAATATATAGCTGAGTGGTCGAACACAGAATCGCCAGCTCATTAGGATTGGCTACAGTTTACACTGCATAATGTCTATGCTTAAATAAGCATAGACATTATGCAAAAACAGACCAAACCCTTACGAGATGAAAATCCACATTTATCAAAGGTGGGTTTTCTTGTTTCTTCTTTGCATAGAAAGAAATCATTACTTAGTCGCATCAAGATTAGTATACTTCTTGTAATATTCTCTCTCGTTACAACAATTTCTTTTTCTTCCCCAATTCATGCAAAACCATATACTGATGAGGATATCTCAACACGAGCCATGGCATATGAGAGTGTCCTTATTCTTCGTCAGTGCCTTGCAAATAACAGTATCCATACAAAGAACACCAAATCCAACTTAAGTGATGAATCTCCACTAGAAACCGGCACGGGAAGGATGTATGTCTCATGGGACCCTGCGGTAGTAAAATACCACCCTACGCTCAAGGAAGACAACGAAGGCGCATGTGGAGAAGGAAAGGGCGCCACAAGAGGAGCGCTAAAGCGTCTCGGTATTAATGAGGTTGAGTTTATTTGCCAACTTGGCGGAAAGCGTACATATTACGATCGAGATTCTCAGAAAACCACCACTACCGACTGTTTAGAGGGTTCGGGTAATGTTACGGCTTCAAATATTACAGACAAGCAAATCAATGAGGCTGTAAAAAAACTTACAAAATTCACAGGGTTTGACCCAGCAAACCCCGGCGATGCGGTGCGCTACCAACGTAGTTTTAATATTCTTAAAAACGGTTGCTTCGGTGGAAGTTCAATAACTAAAGAAATTTACGACAAAGAACCTAAGGGGAAGCGCTGGTCAATTAACGTATACCCGGATGGTAAGGAGTATTACAGGGGTGAACCCGGAGGGGGGAGTAATCATAACCAAAAACCTCGCGGCGCAAATGGCGACGAAAAAGGTGAAGTTAACTGTATAGAGTACTGGAATCGAACCAATACATACTTTTCAGCATATGTGGCGTATAAAAATAACTTATCACCAGAGGAGCGAGCTGCCGAGGAGGCGAAAGAGAATATAAGTCCTGAAGCAGGAGATGACGGACAAACGTCGTGTCGCATCGAGGGTGTGGGGTGGATTATTTGTCCAGTCCTTAATTTCCTTGGTGGCGTCACGGATGCTGCTTATGGCGGTGTTAAAGAACTTCTAAAAACACCTGCAATGGTAACTACCGCAGGCAGTAGCACAGAAGGTGTATATATCGCATGGCAAACCATGAGAAGTGTTGCCAATGTAGCTTTCGTAATCGCCTTTCTTATAATTATATTCTCTCAACTTACTTCAGCAGGGGTGAGTAACTATGGCATTAAGCGAATGCTACCGCGTCTTATTGTTGCGGCCATTCTAGTGAACGTTTCATTCTTTATCTGTGCAATAGGGGTAGACTTGTCAAATATTATTGGTTCAAATATCGTCAATCTCTTTGATGGAATTGCCAAAAGTATGCCGACACCACAGTGGAAGGATACAGGAGATTTCGGTGGCAGTGCTACTGGAGAGGGATGGCTTGGAATTATTGGTATCATCATTGCAGGTGGTGCTATAGCTATCACCACTGTATACATAGGCCTTGCAGCACTATTACCATTCCTTTTGGCAGCAATTCTTGCTATCTTAACAGTGTTTATCGTACTCACACTGCGTCAAGCGCTCATTATCCTACTTATTGTCATATCCCCACTTGCTTTTGTCGCTTACCTTCTCCCTAATACCGAAAGCTGGTTTAATCGCTGGAGAAAGTTATTCACCACCCTGCTCCTCATGTTTCCAATTATTGGAATTATCTTCGGCGCGTCAGCACTTGCATCTCAGGTTATCATGAGCTCTTCGGATAATATTTTTGTTCAACTATCTGGGGCAGCAATCGCAATCATCCCACTTGCACTCACGCCGGTTGTTATGAAGACTGCAGGAGGCGTACTTGGGCGAGTAGGCGCCTTTGTTAATAACCCAAACAAGGGGCCGTTTGATCGAATGCGAAAAGGTGCTGAATCATTAAGGAAAGATCGGCAAAACATCCGCAATATGCGCGCACTCAACGGAAAAGGCCTGCCGGGAAGGACTGGTTTTACTCGATGGAAGGCACGGCGAGGCGCAATCACGGCTGGCCGAGAAGGTGAACTCAATAGGGCTAGATCTGAATACATTAGCGATGCTATGCAGAATAGCGCAACTTTCGCTAACTCGGTAGCTGGTGGCACCTCTGCCTTTGGCCAGATTCGTAGCGGCGCCGGTGCTGACGCCACTCAACGAGCTCTTGCAAGTGCAATCAACACCACCTCAAAACTTGAGCTTGAAGAAATCACTGCAGCTGGAGTTGTTCTGAAAAATGCAAAGCTTGACCAAGCTCAAGTTAGAAGCTTATCAAACGGGGGAAGCGCAACAACATCTAGTGGCATGCAGCTCAACGGCAGCGGTGCGATGCGGGCAGCTGCAGTCCAGCAAGCGGTTGCATCAAATGACATATCTCAAATCAATGACCTATGGGATCAGTCTCGATCATGGGGTAATGATAAAGAAGGTAATACCTTGAGGCAAACTCTCGCTGACAGCCTTGCATCGTCGTCATCTCGACCAGGATACATCGGTCAGGGCGCTCTTGCCGGTTTACGCACAGGCAGTAACGATAGTATTGAAAATACTATAAAGGAAGCTGTAAAGGCGAATGCCTACTCTCCGGAAAAAATTGCCACTGCAGATAAGGATGAATTAGCAATGGTTACCAAGACAATTAGTGGAGATTCAGGACTCACCGACGACCAAAAGCAATCCTTCATGCTTAATGCTGAGAAGGCGCTTACTGACGAAAACCTTAATGTTAAAATATCTAAGAACCGTGATGAGATCAAAAAGATATTGGATATTTCATAACCCATGGCCTCCTACAAAGTACCCCAAGACGTCGAAGCAGATGATAAACTCATTGGCCCGTTTAGCTTTCGCCAGTTTATCTACCTGATCATTGTTGCGCTCGCGATTGCGCTTGCATGGGGATTGGCACAGCTTTTTATTGGACTTGCCGTTATTCCACTCCCGATCATCCTTCTTTTTGGAGCACTCGCACTTCCGTTAAGGAAGGATCAACCGATGGAAATCTACCTCGCGGCAATGGTTTCCTTCTTTCTCAAGCCGCGAAAGCGCCTATGGGATCCTGAAGGGATGGAATCAACTATTGAGATTACTGCTCCAAAAACAGTGGAGGTAAGGCGCACAAAAGATTTATCCGAAGGTGAAGCGGTTGAGCGGTTGAGTTATCTTGCAAACCTTGTTGATACGCAAGGCTGGTCAATTAGGGGAGTACAGGGAGCTCAGAATATTGCCATGAACACAGATGTTGTTCTGGAAGCGCAAGGCGCAGAAGATGTGCTTGATACTAATACATCAATTGCCAATAACTTCAGCCAGATGATGCAGGCAAGTACGCAGCGCATGCGCGAAGAGGCGAAGGAGCGAATGATGGCAGCGACTTCAATCCCAGAACCTCAACAAACAGCACCGCTCGCACCCACTCCAACTATTGCCACTGTCCAAAATGCAGTCACAGCAGCCTATAATACACCCGCCCAGCCCCAGCAGGTCACGCCAACTCAACCACAGCAAATCGAAGCACCTGAAGTCGTGCCAGTATTCAACCCGTATCCAAATATCCAGCAGTCGGTTATTCAGCCGTTAAGCGAAGAGGATAGAGTGTCGGTGCCAGCAGAAGCGCCAAAAGAAGAGCCAACTCCCGCAAGCACTAGCGAAACAGCGCCTTCTACTGATATAATAGAACTTGCAAATAACTCTGATTTATCAATTCAGACTATTGCTCATGAGGCAAATCGTCTAAAAAAGAAATCAGAGGAAGAATCTGACGAAGTCGTTATTTCGCTTAGATAAACAGTCAAACTAAAGGGGTTGGGCGCACATAGGGTATGCAACCAGATAATTCACAGTATAACCAACCGGGTGTTCCTGCAGGACAGCCCTCTATACCTGATATGACAGGTGGTGCTCCTTCATACCCACAACAGGGAGTTCCCCAGCAACCTCAAGCGTACCCTCAGCAGGTAGTACAACCTCAACCAGTAGCACCTCAGCCTGTCGGTGCTCAAGGAGCAGCAACTACTGCTGAAGAAAAAGAGACACCTAAAAATCCTAACTCTACTCAAAACTCATTACAGCTCTCTGAAATTCGCGACAGTATGGTTATTATGAATGACGGCTCTTTTCGCGCTGTCATTGCTTGTAAATCCATTAACTTTGACCTCATGAGCTCACGCGAGAGAGAAGGGGTTGAGTACAGCTACCAGAACTTTATTAACTCTCTTAACTTTCCTGTTCAGATTCTCGTCCGCTCTCAGCGCGTAGATATCGGACCCTACATTGAGAAATTGGTTGACACACGCCGCTCTCAAGACAATATGCTTCTTGGTGTATTGATGGATGACTATATAAACTTTATTGACACCCTTGCAGAAGAAGCAAACATTATGGAGAAGTCATTCTACATCACCGTTCCGTTCTTTCCTGAAGGAGATTTACAGAACCTTAAGGCACAAGCTGTCGGCTTCTTTGGTAAGCTTTTTGCTAAGCCACAAAATACGGTTACAAAAATTGACTCTGCTGCATACCAAAAAGCCAAAGATGAAATCGCCAACCGTGTAAATGTCGTACAGGCAGGGTTATTCCAGATTGGCGTACAAAGCGCACAGCTCGACACTCGGGCGCTTGGTGAACTTTATTACAGTTACTACAACCCGGACACAGCACTACGCCAGCCACTTGGTGATTTTGAAAATATCGCAACCACCTTTGTCAAAAAGGCAGAACCGACACAAGGTCCTACAGGAGGAGTTCAGTAATGGCTAAAAAACGAAGCGCTATTGATATTGCAGCCGAGCAACGCGCTCGCGAGCAAACCGAGGTAGAACAGGCGTTTCTTAAGGGTGTATCAACACTCCGTGATTTAATTGCGCCGAGTAGCCTTGAAATCCATTCATCCCACTTTAGACTTGGTACAAAATACGGGCGAACGCTGTATGTGTACGGATATCCGCGCGAAATCTACACCGGCTGGCTTAGTTCGATTATTAACATTGACGAAGTACTCGACGTCAGCATGTATATTTATCCTGTTGAGAGTCAGGTGGTACTTAATAACCTCCGCAAAAAGGTAACTCAGCTTGAAGCAAGTTACGCTATTAATAGTGAAAAGGGTAAGGTTCGCGACCCAGCGCTCGAAGCCGCCATTAGTGACGCGGAAGAACTTCGCGACAAGATCCAAATCGGAGCAGAGCGCTTTTTCCGTTTTGGGCTCTATGTCACACTTTGGGCCGACAGTATGGACGAGCTTAACTTTGTTCAACAAAAAATTGAAACTATTTTTGGTCAGCAAATGGTGTTTAGTAAGGTTGCGTCCTCACAGCAAGAACAGGGACTTAACAGTACTGTTCCGCAAATGTCTGACGAGCTTCAGATTCGTCGCAACATGAACACCGGAGCTATCAGTACAAGCTTCCCGTTCACTAGCGCCGACCTTACAGATAACTCAGGTATTCTCTACGGTATTAATATGCATAATAATGGACTTGTTATCTTTGATCGCTACCGTCTTGAAAACGCAAATGCGGTCGTCTTCGCAAAGTCTGGTGCAGGTAAGTCATTCACAGTGAAACTTGAAGCACTCCGCAGTATGATGATGGGTACAGAAATTATTATCATTGACCCTGAAAACGAATACCAAAAACTTGCCGAAGCAGTAGGGGGCGCGTACGTCCGGCTCAGTCTCAACTCACAGGTGCGCATTAATCCATTCGACCTACCGCGTGTCATTGACAGTGACGAGGCTGATGATGCACTACGAGCAAACCTTGTAACACTTCACGGGCTCTTCCGCCTCATGCTTGGTGGTTCGCAAACTACCGCTAATGGTTCGGTTATGTCCGGCCTCACCCCTGCGGAAGAGGCGGATCTTGACCAAGCGCTTATCGACACCTATGCACGCGTAGGAATTACAAGCGACCCGCTCACGCACAACTCACCACCGCCAACCATCGCCGATCTTTACGACACCCTTCTTCATATGGGCGGGAGCGGACCAGCCCTTGCACAGCGTCTTCGTAAGTACACGACTGGTACATTCGCTGGTATTTTCAGCCAGCAGTCAAACATTGATATCAATAACCCAATGGTTGTATTTAATATTCGCGACCTTGAAGACGAACTTCGCCCTGTTGCGATGTATATCGTCCTGAGCCACATATGGAATATTACTCGCACCATTCAGAAGAAACGTATGCTTATCGTCGATGAAGCGTGGCAACTCATGAAATACGAAGACTCTGCTAACTTCCTCTTTAGCCTTGCAAAGCGTGCTCGTAAATATCACCTTGGACTCACAACCATCACACAAGATGTCGAGGACTTCATTAGCAGCAAGATGGGCCGTGCCATTGTCGCCAATAGCTCAATTCAACTCCTCTTAAAGCAATCTTCAAGTGCCGTTGATGTCCTCTCTGATGTATTTAAGCTTACTGAAGAAGAAAAAAAGCGTCTTTCAAACTTCCCAATTGGGCAAGGACTATTCTTTGCAGGACAAAGTCACGTTCATATCCAGATTCAAGCAAGCGCAACAGAACACCAACTTATCACTACTAATCCGAATACTAAAGCCGGCTCGTAGCGTATACTAAAAGGTAGTTATGGCGCTATTATCACCAGACGCAGACCAAGATGAAGCACTGAATAAAGGTCAACAGAATTATGATGACCGTTTTGCTTCGATTGCACACGCGGAAGAAAATGCCACTTCTAGTAGAGCTGACGGCGAATTAGATAAACCCACAAGCTTAGATGACGAGGCCGGAGATTGGAACTCTACTTTCGGAGAGAAGAAAGAAAGTGCCACATCAAAAGGGCGTCGCTTTTTTAGTAAAAACTTCTTAAAAAAATCCTCCCCTCTACTTGGTGCTGGGGGTATTATTGCATTGCTTGGATTTGTATTCACAGGACTAACCGCGCCTAGTCTTCTTTTTGTTCAAATGAAAGAGACGATGGTGGATAGATTCAATACCCAGCTCGCAACCATGGAGGCTCGGTCTAATAAACTTCTACACTCAAAGGTTAACAATTCCACAAAGGGATACTGTGGTGCAAAGATTACTATACGCTGTAAGTTTAGCAGCCTTCCTGAAAGGCACTTAAAAAAGCTCAAAGCTGCAGGTATTACATTTGCAAATGAATCAAAAAATGCCCTTGGGAGAACAACGTTTACTGCATACATCATAGACGGCAAGGAAATACCCGCCCAAGACTTCAATAGAGAAGTTGCATCAAATGCAAAACTAAGATCAGCCCTCCGACAAGCTTATAACCCAAAATTTGGTGGTTTTATTGGTAAGGGCTGGCAAAAAATTGCCTCCCGGTTCAAAATAAAAAAACAAATGCCCGAATTTGACGCAGAGAAAGATCCGAAGGGTGCACAAACAAAGCTTAATAAGGTGGGCAAAGAGGGTGTTGCTGCGATCAACGCCAACTCAAAACTAAAAGCAGGCGAGTCGACACCACTGGGTTGTGACGGCGACTGCAACACGCTCTCAGACGACAACATAAAAGCAATTGATAATACATCAAAGTCTATCGAGGAAGCAGGTAAAAGCGGCCAAGCAGCTCAAGTCGCCCGGAAGACCCTGAGTGGTGTAGGTCTAAACAGTGTGACGTCGGCTATTAAAATTACTGGGCCCATGGATAGTGCTTGTATGGTTTATGGCACAGCAAACACACTGTCGTTTGCTATTAAAACAATAAGAAATGCACAGATGATCCGCTTCGCAATGGTCTTTCTTTCCACTGCCGATACTATCAAAGCCGGTCAAAACCCAGATCCTAAGAATATAGAATTCCTAGGAAAAAATCTCACTAATACAATAAAAGACCCTGACAACCCAAGCAAAACTCTTGTAGGTAGTGCAACAGATTCCTTTGGATATAAATACGCCGCCTACGGTGATGCGACAGCATCTAACAAAAGTCTTAATATATCAAACAGGTTTAAGGCAGGTGGAGGCTTCTCTGGTGATATCGACGCAACACTTAATACGATCTACTCTTTTGTACCTGGTGGAAAATCATCGTTACGTGGAACTTGTGGTGTACTAGGTAACCCATTTGTACAAGCCGGATCCCTTATTGTAGGTATTGCTTCACTATTTGTTCCGGGCGCCAATGTTGGAAAGATTATAGTCTCTGGAGTTGCAGCTGCAGCTGTTGGCGTTGCGATGGCTATATTACCAGATCTAATAGCGGACACTCTAGCAGGAAGTGTTACCGACGATATTTCAGGTGAAGAGTCTGGAAACGCCATCGCCTCAGGTTCGGGCGCGATGATGTCTTCTCTCGCCACTAGTAATGGTGTCGGTTATATGAACAAAGACCAGGCTCTTGCATACAACGGCACACTTACAGAAACCAAGAATGACTATATTGCGATGGAACGCTCAGAAAAAAGTCCATTTGACCCAACAAGTCCGCACACTTTTGTCGGGTCGATGGTTTCAAACGTCATACCTATTATTAATTCAGCAGATAGCAACCCGGTCACGGTAATTGGAAGCTTTTTATCCAGTTCACTTCAAGGCATCCTCCCTAAGGCTTCAGCTCTCACCAACGAACAGTACTCTAAAGTGTTAGATAGCTGCTCAGACTTAGATCTTATCGATGCAGGCGTTGCTACAGACCCATTCTGTAATACCATTAACGGAATTCCGCCTCAGTATCTCGGCAAAGATCCTATTAAGGTTATCGATGAGCTTGGAAGTGATATCAGCGAGGATGGAAAACCTCAAGGTGAATATAAAGAATTTGTAAGTAAGTGTATAGAATCAGAAGATCCTTTCGGATACCATGACGGCGGGAGTGGTATGTCTTTCGACCCAGATCGCGCAAAGGAATGTATTATTAACGACTCAAATGCAAATTACTACCTCAACTACGTAGATAGTCGAATAGAAGAAAATATGGACTATGAGAGTAAATCTCAACAAAAAACAAGCTCTGGAGAATGGGTTAACCCTCTATTGAATACTGTCCCCTGGGGAACTTACACAAGTGGTAGAAGTCATGGAAAGGGGGCGATTGATATGCAAGCAACTACCGGTACGCCAGTCCACGCAGCCTCTTCGGGAACTGTTATTGCAGCAGGCGAGGACTCGAGTTACGGAAACTTTGTGACTATTCAACACAGTGATGGCTCAGTAACTCATTACGGTCACTTCGACAAGACACCTTTAGTTAAAACGGGTGACACGGTTGCGACCGGTCAACAAATAGGTGTAGCGGGAAATACCGGTGACTCAGACGGGGCTCATCTTCACTTTGAAGGAAGAACTTCCCCTGAATGGGGTTCAATCGTACCAACATACACGTTTATGAAAGAGCGGGGTGTTGATCTCGGACCATGTAGTGTAACATCTTACTGGGAAGGTCCATGTAGCCTCTCCGGATACCAGTAACTATAGCTCTATATGTAAAAATCCGTCATACGTCAGCTTTGTCGCTGAACTAATAATCACCTGATTATCCTTAAAATAATCAATGATATAATCCTGCCTGTCTTTATCAAGCTCAGAAAAAACGTCATCCAATAAAATAAGTGGACGTTTTCCGGTAGACTGCGCAATCATAGACTCTTCTATGCGCTTCAACGCCAGAAGGATTGTCCGCACCTCGCCACGCGAGGCAACGGAAAGAGCAGGGGAGTTATTGAAGTTGAATACAATATCATGACGGTGCGGGCCAACACTGGTATGTTTCACAACTCTATCGTAAGCAAACTTACCCTCTAGCTCGCGGAGTAGTTTTTGTGCCGAATGATCAATAATTGTATGCGAGTAGTGCACAGTCACCTCATCGTCAGTGTGTGCAATTTCGTGGTAGTAATTATTTAATTCCTTATTAATAAGCTCGACAGCCTGGACGCGCTGTTCAATAATTTTTGCACCGTATTCACTTAACGAGATATTCCATGCAAATAAATCTTCATTAGATATGAATTCTTTTTTAAGGAGAGTGTTTCGCTGCTTAAGAGCTCGCTCATACTTCCGAAGTGTCATTCCGTACGTTGGATCTATTTGCGTAATAAAACGGTCAATAAAGAGCCTTCTACGCGCCGGGGAGCCGTGAAGAAGCCGTAGGTCTTCAGGTTCAAATAGGACAATTGGATATTTGCTTCGTGGCGAGAGTCTATACGAAGTCTTATCATCAACAATAAAGCGTTTTTTGCCACTCGCACGAGAGGGATCAAAAGTAACAGATCGAGAGGCGTCATCATCAAGCCCAAGATCAATTCTATACCACGGCGCATTTTGCTGAAGAATATCAGCGTCCACGCCCTTAAACGAGGTGCCCTGAAGTGCAACATACACCGCTTCCAGAAGTGTCGTCTTTCCGATACCGTTCTTGCCTGTGATTACAGTTACGCCCGAAGAAAGGGTAACTTTCTTATTCTCGTGCGAACGAACATTTAAAACAGAGAGGCTTTTGATAACCATATTAGCTCTTAAGTGGCATAATCACGTGGTAGTAATTAGTATTCTCATCTGTGGATTTTAATATACATGGAGAAAGTTTGCCGCTGAAGTTAAAACTAATCGTTGTAGCATCAACAACATTTAACGCTTCCGATAAGTACCGTGAGTTAAGCGTAATCTGGCCATCGCCAGTTACCTCAGCTTCAAGTTCCGAAGTGTTTTCACCGAACTCAGAGGCAATAGAGTGGAGTGAAACATTCTTCGCCTCACTGTCCACAGTTACCGTAACACTTCCGCCTGATTCACGAGCAAAGAGCCCGGCCACCTTGGTGACACGGCTAAACTCTGCTTTATTCATTACAGCTACAATGTCTGAATTTGCTGGTATGAGCTGACGATAGTCTGGAAAATTACCATCGATAAGGCGACTAATCACCTCAGCCTCATCAATCCTGAAGCGCACCTGGCTTTCATCAAAGAGAATATCAACTGTTTCAGCGCTATCAGGGATGGTTCGAAGTACTTCCTGAAGCGTCTGGACGGGAATAATTGCTGCAACTTCACTTTTAGTCTCCACGAGACGTCGCTCAGAGAGCCGATAGCCATCTGTTGCAGCCAGATAAATCCATCCTTCATGTGAATGCCAATATACACCAGTAAGTACCGGGCGAGTTGCATCAGAGCTTGCCGTAATGACGGTTTGTGCAACTGCTTGCTTGAACTCTTCAGCGTTAATAGCGTAACTGACTGACTTATCTTCTTCGATAACAGGAAGTTCAGGGAAGTCATCAGCGATAACTCCATTGATAACTGAACGATACTTTCCACTAGTGATGTGAATAGTATCGCCAACACCTTTTAGCTCTATTTGCCCCTTTGGCAGACTGCTAACAAATTCCGAAATAAGACGAGCGGGAACGGTAATTGCTCCTGGTTTTGCAATATTCGCGCCAATATACTGGGTGGTTGCAATCTCAAGGTTTGTTGCAGCGATAAGTAGTCTATTTCCATCCGTCCTAAGGAGGATGTTTCCCAAAATAGGGAGCTGTGTCTTTGTACTTGCTACTCGCCCTACGGCAGATAGTGCTTTGGAGAGATTTTCCTGGGTTACAGAGAGTTCCATTATTATTAGATCCTTTCTTATTTTTCTTTCGCTTTAGTAATAGTAGGGTATGTGGATAATGTGTAAAACTGTCGATTGTTCAGAGGTGAAAAGAGGGTTTTAAGCTGTGTAAATACCTGGTGGAATTCTGCTGAAAAAATGAGGAATACTGTGTGGATATACCCAGCTTTCTTGAGCTTAGTGAGGTGCTGGCGTAGAGCTGGGGATGAGTATCCACCTGTTTCTACAGTAGGTATACCCAAGTTGTACACATTTTTTATCCAGTTATAAACAGCCCTATGCATAGAGGCGCTCCTTAATGGTTTCCACTTGCTGACGCAATACCTGGTCAAGTTTCATGGCCTTCTCAATCTTTTCAACAGAGTGGATAGCGGTTGTATGGTCTTTGCGGCCAAGTTCACCTGCGATCTTAGGGAAACTTAAGTGAAGCTCGCTCCGTAAGAGGTACATAGCTATTTGGCGCGGAGTAACGATATGCTTGTCGCGCTTGCTACTGCAGATCTCCTCGACCTTTAACTGAAAGTGCTTAGCTGTTTTGTCTATAACCTGCTTACTTGTGATATGTTGCGGACGTGAACGACGCGCATTACCAAGAAGTCCTTCAGCGGTTGCAATATCTGGTTCTGCACCATGAAGCTCAGCGTAGGCGAGGAGTTGATTGAGTACACCTTCAAGCTCACGAATATTCGTCTTGACGTTATTTGCAAGGAATTCAACTGTTTCAGGGCTGAGGCTCACGCCGGAAAGTCCGGCCTTTGCATTAATGATGGCACAACGAGTTTCAAAGTCTGGCATTTGAATATCAATACTCATTCCCATCTCAAAGCGACTACGAAGACGTTCGGTGAGGGTTGGAATACTCTTTGGTGGTTTGTCGCTTGAGATAATAATCTGCTTATTGTTCTGATGAAGGAAGTTGAAGGTGTGGAAGAATTCTTCCTGAGTCTTTTCCTTGTTAGCAATAAACTGCATGTCGTCAACAATCAATACGTCAACATTGCGGTACTTGTCCGAGAAGCCCTTTTTCTTAAAGCGAATATAGTCAAGGAACTCATTTACGAACGTTTCAGAGCTGATGTACATCACTCGAGCATCTGGCGAATTCTTAAGAATCTCATTGCCAATTGCCTGCATAAGGTGAGTTTTACCTAGACCAACGCCGCCGTAAAAATAGAGGGGGTTGTATTTTACGCCCGGGTTTACAGCAACTGCTTGACTCGCAGAGTAGGCGAGGTCGTTACTGGAGCCAACAATGAAGTTGTCGAATGTGTAGCGGGGATTGAGATTTCCGCGCGCAGCAAGAGGGGAGACTGCTGGCGTATGAACTTGATAGGCGGCCGCAGGGCTGGCGCTACTCATCGTACCGACGGTTGCAATGTGATTCGCGGAGGAGCGTGGGTCTTGAGGTTCAGTCATTTGCTGAGGAAAGGCGAGTGAAGTTTCCGTGGTTGTTTCACGGCTAATGCGAGGGCGTTTACTGCTAGAGGGGATAGTGAATGTAAGCTTAGGGGCGTTGACACCATTCTTGGTAAGGAGCTCACGAAGAGTGGGGTTGAGTTTTGTTTCGAACTGGCGACGGATGAAAACATTCGGCACTTCAAGTACGGCCTCTTCGTCATTAAATTGCACCAAAGTTGTCTTTTCCCAGAACACTTTATAGTTAGGCCCCGATTTTAGCTCCATTTCTCCGGCAATGCTATGCCAAATTGAGCGTGCATCTTGCTGCATGAATCCCCTCACTTCACTCATTGTTAGATAGTATTGAGTACTGCTACCACTATACGCCGAGACGATACTTTTCCACAACCATAAAAGGGTTATTTATGTAGTTGAAGTATAAAAGAGGACTTATCCACAATTCGGTATTACCTCTATGAAATTGTGGATAACCTATGCTGATTTGGGGATAACCTCTATTGCCAGGCAATGTAATGGAATTAAAATCAAACGTTGTATTTTGCGGCACGATTGATTTATAGGGGTAAATAGTGTATACTAACGAAGATATGCCAAAACGAACCTATCAACCACACACCCGTCACCGTGCTCGTACACACGGATTCCGCGCTCGTATTTCTACAAAGGGCGGACGTGCTGTGCTTAAGCGCCGCCGCCTAAAGGGTCGCGCACGCTTGACGGTCTAAAAGAAAATACTCTTGGAAAAGCCAAGAGTATTTTTTTACGGTATACTAAATAGAATGATTGCTGGAAAATTTCGTTTTCATGGCCATGGGAGCCTCCGTTATGTGTATGCAAACGGCAAGGCTGCGCGCTCGCATTATGCAACGGTGAAGTATGTACAAAACAGTCGCCGTAAGTTTAGCCGTTTCTCGGTAGTAATTAGTAAGAAGGTTCTAAAATCTGCTGTTGGGCGCAATAGGGTCCGCCGACGTATATATGAGTATGTACGGACAAACATGCATAGAATGACAGATATTTATGATGTTGTGATTATCTGTACTTCAAGTGAACTTCGCTCTATGCCGTACGATCAGTTTACTGAGCAACTTGAGCAACTATTTGAGAAATCGGAGTTATTCCCAGTAACACAAGCTGCGGATAAAACTGTGGAATACTAGAAAAGTACCTCATATAACTGTATACTAGACAAAGTAGTAGAGGTAATTTTTTAACGTGAATATTTTTGAACTTTTTATTGTACAACCAATCTTTAACTTGCTTTTAGCTATTTATAGTGTTGTTCCTTTTGCCGACTTTGGTATTGCGGTAATTCTCTTCACTATTCTTGTGCGCTTTGCTTTATGGCCACTTGTTGTGAAGCAGCTTCACCAAGTCAAGGCGATGCGTAAGCTGCAGCCAGAACTCGCGCGTATCAAGAAGGCGAGTAAGGGTAACCGTCAACTTGAAGGCGTGCAAATGCTTGAGCTCTATCGTAAGCACGGTGTAAAACCATTTCGTTCAATCCTTATTCTGCTTATTCAGCTTCCGATTTTCATCGCTCTCTTTAGGGTTATTCAAATCTTTACCACTCACCGTGACCAGATTCAGCAATTTACTTACAGTTTCATGCAGTCACTTGAGCCAGTTCGTCAGCTTGTGGCTGAGCCGGATAGTTTCAATAAGTTATTCCTTGGAGTTGTTGATATTACCTCGACCGCAATTAGTTCACAGGGTGTAAATATCTTCCTTATCCTTTTAGCTGTTGCTGCGGCATATACACAGTATATTATTTCAAAACAGACCTCCCCTCAGTCAAGTAATAAGCGTCTTCGCGACGTACTCGCGGAAGCGGGTGAGGGTAAGCAGCCAGACCAAGCCGAACTCAATGCGGTTATGGCAAGTAAAATGATTAAATTCCTTCCATTTATGATGTTCTTTATTATGATGAGCCTCCCTGGTGCGATTGGTCTCTATTATGTAACGTCAAACCTTTTTGCGGCAATCCAGCAACACTTCCTACTCAAACGAGATGTTGAGGAGATGGAAGAACTTGCCGATAAGCAGATTAAGAAGGAAGGTAAGAAAGCAACTGCAAAGGCGCGCGCAAAGCAGGCGCGTGAGGCAGCAGTTGTAAAGAGTGGTAAAAAGAGCGAGACGAAGGTCACTCGAATTACTGCGAAGGATACTCCGCGTAAATCAAAGGAAGGGTAGATAATGAACACTGAAGCGTCACTCGAATTTATTAAAAAATACACAGCGGACGTTCTTAGTTTCTTTGGTGAAAACGTGGAGGCTGAAGTGTCTTTGCGCGATGACGTGATTGAAGTATCTATTCCTGCCACCTCGAGTAATAGCCTTCTTATTGGACGTAACGCGGATACGTTACGGAGCTTGCAGTTCATCCTTTCTACAGTGCTTCGCAATAGTAACGCAGCAATTCAACGAGTAAATCTTGATATTGCTGACTATAAAAAGCAACGTGCTGAGCGTCTTGCTGAAAAGGTTCGCGAGTGGGTAGAAGAGGTACGCACTACTGGTATTGCCCGTACAGAATCACTGAATGCGGCGGATCGGCGTATTGTGCACCATGTCGTTTCTGAGTTTAGCGATATGAAGACGACCTCCCGGGGTGAGGGGCGAGACCGTACGATTACCATCTCGGTAGCATAGAAGAGTATAAATCCCTCAAATGAGGGATTTATTTTTCTCGTAAAACTTTCTCGTAGACGGCGTGTGTTTCTTTTGCCATCTTATACCAAGAGTATTTTTTAAGTTGTTTTTGACCCTCTTTTATGAGATGGTTTCGCAGTGTTTCATCTGAAAGTACGTCATCAATTGCTCGGGCGATATCGCTTGTATCAGTAGGGGTGAAGTAGTGAGCTGCTTTGCCGTATACCTCCGGAAGGCAGGTGGCATCGCTACTAATAACGGGGAGTTTGTGACTCATGGCTTCGAGGCCGGGGAGACCAAACCCTTCCATAAGAGAAGGGAAGACGTATACTTCGGCATTAGTATAGAGCCAGCTGAGTTGTGTATCGGGAATGAAGTCAGTGAAGTGGATGTCTTTATATTTTTGTGTCGCAAAATATTCCTCGTTCGTGAGAGCGGCGGCGTTCTTTTTACCTGCAAGCACGAGTCCGAGGTTTGGATATTTAGCCTTTAAGAGTTGATGCGCGTCGCCAAGCCGTTTGATATTCTTGTAGTCAGATTGTTGACCAACGTATAAAATGTATTTTTTAAATGGTAATGGAATCTTCTTAGGTGTTGTTGTATCTACATCAGACGCTTCATAGATAACACTGATTTTCTTGTCATCTACAGAGGTGAGGTTCTTAATTTCTTGCCGTGTAAAATCACTCACGGCAATAATATGATTATTTGAGTTTAAGGCATGTTTGAAGGCAAATTTACCTATCTTTTGCTTAGCGTGGAATACAAGCCAGTTTTTATCTGAGTTGTACGTCTTGAGAAGCGTGAGGTCGTGGAAAGTGGTTACTTTCTTGCCGGTATACCAAAGTGGTTGTTGCGGCATGCAGAAGTGGACGAGATCTGGCTTTAAATCATCAAGTAGTTTCTTGAGGCCAATTTGCTCACTAAAGGAATAATTATCAAACTCTGCAATATGGATAGTGAAATTGGGGTTGGTTGGTGTCCAGAAGTCACGATCCTTTGCTCGCACGAGAATAGAGTATTGGTTTTTAGAGTCTACTTTTTGAAGGTATGTAATAAGCCGCTCAACGTACCGTCCGGTACTTGAGTTTATAATACGGGCATCAATTGCAATATGTGCCATTACTTCCCTACCTTTTCTTCGGCTTTAAATACAAGGCGACTGTAGAGGATGTAATTCCAGACCATTGAGGCTGCGGTTGCAATTACCTTTGCAATAAAGAGCGTAAATTGCTCGTTTGATGAATGGTCTGACAGGAATTCTGTAGAAAGCCAGATAATGAGTGGCTGGAGGAGCCAGAGTCCACTTAGGGTGATGACGGAGAACGCAATAAATTGTTTTTTAACATTCTTGTCAGTGTTTTTGAATGTAAATTTTTTATTTGCAAAAAAACTAAAAGCAAAAGCTACGCCCGTTGAAATGGTATTAGCGACAATTTTGTTAACCCCAATGTTTGTAAGGAGGAAAAGAATGGCGAAGTCGAGAACCGTATTTGTTCCGCCAACAATGAGAAAGCGAATCTTAGTTTCGTGCTTTTTTAGTAGCTTTTCCATTGTGATACTCCTCTACTAGATAAAGCGGGCGATATTTTGTTTCGTTGAAGATACGGCCGATATACTCGCCAATGATACCGAGTGATAGCAACTGTACTCCGCCGAGGAAGAGAATAACCGCCATCATTGACGGGTAGCCAGCGAGGTCGGTGCCAAAGAAAGTGGTACGGATAACGAGAAAGAGGAGATAAAGGAAAGCGAATACGGAAACGATAACACCTAATACGGTTGAAATGCGCAGTGGCGCAGTGGTGAATGAGGTAATGCCATCAATTGCGAGATTAATAAGCTTAACGTAGTTCCATTTTGTTTCGCCTGCGGCACGAGGATCGCGGTCGTAGAGGATTTCTTTCTTGTTAAACCCTACCCAGCTAAACATAGCCTTGGTGTTGCGTTGTGATTCGCGGAAAAGCTTCAGTGCTTCCACGACACGACGGTCAAGGAGGCGGAAGTCTCCAGTATCTTCCTGAATAGGGATATTTGTCACTTTTTGGAGTGACTTGTAGTACAGCTTCGAAGTAGTTTTCTTAAACCAAGTCTCCCCTTCGCGGCTGCGGCGTTTTGCGTAAACATCATCGTAGCCCTCTTCCCATAACTTGATCATATCTGGAATGAGTTCAGGTGGGTCTTGAAGGTCCGCATCGATAATAACCGTTGCATCACCACGCACGTGGTCGAGTCCCGCAATCATAGCAATTTCTTTGCCGAAGTTGCGAGAGAAATTTACGTATGAAACCCGGGTGTCTTTCTCTGCGTAGTCTTTGATGATTTCTAACGTTTTATCTCGGCTGCCATCATTTACGAAAAAGAACTCAAAGTCATATTCCTTTTCTTGATTAGCGAGTTTTGAGAGCCGAATGAAAAGCTTATCAAGTACCGCTTCTTCGTTGTATGCCGGGATGAGGATAGAAATTGTTTTCATTATGTCTCAGTATATCACTTTACGAGGGCGACGAGCTCTGTGATGCTATCGGCGACAGTAATACCTTGCCGCTTAAGATAGTGGGTCTTTACACTTGCTGACTCGCTATCGCTTCCAAGGATGGCGCCGGCATGGCCTAGTTGTACACCCGCAGGCGCAGCGTGCCCTGCGATGTAACCGTAAACCGGCTTTGTGACATGTGTTTTAATGTAGTTCGCAGCTGTCTGCTCGTCGGTACCACCAATTTCACCAATCATAACAATAGAGGTAACGTCTGGATCATTTTCAAATAGTGAAAGGCAATCAATAAAGTTTGTGCCACGAATAGGGTCACCACCAATACCAATAACGTATTTCTGGCCAATACCCCGCTCCGTAAGTCCAGCCATTGTTTCATAGGTAAGTGTGCCGCTGCGGCTGACAATACCAGCGTTACCAGTAAGCCCCATGGCGTGAGGGATAATTCCAAAACGTTGCTTACCCGGGATGAGCACTCCTGGTGAGTTAGGGCCAACTAACTGAGGGGCATTTTCGCCCAGTGCTTTGAGTTTCTTTTTAATAAAAAGCATGTCGTGAATAGGCACGCCTTCCGTAATGCAGATAATAAGCGGAATATCAGCCTCTATTGCTTCAAGGATGGCGCCCTTTGTCTGCGCTGCGGGGACAAAAATAACCGAGGCATCAACAGTGAAGTCCTGAAGAATATCTTTTATAGAGCTATACACGGGAACCTCTTCAATAGTAGAACCTGCTTTAGACGGGGATGTCCCGGCAACTATATTAGTGCCGGCTTCTATCATTGCTTTAGTGTGAAACTGGCCCTGTGAACCAGTGATACCTTGCACGATGACATTTTGGATGGAATTAAACATGAGCAATCTCCTTTTTAGCGGCCGCTAGACAGTCATTTAGTGTAGGGAGGAGCGGAATGTTTTCAGCGTCTAGGAGGGCCTTCGCTTCGAGGTAGTTAGTTCCCGCGAGACGAATAAAAAGCGGTGGAAGATGGGTGAGCTGACTTTTGGCTGTGATAATTGCTTTTGCTACTTCATCGCAACGAGTAATGCCGGCGAAAATATTAATAACAATTGCTTGGACATTTTTATATTCAAGTATGGATTTGAATGCCTCGAGAACGCTTTCGGCCGATGCCCCGCCACCAATGTCGAGGAAGTTTGCTGGAGTAAGGCCTGAGGCTGACACTGCGTCAACCGTTGCCATGGCGAGACCGGCACCATTGGCGATTGTTGCTACTTGTCCATCGCTATTGAGTGTTACGAAATTAGATTCTGCTTGCCCCGCTTCAAATGACCACTCTGGGTGGCGGAAAGCGGCAGAATCATCAAGCGTCATCTTGCAATCTCCGGCCACAAGCTCACCTTCTTTGGTGAGAATAAGTGGGTTAATTTCAATAAGTGTCGCGTCATTTTCTACAAAGCACGAGTAAAGGTTTTTAAGCATTTCTTGAAGTGCAAAACTGTGCGATTCGAGGTCGTAAAATTCAGCGAGTGCTTCACCCTGGGCGAGCGTTGGTGCTTCTGAGAGTGAGAAACGAAAGAAGCTCTCCGCAGCATTTTCTTCTATCTCTACGCCACCATTTTGGTGGGCGAGAAGTTCGATTGATTCCGATGAGCGGTCAATTCGGAGAGAGAGGTATAACTCACGGTCAATATTTAAAGCCTCTTCTATAAGGAGTGTTGAAGGAGTGAAGTTCTTAATGGAAAGCTTTGAGATGGTGTTTGAGTAGGCTGTGAATTCTTCTTGAGTTGATGCGAGTTTAATACCACCAAGTTTGCCGCGACCGCCAGTAGGGACTTGAGACTTGATGACAACAGGGAGGGGAAGTTCTACTGTTTGTGGTGCTATTTTTACGGAAGCAGTATACCCCTTTGGTGTTGGAGTTGAAGAGTCTTTTAGGATTTTCTTTGCTTCATATTCAAGGAGGATCATATGCTTATTGTAGCCGAGCTCGATACAAAACGGTAGGGATGGTATACTCATGGTATGGAAAAGACTGATTTACAAAATAATATTGAAACATCTGCAGAACTATTTAATAAAGAGCAATTTACTGCCGATATTATGAGTCAACTGTCAAACGTCGGATACGAAATTGTTGAAGTTAATACAGACAAGCCGTGGGGTTCGTATATCCGAATTAGCAGTGAGCAGGCTGACGCTTTCGTTGAGGAATTCTTCCCAGGGCTCTCTCCTGAAGAGGCTCGTCTTGGAATGGAGGGTGCTGAATTAAGCCCGAAGATCCTTATTGTTACACCGGGAGAGCGGCTTAGCTGGCAGTATCACCACCGCCGCGCAGAGCGTTGGACATTCCTTACAGAAGGTTCATACAACAAGAGTCTTACTGATGAGCCGGGTGAGGCATTTATCGCACAACCAGGAGATGTGGTTCAGTTTGAAAAATCTGAGCGCCACCGCCTTAACGGACTACCAAACACGGTTGTTGTCGCAGCTGAAATTTGGCAACACACCGATGCCGACGCACCATCTGATGAGGATGATATTGTGCGGCTTTTTGATGATTATAGCCGATAGTCTGTAGTGTCTCTTTTTGTAAGCCTAAGAATGAACTTCCTAGGCTTACTTTTTATTGCCAAGAAGATTTTTGTAGCTCCGAATACCACTGCTATTGCTCCAAATCCGATGAGCGTACTAATAGTAAAGCCGAGGTTTGTGTTGTTTTTTGTGAAAACAATGAAAATGCCAAAAATAACAAAAGAATGAATTACATATACAACCAGAGAGTTTTGGCCCAAGAAGCTAAAGAATGAACCTGTATATTTCTTGATGCGATCTTCATTTTTTTGGAAAAGAACTAACACTGCCGTAAACCATAAAATAGATATTATCACGCGAAGAATTGGCATAAATTGCTTGCTAAATAGGGTGTCGTGAAGAGGGTAGGGTATATGAAGGCTGTTCTGCAGTAGGATGAATAAGCTGTTATTGAAGTGAAAGGAGATGATAGTTGGATAGAGAAGATCGACGTATGTGGACCACAAGACGGTCAGTGCGGCGACGGTAAAGATCGTTGCTGTGTAGGGGCGGCTTTTCCGGTTATTAAAGAATTTAATAATAACATCCAGTTTGCCGCCAATAATCATTCCTGCGACAAAGAGTACCTGCCATGCGGTAAAATGCTCAATACCAATAGAGGGGCTTGTAAACCAGATCAGGGCACTGATTCCAATGAGTATGCCCGTCTTCTTATATGCTATTAGGAAAAGTGCTGCAGGAGCAAGAAGCATAAACACAGCATACCGTGCGAGGAAGTCGGTCCATCCATAGATATAGCTGAGTGACAGAAGGTCTTGTAGAAAGTTTATTGAAAAAATATTTCCGTTGTATAAAACACCCTGCGTAGGGTCTGTTTTTAAAATAATTGCAGCAAGTGTGAAGACAAGAGTTGTCGCTATAGAAAGGGTGTAGAGTAAAGCCGCCCTTTTCCAAACCTTCTCTAGAACTTTTTTAGTGTTTGTGAGAATTTTCGGCAGATAGAGATATGAAACCATAAGCCCAGATAGAAGGAAAAAGCCTTCCGCAGCAGAGCTGATGAGTGCACCATTTCCTGTAATGATGTCGGTAATTTTTGGAGCATAAGGGACGTGGTTGATGATAATAAATGACAGAAGAACGCCCCTGATAAGATCAAGATATAAAAGGCGTTTTTTCTTGGTTGGATTAACTATCAAACTCCCCTTGTGCACGATTACTATAGTAGCGCTTATGTATGAATTAGTAAAATATTTACAGGGGTTGGTGTATAATTAGGAGAGTTATTATGATCAGTACAATTACAAGCAGATACAGATACTCACTGATTCTCTTAAGAGAGCTCGTTGTGACAGAGTTTAAATTACGTTATCAGGGATCGGTTCTCGGATACCTATGGTCACTGCTTAAGCCGCTCTTTACGTTTATTATTCTTTATTTTGTCTTCGTGCATTTCTTGAAAATTGGTGGTGATGTCCCAGGTTGGCCAGTGGCTATGCTTCTGGGTATTGTGCTTTGGAACTTCTTTTCAGAAATAACAAATAACGGTGTTGGTGCAATTGTTGGACGCGGTGACCTGATTAGGAAGCTTAATTTCCCGAAGTATATTATTGTTATCGCGAGCTCGATATCGGCACTTATCAACCTTGTCTTTAACCTCGCTGTCTTAGTTGTATTTTTATTTGTTGCAAATATTGACATCGGCTGGACTGCTCTCCTTACGCCGCTATATATGATTGAAATATTTATCTTCGGTCTTGGAATTGCATTTATTCTCAGCACACTTTATGTGCGATTTAGAGATATTAACTACATCTGGGAGATTATTATGCAGGCTCTCTTTTATGGTTCTGCTATTATCTATCCCCTCTCTATTATTGCGACACCAAACCCTATGCTCGCTCAAATCATCTTACTCAATCCGGTGACACAATCTATTCAATCGGCGCGTGCAGCACTCGTTGACCCGGCGAATGCAACAGCGGTTAGTCTCGGTAGTCCGTGGTGGGTAATTGTCACGCCTTTTATCCTTACTATTGTGGTATTTATTTTCGGCGCATGGTTGTTTAAGAGGAATTCACCTCATTTTGCGGAGAATGTATAATGCCAGATACTATTGCTATTTCGGTTGAGGATGTAAAAAAAGACTTCTACCTTCCTCATGAAAAAAGTTCGCGCTCAATTAAATCTTCAGTAGTTAACTTTTGGCGCAAGACTGAAAAGGGTGGTAATACACAGCATGCACTTAAGGGTGTTTCGTTTGAGATTAAGAAGGGTGAATTTTTCGGAATTGTTGGTAGAAATGGTTCGGGTAAATCAACACTACTTAAACTTCTCGCTGGGATTTATCAACCGACCGAGGGGGCGATTCGCACTGAAGGGAAGCTCATGCCATTTATTGAGCTTGGTGTTGGATTTAACCCGGAACTCTCTGGACGTGAAAATGTATATCTAAATGGGGCGCTTCTTGGTTTCTCTAAGAAGGAAATAGATACTATCTACGATGAGATTGTTGAATTTGCCGAGCTCGGTGATTTCATGGACCAGAAGCTGAAGAATTACTCATCAGGTATGCAGGTTCGCCTTGCTTTTTCAGTTGCAACACGTGCGAAAGCGGATATTATGCTCATTGATGAAGTGCTTGCTGTGGGCGATGCAGATTTCCAGCGTAAGTGTTACGACTACTTCAGGAAGATCAAGAAAGACTCAGATGTGACGGTTATTTTCGTTACGCACGACATGAATGCTGTGCGCGATTTCTGTGATCGAGCTATTGTTATTGAAAATGGATACGTTAAGCGCGCGGGGACACCTGATGAGGTTGCAGATGAGTATCTTAAGCTTTTCAACAAGAGCAGCGACGCCGAAGAGGTGGAGAAGTCTACGAACCGATGGGGGAGTGGAGAGGTGAAGTTTGAAGAAATTAGCTTAAAGTTTGATGATAATAAGATTAAGTTATTGTCGTCAATCACTGCAATGGATGATGTTAGGGATTTTATTGTAGACTTTAAGATATATAATGTTAACGGACATTTAATAACAGGGTTTAATACAAACGACCTTCTTGGACTGCAGACGATAAAGGCTGGTGAAAGGTCTGATTTAAAATTCAGCTTTGATAACGTATTTGGTTATAGGAATTATACAATTGATGCTGAGATAGTTTCAAAAGATAATACGAGGGTTTTTGATAAGTGGAAGCAAGCCGCGTCGATAAAAGACAACAAAAGCGCCCGGTACAAGGTTAAGTACCCTGTAAATATTCAGGTTGAGGTTTTGTAATGAATGTAGCTGTACTGACTGCTGGTGGTGTAGGAAGTAGATTGAATAATAATATTCCCAAACAATTTTTGACAGTAAACGATGTGCCAATTATTATCTATACACTTAGGCAGTTTCAGAAAAATAAAGATGTGGATAAGATTATTGTTGCCTGCTTAGAGGACTGGAAGCCTGCATTAAACGCCTATAAGAGAGAATACGATATAGACAAGCTCGAATGGATCGTTAATGGGGGTGAGACTGGTGCTGAGTCTATTGTTAATTGTCTAGATGCGCTGAAGAAGAATCTGGGCAATGAAGATGTTACGGTGATTATTCATGATGGAAACAGGCCGCTAGTATCAAGTGATGTTATTAAAAGTGCCCTTTTAGTAAAGAAGGAGTATGGTAATGCTATTGCCTGCTTGCCAAGTAACGAAGTTCTCCTTGAACTAAATAATGCAAACGACAACAGCTCCAACCATTCGATTAACAGGGATGTAGTGAGGAGGACGCAGACACCTCACGTCTTCTCTCTCGACGATATTAGGGACAAATACAGTAAGGCAATGAAAAATGGAATTCATCCTGTAGCACCCTGTGATGCAGTTATTATTAACAACGAGAGAGTGTATCTATCCGAAGGTTCTGAACTTAATTTTAAAGTAACAACTCAGGGTGATTTAAAAATACTCAGAGCCCTTATTGAAAGCGGTGTGTAGTGTAGATATGCTATACCACGGTTATGAAGCTGATTTTGATGAGGTAGTTGGTAGATTTGACTTCAGTGGTCTTTACACTAAGAAGATATTAGTTACCGGAGCAACGGGGATGATCGGCGCTTGTTTGGTTGACTTTTTTATTTACTTAAACCAGAACAAGTCGGCCAATATAAAAATAAAGATATTAGCGAGATCTTCTAATGGGGTTTTGGAAACATTCGGGCTAAACGCTGACTATATAGAGGTTGTAGAGGGCGATATCAGAAGTGTTGATACTTCGCGATTCGGAGATGATTTAGATTATATAGTAAACGCCGCAAGTATCGCAAATCCAGCAGCCTATATTTCTAATCCAGTCGAAACAATCGATACGTCAATACTTGGGGTGAGGAGTCTTTTAGATTATGCTAAAAGCTCGAAGCTAGAAAGGATTATCCATCTATCGACAGTCGAAGTTACTGGAGTTGTTAGAGGTGGTATTGTTTCAGAAGATACGATCGGCGGGGTTGATATAATGAACACTCGCGCGAGCTATCCAGAATCAAAGCGTTTATCTGAAGTTTATTGCAGGTCGTATAACTCCCAATATGGTACAGATGTCGTCATTGCAAGACCAGTTAAAACATACGGGCTGTACAACAATAAGTCAGACAATAGGGCGATGGCTTATATGCAACGTTGCATGGAGGCCTCTACTAATATTAGACTTGGTACTAAAGCCCAGAGTAGGTATGCGTTATGCTACGCCGTTGATGTAGTTACCGCTATTTTGACATTATTGCTACATGCAAAATCTGGAGAAACCTACAATATAGCAGACGGAGCGTCTTATGCGAGCATTTCGGATATAGCGGAAGAGCTGGCTAAGCGTGTCGGGTTGTCTGTTGAGTATGAAACCCTAGAAGATAGTAAATTTTCTCAAATAGCGAGTGATATGAGATATGATAGTTCCAAATTAGAGTCGTTGGGGTGGTATCCACTAACTTCACTTGCGGATGGTATGGATAAGATTGTGAGATTTGTGAGATAAGTATGACGGACCTTCAGGTAAAACTACTCGATATATATCGAGAGATAAAAAGAATATGCGAAAAGTATAACATTACCTATTATGCCGACGGAGGTACAAAATTAGGAGCGGTACGCCATGGCGGGTTTATTCCGTGGGATGATGATATGGATATCGCAATGAAGCTAGATGACTATAATGTGTTTAAAAAAGTTGCGCGTAAGGAGCTAGCCGACTCATACGAACTGCTCGATGGATCGTCAATAGATCATGTGGACTTTTCTTTTTTGAAGATATCGGATAAAACAACAACATTTATTCGGTGGGAAGACCTACCTTTTTCTGAAAACTATATGGGTGTACATATCGATGTGTTTCCGTATGTAGGTACAGACAGTAGTCGCAGTGAAAGTGCTTTTAATAAAAAACTCGACCTACTAATTGATGAAATTACGAGCAAAAAGCTATATGGTATTGGGCGTGAACTGCCTATTTTATTCAAAGAACAGAAAGAGCTCCAGCAAAGGTTTCGTCTGAAAGAGTCTAGGTATGTACGAAACGGTACGACATCAATGTGGCGTGACTCGGCGATATTTCCGACAAGCGGATACGAGAATAGTGTAGAGATTCCATTTGAGGATACTGTCATTCCGCTTCCGGGCGGGTTTGAAAGGCAGCTTAAGATCCAGTACGGGGACTACATGAAATTTCCACCAAAAAACGAACGCGTGTCTCATCATTTTGGCTTCGTAGATCTTAATACGCCATATACACACTACCAGAAGGAGTCAAGGCAGCACTTTGTCTCGGAAGTAATTAAGTATACTCATACACTACAGATCTCAAAGTATCAGGCCGAGCGTCGACTTATAGAACAGGAAGAGAAGAGCGCTGAAGAGATGAAGCATAAAGAATACTTTATTTCCGAGGCGGAGCGTAAATACACCGAGGCTCAAAAAGAGCTTAACTCAATTTATAATTCTCGTGCATGGAAGGTTGTTACCCAACTGAGAAAGATGAGTAAGTAGTTCGTGCGAAAAACAAAGCTATTTTTTGATGGAACGCCGCTTATCGGTAAGCATGTGAGCGGCGTTGGTAAAGTACTTCAAGAAACACTTCTTGCACTTGATACGAAGGTGTATGCTGACAGGTACTCAATCTTTATCTTTCTCCCGTTTGATGAAAGGCATAATGCAAGTCACCTTGCATATACTTATATAAAGGTGAAATATCTTCCATATCCCCATAAGATTCTTAGTCTTTTCTCGCGTATGCGTGTTGCGCCACCCCTCGATCTTTTTCTGGGAAAAGGGGTATATGTATTTGAGAATTTTAGAAATTGGAGTCTTATTGCTTCGAAGTCAATCACATACGTTCATGATGTAGCATTTAAGATGCACCCCGAGTTTATAGAAGAGCGTAACCTTGCGTATCTAAATAAATATATCAACATGTGGGTTGAGCGCAGCGATGTCATCGTGACAGTTTCAGAGGCGTCGAGAGTGGATATAGAGAAGGTATTTGGTGTGAAGGCGGAGGTGATACCAAATGCAGTCAGGGGCGACCTCTTTAGGCCACGAAGTGTTGACGAAGTTAACATGGTCCGCAATCAGTGGGGTATACCAGAGAGATACTATTTGTTTATTGGAAATATTGAGCCACGCAAGAACCTCGAGAATACAATTGACGCGTATACCCAGATAGCACAGCCTGGCGAGGCACTTGTACTTATCGGTGGTGGCGGATGGCGTAATGAGTCGATTTTGGATAAAGCCCAGCACGCAACCCTAGATGGTAAGATTGTAATGCGACCGAGTGGGTATGTTCCGGATGAAGATCTCCCTGCGCTTATTTCGGGTGCAAAAGCACTTGTGCACTTCCCGTGGTACGAAGGTTCCGGTCTCCCTATTCTCCAGGCGGCTTCGTGTGGCGTGCCTATTGCGGCATCTGATATTCCGCCACTTCGCGAGGTTGTGAGTGGTTTTAGTGATAGGGTTGTATTTGCAAGTCCTGAAGATATATCACTTATGGCGGAAGCAATTAAGGCTGCTTCAGAAAAGCAACATGATCAAAATATAAAGACGCCCGTTACATGGGCGTCTGCGGCTCAAAAGCTTACTGATATAGTTGAAACTCTTTAGAGGATTGTCTTGTATGCATCAATGAGGCGCGTTGACATATTCTTCCATGAATTTGCTTCGGCGTATTGCTTGACTCGCTCTGCCTGTTCTTTAATGTCGATACTCTCAACCTCTTTTGCTAGTTCGTAGTAGCTGTCGGACTGTGTAAGAACAAGTTGGTTAATTTCGGAATTTGTTTCTTTGAATGTTGATACCGGGTAGGCGACAATTGGCCGCTCATTCGCAATCGCAAGATTGAGTGCACCCGACGCAACCCCCTTATAATACACACTGTTGTAGGGGTAGAGGCTGATGTCCGTCTCGCGAATATAGCTATTGAGCGTTTCATCCTCCAGAACAACACCCGTAAAGTACACACGGTCTTTTAGGTCTCGTTTAATCACGAGATCTGCAAGTGTATCATAGAGTTTCTGGTCATTGCTGTCTGATTTGACGCCACCGAGCACTGCAAGCTTGTAATTATTGGGAAGGTACGAGAGTGCTTTTATTGCCTTATCAATACCCTTGAAGCGGTGTAGATACCCAATCGTGCTGAGGATAATATCACCTTCCTTTTTATTGAGAGACTCTGCTATAAATGTTGTAGGTTTTGGATTTGTGAGACTGTAAGTAGGGTGGGGAATGAGCGTAAGAATCGATGCAGGCACTCCATATCTGCGCAATTGACCAATTGTATATTCATTGTGAGCAATGACGAGGTCTGCAGATAGAAGTGGCCGGATGTGTATATTGGACAGTTGCTTATTATGCCTTTGCGACCTAAGGAATGAAATAATACTTTTTGGCCCTAAACCTGTTAGGGGTTTGTGGATGATGATAAGGTCAGGAGAGGTGTGGTATGTGACTACAACTTTTACGTTGGCTGCTTTTGCCGTGTCAATAAGTTGTTGGAGTTGAGCACCGCGAAAAAAACCAAATTCATGCTGAATATGAAAAATGTCATACCCTTTTATAGTCTTTCTAAGTTCGTGAATAACATTTGAGAATTCATGATCATTCATTTCTCGTGTTTGATAGGGTGAAAACGAGAAAAACTCAGCACTATTAGATTCTAGCGCGTTAATCTCATCATTGTAGTTTTCTTGGTACTTGGCGATACCACAATCTTCGTAGTGAGAGCTAAAGTTTAAAATTTTCATTATATAGATTCTCCATCTAGAATAGCGATTACTTGGTTATATGAGGCGTCCCATGAATGAACTTTGTACTTCTTTGTGTTGTTTCTGTACTTCTTTAGGGTGCTCGGTTCTAGCATCTCCTGTAGCGCTGCAAGGCATTCATCTGTCGATGACGGATTGAAACGGATTACGCAGTCATCGGGCATTTCGAGGAGACTACTTGTGTTACTGCAAACAACCGGTTTCCCGCGGGCGATACTTTCTAGGACGGACATCCCCCATCCTTCGTAGAAGCTACTCGTTACAGCGAAGCGGCTGTGCTGGTAAAGCCAATTGAGATCATCGTCATCAACGTTATTCTCAATAGATATAGAGGTGTTAACTTGCGGATCATTGCGAATCATCCCAAGAATAGCCTCCATGTCATGGCCGACCCTGCCGATTATAACGAGATGGGGGAGTGAAATGCCGCGTGAAGCAGCGAGTTTATATGTGTAGTAGAGAAGAAGATGGTTTTTGCGAGGTTCAATTGTGCTTACGTATACGAGGTAATTATCTTTCTTAATTCCGTATCGTGACTCTACATCACGGTCTTTAAGCGGAGTGGTTTTGAATGTAAAGTCTTCACCTAAGCGGAAAACTTCTATTGTTGGAATTGCAAGGCTCTTACTCTTCATCCATTCAGTAAGGTCTGCCTTAGAAGACTGTGAAACCGCAAGAACTTTTGTGGAAAGGGGGAATATTTGAGAAACAAAATTTTCAAGAGATGCGGAATTGCCGGAAAAGTGAGGAACTACCATTGGTAAGATATCATGGCTAATGGGGTAGAGACGCACACCCCGCGCGTGATAGTTTGCGAGAAGTGTCAGCCAGTTTTGATCCCACCACTCACCCCATGGAATGAAAAAAACGTCATCTTTAGAGGGGTTATATTTTTTATAAAGACTACTTTCAAGCAGCTTCTTGTTTTCAAGCAGCTTCTTATAAAGAGGTGTTCGATCAAACCGCGATTTTACTATCACCTTTTTGATTGAGTTTTTTACAAAGGGGCCTATTTGCCGCTCGGATGGATTTGTTGATGATGGCTGAGATTGGATGTCTGAATTGGCGGCTGCATCTTGATTGATAAGCTTGTAGGCAATGTGCTTACCACGAAGTGACCGTGTTTTAGCGAAGTCTATTTCACACATTGCATTTGCTTCTTTAACCCATGTGACAAAATGTGTTTCACGGGAAGTGTCGTTAAGAAACCGTATGGCAAGCTCGTCCATTACGCGCGGTATGCCCGTAAGATTGCCTGGCCAGTGGATGAGTTGGGTGACGTCTATAATATATCGCACAGTATACTTATTGTATCATCACATCCGTAGTCGACCGCAAGTTTTCATGTGGTACTATAAGTACTAATGATACGCATGGAGAATGTGAAGAGGGTTTTTAAGGGTAAATATAGTAGTCCTGCAATGGCATTTGGCGTGGGCGCTATTCTTGGTATTCTTTTTTTTGCTACTATGTTTGGGTTTTCAGTAGTAAACCCTGTTAATGTCCAGTGGATTCTTAATCTCGGTGGTGACCTGGCGCAACATTATTTTGGATGGGCATTTTTCCGCGATGCTGACTGGACATTCCCTTTTGGGGTTGCGACAAATTTAGCATACCCATATGGGGTGCCAGTTACATTTATGGATTCAATACCACTCTTGGCTATTGTGTTTAAAATTCTTTCACCAATCTTGCCGGAAACCTTTCAGTACCTAGGTATCTTTACGTTTGTTTCATTTACACTTCAGGGCGGCATTGCTGGGCTTATTATCTCTCGTTTTACGAAGAACATCTATATCATTGCGCTTTGTTCACTTTTCTTTATCTTAACGCCAATGATTGTTATGCGTTCATTTGTGCACACCGCACTGACCGCTCACTGGATCATTTTGTTGGCTATTTATATATTATTGCTATATAAATCGAAACCAGTCACTCTTTGGAGGGGGTTGTGGGTGTGGACATCTCTTATGGTTGCTGCCGTACTTATTCATCCCTATTTCCTTCCGATGGTAATGGCTTTGTTCGCAATCTTCATTATCCAGACGTATAGAAGGGAGTCTTGGTGGAAGACGGTTGTGCGCGCACTTTCTCCGGTGGGTATCGCTGTATTAGCGTTTGGTCTTGCTGGAGGCCTTGCCTCAACCGACGGTGCGTTGAATAAGGTAGACCTAGATCTTTATAGTTTGAATATAGTATCGCTTGTTGACCCTATGGGTGCCTCTGCGTTTTCTGAGGGTGAGTTGTTTAGAGATGATCGATTTGGGGGATTTGAGTCCAATGAGAAGTTGAACTACCTCGGCCTCGGCCTTATGCTTCTTATTCCTGTGGTGTTCTACATAGTATTGAACACTAGTGTAGCAGCTGGTCATAGGATAAAGAAGGTGGTAAAGAGGTGGGCGAGTTGGAGGAATATCTCGTCAATAATTGTACTTGTTGGGCTTGGTATCTTCTCGCTCGGAACGACGATTAAATTGTCAAATCACGTGCTATTTACATTACCCGTGCCTGATGTGGTAGAGAGCTTATGGCTCACGTTTCGTTCGTCAGCGCGTATGTTCTGGCCTATATACTACTTGATTATTATCAGCCTTCTCGTGTTTGTTATTAGGGCATTTAAACGTGCTCCATACTGGGCGCCCGTTATTTTTATCATTCCATTCCTCGTTATCCAATTTACGGACTTAAGATTGAGCGATCAGTTTAGGGCAAAAAAAGCATATGTAGCGAGTGCTCGGGTTGCACATTCTGAGGCGGGTAAATCCATCATTGTCGGTATTAAGGACCGATACTGTAATAAAGACCATATGATTTCGCTGTCACCGTATGGGTATCTGGAGGAGTTTATTATTTTTGCTCAACCGGCGCTTGCGTGTGGTATGACTATGTCTGAAGGATATTATTCTCATGGTTATAAACTTAAAGAAGTCCGCGAATTTGCTGCCGGTGAAAAGCAAAAGATCATAGACGGAACGGCAGACTTTTCCAAAAATCTCTATCTTACAACCGACGGGGAGTTTGTGAGTGAGATCGAGGGACGCTACGCTGTCGAGCGGCTGGAGAATTGGTTTATTGTTAAGGGAGTGAGAGATGATATATAAGGTGCAGGAAGTGGTGCAAAGAATAGTGATGGGTAGGGTTTTTCTTCTCGTTTCGATCGGAATCCTTATTCTGGTGAGTTGTCTTGTTGGATATCAGGGCGCAGTTTTACAGGCATACAATTTCGACCAGCTTATTGATAACTATATGTTTGAAAGTTTTGAGAGTTTTTCTCAGGCAATTTTTCCAGCAGCGCATACGTTTATGTTGAAGTGGCCTATATTTGCGCTTGGTGGGCTTCTCGGAAATTCCCAGATTGCATTTATAGCAATTACAATTATCGTCCAGCTAATAACTGCCCTCGGCTTTATTGCTATTATTTACTTCGCGACGAAAAAGAATAAAGTTGTTACTTCACTTATGGCATGTCTCATGTCGCTTCTCTTTCTTATTATTCCAATTCAAGAAGCTTCGGGGACTGTCGCGCCAATAGGCGTAGCAATGATTACGACTCGGAATATTGAGTATATCCTTTATATTCTTGCGATGTGGGCGCTAGTGAAGTCGGTTCGTTTTATGGATAAGTATGCTGTTTTGGGTACTTTTCTTATATTCCTTCTTGCCGCTTCTGATAAATTACTACTCTATATAGCACTTGGTTCGACTGTACTTTGGGTGATTTATAACTGTGCAAGGAGTAGGAAGTTGGCATGGCTACATGCTCTACCTGCAGTATACGTTGTATTGGCTGCTGTGGCATCTACTATACTCTTTAAATTTATCAATGCATTTACCACCCTGACAATCAATGAGGCAAGCTCTTCGATATCGACCGTTACGCAAAATTCTGTGAGCTCAATATTTAATACACTGCTTGATGCCGTTGAGGCAATTGTGCGAAACTTTGGGGCTACTATATTTGGGGTTCAGCCCGGAGTCACACTTGCCATGGGGGGTCTTGGACTGGCCACTGCGGTACTGAGTGTATGGTTGAGTATTCGCATTTTCTCAAATAAACAGGACGATAATTTGGCGGTTAAGGTTGGAAGAATGCTTGTACTCTCATCACTTACCGCTACATTACTCTATATTTTTGTTGCCCGTGATGATGGAATTGCTGTGAGGTATTTGGGTATAGTACTCTTTACAGGTACCTTTGTGATTGCGCTTTGGCTGAGTGCGCTGAAAATGCAAAAAATGTCAGCTCGTCGGTGTGTTGTTTGGGCCGTAGTGTTTCTACTCATTTGTATACCTGCCGCATCGCTGCACGCAATTAAGAGGACGAGCCTGTCTATTAAACCAACAGAACATCACCTTAAGATAGATCAGATAAAGAAGATCGCTAATGAAGTGTCCGAGAGAGATGTTGATCTTTTGGTTGGTATTTATTACGTCGCAACACTAGCGAGGTATCAGTCATCGGATGAGTTGGCTATCGCACCAACAAAAGATTATGTTTGTATGCCGGAAATGACGGATTATCTTACTACAAAGGCATGGTATCAACCAATCGATTCTGTAAACTTGTCTGCTCTATATGTTCGCAATGACGGAGTCGGGGGAACTGTGAATGGTGGCTGTACTTCGGAAAAGTACGACAATATACTTGGTGCGCCCGAGGATATCGTTTCGGTGGGGAAGGATGTGTCACTATATCTCTATAGCTTTGATATCCGGGAGAAGCTATTTAGCGGTAGGTAGCCGCGACTGTGTTTGAGGCTTCGGTCCACGTGAGTGTTCCGCCCTGAAACTCTTGCTTCGCTCCACCAGTAAAGTAGGTTTCGCCACTTGTTGGGTACCCGAGTTTGCCCCATTCGGAGCCTTGACCATCCCAGTACGACTTTATACCCCCGCCAATGCGCTGAGCGCCACTCTTTTGAGACCAATAGATTGATCCGTTGGAGAAGTGTTGGTAGCAGCCATTATCTCTAATAGCACATTCTGTTGACGTACTTGAGCCTCCAAGATTGTCACTTTGCTCGTATCGGGCTAGGATGTTTGCGTTCGTGATTTCAACTGTTTGGTTTGTTGCAGCTATCCAGAGCACTACTCCGCCCTGAAACTCTTGCTTCGCTCCACCAGTAAAGTAGGTTTCGCCACTTGTTGGGTAGCCAAGTTTGCCCCACTCGGAGCCTTGTTTGTTCCAGTGGTTTTTAATGCCGCCACCGATGCGCCACATGCCACTTGCTGTTGACCAGTACACTGATGCATTAGAGAAGTGTTGGTAGCAGCCATTGTTTTTTATTCCACAAGCGACCGACATGCTTGGTGTACCAAGGTTGTTAAATTCTTTTGCAGCTCCGCTTGCATTGTCCCAGTACACGACGCCTCCTTGGAAAGTTTGTCGTGCGCCACCATTGTGATACAGCTCGCCACTTGTTGGGTACCCGAGTTTGCCCCATTCGGAGCCTTGACCATCCCAGTACGACTTTATACCCCCGCCAATGCGCTGAGCGCCACTCTTTTGAGACCAATAGATTGATCCGTTGGAGAAGTGTTGGTAGCAGCCATTATCCCGTATGCCGCATACCATGTTCATGGTCGGATTGACGACGTCGTAAATAACACTAATAGTGCTATCACTTCCAAGCCAAAATACAATTCCGCCCTGAAACTCTTGCTTTGCTCCTCCTGTAAAGTATGTTTCGTCACTTACGGGATACCCAAGCTTGCTCCACTCCGCCCCTTGCTTGTTCCAGTACGACTTTATACCCCCGCCAATGCGCTGAGCTCCGGTGTTCTGAGACCAGTAGACCGACCCGTTGGAGAAGTGGTGATAGCAGCCGCCGTCCTTAATGCCGCATACGGTTGACATAGAAGTGCTTCCTAGGTTGTTTGTCTGCTCGTACTTTGTGAGAATTCTCGCGTCGATTGTGTAACCATCAGTTGAGCCGAACCAGTCATTGAAGTAGAGGTAGAAGTTACGATTACCGTAGGCGCTACAATTGTCACCAGTCCCGTATCCCGCGTTGAGGGCTGCTTGGTTGGGGCGGTACGGTGTGTATGTATAGAGTGATGCCGTCGGTTTATTCTCAATCGTAAACCTACTTGATCCACAGGAGGTTGTTGGGCTCCAGAGTATGTTATATGTGCCTGTCTTATAGGTTGCGTATACAGTATTTCCCATTGCATCGCGACCGGTCATGTAATTTTTAAAGTGGTACGCGGCATTATCAAGTTGACGAGTGAACCCGTAAGCCGATTGATCACAGGGGGCGGTGTCGGGGCAGCCGAAACCGAATGCTGTATTATAGCGCCACTGTGGGCAATCAGACCGTGTGATGAGGCCTTGTTCTTTTTGCAGAGTAACGATGAGAACTTGTGGGTTGATGCCATAAATATCAGAGGCGGCTTTGATTAATTGAGCAGCGCTCATCTGCTGGGTTCCGCTCGCACCGCCGTAGCGTTCTGACTGAGTCCAGTCCTCCACCTGTCCGTTATTATTTGCGTCAATAAGGGCAAGGCCTGTATAGTTTCGTAAACAGACAGAGTTTTTTTGGTCTAAAAACGACTGGATATCCCCAGCAGACATACTGGAATTATTCGTAAATACGAAGTCAGAAATGATTTTAGTGTGATTGAAGTTTGTAGCGTTGGCGGCATACACCGTGTCGACTCGGCTATGTGTATAGAGAAGAATTCCAGTACAAATAGCTACAATGAACGCAAGGAGTGCGTAAGCAACTGTATAGGGAGATATCTTTTGCTTTGATAGTTGGAGTGGCATAGAACTTATTCAACTTTTTGTTTTACGGTATCGCTCTGCTGGGCTCCACTTACGTGCTTTACTGAAGCTGTCCATCCTGTACCTGAAATATTCTCGACTGTAAATCCACATATGTAATAGCTTGGCCCAACCGTAATTGGTGCTGTGCGTGAGATACTTGCTGCCCCGTCTTTAGATAATGTTAGCTCACAGTGCCCTGTGGCTGTAGATGGAAATGTGGCAACTACCTCAATTGTCGAGCCGTATTTTTCTGCACGTGCAATAGTCGGCTTTATAAGTGAACCGGATGACTGAGGCTGCTCCTCATTGCTTGGCGTGAGGCCTTTTGAGGTGCGACCATCTTCTTCTGTGGGTGTTGGATCTGTATTGCCATTTTGCACCTGTTCTTCCCTTATACCACTATTGGCGTCATCGTGAGTAGTTTGTTGTTGCGAGCTGTTCTTTGGTGTGTTCTTATAGACAGAGTACGCAGTAAAAGCGGCAATACATACGACAAGAATTGACGCTATGATAAGGATGATTAGTTTTGACTTTGTGTTCTTTTTTTGAAGTCGCATGTGTGTATTTTGTTTAATAATGTTAATGAACATTATTATGTTGAAATAATACGCTTATGTCAAGAATCAAGAGGCGATTTTTTGCTAAAAATGATATATTTATAGACAAAAAAGTTCCAAATAACAGTAATAGCAAGTGCTACACCGCGGGTGATGTAAATATTATCTATGAGTGGCGTGAAGTAGGCTACAAATATGAGCGTAAAAAGATAATTAAAGAGTACTAAGACTGCGTAGAAGAATACTTCCTTAAATACCTTCTCTTTTTTTGAGTTGCCGCTATTGAAAGCGAAGAATTTCTGAAGAAGAAAGGAAGCGATAAGGCCAATCCAGAAACTTACACCTACTGCAACGGTCGTCGTTGTTGATAAACGCTCTGATAAAAGCCACAGGACGAATATCTCGAATACAAATGAAAACCCGCCGACCAACAGATAGCGGATTGCAGTATTTGCAAGTAATGTCTTGATGAGAGTCTTCACTATTGGATATTACTTGATGTTGACTTATCAATTACGAAAAGTGGCCTGCCTTGTGATTGACTATGGACGTGAGATAGGTATACGGCAATCATTCCCTGGGACATGAGTACAATTCCGACGAGGAAGGATATAAAGATTCCAAGCAATGCGGAACCTGTAAAGTTTAGTTGTAGGGGGTCACCTAGGATGAATTGTTCAAGGGCAACAAAAACGCCAATAATTAATGATATTGTCGTGATAGTTGCGCCAATCCAGCCAAAGAGGAAGAGTGGCTTGAGGGATAGGGATACAAAACTATTTGTTGCGAGCTTGATAAGCTGACTTGTTTTATAGCTTGCCTCGCCAGCGAGTCGTTCTGGAGAATCAAAGATGATGTATTCACGCTTAAATCCAAGCCAATCGATGAGCCCTCGTGTGATGCGGTTACGCTCTGCAAATTTTAGAAACTCTTCACGAACTTCTTTGGAAATGAGGCGGAAGTCCGTTGAGCGTGGAACCATAGCCTCTCCCGAAGTTCCATTGAATGCTTTATAGAATAGTTTTGAACCAAACTCCTTTATAAAGCCTTCGTGCTGTTGTTTGTTACGGACTCCAATGACGACTTGTGCGCCTTTCTTCCACTTTGCAGTAAACTGATCGATGATTGCTGGTGGATGCTGTCCATCGGCGTCTAAAATAATTGTTGCATCTCCTGATGCCTGAAAAATACCTGCTGTAGTTGCAATTTCTTTGCCGAAGTTACGTGATAGATTAACAACTTTCACATTGCTATCTTTCTTTGCAATCCTTGTAAGGAGTTCAAGGGTCTTGTCTTTACTTCCATCGTTAATGTAGATAATTTCGTAATTCTTTGTGGCGTTTTTAACACCAGGAAGTAATAGGTCTTGATGAAAAGTTTCGATACCCTCCGCTTCATTATATGCAGGTATAACAACAGACAGTTTCATAAAAGTCAGACTTCTCCTTAGGTGGGCTCGCTAATAATCATCCTTAGTATATAATAAAAGATATGATTACCGTAATTATTGCCGGCGGATCTGGCACACGCCTGTGGCCACTATCTACCAGCGACTATCCGAAGCATCTATTAAAACTAACAGGCGATCGAAGTCTTCTTCAGTCTGCGTATGACCGAGCGAAGAAGGTGGGTGATACTGTCTATGTTGTGACCGAGGCGAGTCACGCGCATCACGTGAAGGATCAGTTGACCGATCTTCCGGATGAAAATTTCCTTATTGAGCCGGGCCGCCGCGGTACAGGTAACTGTATTGTTTTCGCGCTTGATGTCATTTCGCGTCGTCATGATCGTGATGAGCCAATTGCGTTTGTGCACTCTGACCATAGTATTCGTGACACTGAAGGGTATGTACGCTCTCTACAGACGGCAGCAAGGGCATCTGTAGAGACAAATAAGGTAACACTTATTGGTATTGAACCAACCTTCCCGGCTACAGGGTTTGGATATATTGAACGTGATGGAGTTCTGGGTGATACCGGTGCGTACAATATAGAATCTTTCAAAGAGAAGCCAGATTATGCAACAGCGCAAGAGTATGTTCGAGCTGGTCGATACCTGTGGAATTGCGGCTACTTTGTTGGCTCGGTCAACACATTTATGTCAGAAATTAATGAAGTTGCAGCTGACCTCAAGGAGAGCTATGACCGTCTTTCTGCTATAGGTGAAGTACCGTCAGAGGCATACAACGAAACATATCTTTCATTCCCTGATCTTGTGATTGACTACTCACTTGCAGAACGCTCACATAACCTAGCAGTAGTGCCGGCGAACTTTGACTGGATGGATATCGGTTCATTTAAGGACCTTCACGAGGCAAATGAATCTGACGAAGCAGGTAACTTCTTTAAGGGTCCAGCGATCTACGGTGAAGAAGTTGAGAACGTGTATATTCATAACGAAGAAGAGAAGCCAGTTGGTGTTATTGGTCTTGATAATATCGTTGTAATCAATACACCAGATGGAATTCTTGTTGCACGTAAGGATCTTAGCCAGAAGGTAAAAGAAATTGTTGCACGCGTAAAAGCTGATAAGGAGGCGTAATGAAGAAACTACTTGCTTTTGACTTAGATGATACACTCGCTGTTTCAAAATCGCCAATGAGTGATCGTATGGCGACCGTACTCGGCAAGATTCTTGATCAGTTTGATGTTTGTATTATTTCGGGCGGACGCTACGAGCAGTTCCAGAAACAAGTGATTGAGCAGGCTGATTTCAGCCCAATGCAGCTTCGCCGTCTTCATCTTATGCCTACGTGCGGCACGCGGTATTATCGATTTAACGAAGTTGCTAAAGAGTGGGAGCTTCAGTACGCAGAAGATCTTACCGAAGCAGATAAGAAGAAAATTATCGCTGCGCTTGAGGCGGGCGCAAAAGAGCTTGGCTACTGGGAGGCGAATCCTGCAGGTGATATTATTGAAGACCGCCTGAGTCAAATTACCTTTTCTGCACTTGGTCAACAGGCAAAGCCAGACGATAAGTACAAATGGGACCCAGAAGGAACAAAGAAAGCAGCGCTTCGCACTCATGTTGCGAAGGCGTTGCCGGAATTTGAAGTTCGCGCTGGTGGCTCTACGTCAATTGATATTACAAAGCCAAACATTGATAAGGCATATGGTATGCAACGGCTTATCGACATTCTTGATATTAGTCGTGATGATATCCTTTTCTTTGGTGATAACCTCCAAGAGGGCGGTAATGACTACCCAGTACGAGCAATGGGCATTGAGTCTCTTGATGTTGATGAATGGGAAGATACAGCTGCTCGACTCGAGACGATTATTGCAGTAACCAACTAGGGAGCTGAGGTAATAAAGAAAAGAGGCCGGAGTGCATGCTCCGGCCTTTAGCCTTTCCCTTTCGTATATCTAGATGTCCCATTTGCCTTCAGCCAAGCGAATCAGCGACTGACCGTAGTCGGATTTCTGCAGCTTGATGCCATGATCCATCAGAGTGTTGGTGGTGATGAATCCTGCACGGTAGGCTTCGGCTTCTGGACTACCGAGCAGTCGGCCGGTCTTCTCCTGGTAGTTGCGCACGAAGGTGGCAGCTTCATGGAGCGACTCCGGGTTTCCGGTGTCAAACCAGTCGGTGTCACTGTCGAGTACCGACACATGGAGACGGCCGCGTCGTAGGTAAAGCTCGTTTACCGAAGTGATTTCAAGTTCACCTCGGTCACTTGGCTGTACCATGCTGGCGATATCTACAACATCGGGGCTGTAGAAGTAAATGCCAGGTACTGCATAGCTTGACTTTGGGTTGACAGGCTTTTCTTCGAGTGAAATGGCCTGTCCTGCCTTGTCAAACTTTACGACGCCAAAATCTTGCGGATTTGGGACGTGGTAGGCGAAGATGGTTGCACCGTTCGGTTGTGTCGACTTACGGAGGGTTTCCGTGAATCGATGTCCGTTGAAGATATTATCTCCAAAGGTGAGCGCTACGTCACTGTCGCCGATGAAGTCGGCTCCAATGATGAATGCTTCTGCAATACCGCGAGGCTTTGGCTGTACGGCATAAGAAATTTCCATGCCGAGCTCATTGCCGTCGCCGATGGTATTTCTGAACTGCTCCACATTGTCGGGTGCAGCGATGATCAGAATCTCTCTGATGCCGGCGGCGATCAAACTCGAAAGCGAGTAGTAGATCGTCGGTTTGTCATAGGTGGGGAGGAGCGGTTTGCTAACAGCTGCACCTCTACCTCCTATGCCAAGTGTTGTGGCGCCCATGCGGGTGCCTTTGCCCGCCGCGAGGACGATGCCTTTCATGGTTACTCCTTAGGATAGATGGGAAGATCGAGACACGTCAAAAGAGGTGCTATAGTATAATTATAACATATTTTTGCTAAAAAACCAAGTCAATAGAGTGTTCTACAGGGTGTCTTCAATGATTTTTCGAATCTTCGTTGCAAAGAATCCTTTATCAAATCGTTTTGCTTTGCGGTGCAGTGTTGCGGGGCGAAACGCACCGCTTGCAATAAGTGCTTCGCATTTTTTTATGGCATCGATTAAATCTTTAGGTGTCTGGTGTTCAAAGAATACTCCAGTTTCTCCTTCTTGAACGATATCAAGTGCACCGCCTTTTTTATATGCAATAACCGGCATACCAGCAGCAAGTGCTTCTACGGCTGACATGCCAAAATCTTCTTCGTTAGGAAAGAGGAAAGCTTTGTGCGTGTGGGAGAGGCGAACAAGCTCCTCGTCACTAACACGACCCGTGAATGTAATGGTCGGACCTGCAAGGCTTTTGAGGCGTTCTGTGTCTGGCCCACTTCCCACTACGGTGAGTGGTACCCCGAGCTCATTACATGTCTGTATAGCAAGGTCAAAACGTTTATAGGGGACATGCCTTCCCCACAAGATATATCCTTCGCGCTCACCGGTTGGTGGCGGTGTAAACTTGTCGACCTCTATAGGGGGGTAGACGACAGTGCTTGGTTTGTCGTAATATTCCTTAATACGCTGTTGAGTAACGGTAGAGTTGGCGATGAATATATCAATGTCTTTACTTGATTCAAGGTCAAGCTTGCGCATTTTCTTAACGAAAAAGGGGATGAATGGGCGGATAAAGGGACTCATCGGCCCGAAATTAAATTCTTTACGAAACTCTTCGTAATGACTCCAGTAGTAACGAGGAGGGGTGTGGACATAGGCGATGTGTACTTGGCCTGGGCGTGTCTTACGGACCGACTTTGCTTCTGCGCTTGAGCTGCTAATAATTATGTCAAACTCAGAGAGGTCGAGGGCTCGGAATGCTTTAGCGCGAAGAACTGGCCATAAAACATGTTTGTATCGGAGCGCTTTCGGTAGCTTTTCTTGTAAGTAAGTAGTACGTACGTCGATATTTTTGAAAGCCTGCATCTTCTCGGCATCGTACACGGATGTATAAATTGGTGCGTTTGGAAATAGTTTGTGGATCTCGAGTACGAGTGGCTCGGCGCCACCCATATTCGTGAGCCAGTCGTGGACTATAGCAACTCTTCGACGAGCCACTTACTTTGCACCCTTTTTGCGAAGTACAACCCAAACAGTCTTGAAGAGAATCTTGATATCAAGCCAGAACGTCCAGTTCTGCGCGTAGAAGAGTTCAAGTTCAATACGATCATTGAAGCTTAGCTCGCTGCGACCCGATACCTGCCACAAGCCAGTAACGCCAGATTTAACGCTATGGAGAAGTGCAGTACGACCCCTGGCGAGTTTCATTTCTTGAGGGAGGATGGGGCGTGGGCCAACGAGACTTAGGTCGCCTTTGAGCACGTTGAATAGTTGGGGTAATTCGTCAAGAGAGGTGGCTCGTAGCCAGTTGCCGAACTTCGTGATGCGCGGGTCGTTGTCAACCTTGCGGTTACGTTCGTATTCCTTCGCTAGGTCTTCTCGGCCCATCTCGCGGAACTCTTCGGCGGCATCTTTGCCTCCGTACTGAGCACCCATGCTGCGGAATTTAATCAAGCCAATGGGCTGTGAGAACCGGCTGAGGCGCTTACTGATGTAGAAGGCAGGTCCTGGGTCGGCTAGTTTTTTGACGATGAAGAGGATGATGAAAATTGGTGACAGGAGCGCTATGAGAACGAGGCTAGTAAAGAAGTCAAAGATGCGCTTCACGATGGCGCCCCATCCTACGAGAGGGGTTTGGTAGACAGTAATCATTGGATAACCAGCAAAGATATCAACGGTGTTTTTTCCTGAATAAAACTCAGATTCACCGGGAATGAAACTGTATTCTGCATGGAAGCGTTGGGCTTCAGAGAGGATCCGCTGATTGCGTTCGGCATTTTCATAAAGCTCGGTCTGCATAATTGCGGTGATATTGAGTGCTTCGAGTTGCTTCAGAGCTGCTTCTGGTGACGAGAAGTGAAGGGCGTTAATTCCTACTGGAAGGTATTTCTTTTCACAGGCAATGGCAACAACGTGATAGCCACTATGTTTTGTGTCAGCGAGGTTGTGCGCAAGATCACCGGTAACCTCCGAAGAGCCGATGATAAGCAACCGCTTTACCCCTTTGCCGTAGCGGAAGTTGAGTGTTCGGATGAGTCGCATAACTTCCCTTTCGATAACAATAAGAAAGAATGAGATGAAAAGGGCGTAGACGGCGACGAGTCGCGCAGGAAAGAGTTCTTTTTCGCTTGCGTATTCCCAGCCGATGATAAGAAGAATGCCAAGGAAAGACCCGATGGCAATTTTGCTCCACTCAACTAAACGGCGATTGTATGTTTTTGACTGGTAAAGTCCAATAAGCGCGAAGATCCCAATCCAGAACGGGACTATTAAGAGAAAGGCAAAAAGGTAATCGTACGCGTAGATGTTATGAAGGAGTGGACGGGGGTCGTATTGCACACGTGCAATATACGCAAGGACAAAGGCAGCAATAAGAACAAGTGTATCTATGAGGATAAGGACAAGGTTGTGGGTCCTTGAATTTTGACGGTTCATAGTACGTAGTATACTAGGGGTATGGGGATGGTGCAAAGCATATTGCATTGGTATGACACAAAAACGTCCTGGTTAGAAAAAGCCTATGTATGGCTTTTGGCGGGGGTGCTTTTTGGTATTGTCCTTCATGCACCAATTTCAGTTGGCTTCGGAGCGCTTGCGCCAGATATCTCGCTGACTATTAAGTCATGGAAAGAGATCCTTCTTGGGCTAGCGGGGGTATTGCTCGTAGTTATTCTTACAACAAAAAAGCAATGGGGTATATTTCACTCTAAGCTTTTTTACTTTATTCTTGCCTTCGCGGGCATTAATCTGCTACTGGTGCCGGTTTTTTATACTGGGTTGGAGTCGACACTTGCTGGTTTGCTTATTAATCTACGCTATCTTTTCATGTTTGCGCTTGTATTTGCGGCCGTGCGACTCTATCCAAAAGCGGTACCACTCTTTCTTTCAGTAGTTGCGTCCGGCGCGGCGGTGGTTATTCTGTTTGCACTTCTTCAATTAACGGTACTTCCGCATGATATTTTGAAGTACATTGGTTATGGCGAATCAACGATAATGCCGTACCTCACGGTTGATCAAAATATGGATTTCGTACGTATTAACAGTACACTCCGTGGCCCGAATCCACTCGGCGCATATATGATTGTTGTACTTACACTTATTTTGGCGAGCATGGTAAAAGTTACCAAACCAGTTACACCGCGGTGGCGCTGGGTGTATGGAATAGTCACTGTGAGTGCTGTAATTATTTTATGGACAACCTACTCTCGAAGTGCCATCCTAGGTGCTGCTATTGCGCTTGGTGTTGTGGCGCTTGTTGTCTATGGACGACGCATTACTCGAGGTGTATGGCTAGGTGTTGGTGTTGTTGGAATCTTGCTTATGGGAGGGCTCGTGGCCGCAAAGGATACAAGCTTTGTCTCAAATGTCATTTTGCATGAGAATCCTGGTGAGGGTGGTACGGTTAATTCCAATGATCAGCACGCGGAGTCACTTGCGGTGGGCGTAGAGCGCATGCTAAAGCAGCCATTTGGTGGTGGAATTGGGAGTACTGGATCTGCCTCGCTCTATACTGACGCACCGATTGTTATTGAAAATCAGTATTTATTTATCGCTCATGAATTGGGATGGTTTGGCTTGGCGGCGTTTCTTGCCATTCTTGGAATTATTTTCGTGCAACTGTGGCGGAATCGTGCGCAGTGGTTGAGTCTGGGGGTATTTGCTTCTGGGGTGGCGTTGGTGTTTGTGGGCCTTATTCAACCCGTATGGGTGGATGATACGGTCGCAATTGTTTGGTGGGCGCTTGCTGGAATGGCCGTGGCGATAGCTCCTCGTTCAAAAAAGAAGGAGGTGGCACGTGTCTGATCGTTCCACGAAACGGCAAAAAGAATTGCTAGAGTATGTAGACAAGTTTATTAAAGAACATGGCTACGGACCGAGCTACCGTGAGATTATGCGTGCGCTTGGCTATAAATCAGTTTCAACTGTGGCGATTCATATTGATGGGCTTATCGCAAAGGGGTATGTCCGGAAGACAAGCCATTCTGCGCGGTCACTTGAAGTGATTACGTCGCGGTACGGTGCGGGAGACATTCCCGTATCTAAGCCGAGCGCCGCGAAAGAAAAGTGGCTTGTGGAAGCAGTTGAGGCACGGTTTGGGCAGTATGACCAGAATAAAGATGCAGGCGTACTTGATGAGCTCTATGTGCTTATCGGAGCGTTAAAGGTGCTTGGGTTTGACGGTGCATACGAGGCGATGCGCGCGAAACTAGCACGGAAGTTGGGGGTGTAATGTCCGAGGGATATCACAAAACATACAGCAAGTTTAAGGCGCACGGTGAGCAGTTTGCGAAGTCGGTGCATTATCATGCATTGAGTACGCCAAAAAAGATTGCGCTTTCGGCCGGAGGTGCTGTTTTGGTGGCGGTGCTTATCTTCCAGTTTATGTTCCCAACTGACACAATCTTGCCTTTCGCAAAGATAGATTCAGTTGCCGTGGGTGGAAAGCAGAAGCAAGAGGTAGTGAAGCTTCTCGATAGGTCTTATGCGGAGGCAAAAGTGCCGATTTACTTTTCAAGTGATACAAAGTTGAAGGTCGCACCTTCCTATGCTGACCTTGGTGTAAAGGTGGGTAATGAGCAACGCGTAAAAGCCTTGGATTATCCTTGGTATGTGCGGTTGGTGCCAAGCTCTATCTTGTGGTACGGATTGATTGACCAGTCTGGAAGTCCAGAAATAGCGCGGGATTCAAAAAAGCTCGACTCTTACTTTGCAGATCATTTTGGTGCTAATTGTACGCTTGAGCCAGTCAATGCAACAATTAGTGTTAAAGATGAAAAGTTAACTGTTGAGCCATCAATTAGTGGCGGAACCTGTGACTATAAGGAGCTTCACCCTAAGTTGGAAAAAGTAGCCGTCCAGCTTCATCCTGAGAAGATTATTGTTAAGGGTACAACGAAAAATCCTGTTATCTCTGACGAGATGGCTGAAAAAGAAAAGAAACGCCTCAAAGAATTACTTGATCAAGGTGTGAAACTGCAAGTTGGTGATAAGACTGAGCAGCTCAATACGAAGGATGTCTATACATGGCTTGGATACGTTGCCGAAGAGGGGAAACTACTTGCCTCGCTTGATGCACAGAAAGCTGAGCCGTGGCTTGAAGAGAAGTTTGGGAAGCAGCTTGCGATTGCGCCCGGTACAACAAAGGTGGTAACACGCGACTTTACGGAAATTTCCCGCGTAAATGGTACGAGTGGGCAGGCGATAGATACGAGTGCGACGCGCCAGGCACTTGAGCATCAGCTCCGAGGAAAGACTGATGTATCTAAAGCTGCCACAAAGACAGTTGCGCCAAAGGTTCAATATGAGCGGAGTTATAGCCCAACCGACGAGGGGCTTTCGGCGCTTCTAAAGAATTTTGCCGAATCACACTCGGGTTCGTATGGCATTAGTATGGTTGAATTGGGTGGTAGGGGGCGACGTGCTGACTACAATGCAACAGCGCAATTTACCACGGCAAGTACCTACAAGCTCTTTGTTGTATACAGTGCCATGCTACGCGTAGAAAGCGGTAGTTGGCGACTGACAGATCAGATAAGTGGCGGGCGAGACCTTGCAAAATGTATTGATGATACGATTGTGCAATCTGATAACGCCTGTGCGGAGGCGATGCTTAAGAAGATAGGGTATTCACAGGTGACGAATGAAGCCCGAGCAATCGGTGCAACCAGCACCTCATTCCTTGGAAGTAACGGTATTAAATCAACTGCGCGAGACGAGGCGATCTTCATGGGTGCGCTGTATTCAGGGCAGCTGTTATCGCAGCAATCAAGCCGCGATAGGATTATTGGCGCCTTGAAGCGTAATGTGTACCGAAAAGGTATTCCAGCAGGGTTACCAGGGATAGCCGTGGCAGACAAAGTTGGATTCCTCGATGGGCTATTGCACGATGCATCAATTGTTTACAGCCCAAGCGGTGCGTACGTGCTGGTTATTTTGACGGATAATTCAAGTTGGGCAAACATTGCCGAACTTGCGAAGCAAATTGAAGCGCTCAGAAACGCGTAAATTTATTGCATAGAACACCTTGACGACACGGTGTCTGGACGGTATAATACATCTTGTATTCCGGCGTGGCGCAGCGGTAGCGCAAGATGCTGTTAACATCGAGGTCGCTGGTTCGAATCCAGCCGCCGGAGCCATAGAAAAAGCCTTAGGTATTTACATCTAAGGCTTTTTCTTTAGTTTTGCGTTTGGTCGCGGTGCGATACCAAGGAGCGGTGGAGGAAAGTTTACTTTCAAACATGCGACGCTGGTATATTTTAAATAATCCAGCCGCCGGAGCCAGACTAGATACCCACAAAGTTCTAAACCGGTATCCCTGCAATAATTACTTTATGAAATCGAACAGGGACGATATAAGCTTAGCGTCGCCAAATGTCGAACGTGATGCCTTGTTTGCCGGCTAATTGTTGCAATAATCTAGCTATTTTCCTACCCTGCAGGGGGGTAATTTCATGAGTTCCTAAGAGGGATTTGAACGTGACAAATTTAGGATTTTGGTGTGCAATTTTTTGTAAATTTTTACGGATAATAAAGAAGTCTAGTAGGCCACCGACGAGCAGTGTAGGTGTCCGTAGGCGAAGAGCGTCTTTGTATGAACCAAATTGCATAATGGTATTATTCAAACTCGCTTTAAATGCCGGCCAGGTTGCCTCGTTGATCTCCATACCTTTAACTGTAGGGAGTGTTTTGCTGGCGCTTTTCGCGCTTGTTATTGTGAAATCGGGATTGTTTTTCAAAAAAGAAAAGATGGTGAAGTATGTATTTTCTGGAAATCTGAAGCGCTCTAGCCAGCTACGCGTTGGGAGCTTCTCGTATAGGGGTGCTCCAAATAGTGCTAAGTGTTGAACGAGGTCCGGTCGCTGCTTTGCAATCTCAATGGCAACGATACAGCCCATGGAGTGACCAGCAAGAATAACGTTTGTTAAATTGAGCGTGTCCATTGTTTGTATTGCTGCTTTTGCATGTTCCTCGGGGGTGTAGGGGTGTCCTTTCGGCTTCGGCGCGTCTCCAAAGCCAAGGAGGTCAAAAGCGACGACGTGCACTTTTTTGTAATTGAACCGTCGCAATACAAATGTCCAGCTTTTATAGTTATTGCCCAGGCCGTGCAACAGAACAACTGTTGGTCCATTGCCCTTGTTAATTTGAATCGGAAGAATATGGCTCATAGTCTATATAGTATAACTGATACACAGGTTAGGTTTAACCGAAGTTGATAGTCCGGAGTTTTTCGTGGCGATGGTTGACGCGTGCGGGAGTTGAGTTGGTGTCTTTGGTTGAGAAGTGGAGACTCTTTTGCCCTTTTTGATTCAAAAAGATATAATAATACGTAAGCTATGTCAAAATACACCCGTATTCGGTCCTATAGTCCAAGCAAGGCAACGCAACCCATAAAGAAGTCGCCAGTTAAGCGAACGAGTGGGGTGGCGAAGCCTATTGCAAAACCAGTAAAGGATCATGGGCCTGTTGGCAACTTCTTTGTAAACCGCTGGCGTTGGTTTAAGCGCTTGAGTAAACCTAAAAAAGCGCTCGTAATTGCAACCCCACTTTTGGCGTTTCTTATTCTTACTCCTATCTTTACGTATCTTTATTACGCGAATGCGATCTCAGACCCTGATAGGCTCATGAACTATAACAATGCCGGTGTTGTGTTGCTTGATTCAGACGGAAAGCCTTTCTATAGCTTTGGTACAGCAAATCGCGGTGAGCGTCTGCCGCTTGACCAAATATCAGATTATACGGAAAAGGCACTTATTTCTTCAGAAGATAAGAATTTCTATAAGCACGGCGGTTTTTCACTCTTTAGTATCCTTGGGGCGCTTTATGCAAACATCCTTAGTGGTGATGCGACGGCATATGGGGGTTCTACACTTACGCAGCAGTTAGCTAAAAACACACTCCTTTCAAAAAACCAGACCTTCCTCCGAAAATATCAAGAACTGACAGTTTCGCTTGCTATTGAACAACGCTACAGTAAGGACGAAATTCTTGACCTCTACCTTAACTCTGTGTACTACGGTGAGGGTGCTTTTGGTATCGGCAACGCGGCAAAGACATATTTTGGTAAGTCAGCCGCTGACCTTGATTTGGCAGAAAGCGCCATGCTTGTTGGTGTGCTTCCGGCGCCGTCGGCGTATTCGCCAGTTTCTGGCAATCCTGCGTACGCTAAAGAGCGGCAAGGGACGGTTCTTGGCCGAATGGTAGATAATAAAGTGATCACACAAACTGAATCAGATGCAGCCAAGGCGGAGGTGCTTGCCTATGCACCTCAGAGTGAGGGGCAGAACGGCACCGCGCCTCATTTTGCCGAGATGGTATTGAACGAACTTTACAAGAAGTATGGCGAAGAGCGCGTGACGCGTTCCGGTTTCCGCGTCACAACTACGCTTGACTTGGCATTACAAAAAGCCGCAAATGAAACAGTCAGTAAGCAGATAAGCTTTATTCAGCGTAATGGGGGTTCAAATGCTGCAGTTGTGGCGATTGATCCGGCAACGGGTGAAATTAGGGCTCTTGTGGGAAGTGCGGATTACAATAACGAAGACTTCGGCAAGGTGAACATGGCTATAACGCCTCGTCAGCCAGGTTCAAGCATTAAGCCGCTTTACTATACGGAAGCGATGCGCAGAGATTTAATTACTCCAGCGACAATTCTTAAAGACGAGCCGACAGATTTTGGCGGTGGTTACCGGCCACTTAATGCCGACCGCCGTTTCAGAGGAAATGTTACGGTTCGTAATGCCCTTGCGCAATCTTTGAATATTCCATCTGTTGAAGTGATGCAGAAGCTTGGGGTAGCGAATACAGTCGATACCTTAAGGCAGCTCGGTATTAGCACTATTGATAGTTCGAAAGACTATGGGCTCTCATTAGCGCTCGGGTCTGCGGAGGCGAAGTTAACCGAAATGACAAATGCGTATGCCGCGTTTGCTAATAGCGGCAAGCAATATGAAACCACGTCTGTAACCGAGATTAAAGATAAGTTTGAAAAACAGATTTTTAGAAACACTACAAAAACTCCGAAACAGGTGATGGATGCTGACTCAACTTTCTTAATATCTAATATTTTGGATGATGAAAGTGCGCGCGCGCCTGTCTTTGGAAGTAGCTTGAACACAAACGGATACAGTGTTGCGGTCAAGACTGGTACGACGGACGAGGCTCGTGATGCATGGACGATTGGATACGCAAAGCAACTTACGGTTGGTGTTTGGGTTGGGAATAATAACAACACGCCAATGAATAATGGTGGATCGGGTATGGCTGGTCCGATTTGGCGATCTGTTATGATGGCAGGTCTCAAGGGTCAGTCAAATCAGCCATTTACTGCACCTTCAGGTGTTCAGCGCATCTTGATATGTAAGAGTAATGGTCTTCGTGCGATCGGTGGCGGTACTGATGGGACATACCAGGAGTACTTCAAGTCAGGTACTGCACCAAGTAAAACGTGTGATGTCCCTAAGCCACCAGAGGATAGTGATAAAGACGGCGTGAATGACGATAGGGATAAATGTCCCAACACTCCAGCTGGAACAAAGGTTGACGAGAATGGCTGTCCCGTGAAGACTGATGATGAAGGCGGTACAAACCCACCAGATACTTCTGATAAGTGTCAAAATGTTCCACCAGATGTTGAGGTGGACCAGAATGGTTGTCCGGTATCAAATAACGGCAACGGCACGGGACCATCACCTGTAAATCCAGTGACACCACCGCGAAGAAATTAACTGATTGCAATAACAAAGGTGCAGGATGCGAGAATAAGGCTTACGGTGCTCATTACGTACCGCTCTGGCTTACTTCTTGACAGTATATTAATAAAGACACCAACGAGAAAATAGGTAAAAATAACCCACGATAGCGTATTTAATAAGACGCCAGGGGGTATGGCGGTGAGAACGGCTGCTTTACTGAGTAGACAAAGCGCTATGCCGGCATAAATAATTACAGAAAGGATACTGCCGATACGTAGTTTTGGTGGAAGTGTTCTGTGAGTGCCGCCCCACGCGAGGTAACCAAATGGGGCGCCACATGCCAATAAAACCTGAAACAATGCGAGCACGCCTAGGATAACTATTGTAGTAATTACCGCCAGTGTCATAGTTCGCGCTTCTGCTTTGTCTCAATGTCATCAATGAGCTTGTTGCTGATTTGTAGATTTGAGCGTTCAGTTTTTAGCACGGTGTTAATTTCTTGGGCGATTTTATGTAGTTCATTTGATGTCCGCGTATTATAGATACCTTGCACGACGGCCAGGACAAGAGCGATAACCGCAAAGGCAAGGGCGATTATTTCGTAGAGTGTTTCAAAGAGGCTTGTCTCGCTATTTAAAATTTGCAAAACAACTGCGGCGACGGAAAAGAGGGCGAGTATAACGAGGGTGACTTTTGTAAAACGTTCTGTTTTCTTCATTGCTATCATTGTAGCATAAGCGAATATTTCACTGGCGAATAGTGGGCAAATATGGTATGCTAAAAAAGTAACTAAATAATACATATCCAGAGTGCAGCGAGAGATCTAGCTCAATGACCTGCCGGCAACCAGCTTTAAAAGTAGTGGTGCCCCTTCTAGCCCAAATGGGAAAGATACGTGAAGTCTTCACTCCTTTCATTTTTTCCAACGCGGGCGGAAAGATATGTGAAAGGAGTATTTTTATGCCAACATTTAAAACAGCCGAGAGCGTCTCGCCAAAGCATCCGGATAAAATCTGCGATCAAATCTCCGATGCAATCCTAGATGCGCATCTCAAAGAAGACTCCGAAGCACGCGTAGCAGTTGATGTTGCTGGTGGACATGGAGCGGTATTTATTACCGGTGAGGTGACGTCACGAGCAACGAAGGTGGATATCGCAAGGATTGTACAGCGCCTGGCGGGTGACGTGGAGATTATTGAAAGAATCACGAAGCAAAGCCCGGAAATAGCACAAGGTGTTGATACAGGTGGGGCGGGCGACCAAGGAATTATGGTTGGCTATGCAACAAGCGAGACGCCGGAGTTCTTGCCACTTGAAGTGGTATTGGCGCAAAAATTAAATAAATATCTCTATGAGCGGTGGCCTTTTGATGGCAAAACACAGGTGACAACGTGCGATGGGAAAATTCACACCATTGTAGCAAGTTTTCAGCATGCGCCTACTGAGGCGCTTGAGGTCGCCGTTAAGACATGGCAACGTACGCAATCTATTGCCCCCAGTTATGCTCGGGAAATCATCTACCATATCAATCCTGCAGGCGATTGGGATATCGGTGGTTTTGATGCAGACGCAGGATTAACGGGACGAAAGTTAGCCGTTGATAATTACGGTCCGACTATACCCGTGGGCGGCGGTGCATTTAGCGGGAAAGACCCAAGTAAAGTAGATCGCTCGGCGGCGTACATGGCTCGAAAGATTGCAATAGACTACGTACGAAGATTTCAGGCGAATGAAGTATACGTTACGCTCGCCTACGCAATTGGCTATAGTCAGCCCGTTCAAGCAGTGGCGGTTGTTGATGGGCGAGAAGTGCAGGTTGAGGGATACGATCTTTCGCCCCTTGGAATTGTGGAATTCTTAAATCTGAAGATGCCGCAGTATGAACAAACGGCGCGGTATGGGCATTTTGCAGACTCAACCTTCACTTGGAATAGATAGAGCCATCAAAACTGCTCATGGTATAATCAAGGTAATAGATTGAGGGAGTGTAATACATGGATAATGATAGGTTTCGCACGTCTGACAGGCGAGTGGTAAATGGTTCTTCTGAACGGGGTACTTCATCGCATAGGCAGGTGGAGGAGCCATCGGTGACGTCCGCATCATCACCCGAGCCTACTCCACGGAAATCGCGCGCGATAGTTCAAAATACTCCAGAGAAAAGGCGTCGCAATCCGCTTTGGGTGGTTGTTGCTGTTCTTGGGGTGGTGATTGTTGCGATTCTTGGTTGGCTCTTTTGGTCACAACAGCAAAAAACGACAGGTATTGACTCAAGTAAATATCAGGCGGTCTTCCTTTCAAATGGTCAGCACTATTTTGGCAAGCTAACGGTGATGAGCGATGACTATTTTAAGCTTTCGGATGTATACTATCTCGAGCAAGCTAATAAAACTGACAGCGAGACAAACGCGAACACAGTACAGCAGACTCAAGTTGAGCTCCGCAAGCTTGGCGAAAAAGAAATTCATGGTCCTGAAGACACTATGATTATTTCGCGCGATCAAGTGCTTCTGTATGAGAATCTTACAGATAAAAGCCAAGTTGTAAAATCAATTGATCAACAAAAGCAACAAGCTAAGTAGTGCTATTTAAGCGAGTTGATATACTTCTCCCAGTTCTGCTGGGAGATATTTTTTTGCGATTTAATAAGCACGAGTGTCTTGCCTTTTATAAAGAGGACAGATTGGGGGCCTTTTGCGGAGGTGCCAATGAAGGCGCCTGTATTTCCAATTTTATCTGTAGCGTTGAATGCTTTGGCCATTTCTTGAAGTGCCTGAGAGGGGTTTGCCTGAAAACTCTCCGGTAAAGGCTGCTGGCTAACGTTAATGGTAGTGCCTTCGATTGCATCGAGAAAAGCGAAAACAGGTGAAGCGTCCGGCGGGCTGACACGCCTCCAGCCACCAAGTGAACTAATAGATTTTCCGGCCGGGAGAACGGTGTCATAGTTCGGACGCTCGCCTTTAGGTTGTAAAACAGCAATGACAATAACGGCGAGAATAATAACAGCGAGACTTGCACTGGCAACAATCCGTGTTTTTTTAGAAACCTTCTTGAACCGAGTAAGGGCGGGGTATAAAGACGTTTGTTTTTTCGGTTGTGTAATTTGTTGCGGGCGACGTATCGGTTGCACTGCCGGTTTTTGCTCAACAACAGGACGTACCGGCGCGCTTGGTCGTGTCGGCGGTACGGGCTTCCTCTGCACCCTTGGTTGTTTCTCTAAACCATCAAAATCCACTAAGGTTTATTTTAGCATAAAGGGGAAGAGGTTATTTGTTGGTGAAGGCGAACTTTAGCGTGCTTGCGTATGCATTAGCATCGCTCTTTGACTTGAAGCTTACCTTGATAACAATGCTATCGCCAGCCTCAAAGCCACAGTTGGCTGGGTCATCGGTATTTTCGGCAACACCCTTGAGCCAGTTTGTCTGACTACCGGTTGAAACGGTAATTGGGGTGCTGAAACATGGGGTGAGCCCGGTGCTATTCTTCTTGAAGATTTGGTATCCTACTGCTGCGTTTGTGCTGTCGGTGCGACCGAGAAGTGAAGTTGAGCCCTCTACGAATTCCTTGAAGGTGCTTGGAAGGTCGTAGGTGACAAAGAGGTTCTTTGTTTGGTCGGTTGCTTGAGTAGAACTCCAGTGGTAGTAGTTGAATGTTTCCTTTGCGCTGTCGCTACAGATTTCTGGCTGTGAGTTGGTGCCGTCATTAATGCCAAGGTCGGTTGAGCAGAAGCCAGACTCGAAGGTACCAAGGGTACTTCCCTGTTTGACAGCTCCTGAATATTCAGGGGTGAGGCTTACGAAGGTGTCTGGGCTTGATCCACAATCACCCCAGCCTTCAGCTTCGTAACACTGCACCTTACCGAGAGTGGTGTCGTAATACATACTTCCAAGGAGTGATTGGTCGGTAATTGCTGGCGCGCTCGTACTCTTATCAAGCGTCAGAAGTGTTGTTTCGGTATCAGCCGTGCCGTTGCCAATTTGAATATTGTTGTGCTCGCTCGTTTGCAGTGGAAGATCAGCACCAGTTGAAAGGCTTGAAGTGGTCCAATCTGTGCCATTCCAGAAGAGCGTCGCGGTCATATTTGGCTTCATCTTGATGATATTTTGCGCGCCAACACCACCGTTAATGGCAAGGTTGAATCGTTCGGAAATACTTGCTGCGGTGACGTAAATAACGCGGCCGGTAGTGGTGTTGGTTGGGTCGCCAAAGTTGAAGGTGATACCTGCCGCACCTGCGCTCAAGAGAACGGCACCGTTTTTATCAATACTACTTTGCGTCACCGCACAGTTGGTGTCGCAGCTTTGTTGCTCGGCGGTCTTGTAAGCTGGGGTGCTGATGATGACGAGTCCGTCTGATCCCGTACCGGTGCCTGATCCGCCGCTGATAACAACGTCGCCACCGTTACCGTTCGTTCCGCCAGCGTTGCCACCCTGAAGGCTCAGTGTACCGCCGTTACTTCCTGCGCCCGCGCCACCGTTTCCGGCTGAGATGCCAAGACTTCGGCCAACCGTATCTTCTGGTGAGCCCTGAAGGGAGATAGCGTGATCTGCGTTACCGCCAAATTCAATGTCACCGCTGTTGTTCACGGTGAAGACGTCGGTTGCTGCATTCTGGAGCTGGATGAGGTTGCCGTTTCCAGTCTTGTTGATGAAGAGGCTACTAAGGCCGCTCGTGTCTGATTGAACTCCTTGGCCAAGCTGTACGAGATCATTGGCTGTTTTGCCGTTTACGGCGCCAGAGTTGATGGCATATGGGGTTGCGGTAATCCGCTTCATAGGGGTCATTTCGCCGTCAGGGTCACAGGTATCAAAATCAGAACAAGCCGCAGAACCTGCGACGTTAACAGAAAGCCAAATTGTGTCATTATCCCAATCTATATTGGTGCCGAATGGAGTACGCGACCCCAGATCTATTGCCAGGAATCCATTTTTAACCGCGACGCCTCCAGAAGAGCCATCGTTGATGTAGGTTTCTGTCCATTTATGCTGTCCGTTAGGGTTGCCTGGGTCCGTGCCAGTTCCACCTTCATAAAGCTTGAACTGAACATTGTAATTGCCATCAGGAACAGCTACCCCTGCAGAATTCAGGAGTCGCCCTTGGAAGCCGAGAGTTTTCGTGACATTTTGCACGGCAAATGCAGGAAGTGTCAAAGATAACGTTGTAATAATAGCAACGCTAGCAAGTAACAGCCCTGCGAAAAGCAGTACAAACTGTCGACGAAAGGTCAAAAGACATCGTCTAAAAATAGTGGTTAGGTGATACCACACTGTCATTTTTTTGTGTTTTTCTTTATTTTTACCCTGTTAGGTGGATATAAATATTTGTTTCACTTATTGACGTGTGGTGGCCCATCTAAAGCTTATGGCTATTGTACCTAAAGTGCTTATATTTAGCAATTATTTTTATTTACTGCTCATGCTATACTACTAGGTAGATTACACATGGGTAGGAGTGTATATAAAAACGTGAAAAAAACAGTCACATTACTTACTGTAGTGCTGAGCTTTGCTTCAGTGGTGTTCTTTGGGTCGCTTGTGGGTGCCGTGACTTCAAGCGGTGGTGCACAGCCCTATAAGGCAGATGGCAAAATTGATAACGGCACAATCGTTCAGCTCACCACTAAAGACTCGGGGCGCGTAAAGGTTGCCAAGCAACAGGAGCTCCAGAATATGTTCGGGGTGACGATTGACCGTGGTCTCTTACCATTTACAATGTCGAACGAAGGCTCGGAAGGTGACGTTTATGTTGCGGCCTCTGGAACGTACAATGTCTTGGTAAGCACGCAGGCGGGTGTTATAAAATCGGGTGACTACATTACCCTCTCTGCCATTGACGGTATTGGCATGAAGGCCGGTACAGAAGAAAAGACGGTATTTGGGCGCGCAAACGCAGGCTTTGACGGCACAGGGGTGGTACTCGGTACTGTCACACTCAAAGACGTCAACGGTAAGGAAAATGATGCGGTGAAGATTGGTACGATTCCGGTGACAATTAACATTCAGCGCAACCCTAATATAAAGAGTACAAAAACGAAAGTACCCGAGTTCCTTGAGCGGATTGGGCAAGCAATTGCAGAAAAAGAAGTGAGCGCGCTTCGCATCTATTTAAGCCTCGGTATTACTGCGGTGAGTATTATTGCGGCAATCGCGATCCTTTATGCGGGTGTGCGTAATAGTGTTATTTCAATCGGTCGTAATCCAATGTCTAAAAAGTCGGTATTCCGGGCGTTGATGGAGATTATTTTGACGAGTATTCTTATTCTCGTAATTGGTCTCTTTGCGGTATACTTATTATTAAGGTTATGATTAGTATTTAATCAAAAGAGTGGGAAACTATGGGGCTATTTAGTCGTAAAAAACACACAAGTAATTCGCCAGAGGACGTAGAGTTCTTTTTTGACGAACATTTTAGCGAAGAGCTTCGTAATCGAGGGCGATGGTATTTTGAAAATATTATCAAAGAGAACGCAGAGCGCTTTCAGGAAGATCTTGACGCAACTATCAAGCAGGTTAATGTTGAGCTGAAGGATCAGATTACTGCTCGGTTGAGCGAGTCGGTAACAGAAATCAGTGCCGAGCTAAAAGAGCATGTGGCCGTTCAGGTGCAAGAGCAGCTCTCTGGTTTTGCATCATCAATGAAAGAGTCGCAAGATAGGGCGCTGGGCTCACTTCAAGAAAGTGCAGACTCTCTCAAGGGCCAGTATGAAGAACTTCGTACAACGCTGCGCAAAAGTGTAGATGATCAGAAAGTGACACTCACGAATGTATTCGAAGAGAATAAGGTTCGTATTGCGGCCATGCACGACGCCCAGAATATGGCGCTTGAGTCGTTGAGTCATAGCGTTGAGGCGTTGCAAAAGCAACACGACAAGCTTAAGCATACACTCGAAAAGCATGTGGAAGCCCAGCAGGAGCTCTTTATTGATGCCTTTAAGAATAATATGGCCCAAGTTGTTGAGCATTATGTACTGGATGCACTGAGTGGCCAGTACGATCTTAAGGATCAACTTCCATCAATTATTCAACAAATGGAAGACAAGAAGCAGGCGATTGTGGACGACATGAAGTTATGAGTAGTGCCAATGTAGCTGTTTTTGGAAGTTATCTTTTGCCCTCAAGCGTTGCAACGGGGCGTGATCTTGCGCACCTTTTGATGGAGCTTGAGCGAATTGATAACGAAATGACGGCTGCGGCGGTGCATCATGATACTGAGGGTGAGAACCAAAATGAAAATAAAGAGGTTTTTATCCCCGATCTTGTTCATGAATTTTTAGAGAAAAATGAATTCTCTCTCGACAACACTAACGATCGAAGCGAAATGATTACCCAGCTACGTCTTCTAAAGCGAAAAGCTCCCGTGGTACATATGGCCTTTGCTGCAGAAGCCGACTCGTCCATACTTGGCGAGCTTGTAAATTGGTTTCGTGACTCGGTGCATCCGCAGACTATTCTTGTAGTTGGCTATCAACCAGCTTTGGTTGCGGGCGCGTATATTCGTACGCCAAATCATATTTATGATTTGAGCCTACGTTCTGCTTTTAAGCAGGGGCGAGAGAAGCTTCTCGGTGAATTGGAGGCGTTACGTGGGGACAAGTAAAGTCTTTGACGAATGCGTTGAAAAGGGTGCACCAGTCGGTGAGATCATTGGACTTGATGCGTTCATGGTAAAGGTGAAGGGGCTCCAGCCCACAAATGTGCACGCCTTGGTGCGTTTTGAAAATGATGTTCGCGGCTATGTGCACCACGTCTATGAAGACTACGTCATGATTATGAAGATGGATCCAACTACGCTGACCATTGGGATGGTATGCGTTGTTGAAAGTGATGACATGCAGACGAAGGTAGGGAAGAATTACGTAGGGCGTGTTATTAATGTGTTCGGTGAGCCAATTGACGACAAGGGTCCGATTGAGCCTGATGATAAGTGGGACGTTTTCCACTCTGCTCCAATGCTTTACGAGCGCGAGCTCCTTGATACACAGCTTGAAACCGGAATTACGGTACTTGATATTAACTTTTCACTCGTGCGCGGACAGCGCATGGCGGTACTTGGTGATGGTAAGGTAGGAAAGACTGCACTAACAACGCAGATTGCAATCAACCAGAAGAACACTGATATCACAGTGATTTACGTATTGATTGCCAAGCGACAGCGTGACGTTGCGCAGTTGGTTGACCGTCTTGAGAAAAACGGCGCCATGGAAAAAGCAATTATTATTGTGACAAACATGTTTGAGTCGCTTGTTCTCACTTATCTTGCGCCATATATCGGTGCGGCGCATGGTGAGTACTTCTGGCAGAAGCTCGGCATAGATACACTGGTTATTTACGACGACCTTACAAGTCACGCGCAGGCGTATCGTGAAATCTCGCTTATCGCGGGTGTATCTCCGGGCCGTGACTCATATCCGGGTGACATGTTCTATACGCACTCGTCATTGGTTGAGCGAGCGGGACGTATTGCCTCTAATCATGCCAGCCAGACAATTCTGCCAATTATTTACGCTCCAGGTGGTGATATTACTGCCTATCTTCCAACCAACGTGATGTCTATGACGGACGGTCAGTGGATTCTTGATATGAAAGTCTTTAAAGATACGATGCGTCCGGCGGTGAGCACAGGTCTCTCTGTGACGCGCGTGGGTGGTGTTGGTCAAAATAGTCGCCAAAAGGCGTTGGCGGCCGCGCTTAATAAAACACTGGCTGGGTACCGTCAGGCTGAAGAGTATGCTCACTTCGGTACGGAACTTTCCCCTGAAGCGCAGGCTGACTACGATAAGGGTGCAATGCTCTTCAAGGCAATGAATCAAGAAATTGGTGAAAATTATAATGTGATGGAGCAGCAGTATATCCTTGATATTATTCTCAACTCCGAGCCAGATGACATTCTCGATATCCAGAAGATGAAAGAGCGCGTGCATGAGTACGCCGAGAAAACGGTTGAGAAGGATGATCATAGCAACTTTGAGGCACTTCGCGATGCGCTGAAGGCTGAAATCGCCACCAAAAAAGAGGTGAAAAAGAAGTAGTATGCGTCGCCCCTTAGAAATTAAAGCCCAAGAAGAATCAATGCGTACCATCGTGAGTCTGACGAGTGCCTTTGAAAGCCTTTCAAGTATGCGTATTATGCAGACTAAGAAGAAGGTGCTGATTAGCAATGAATTCTTCGATGAAGTCTGGAATATTTACAAGCAAATCCGCGTTGATGTGATGTTTAACTTTGGCCGCGCCTACCACGAGCCATCTAATGACCGTGAAGTACTGATTCTTATTACAGCGCCAAGCGGACTGACCGGCGATATTGACCAGCGTCTTGTAAAGAAGCTGAAGGAATATTACGACGAAGAGAAGCACGACATTATTATTATTGGGCGTCACGGCGCAATGCAGCTTGATCAAGCAAAAATTAAGTATGATAAGTATTTTGACCTTCCGAAAAAGGACTACATTAACGTTGAGCCACTCATTGCCGAGATTAAAAAGTACGCCAAGAGCCGTGTGTTCTACCAAGATTACGTATCACTTTCACAACAAGACATCATTGATATTGATGTGAGTGAGGCAATCTCTACTATGGGTAAGGTTGTTGATCTTGAAACCGTCGGCGAAGAGGCAATTACGGAGAAGAATTATATCTTTGAACCAAATACTTATGCCGTAACGGCCTATCTTGAAACGGCAATTCTTCGGCTTATGTTGGCGCAATTTATTTATGATAGCCGCCTTGCGCAACTTGCCAGTCGCTTTAAGGCAATGACAGCCGCAAAGGAACGTTCAACCGAAACGATGAACGATCTTCATATGCAATTTAGCAAAGCAAAGCGTGCGCTCGTAGACGTGCGTCTTCGTGAAAGCCTCGTGGGGCTCAAGAAGGTTCGAGCAGGAGGAGATTCATGAGCGAAGAAAATCAGAATACAGATGAGCTTGGTGTAGTACGCGTACTACGAGATATTGTTATTAAAGTACAGTTCTCGGAAAACATGCCAGAACTTAATGAAATTATTACTGTTGAAAATGAACAAAAAACACCACTCCTCGTGAGTTCGCTTGAGCATGGTGACACTGCCGTATGTCTTAATATTGCTGGTGACAGAAGTATTAAAAAAGGTGCACTTGCGCGAAGAACTGGGCATAGCTTGGAGATTCCAGTGGGCGACGAAATGATTGGCCGCGTTTGGGACTCTATGGCACGCCCAATTGACGGGCTTGAGCAGCTCCCGCAAGAGGTGCTGGACAAAATGGAGAAACGCTCTATTTTCTCCCCAGCTTTTCAAGAGACATCCTTGAAGAGTCGTCCTGATGAAATCCTTGAAACCGGTATCAAAGTGCTCGACTTCTTTACGCCGTTCGTGAAAGGCCGCAAGATTGGTATTGTTGGCGGTGCAGGTGTTGGTAAGACCGTCCTGACTATGGAAATGATTAATAACGTGGCGGTTGGCTCTGGCGCGTTGAGTATCTTTGCGGGTATCGGTGAGCGTATCCGTGAGGGGCATGAGCTCTATGACACGCTTAAGCACAATGACCTTCTTAAGACGACAGCCATGTTCTTTGGCCAGATGAATGAAAACCCAGTTCAGCGTTCATTGATTGGGCTAAGTGCGATTACATTGGCAGAGCACTTCCGTGATGACCAAAAGAAAGATATTCTTCTTTTCGCTGACAACATGTATCGCTATATTCAGGCGCGTAACGAGGTTTCGACTATTATTGACCAAACGCCAGCAGAGGGTGGCTATGAGCCGACAATCTTCAGCGATGTTAAGGCACTCCAGGACCGCCTTTCGAGTAACGAAAACGGTTCTATTACCGCCCTTCAGACAATTTACGTGCCAGCGGACGACCTAAGTGACCCTGCGGTGCAGATGATTCAGCATGAGCTCGATAGTATTATTGTGTTGAGTCGTGCGGTTGCCGCACAGGGTATTCGCCCATCTGTAGATATCAACGCTTCAAGTTCAAGCCTTCTCACCCCTGAAATCGTTGGCGAGCGACACTATGAATTGAGTGTTCGCGTGCAAGCAATTCTTCAAAAGTATGAATCTTTGAAGGGAATTGTGGCGATTATTGGTGAAAGTGAACTTTCCGCCGAAGACCGTGAGGATTACGGCAAGGCGCAGAAACTGATTAAATTCTTCTCTCAGCAGTTTAATGTGATGGAGAAGATGTCTGGTATTCCTGGTGAGCATTATACGCGCGAAGATACGCTGAATGGTATTGAGGACATTATTAAGTAATGGCCGAAGAGCAGACGCCAGCTGAAGTGGTTGAGAAGGAAAACATTTCCCCTCAAGCAGCTGATACCCGCCCGCAAATGGAGGTGAAGATATACGCCCCATTCCGCGTGTACTATGAAGGCACTGGCTACAGTGTGAGCGCTAAAAATGAAGTGGGGCCTTTTGATATTCTTCCCATGCACCGTAATTTCCTTTGTATGCTTGTGCCGTGTGACGTAAAAGTCCAAACACCCGAAGGCGAGAAGATTGTCCCTATCAAGAAAGCTTTAATGCATGTTAAAGCAGACCGCGTTGTTATTTTTGTAGACGTTTAGTTCGCTACGAAATAATCAAATGAGAAAGTCTGATTAGCCGGTGCTGCGTTTGCAGTACAAATACTAAAGTTGGCGTTAGTGCGTGTCACGTAATATTGTGTTTGGCCGGCGGCCTGTCCTACGGGGCTGACAATTACTCGTGGTTGGCGGTCAAACGGACGGTTGAAGTTGACTTGGCCAAAGCAGCCAGGTGTTGGCCCATTTCCAGTCTGGATATTAATCGTTCCAGAAGTATCGGAGCCGCTAATTGAGAGCGAGCCGCCACTTCCAAGTACACTGTTGTTAATAGCGCCACGCCCGGGGGTTGGGCCGGTAAAGCCGATATGGTTTGGCACTTCAAGCTTAGCATTTCCACTTAGAATAAGATTTGTAACAGTGAGTTGGTTGGCGGTTACTGCACCACTGAAGGTGGTTGCACCAGATACATTAAGATCACGCAGCGTCGTCCCGCCTTGTACGGCGAGCGTATTTTGCACCTGAAGGGTCTGTGTCTGTGTTTGTCCTAGATTTGCAGCACCTGAAATGGTAATACTCGGCCCTTGGATACTCCCGCCAACTTGAAGATTGCCGGCAATATTTGCGCTGCCACGCATGAGCGTTTGCCCTGCAATGATTGCGTTACCTTGAATGGTGAGTGTTTGAGAGTTGTTGCCGACGGAAACGTCAGTATTGGCGAGCTGTTCAAGTGTTTTTTCGGCAAGCTCTTGCGTGGCGATATCGATTTTCGGATTGGCTTTCTGGTTATTGATGTAGTTAACGACGGTAATTGCCCCCGCTACAATAAGGAGGAGTGCAAAAAACAGGAAGTAGACGTTGATCTTCCTAAGAAATCGCTTAATTGGTGAAACTTTTTTTACAGGAACTTCTGTTGGGGTTTTCCCTTCGGCTGCATCCTGCTCGGCTTTTTCAGCATCAAGATCTTCCGGCGTACGGCTGAGGGCATCTGCTGGAGACGACTCGTCCTCGTCAAGATTGCCGCCCTCAAGGTTGCTCGAAGAAGACTCATCAGGAGTAGCTGACGACGGGGCTTCTTTTACTTCTTCATCTTTGGTAGTTTTGTCTTCGTCCATATATAAGTATTGATTACGCTTATTGTTATTAGTTTACTATAAGCGGTACTTTGTTGCTACAATATAGGTAACGCTTATGCGAAAAGGGAAGTTTCAATTAGGAGCAAAGGGTCTGCTACTTGCTGTAGCTGTTTTTGCCGTTGCCGTGGGTGGTGTACAGACGGTCTTTGCGGTAACTTCAAGTTCTGAAAACTACCAGCTTACGGAAACGCAATTTAATGGCGGTACGGTAGCTGAAGGCTGTTCTGAGAAATATTGTACGCAGGCCTCTATTGGCGATACGAGCAGAACAACGGGGAAGAGCTCAGCGGCGTTTGACCCGAAACCGGAAGATGATCCGGTGTTGGAGGTGATTGTTGATCCTGGCGAATCAAATCTTGGAGTGCTGACAACCGAGCATACCGCCACAAAAACACTGATTGTACGTGTTCGTAATAATTTGAGTGAAGGGTATATTGTACAGATTGTTGGTAATGCGCCGAAATTTGGCAATCACTCACTCAAAACAACCAGCACTCCCGAAGCATCAAAGCCGGGAACGGAGCAATTTGGTATAAATGTTGTTGCTAATACAACACCGTTGATTGGTGCTGCACCGGCGCAAGTGCCGGGCGGGCAAGGAGTATTTGGAAGCGCAGTAGATGGCTATAATACACCTAATGTATTTAAGTATGCGAGTGGTGATGTTATTGCAAGGAGCACCAGTGCAACTGGAAGAACAGATTATACCGTCAGCATGGTGGTGAATATTTCCAACAATACTCCAGCCGGAAAATATACGGGCGATTTTGCCGCCATCGTTATCCCAACCTACTAAATCTGTGGAAAAACTAACCGTATTTTTTGCTTAAAATATGGTGAAAAGAGCATTTGCAAAATCTGTGGAAAACTTTTATACATAATGTATTGTACACCCATACTGATAATGCTAAAATAGCGACGTAACCCTTCTATTTCTATTGTGATTTCAGAGGGAGCAGAAAAATAAACAACAATTAAGGAGACATATGAGTACATTTACACTCAAGTCAATCGCGCAACGCGGATCCATGCTTGTTGCGGCGGCAGGCCTTTTGGCAGCTACCTTCGCACCAGCAGTATTTGCGGACGCGCTCAATCCATTGACCGAACGCTCTTTGCTACTAAGTAGCTCGGCGCCAGGTTGGCAGGATACGGACGGTTCTGGTTATTCAGAAGCGAATCCAAACCCAGGAGCAGCAGGGTCTGGTGGTACTATCCCAGGCCACTATGCACCAGCAGGTTCTGGTGCGAATGGTCGCAAGACTGGACAAACATTTAGCTTCCGTATTAGCACCGCTGCTACAGAAAAGGCAATTAAGGCATTCACACTACAGTATTGTGTTGAGGCTGCAGGTCTTTGTGCAGCACCTGGTGATAACGACGGTGACGGCGGCACTCGCGACAGCAACGCAACCGGTCTTGCTAAGAAGAAATCCGACCTAGAAGTTAACTATGGCACGGATGCCGATGCTGGTGTAGACTTCAAGATCTATGCAAACAACACAGAAATCGATTACACTGGCTGGGAGCTCAAGTCTTCTAACAAGGAAGACGCCGCACATACACGTGCAAAGACTGGTAAGGATAACTTTATCACTCTCCAGACATCAGGTGACGGAATCGACAACGTGCCTGCGAACGCACAAATTCGTATTGTATTCCTCGCAACAGAGAACAAGTACATTACCAACCCAGGTTCTGGCTCATTCTTCGTAAAGATGAATACTTTTGATACTAATGATACAACCCCAGCAGATCACAGCCCTGCTGAATCAAACACACACCTTATCGATGGCGGTGTGACTGTGGCTAATGTAATGGCTGATTCAATTCACATTACAACCAAGGTCTTGGAAACTATGCAGTTCTCAGTTGGAACTGAAAACCCTGACCAGAAGGAAGTAACTCTTCCTGCTACGCACGGTACTTGTGATGCTATTACAACATCAACAGGCAACCGTCTTCAGCTCGGTAACGTAAATGCTGAAAGCTCACTTGAGACCGGACGTGGATTTGGCGTAAGCTCATTCTGGCGTCTATCATCTAACTCATCTGGTGGTGCATCAGTCTACTACTCAGGTGAGACACTTACTAACACCGTAGGTGACATGATTGCACCAATCGGTGGCAACACTCCTGGCACCGAAACGCTTAGCCTTCCGGGTACAGAGCAGTTTGGTCTAGCATTCCAGAGTCACGGTGCGGCATACAATGCATCAACTCCAGAAACTAACCCACACTCTGCATCATTTGAGGCAATGATTGGTTCAAATAGTGCATTCCGCACTCCAAACCTCTATGTTCTTAATAAGGCTGCGGCTTACGACGAGGGCGATGGTTCACTCGGTGTTCTAGGTCAAGGTGGCGAAGCTGCAACTGCGAAGTTCGCATTTGACCGCGGAAGCCTCACTAGCCCGGTTGCAATTGCAGACAACCTTGGAACTGGCGGTGTTCTTACTTGTGAAACTGCTAAGATGCGCTATGTAGCTAACATCGCAGCAGATACACCAGCTGGTGTATACACAACAAAGATTAACTATCTTGCAGCCCCTCAATACTAGATCTCTGGTACTGTATGATTAATTAAAATATGGTCGCGTATGCGACCATATTTTAATGGTAATCGATGCTCTTTTCTGCCTGTTCGCTCTTCTTATATAATGCTAAAATTAATCTATAAGATTAGTAAGATAAGAGGTGGATGTGAAGATTATATTAAGTACCTTGATAGTAGTTGCTGTGTTATCTACGGCTTTCTACGCTGTAAACTTTAAGTCGAATGTCGAAGCGGCGTCAAATATTTCACAAAAACTAGTAAATTATAATTCCACAAATACGGCCATCTCTACTATTAGTGGAAATTTATATTCATATGTATCTGACGATGGCAACTTCGCGGCCTGGAACTCGGCCTCTCATGACGTTGTCACCGGTGATACCTCTTCTGGACCTGTTGTCTATTTACGAGATTTACGATCAGGTGATGCGGCTATCGCGAGCATGGGCGAGAGCGGCGTGGTGTCTAGTGAAGCTGAGTTTGCCGTCAGTCGTACGGGTCGATATGTAGCTTTTTCTAGCAGAGCACTAGATGTAGTCGGTGATCCAGACGTGTCATTAAGACCAGGTCTTCACCTTTACTTGAGGGATATGCTACTAGGTACCACTCGTCTTGTTGATCAAAGTGCTGCCGGTATTCCAGGCAATTTACCGTACGGGGGTCAAGCCATTGCTAGAAGTGTTAGTGATGATGGTAGATATGTAACATTTTATACAGAGTCGACGAATCTATTAACTTCGAGTACTGGTGGAGGGGGCTTCTTCTTTGTTAAGGATATGCTAACCGGTGCGGTGATAAATCCAACCGCTTCAAATACGGGGTTAAATTCTAACGCTTCAACACTTGGCTATGTACTCTCTAGTTGTGACGGTTCTTTTGTTGTATTTGGGGCGGCCGCTACAAACCTCACGGCACAAGATAATGGTAATAGTAATACATACTTTGTTGATCTGAGGACTGGTTATAATATTACCAACCTTACCCATCTGGCCAACAAGGGTGCAAGACCTGTCTCTATATCGTGTAATGGACGCTACATATTACTATCGTCGCAATCTACTAATCTTACCGCGGACACAGTGTCTGGTGTGGAAATCCATCTCTTTTTGTTAGATAGGATGACGGGTGTATATGAGCTGGTCGATAAGTCAAGCGCAGGTGTTGTGGGGACGAAGAATGTGTATGGCTACGGCAGCAGAAGAACAGTCAGTGATAATGGAAGGGTGGTCTTTTTTGCTAATGATGCTAATTTAATATCTCCCGCTTCGCCATATAGTCTTGAAGTCTATGTGCGTGACACGGAGAGTGGTACGACGGAGGCACTTCCTGTTGACTCGGCAGGTATAGAGAAAGGCTTGGGGACGACAACCACGACCGTAACTAAGTCTCTTTCGATCTCTTCTGACGGAAAGTCTATAGTGTATAATTCTGTGGCTAGCGGTCTTATCCCGGGTGTCGGGGCTTTGGGGGGTATGAAAGTGGTCCTGGGTAGATTTAACTAGGCTGAAATAACAAAGGCGACCGTAGCTTTCTCGCCACCCCAAGTATGGTATACAATTCACCATAAACGTTTTACAATAGTACTGATATGAGGCATAGGGTATACAGAACGCACACTCGCGCTTCTCACTGGAGACATACTGCACCAGAGGCTATTCTTGCTCTCGTCCTTTCTTTAATGATGCTGGTGCCGCCTGCTGGTGCTGCTGCTATGCGCTTTCAACAGCGAAGCCTATATATAAATAATCCAGAGCCGGGCGCTACAACATACCACAAGGTGTCATTTCGGTACATGAGCGCTTTGCCTGTAGGGTCGCTTGATTTGCTATACTGTCTGGATCCGATTCCATACCATGCCTGCGTACCACCTCAGGGTCTCGATGTTTCACAGGCCACACTCTCCTCCCAAACGGGTGAGACCGGCTTTACGATTAAATCAAGCTCGCCCAATAGGCTGGTCATTTCAAGGGATCCTGCAAAGATCCCGATAGACAACGAGTCTGCATATGTGTTTGATAATATTAAAAACCCAATAGATATAACACAGTCCTTTTCGATCAGATTGAAGAGTCACGGGAGTCTTGACGCAACCGGGCCTCAGGTAGATTTTGGATCCATCAAGGGTCAAGTTACGACAGGGATTATGCTTGAGACGCAGGTTCCACCTATGTTAATATTCTGCCTCGCAGAGGAGGTTGAGAGTGGTTGCGAACAAACAAGCGACACACATTATAAAGAGCTAGGTCAGCTTAGTTCGAGTGCAACACTATCTACTCAGTCTCAGATGGCGGTTGGAACAAATGCATCTAGGGGGTTTGCTATTACTATTCATGGTACACCGCTAAGTGCTGGTGTTAACACGATAAACTCGCTCTCAACTCCTACTGCAAGTATTCCTGGTAGTAACCAGTTCGGTATTAACCTCGTAGAGAATCAAACGCCTGTAATAGGCCAGAATCCTGAGGGTGAATGGGCTAACGCTGTGGTGTCAGAGGGGTATGATCAGTCAGATAAGTTTAAGTATGTACCTGGGGATGTCGTAGCATATTCTCCCAATGTAAGTCTTATGAAGAAGTTTACAGTCAGCTATATGATTAATGCATCACCGAATCTACGTGCTGGTGTATATAGCACAACAGTCACTTATATAGCGAGCGGTCGCTTTTAGTGATATAATCTGCTTATACTTATAATCAAAATTTTGTGAGGGATTTACATTAATATGAAACGTTTTGCGAGCATTTTTACCGCATTCATAATTTCCGCTTCTGTTGCACTTGGCTCATCTGGCATTGCCAGCGCTCAATCTTCAGCCGCATTGAGCATTACACCTAGAAAGAATTATACGGTCGAGGCAGGCAAGACAGTTCGAGACACACTCAATATTCGTAATATGGATAGCGAACGTACACTTAGCTTGAATCTTAACATTGTTGATTTTTCGTTTAAAGATGATGGTGGTACTCCGGACCTTATGCTTGCCGAAGACGCACCGCAGACTGCATGGTCTATCAAACCGTTTGTTAAGCTTTCTGCGAAAACACTCTCGATTAAGCCGCGAGAAAGTAAGACTGTTGATGTATCGTATACTGTACCAAAGGGTCAGGGCGCCGGCAGTTACTACAGTGCAATTGTGTACTCCTCTGGCACACCGGAGGGCGGAAACGTGGGACTTAGTGCGTCAGGTGTGACTCTTGCGTTTGTTACGGTTCCAGGAACGGTAAAGCAAGATCTCCAGCTTGAGAAATTTGGTGCGTATCGTGCAAAGGCTGGTGACCGTGCAGCTAAGTATCTCAATTTTGCGATTGATAAGCCGCAAAATATCGCCTATACACTTAAGAATGAAGGTAATGTCGCAGAAAGCCCGACAGGTACAATTACACTGCGACACATGTTTGGACAAGAGATAAAAATTAATGATATAAATCCACAAAGCTCACTTGCTCTGCGCGGTCAGACACGAACATTTGTTTCATGTATTGCAATAAAAGATGAGCACCTTGAGTTGAGCGGGACTGAACGCTCGAACGCTAAGGTGTGTACTGATCCTGGTCTATGGCCTGGCCTCTATACAGCCTCTATCGACGCTTATTATGGGCAAAACGGCAACCCTACAAAGGAAATTACAGGCACCACTTGGTTCATCTACGCCCCTCTCTGGTTCCTCATCCTCCTCGGTATCCTCATCCTCGCAATTGCTTTCGCAATCTGGCGCATTGTCTCAAAGACAAAGAACAAAAAGCGCAGCGTTAAGGGTAAGAAATCAGCACTTCGTCGCTAGAAAGAGTACTCCGGTAGGAAAAGCACATGGCAGTCCGACTACCAAAAAATATGCACAGAATGACCCTTGATAAAAAGGGGTCATTCTTGCTATTTTTGGCAGCAATGACATTGGCTATGGTAACATCTGCTGTATTTATTACATCAAGTGCACATGCTTTGACGCCGCTTCCTACGCCTGATCCAAAACCGGGTTCTTTTGGTGTAGAGGCAACGAAGGTAAAAGAGCCGCCTAAGGTTGGTGCGAGCATTGCCGTCCCGGGTTCTGGTGCGTCGTTTTCAAGTTCGCCAATTACGGTAAGTGGAACCTGTCCGAATGATTTGTTGGTACAGATCTACAATAATAATGTAATGGTTGGCTCTGTGCTCTGTACTAACGGAAGCTTTTCTATTCAGGTAGGGCTTTTTGCGGGTACAAATGAGTTAAGCGCGGTTGTGTATGATGAACTTGATCAGGCCGGGCCTGTTTCGAATATCGCCACCGTTACATATACCGATACCCGTTTTACCGCCTTTGGTCAGCTTTTAACGCTTACAAGTAATTATGGGCGTCGTTCAACGCCAACCGGCACGCAACTTACATGGCCGATGCAGCTTTCAGGCGGTACTGGTCCGTATGCATTTAGTATTGATTGGGGCGATGGCTCTAAGGCAGAGCTTAAGAGCCAGTCACTCGCCGGGCTTGTGTCATTGGCGCATGCGTATAAAAAAGCAGGCATCTACACCGTAAACGTTACTGCAACCGATACAAATAACGTCACTGCATTTTTGCAGGTAATCGCGGTGTCGAGCGGTAAAGTAGAGCCCGAGCCAACCGAGAAGAAAGTAGCGGTTGATCGAACGACTATCTTGTGGGTTCCGGCGGCAATTGCATTGGCATTGCTTGTTCCAGCCTTCTGGCTTGGGCGTCGTAGCCAGGTTATATCTATACGCAAGAAGATGCTCAAAGAGCGCGATAATTACGTTCAAAAATAGCAGTTATTTTCTCGTCATAATACCTCAAGCATAAGGGGTGTTATGGTACACTAATATACAGTATGTGGAGTTGTTGTAGGTGAGGACTGTATTGTTCACAATCCACACAAAACGGGTAGCGTTGCTATTTGGTTTTTTGGGTATTGTGATTGCGGGCGTTTTAGGCGCAGCCGCGCTTGTTTCGGCTGAACAACTCCCAGAGCGATCCGTTCAGCTGTCCAGCGCTTCAGCCGCGGCAACAGGCGTGACGTACTCCTTTGACTTTACAGTAAACTCACTAGCCGGAGCCTTTGTAATCGACTTCTGTACCACACCACTTGCGGGTACGGCGTGTGTTGCGCCGGCTGGCATGACGGTTGCCTCTTCAACAATCAGTACTCCAGGCTATACCAAGGTTGCTATGGATGCTAATACGCTTGCGGTAACTGCCGATATCGCCGCTTCGGCAAAAGCCACCTTTACTATTGACGGAATTACCAACCCCTCTGCGTCCGGACTCGTGTATGCGCGTATCGTTACCTACGACACACCCACAAACGCGCAAACCTATACATCTGACTCGTTGGGGACGGGGAGCGTAGATGGCGGCACGGTGGCGTTTTCTATTACAGATACAATTGCAGTCAGCGGCTCTGTGATGGAGAGTGTTACATTCTGCGTATCAGGTGTGCAAATTGGTGCCAACTGTAGTGGCGTACAGCGTCCAGTACTTAAGCTTGGTGAGCAAATAGGTGATGTAATTGCATTGACACCGTCAAAAGTAAGCGAGGGTATTATTTACGCTCAGGTTTCAACAAATGCTGCTAATGGGGTCACGATAAACCTAAAGAGCAGTGCTCTAAATTGCGGCGGCCTTTTGCGTGCCGGTGACTTAACCGCCTGTGACATAGCGCCCGCTCTTGATCAAGATATCACTGAAGGCCAGCCGAAATTTGGCGTGAAGGTTGCATCAGCGGCCGACACAGGTGCAAATCCAAATGGTATGCTTCGTGCAGCGGGTGGTTCTATGTATGGTGCGTCACGTTTTTCTTTGAATTTTATTAACGGCAATGCTAGCGGAGTTACCAGCACCTTCGGTGATCCGTTTCTTGATACAAATAACGCCCCAGCGAATAATAAAAATGTCGCCCTCACTTTTGGGGCGAGCGTTGCGAATAATACGCCAGCCGGGCTCTATTCGGCGGATATTAGCCTTATTGCGGCAGGGAAGTTTTAGTGAAGAGCGGCATGCGGCAATTTGTGAGAGCGGCCATTGTAGCAGCTCTTTTTGCTTTCCTAGCCGTGCCCGTTGTGTCCGCTGCCGATTCCAAGACTGCCAATACGCTCAAAGTGTCACCCGTCCGCACTGATATAGAGGTACCTGCAGGTGGCAAGAAGGTAGTGCAAGCGACAGTGACAAATTTGGCGGATGCCCCCGTCAAGGTTACGCCAGTAGCGAATGACTTTATTGCTGGGGATGAGCGTGGTACGCCAGCACTCATTCTTAATCAAGACCAGTATGCACCAACGCATAGCCTGAAGCGGTTTATGTCACCTCTTTCTTCGGTGACAATTCCCCCAAAGGGCTCAAAAACGATTAATGTAGTCATTACAGTACCAGTAACGGCGCAGGCGGGTGGGTATTTTGGTGCTGTTCGCTTCATGCCTTCAGATCCGGATGAGGGTGGGCAAGTCAATCTTAGTCCGAGTGTTGCGTCGCTTATCCTCTTAAAAGTTCCAGGTGCAATCGTAGAAGATCTCACTGTGACTACCTTTGAAGTACAAAAAGCGGGTGCTGCAGGATTTTACTTCCAAGATCCAAGCGATCTTCAGGTGCTGGCTCGCTTTGAAAATAAAGGAAATATCCAGACCGCGCCGCTTGGTGTAGTGCAAGTCCGACGCGGCAACGATGTTGTATATGAGACAAATTTCAATGCCAACACTCCACACGATATGATTTTGCCAGATAGTGCCCGACGTTGGGATGTGCCCCTTAAAGATATGGGCAAGATCGGCTATTACACTGCCGTGGCGACTTTCACGTACGGAGAAAAAAATACTACCGTCACAATAGAGAAATCATTTTTAGTGGCGCCGCTGTGGCTAGTGCTAGTCGTACTGGCTGTGCCTGTTCTGCTTATCGGCGGCGGTATTTTAACGGGTATCCTCGTCGTACGCAAAAAGCGTAAGGGTGGCGGGCGTCGGACTCCAAAACGCTCTCGCGGAAAAGCTAGTCTTGTACCCAAGAAACGGTTTGGTCGCTAGGGGTGACCCACAGGCCTTCTTGAGGTACACTTAAATAATGCAATCTTTTTCTTTTACTATTACACACGCACCCGGTGACGCTCGATTTATGCGCACGGGTGTGATTAAGACTCCCCATGGCGAAATTAAGACACCGGCCTTTATCCCAGTTGGCACGCAGGCGGCCATGAAGGCGTTGACGGTTGATATGATGCACGGCGTTGAGGCGCAGGCGCTTCTTTCAAATGCGTACCATCTCTATATTCAGCCGGGGCACGAACTTATTCGCAAAGCGGGAGGTATTCACCGTTTCATGAACTGGAATAAGCCTGTTGTGACTGACTCTGGCGGCTTTCAGGTGCTTTCTCTAGGGAGCGGCTACAAAAAGACAATCGAGATGACAGCTGCTGTTGCGACGGAAAATACCAAGAAGAGCGCGCGCCACGCTTTTGTTGATGAAGACGGGGTAACATTCAAGTCTCACCGTGATGGTTCGCTCCATAAATTCACTCCAGAAGTATCTATGAATATTCAGAATGGTATTGGCGCGGATATTTGTTTCGCCTTTGATGAACTTACCTCGCTCATAGACCCCTACGACTATCAGGTTGAGGCGTTGGAGCGCACCCGGCGCTGGGCAATTCGTTCACTTGATGAATGGAAACGACTTCGCGAGACCACCGAAAACTACCAAGCGCTTTTTGGCGTGATTCAAGGCGCGAATTATGAAGATCTTCGCCGCAAGGCCGCTCAGGATATTGGCGCGATGGATTTTGATGGCTTTGGTATTGGCGGTGCAATTGAAAAGAGTCAGCTCGGACAAATCGTTCGCTGGGTGAATGAAGAACTTCCTGCAAACAAGCCAAAACATCTCCTCGGTATTAGTGAGCCAAGTGACATTTTTGCAGCCGTAGAGCAGGGGGTTGATACCTTTGACTGCGTAGCGCCAACCCGCGAAGCCCGTAACGGTGCTATTTATACGCATGGAGGGCGCTATAGTGTTCGTCGTGCCGAACATAAAGAGGGTTTCATCCCACTTGAAGAGGGATGTGAATGCTATGTCTGTCAGAATTACAGCCGTGCCTATCTCCATCATCTCTTTAAGGCAAAAGAAATGCTTGCCGCAACGCTTGCTTCGTACCACAATGAATGGTTTACAATTCGCCTTGTTGAGAAGATTCGGCAAGCAATTGAAAGTGATACGTATGACGCTTTCAAGGCCGAATTTATTGCAAAATACTACGCAAAATAACCAAAATAGTGTATGTAGTTAAAATTACTACGTATTTCTTGTTTATGGTTATTGCAAGGGGTAATGAGCTTCTGTATTATAAGGAAAAGGGCGTTTAATAAACGCAATTCTTGACGCATGCAATGTGAATTGCTATTATAGATGATGTGTCCCGTGCCAAAACTAATAATTTAAAGGTCGGAGTGTTCGGGGCTGTACATAGTACAAGGAGTGAACAATCACATGCCAATAGCCATCGAATTTGTGTCATCACGACGCAAAAAGATAGCAGTGGATGTGGTGCCTGCCGAATGGCAAGTCTTCATTGCGCACTAGTTTGCTAGAGGCTACCATCTTTCAATACTATAGATGAAACGCCGCGCAATAATCTAAAAAGAAAATTAAAAACACCCCAAGGCACCGGGGTGTTTTTCTATTGTCTGCGAACCTTACTTTAGGAGCGCGTCGATCTCCTTCTTGATAGCATCAAGGTTGCCTTTCGTGATACCATCGGCAGTCTCTTCTGATACCTTCTTGCCGTTTAGCACGAAGGTAGGAGTTGCGCTGACACTTTCACGCTTGCCAATAGCTTGGTCGAAGTTAATTTTCTTTGCAACTTCGGCGCTTGCAATGTCTTGTTCGAACTTCTTAAGGTCAAGTCCAAGCGATGATGCATACCCATTAAACGTATTTGTTCGGTCTTTAACACTTGCCGAGCTCCACTCGCTCTGCGCTTGGTAGAGGTGGTGATTCATTTCCCAATACTTTCCCTGTAGGCCAGCAGCCTCAGCGGTAGCGGCTGCAGCTTTAGCATTTGGGTGAATTGAAGTGAGTGGGAAATTGCGGAAAATAAAAGCAATTTTGTCGTTATATTCTTCCATGAGTTGCTGAACATATGGCGCAGCGCTTCCACAGCCAGGGCATTGGTAATCTCCGTACTCAATAAGCACCACTTTGCTATCAACCTTGCCCGTCACGTGGTCGGCAATGTTGCCATTTTTCTCTGACGCACTGATTGCAACATTTGCATCAATTCCCGACACGTCTAGAGGCGGATTTGAGATGCGCGCCCATGCAATCAAGCTTCCAAGTCCAACCACAACAGCGGTAATAAAGATAATCCAACCAATTTTTGTCATTAAAATCCCTCCAATAATCGTTTCCATTACTATACCATATATAGTAATTAACCGTTTTAAATCCACTACTTATTGTAACAGAGCAGGTTCATTGTAGGGTACAATGGGGATATGTTTATGGTTTTACTTTTTCTCGTGTTTATCCTTGCAGTATTCTTTGGATCGGTCTCTCTCCGACAAGATGACCTAAGCGCCAAGGAGCTTGCTCGGCGCGCTAAACGCTCACAGGCGTACAAGCTTCGTCTGCGACGTCAAGAGTCGCTAACAAGTCTTATTGTTATGGCTCGTCTCGGCACTTGGATATTTCTTATTCTCTTCGTGGTATTGTCGACGCTTTGGTTTGGTTGGGTTGGAGGTTTCTTCCTATCACTTCTGGCTGCTGCGCTATATCCTGTTTGCACGCGTATGAAAGTCGCTTCAACGCTCAGTACAAAACTTTACGTAAAAGTCGAGCCGTATCTTTTGACTGCTGCCGAGAAAGTGCCGTGGCTATGGCGCTTTTTCCATGGACGCATTGCTGATACATTTGGATCGGAGCGAGTATTTGCGTCACGCGAGGAGTTGAGCGAGAGCATTGCCGCCTCGACAGGTATTTTGACTGACGATGAACAACTTCTTTTGGCTAATAGCTTGTCATTTCGCGATAAGAAAATAAAAGAAGTCATGACGCCGCGCGGTGTAGTGCAGACAGTGAAGAAGGATGAGTTTATCGGTCCGCTTGTGCTTGACGAGTTGCACAGTCTTGGGCATAGTCGACTTCCGGTGATTGATGGTGATATTGATCACGTTGTGGGCGTGCTTCATCTGCGTTCGCTTTTATCACTTGATGTGCGAACCTCCGAGTCTGCCGAAAAATTAATGGATCCGCAAATCGTTTATATTCACGAAGACGATTCACTCCAGAAAGCACTTACCGGCTTTATTAAAAAACGCCAACACCTTTTTGTGGTCGTAAACAGCCAGCGCGAAACCGTTGGTCTTGTCACGCTTGAGGATGTTATTGAGACGCTCATTGGCAAGAAGATTGTAGACGAAGATGACGTGCACGATGATATGCGTGTTGTAGCGGATGAAAAGGGCAGGTCTAACAACAATAGCCCTAATGGGACGTATCTTTAGCGCCCACCTCTGGTAAAACATCAGAAAAAGTGTTAAAATACAAAGTAATATGACACGAGTACTTACGGATTCAATCGCCGCACATGTGGGCGAAACAATTACTATTGAAGGTTGGCTACATAAAAAGCGCCTCCTTGGTGGGCTTAACTTTATCACCCTGCGTGACCGCCGCGGTCTTGCACAGAGCCTTATCGAAGATAAAGATCAAGTAGAAAAACTTCGTGGCATGCAGATTGGAACAGTGTTTGCGTTGACCGGTCTTGTCGTTGCTGACGAGCGTGCGCCGGGTGGTGCCGAGCTTCACGATGTGCAAGTTGAAGTAATCGTACCAGTAACGGATGAATCTCCAATTGAGATTGATAAGCCGCTTGATCACAAGTCTGAAAATCTCGATACGCTTTTTGAGCACCGTGTTATTGGCCTCCGTAACCTTCAGGAGGCGGCTATCTTCAAGGTGCAGGCTGAGGTAAAAGATGCAGCTCGTACCTTCTTTAAGGAAAATGACTTCACCGAATTTAACTCACCAAAGCTTCTTCCTGCGGCTACCGAAGGGGGTGCGGAAGTATTCAAGCTTGATTACTTTGGTAAAGAGGCGACCTTGGCACAGAGTGCCCAATTCTATAAGCAGATTATGGTTGGTGTATTTGAGCGTGCTTATGAGATTAACCCAACCTATCGCGCAGAGCTTTCTGCGACCACTCGCCATATGACTGAATTTATGCACATTGATGCGGAGATGGGCTTTGTCACCTTTGACGAACTCCTTGATTTCGTTGATCGCTTTATCCACTCGGTTACAGCTACTGTTTGGGAGAATCACGAAACGGCACTTAAAAAGTGGAACGCAACACCCGTAAAACTTTCTGAAACACTTCCGCGTTTGTCGCTTGAAGAAATTCACGAGCTCTACACTAAGGCAACGGGTGAAGATACTCGCGGCGAGAAAGACCTCCGTCCCGATGAAGAGCGTTGGGTGACCGAATATACCAAGAAGAAGTTTGGTAGCGAGGCGGTATTTGTTGTTGATTGGCCAGTTGAAGAAATGAAATTCTATCACCGCAAGTCGGCGGAGAACCCACAGTTTGCAGAGCGGGCCGACCTTATTTTCCGTGGCGTAGAAATTGCAACCATCAGTATGCGTGAAAATCGTTACGACGTACTGCTTGAGCAACTTAAAACTATCGCTGGGGGCGACCCAGAGGCTGAAGGCTTTAAATATTATCTTCAGGCATTCCGTTACGGACTTCCACCACACGGTGGGTTTGGTATGGGCCTCGAGCGCCTTACGCAGAAGATTGTTGGCTTGAAGAATGTTAAAGAAGCGTCACTCTTCCCGCGCGACATTAACCGCTTAGGACCGTAACCGTTGCCGGACGTGCTAACGCAACAGGAAGTTACTGATTTTCAGGAAGAGGTTTGGCGGCAGGGGCGTGAACTGTATCGACCGATGCCCTGGCGAGAAAACACGAATCCTTATTTTGTCTTGGTAAGCGAGATTATGCTTCAGCAAACACAAGTAGACAGGGTTGTCCCAAAGTTTGAGGCATTTATTGCGACATTTCCGTCAATTTCGGAACTTGCAGAGGCGCCACTTTCTAAAGTGCTCGAGCTGTGGAGCGGTCTGGGCTATAACCGTAGGGCGAAGTTCCTTCATGAAGCTGCTAAGAAAATAACCACCGAGTTTAATGGTGTGTTTCCTGAGACTGAAAAAGAACTCATTTCCCTTCCAGGAGTGGGGGTGAATACCGCCGGGGCAATTTTAGCGTATAGCTTTAATCATCCGTCGATCTTCATTGAAACGAATGTGCGCACAGTGTACTTTTATCATTTTTTCCAACATGATAATGATGTAACGGACACAACACTAAAAGAGTATATAGTGGCAACGCTTGATGCCGAACATCCACGCGAGTGGTACTGGGCAATCATGGACTATGGAAGCCATCTTAAGCGAAGTGGGGTCGGGGCAAATAACAAGAGCCGTCACTACAAGAAGCAGACGCCCCTAAAGGGGAGTGTCCGTGAAGTACGCGGTAGTATCTTGAAAGAATTAACAAGGGCCGAGAACCATGCCTTGAGTATCCCGCAACTAGAGATGCTCTTTCTGGGGGATCCTCGCTTTGTGCTTGCATTCGACGGACTGAAAAAAGATGGCCTTGTTTACATTGAAAAAGACACCATTTACCTTGCTCGGTAAATCAGCAAACAGGTATACTAGATATATGCATCGGTATTATCGCAGTATTGGAACTATCGCCTTTAGCTTTGTCGCGTTGGCATTGTTTGTGGTTCTTGGAACTTCGAGCGTACATGCAGCTTCTCCTGAACTCTCGAGTGAGCAGCGTCAACACATTCGGTCTGAATGCACACAGATTAAAGGTTCGCTGAGCCAACTTCATGCAAGTGACGCGCTTCTTCGGGTTAACCGCGGGCAAGTATACGAGTCTATGACGAGTAAGCTTATGACTCCATTCAATACACGCCTTAGTACAAGTGGTCTCGATAATAAAGCTATGACAACTCATACACTTCAGTATCAAAGCGCGCTCGTTGCCTTCCGCAATGACTACATTCTCTACGAGCAAAAAACTTCTGAGGCGTTGCGGATAGACTGCGGCCAAGAACCAGCACGATTCTATCAGGCGATTCTTGATGCGCGTGACCTGCGCAGTACTGTTCATGATGATGTTCAAAAGCTCCACAGGATTATTAATGACTACGGTGACGCTGTCGGTGACTTCCTGCTTAACTATAAGAGGCTGGCAAATTAATGGCTACGACAGAAGATACCTCACCACTACTACCGCCACGAGTAGAGCCACCGGCGTTCTGGGAACGCCATCGTCTGACGCTCCTTCTTGTGCTCTCTGTTTCAATCGCACTTGTACTGACTATCGTAAGTGTTATTTTGTATACCAACTCCGGGGCCGCTCAGCTTGATCTTAGTCGCCCAGGCTACCGTGCCGTAAGTGATAAGGTAGAGCGCAATAGCGAAATAGATCAGTATTCAAGCATTGGTCCGGTGACGGATAAAACAATCCAAGAATTTATTAAATTATACAAAACCCAAGCAGGGAAGGCTAAGGCTGTTGATGCCTTCTCGGGCGATCCGCTCAACCCAGAAGTACTGGTCTTCGGATCTTCTTCCTCTGATAATTAGAGGGTAGGTGCTTTCGCGGCGTAGGCGCGCACCCAAGCGTCAATTGTTCCTGCGCCCATACAGAGCACGAGGCTGCCATTTTCGCGTGCCGTCGTAATTGCGCTTTCAAGCCCATCGTTCAAGTCACCGAAGTGGAGAGACCCATCTCTGTGAAGGCGGTTAGTCAGAGTTTCCGGTGAGAGTATCTCTTGTGTGGTATTCTCTCGAGTGAGGTATGTAGGAAGCCAGTAAATTTCATCGGCGCCTTGGAATACTTCATCGGTGTATTTTTCGCGTACTTCGTGTTGCCGAACGTTTTGGTGTGGCTGGTAGACGAGCGTAACGTGCTCTGAAATTTCTCTTGCAAGTTGTAACGTAGCTGCAATTTCTTTGGGGTGATGTCCGTAGTCACTATAAAGGAGTGGTGCGATGAGCTCAAAGCGCCGGTCGGTGCCTGGAAACGTATTTAGCACTGAGAGCACGGTCGCTTCATCACAAATTTTAAGTCGAGTAAGAAGGGTATGTACAAGTGTAGCGTTACGTCGCGTGTGTGCGCCCGGAAGATGGAGCGCCTCAAGCGGTAGGACACTATCGGCCTGTAATATTTCAACGGCATTGGAGGCAATCGCCCCGATGTACGCTCGGTCTGACTCCCACATATAAGTGTGAGCTGATTGTTGGATGTACTGTAAAAATGCTTGCTTGTAGTTTTCTTCGGTGGGATAGGTGTCTGGATGGTCGTAGTCAATTGACGTGATGAGTGATACCTCAGGATTGAAATGAAGGAAATTGCGATCAAATTCATCACATTCGTAAATGAAATATTCACTTCCTGGTTCATATGCACCACTCGGCCCGAAAGTAAGTGTTGTGCCGACGGAATAACTTACCGGTATGCCAAGTTGTTTAAAGGCCCACACTGCCATACCGGTGGTACTTGTCTTCCCGTGCGTACCTGCGATTGCAATCATTTTAAGCGAATGCGCCTTAATAAACTCCGCAAGAAACTCGTCACGCTTGCCGGTGCGAATCCCAAGTTCACGCGCCTTTACGAGTTCAGGGTGGGTGTCTGGAAGAGCGGACGTATACACGAACCAATCGAGTGGCTGTTCTTGATGGCGAGCCTCTAGAAAGCTGCCGTCTTGCCCGATAGAGACGGTAATACCTTTTTCTACGAGCTGTGCCGTAACGCGCCCTTCGGCAGCATCAGATCCGGTAACGGTATGTCCGGCGTCATGAGCGATTTCAGCAAGCGGTCCAATCCCAACTCCGCCAATACCTGAGAAATAAATATTCATATACCTTACAGTATAGCGCAAGAGAGGCTAAAGTTGCGAATAAAACAGGGGTGTGGTGTAATAGATATAACACAGGTGGAAATATAAAAATGATAAAGAAATTCTTTCATGCTCTTCTTTTGCGACGTCGCTTCTGGCGTTATGCAACCATGAGTGAAGTTGCAGAGATCTACATGTCCCGCATGCTAAGGGTTATGGCGCTCAATATGATGAGCGCATTTATCGTGATTTATCTGTACCAGAATGGATTTTCGGTGTCGCTCATCGCGTTTATCTGGGCGGCGCTTTATGGCTTCAAGATGCTTATCGCCTTGCCGCTCGCAACGCTTGTTGCATGGATTGGTCCGAAGCATTCAACCTTCGTCTCCAATCTTCTTTATATCCCTGCGATGATTCTTTTTGCACTCATCCCAATACACGGTGACTGGCTGATTATTCCGGCCTTAACGTTTCAGGCTGTCAGTACTGTGCTGTACACTATTTCTCATTCGGTGAACTTTTCAAAAGTGAAAAGCCTTGAACATGCTGGTAAAGAGATTGCTGTAATGAATATTGTTGAAAAAGTGGCAGCAGGGCTTACGCCGATGCTCGGCGGTTTTCTGACACTTCTCTGGGGTCCGCAAGTAGTCATTGGTATTTCGGCACTCCTTTTTCTCTTTGCTGCTGCACCGCTATTTAGAACGGGCGAGCAAGTCCAGACTCGTCGTGTGCTGAAGTTCCGCGGCTTTCCGTGGCGGCTCTTCTTTGGGCAGTTTGGCGCCCATATTGCCACCGGGTTTGACGGCTTTGCTTCGGGGGTTGTGTGGTCGCTGTATGTTGCGATTATTGTTATAGGGATGGGTCATGGCAACGAGGTCTATGCCGTTACCGGTGCGCTCCTCTCGGTTGTTTTTGTGGTTTCGCTTATCTTCTCTTACATCTACGGTCGCCTTATTGATAGAAGGAAGGGCTGGCTTTTGTACAAGACTGGCGTGCTTGCAAGTGTGTTCGTGCACGCGATGAGGCCCTTTATCACAACAACGATTGCGGTTGCGGGACTTAATGCGGTAAAAGAGGCGACAAATACGGCGTACATGTTGCCGTATACGAGGGCAAGCTTTGACAGTGCTGATATATCAGGTGCGCGCTCTACGTACCTCGGCTTAACAGATGCTACGAGCAACTTCGGCGCAGCCCTGTCCTCGCTGGCACTTGGTGTGATTGCGTTGGCGATACCTCAAGGTGCCGCAGGGTTCCATGTTTTCTTTTTCATGACAGCTGCTGTGATGCTTCTTTTCTTGACCGCGCGCTTCCCGCTCTATAAGAAATAGCAGTAAAGATGGTACAATAAAAGCAGTTATAGCAAGGTGGGGGCGCGAGAGTACTGCGTGCAAAAGTGTGGAAAATAGAGGAAAAATACAAAAGGGTATAGAAGGGCTGCAGCGAGTACGCACATGGCAGCTTGTTATTCTTTTGATTATTTTTGGGTTTGTCGCGGCTACGTTTTTACGTCTTAATAGTATCGGTATGGTGCAGCGACGAGAGGCGGTACTGGCCGCTGATAAGGCGGGGAATGCCGACATAACCCTTCAAAGGTTGTATGACTTACAACACTATGTTAGTAGCCATATGAATACAGATTTGGGAAAAGGTGTATATCTCGAGGCGGGGTATAATCGCGATGTTCAGGTGTGGCAAGAGAAGTACTATGGAGACTCCAACCCTAATGGCAATATCCACAAAAAAGCACAAGAAGTTTGTGCGCCAAAATTCTCCTCTTGGTCACCGGCATATATCCAATGTACCACTAATGAATTGAACAAATATCCCGCTGCTCAGAACCCCGGCGCAGATACGAGTAAGCCCCGGCAAGAGGCGTACATCCATTCCTTCAGTTCACCGGTCTGGAGTCCAGATTTCGCCGGCTGGAGCGTGCTTGTCGTTGGGGTGATTCTTCTCCTTATTGTGATTAGAATTCTTGCATACGGAATTCTAAAACTTTTACTAAATAGACACTATAAGCGTGTTTAATGTTGACAGCACCCCCTTTGAGGCGGTACGCTAACACCGTATATCATTAATAGGAGGTATATACTCACATGGCGTATAGTCACACAAATTCCAAAGGTATCACTTACTACTTGCACAGCACCGAAGTAACACTTCGCGGCGGAAAGCCACAAACAATCTTCTTCTTCGCAAAGGTAGAGAAGAACGACAAGGGTACTCCAGTAGACCTTCCAGCAGACCGTATCGTTAAGGAAAACCCACGTAACGGCTTCCTTACTGTTTCAAAGAAGAAGTAGTCTCCTAGAGCCTTAGAATGGGTCGAAAATTCGACCCAAAATAGACTTGCACCATAAGCGCTTTGAGCTTATACTAAGTTCAAACAAACAGGTGCCGAAAACACTCCCATTCCCCGGGGGTGTTTTTATTTGTATCATTTCCCCCGTTGCGCTAAATGAGAGCAAGCCCCGCCAGAAGTACCTCTGGCGGGGCTATAAGTGCTCTTGGTTGATGCATGGGTTGGGTCATGCCAGCTGCGGCACGAGCGACTTGATTGCAGCAAGCGCCTCAATGTTGTCGGGGTTAAGGCCGCTCCAGTGAGCAAAGCCTTCGGTTCGCAGGCCGGTAATCATCTTGCGGGCGAGCTCGTTCTTCGTGATAGTCTCGAAGACAACCTCGTCGGCAGGGATCTGCCGCTTCAGGTCATCGTCGATTTCCACGGTGACGACAGGTGCCTGCAGGTAGCCGAGCTCCTTGACGCGAGCGAGATCAGCGCTGTGCTCATCGGCCGAAATGTCCGGGATGATGGCATGTGCAATCTCGTGCTTGTCGAACAGCTCCCCAGTGCGGGTGCACTGCCAGCAGACGAGCTTCTTGTACAGCGTAACATTCATTTTCTTATTCCTTTCAAAAGTGTCAGTCACAAGCGCGACTGGCGAATCAGAAGGGAAATAGCATCATGTCCAAGAGCGATTCAGGCACTCATGAACAAGGAATACTACCCCCTATAGGCGTACTCAACCCTCCAGTGAGAGTGCGAATCTGTGTTTCATTGTACGCCTCCCGCTCGGCTAGGGCTAGGGCTATATGGTGTGAAAACGTAGTAAAATACGCTATATATGGTGGATAAGTAGGGTAGCCTGTAATTCCAACCGAGGTAGAGCGATTGACTTTTTTACAAGCTTATGCTATAATGCAGTCATGGAAAACAGCCGTATCTCACCTCAAAGCCACGGCGCTCAAGTAGGGCTTGAAGCCCCAACTCTTTTTGATGATTGGGATGAGCAAACAGGCGAGTTTGATACGGGACAACTAAAGGTCATTGAGCAGGCTACTGAAATTGTTGAGCAAAGCCAAGAGCGGACGCGCCATCTTCTTGATTTGGGCGGAGTGGCGATGCTGCGATTTGCTGAGGTCGAGGTAGGGCCAAAGCCCGCACACCTTACTGTTGCCGACGCGCAGCGCAAGCTTGAGGCGCAGCGGGAGAGGGATGACCGAAACGATGCTTACAGCGAGTACGGTAGCCGCGAGGTGTACCCATTTGCTACAGCCCTTGACGCTTATGAGCCGTGGCACGAGCAAACGCGCCGGATGATTGAACAGTATCAGGTGAGCACTATGGACCGCTCGGATTTTGAGGCAATGAGCAAATCCCACCAAAAGGCATTGAGCTATAGCTTCTTTAGAGACTATGAGCGTACGAAAACACTGAAGCGTTTGATTGAGGAGAATCACGGCGAAGCTCAAAACGATCAATATTTAATTGAGGCGTTTGGCCGGAGTCATTCCGCACCAGAACTGCAAAGTTATGCTCGAGTGCTTGAGGGGCTTCTTCGTGATGTTGAGTCAACTGGTATCCCGTGGGCGGTGCGCAAGGTCCTAGGAGTGCCCGATCCACGTCAGAGTAGCTCGGCCGGTAAAAGCTATTTTGAAAAAATGCGCGCTCAGGCGTTGAAAAAATGTATGTCAGACTATGCTAAAAATGGTCCAGCTCAAGTGGTGCTTGGTAATAGTGGCTATGTCGTACGACGCATAAGTAAGTAACGGTCTTTAATTGGGTGACTTGAACCACTGTGCATATACTGCACGTGCTTTGGAAATTTTAGGGCTAATAACAACCGAACAATAGCCGCTGTCTGGATTCTTATTAAAGTAATCTTGATGTTCGCCTTCTGCTGGGTAAAACACGTCAAGCGGTGTAATTTGCGTAACAATTGCATCACCCCAGTGTTTAGTGGCACGCTGGATTGCGGCAGTAAAGTCTTGGCGCTGCGCTTCATCTGCGTAGAACATCGCAGAACGGTACTGAGGGCCAGTGTCGGCCCCTTGACGATTAAGTGTGGTGGGGTCGTGCACCAGGAAGAATAGGTCAAGGATAACTTCTTTAGAAATAACAGCTTCGTTAAAAGTAATTTGAACGGCTTCGGCATGGTCTGTTGCCCCAGTAGCAACACGTAAGTAATGGGCGTCGGTTTGCGAACCGCCGCTATATCCGCTTATCACCTTCTCAACACCTTTTAGGCGACGATATACTGCGTCAAGGCACCAGAAGCAGCCACCGGCTAGTACGTAGGTAGTCATACTTTTATTATAACAATAAGATCAGGCATGGCCTGATCTTGCTGGGTGTCTAGAATGGTGGGGCTGGTTGGAATCGAACCAACTACCAAGTGGTTATGAGCCGCCTGCTCTAACCGATGAGCTACAGCCCCAATGCTTTTTATTATACCGCCTTTAACCCTTGTCGCCAATGGGATTGTTTTGATGAGACCTCTGTTTGCTTAATGCTATAATAAGCGTAAGGCATATGGTCTTATGAAGCAGTCCGATATACAAAAAATCGTTTACCGAATACGGCACAAATATTTCACGTTTAACAACGTAGTTATTTTTGTGGCGTTTTTAATTGCGGTAGGGTGGCTATGGGGCTCTCTACAGGTAATGCAGCGTAATTATACACTGCAACGCGAAGTAGATAATAAGCGTCGGGAGCTTATGGTGACGCGTCTTCAGAAAGACAGTCTTGAGCTCCAGAAGCGATATTATCAAACGAATGAGTACAAAGAGATGGCGGCGCGTGAATCACTCGGGCTCGTGATGCCGGGTGAGCGCGTGCTTATTTTACCGGCGAACACTGAAGCTGTTAAAAAAGCTGATACACAGGCGGCAAATCGTGGAGTTGTTACAGAGGCGACACCACTTACTACCGAGGCGAGCAATGTTGAGCAATGGATGAACTTCTTGTTTGGCGGGTACAGTCAGAGTATGCGGGCGGCGGAGGAAGAAAAATAGACAAACAAAAAAGACCTTCCAGTCTTTGAAAAGTCTTTCTTGGTAGCGGGGGCAGGATTTGAACCTGCGACCTTGTGGTTATGAGCCACACGAGCTAACCGGGCTGCTCCACCCCGCGGTACCATAGTAGTATAACAGAGAGGATGGGACATTGCAACCGTAGCCCGCTTGTATAGTGGTGGTATCGGGCGTATGATAAAAGTAATAACGGAGGTATGGGTATGGATCTGCTCAAGAAGCTCGAACACACTATAGCGGGATGGTTAAAATCGGTTCCGCATTTGCCAGCCGAGGGGCGAACATGGCTCGGAAATAATATTTGGTGGATTGTTATTATTGGGGCGGTTGCGTGCGGGCTGGCTATTATTAGCACGCTCGGGGTGCTTTTTGGAAGCATGGCGCTCTTTGGTGCGGTTGGACTGCCGAGCTATGTGGCGTCGACAGTGGTTGCATGGGGGATTGTCCATTCGCTCGTGGCATTGGTCTTTCTCGTGGTGCAGGGTATTCTATTCGTTACGGCAATTCAGCCACTTCGCGCAAAGGTGAAGCGGGGTTGGGTGCTGCTTTTTGCAACACTTCTCGTGGGTGCGCTTTCCATCGTACTTAATGCGGTACTGACGTTGAGCATCGGTGATTTTATCGTCAGTATTCTCATGGGCGCAATTGGACTTGCGATTGGCGCATACTTTATCTTTGAAATTCATGGTGAGTTTGCCCATGACGAGCGCTTGAAGAAGGATGTTCGACCAGCCGAAGAAGTGCCCGACCGTCCAGTCGATGCTTAGATAAGTTTCTGCGCAGTCACTCGCACTACTTCGCCCCAAGAGAGGAATGCATGCGGCGTCTCGGCAAGTTGCGCTGCGGTAAGGCCGTATTTTACCGCAAGGCCAATTTCGTGAATCATTTCGGCTGCATGCGGGGCAACGATGGTTCCGCCAAGAATGACTCCTTTTTTATCAGTGATAATCTTTGCGAATCCATCTCGGAAATCGGCAGTATTGCTACGAGCAATAATAGAGAGCGGAGTGGTCGCCTTCTTAATGGCAAGGTCGCGACGGCGGCAATCATCTTCTGTGAAGCCGACGTGTGCAATTTCTGGGCTCGCTGACACGACACTTGGTGTCGCAGTGTAATCTGGGGCGATACGGTTCTTATTGAGGATATTATGGGCAGCGACTCGACTTTCAAGTAGGGCATTGTGCGTGTTGCTCATGCGCCCAAGGACGTCTCCAGCTGCAAAAATATGCGATGTGCTTGTCTGGAGGTGATCATTTACCTCAATACCTTTGGCGGTATATTCAATAGAGGCGTTTTCGAGCCCGAGATCAACATTTGGTGTGCGTCCAGCTGCAACAAGAATTTCATCGGCGCGAACATATTTTTCCGTTCCCCCGCGAGTAATGAGGATTTTCTTGCCTAAGCCTTCTTTTTCAACAGAGAGGACGCGACTATGCGTGAGGACGGTTGCCCCTTTTTGCTCGGTCAGGACTTTTTCGGTCAGTTCACCCACTTCGGCATCAAAAGCGGGGAGAAGGCGTCCAGCTTGCTCGGCCAGATAGACTTTTGTTCCTAGTGTTGCCATAATGTGGGCAATTTCAACACCGTACTGGCCACCACCAATAATGAAAAGACTCTTTGGTGGACGGAGTGCTTCAAGGATGGTGCGCGGGGTGTAGTGCTTTATCTCGGCGAGACCTTGAATTGATGGCTCCACCCAAGATGAGCCGGTTGCTACGAGGAAATATTGCGCCGAAAGACGACGTCGATTAACGGTAATTTCATGCGGGGTTAAGAAATGAGCCTTGCCCTGAAAGGCGCTAATATTGTGCTTTTCATAAAAACGGCGGTTGTTAGCTGCGCCAGTGCGCTTTACGGCAGTCTCTTTCCATGCACGGATAGAAGGGTAGTTATAGCCAAGTGTTGAGGTGCGGAGGCCGAAGCGGCTTGCTTGTTTCGCTTCGTCATAGATGCGCGTCGCGTGGAGGAGTGCCTTGGTTGGTACGTCACCCCAGTTTGGTGAGTCACCACCAAAAGTGTCTTCTTCAATAATTGCAACACGCTTTCCGGCGCGCGCCACAATAGTTGCCGCTGCGCTTCCGCCAGCGCCGCTTCCTATAATGATGAGGTCGTAATCAAATGTGTGTTTTTTTGCCATGGTGGATGCTCCTTATAGTATCGATCGGTGGTTTTCGTACAGATAGCTTGCGTCTGGGTGGTAGGTTTTGAGTCGAGCTGCCGCAATTCTTCGTAGGTCGGCGCTGGTCACTTCGGGACGTTTCTCGAGCCATGAAAGCACTTCATCGGTCACTTTGCGGGCAATAGACTCTGCTTGTCCGGTTGGCGCGCCTGAGCTAATGCAGGCAACCGTGATACTCTTGTGGAGCTTCTCTCTATCGAACGGCTCAAGTGCCTGGCGAATCCGTTTCTTATTTTGACGCTTTAAGACGTGAATAGGCGTGTCCATCCTAGAGGGCTCCTGCTGCAATAGAAACAACTTGATTTACGTAGATAAAGAACCCAAGCACAATGAGTGCACTCCCGGCTGCAAATTGAAGGAACTTCTTGTTATTTTCGCGCCACTTTTGAATCTTACTGATAGAATGCCCGCTACCCGTGAGCCCCCAGATGATAATGAGGCCGAGGAGAGAAATGATAGTGTAGAGGGCAAGTCCGGCAAGCTGCCACGACCCCTCTAGTTGTAATAGGGTAAGCGCCGCGACAATGAGCGAAGGTATAATAAAGATAATCTCGGCAATAACTGTTACGAGGCCGAGGCTAAATGCTTCGACACTTTGCTTAGTTGCCTTACTACGCTCTGTAAGGTGGTGGGCGAAGGCACGTGGGATCCAGAGCTCGGTGCCTTTTTTGTGCCGGCGGTAGTAGAAAAGCCAAATGGCGATGCCTATGCCAAGTGTCAGTCCAGCACAGACTGTCCATGCAATGAGAGGAATGCCCCCGTTAAAAAGATGGATGCTGATAAGTACAGTAAGTGATAAAAGAAGGAGTGTCATCACTCCGGCGCCTGTGATGTACGCGGCGGAGAGCCGGAAGAGCTTTGCGCGTGACTTCTTCGTTCCAATTGCATGGCCACTCATAAGTGTCATGACACCAATACTGAGCTGGAAGCTCGCATGCACTAACGCGGCGAGGCCGAGAATTGCGAGTGAAGAGAATGTATCCATGTTTATTTTTTATAACCTCTACCATTATTTATACCATAAGCAAAACAGGGGTGTCAAAATAAAAGGGGAGTGTGGGGAGTGTTTTACTATAAGCATATTGACTTTTTATCAAACTTATGCTAATATAAGAGTATTAAACAATAAAACAAAAAGAAAGCGAAAAACAAAAAAATGGAAATCGTTTCAGATGCGATTATTGAACCCGTAACTATGACCGAGGTGCTCTCACTTGCCTCATGGGATCGCCCCCGTTCTTCAGAGGAGCTTAAGGGTTTTATTTCACAGCGTGAATCTGTGCTCGGTATTCAATAACAGTTTTTAAGCTGCATAAGGTAACGGTGTTTCACCGTCAATAGCAAGCCGAATTGCACAGCCTCCGCCAGGAGCTAAACGAAGCGTCAATGTTGTTTCTTTTGACACGTTCTGTGTATCAATAACATAGGCTTCCGGATTACTTTGCCAATCTGCATCATCTGCGTCGCGGTAAATAGTTGCGGTGTATGAGCGATACTCAGGTAAGAAGGAGAGTGGAATCGTTACGGTGCGCTCATTCTCATCCGTAATAGCGCCAATATACCAATCATCACTTTCGCGGTCCTTACGAGCGACCACGAAGAAATCGCCAATAACACCATCGAGCGGAATGGTTGTGTCCCAGTTGACGGGCACGTCTTTGATAAACTGTAACGCCGCGTGTCCACGATAGTGCTCAGGCAAATCTGCAACCATTTGTAGCGGGCTAAAGAGGGTGACGTAAAAGGCGAGTTGCTTGGCAAGGGTAGAGCTGATCTTGCGGCTTGTGCCGGAAAGGTTAAATAACCCTGGCGTGTAATCAAGTGGCCCAGCCAGCAGGCGAGTAAAGGGGAGAACGGTGGTGTGTTCTGGTGTCACTGCCCCACTCCCCTCGTACTCCTGCCCCATCACTCCTTCGCGGGTCATGAGATTTGGCCAGGTTCGTTCAATACCAGTGCCTTTAACGGGTTCATGGATATCGAGCATGATCCGGCGTTCAGCGGCCATTTCAACCGTTTTCTGATAATGATTAACCCCAAATTGGGAAGAGTGGAATTCTTTTCCATTAGAGCGAGGGCTGACGTAGCCGGTTTTAATATAGCGGACGCCAAAAGTGTTGTAATAGTCATAAGCTTCGGGGAGCTGCCATTCGTAATGCGCCATATTGCCGGCAGTCTCGTGGTGACCAATGAGGTCAACGCCCTGTGATTTTGCATACTTTGTAATGGCGTGAATATCAAAATCTGGGTAGGGTTGCATGAGGTTCATTTTGTCGCCATTTTGCGTCCAGTCGCCGTCCCAGCCTTCATTCCAGCCTTCAATGAGGAGGCCGCGGATGCCGAACTCTTTGCAGGCATTGATGTATCGAAAAGCGTTTGCAGTGGTAGCGCCATGTTTTTCACCACTTCCCCATGTGAAATAGTGGAGGAACATTCCCCACCAGATGCCCATGAATTTTGCTGGTTGAATCCAAGAAGTGTCCTCGATTTTTGAGGGTTCGTTGAGGTTGAGCATAATACGCGATGTTGTGAGCCCAACGGCGGTATCTGAGAAGATGACTGTGCGCCACGGCGTGGTGAACGGAAGGCTGATTTCAGCTGCGTTACCAGTAGAAAGCGGAGTAATTTTACTTTTCAGGCCTTGTTCGGCTGGAATGAGGTTCATGGAGCCATAGTTATAAAGGGCTGCTTCGTGAATGGCCATAAAGCCACCGTTTTCAAGTTCAAGTGTGAGAGGCGTATGGGCAATACCAAGTTCTTGAATTGGCGTTTTATGATAGAGGTGTTCGTAGTGATTTTGGCCAAGGGCAGGGATCCACCAGGCAGAGGCATTGCCGTTGATGTTGAAACTTGTTTCTTCGTGAGTGATGGCGGTTTCACTCTCGCCGTGAAGTTCGTAGCGGAAGCCAAAGCCTTCGTTGAAAAGCCGGAAGCGAATAGTGAATGACTCGCCTTTTACGGCAAGTTCGTTGTAGTTATTGTGAATACTGCGCTGCTCGCCCCAAGGCTGATCCCAGGTTTCGTCAAAAGAGGTATATTCAACCGGAAGTGCATCAGGGGTGTGGGTGAAGTTTTTTTCGTCAGGACCGTAGAGCGCAAGGAGTGATTTGTTGATATAGGCGTGATCTTCTTTTTTGACTTCATACCAAAGCTGGTTGACGTGTTCATCAATACCAACGGTAAGAGTGAGTGCGCCATCTGGCGAACCAAGTGATTTGGATTGGTGCGCTGTTACCAGTTGTGATTCGTCCATTTTGCCACCCTTTTGTTTGTTGTTTTGAAGACGTATTATTACTTTAGAGTATAGCATAGAAGCATGAGCGGAATTGCACAGTGAAGAGTTATTTAATCTACTACTATTCTCTCAAAAAGAAGAACCCCGCACCAATACGGGAGCGAGGCTCGACCGTGTAGTGCGGGGTATATATTAGTGCGGGTGCGGCTTTTCGCCGATACCGTGCAGATTCTGCCTCGTCAGTTTACCGACAAATTGGATTCCGAGGTAGGCGACAAACCTGACTGGACCCTTGCACCACCACTGGAGGTTGAGTGGGCTTTTGTCGAAAGCGATGACGCCTCCGCCATACCCGACAACATTAAAACCTGCCTTTCTGACGATTGCTTCGGCAGCCTGTTTGTGCAGGAACCGGTTAGCGACCACGGCGACGTCTTTGACGCCAAACTCATGAAATACCTCGAACGCCTTGTTGAGGAGATCCTGAGTGTCAAGGTACGGTTTGCCGTTCCTGTCCATGTTCGTGGCATCTTTCTGGGTGACGACGAGCCAAGGCTGTGTCGGCAGTGCCAATGCCGTCTCCCATTGGGCAACCACAACGGTTGGTTCCCCCATTTGCTGGAGGAAATCATCGAGCTCGTCGGCAAATTGAGCAAGCTTGATATTGACTGGACTTGGCTCTTCTGCGCGCTTTGCGAATGCAAGCACTACGATACCAGTTGTCACAACTTCTCCTAATCGGGGCTGAAATACCGCTCGGATGAGAGGTGCTTATATTTTATCATATTTCTATAAAAAAGCAAACAAAAAAACCCTTCCTTTGAGGAGGGTCTTTAAATCATTTCTTGGTAGAATGGGTTCATTCGAAATGGAACTCAATTCTTTCTGAACTGGTAGCCATGAATCGTATCGTTGAAGCTTCTAGGGATTATGACCTGTTGAGTATTAAGCGTTAGTGATTGAACTATAGGTGCTAATGGCTTACAGATTTTCCACCGACATTTTATGGGTCTCCTTATTAACCCGTAGTTCGTACTCTTTTGTGATGGAGTGGTGCTGGGTATTCGCCACGCCATCGTTGACTGTGCTGGAAAGCTCATAATCGTCACGCTCTGGTCGCCGCAATAAGACAATTTTGTAATACATTGTCACTCTAGCGTTGAGGTAGTAATTCTCATCATCTTCCTTGTAGATGTAGTAATTTTCTAGGACATCGGTCAACCACTCTGAGTCTAAAATTTCCCAATCGTATTTGAAGGAGTAGTCAAAGTCGAAAGGACGTTCTTGTTCTGTTATGTCAGCATCGGTCTGCTCTAGGTATGGTTGGAGGGTTTCCAAAATCACCTCTTCAGTAATGTAGTCAACTGTCTTACTATTCATTTCCAAGAAGCTACCGAGACTCGTATGATACACCACTCTCTCTTGGACGCCCAAGCTTAAGAGTTCATCTCTAAGTGCTTGACTTAGTTCATTTTTACCGAAATCATCTGAATTTTCAGATATGAAGGCTACTTTCTTTGTAGGGTTTTTGGTTAGATACGCTATCAAGCTGTACCAAATTAGCGTATCCATAAAGCCACGCCCTCTCGACTTAAACGGAGCAGTTTCATGAACGGCTCTATCGAACAGCTGGTCTACGGTAACATCTCCCCAGCCGAGGTGCTGCTTAAAGGGCGCTGTGTAATTGTCGAATTTTGCTATAATTGCATCGCTAATCTCCGCCCTACTTACAGAGTTCTCTATCAGGCCAAGTTTTACCTGTTTCAGCTGTTGAAACTTTCGATATTCGGCATCTGCAGTTGCTAGTGCGTGTTTTTTGACCTCCGCTTCAACGACTGATGGTATGAGCAGCTTCTTTTCAGACAATAACAAGAACGTACTTAGCGCCTGAAATTCTGGCGTTTCAAAGGAGCTGTTCTTGTCGTAGATGTTTGTATCAAGCAGGATATCCATTTACTTATGATACCAGTATTACCGAGGCACATAAAATCACCTTGAAACTGGAGTGCAGTGTAGCCCCTACAACAATCTTGTTAAGTTAGGTACAATAGCGTAAATGGCGTCTATAATTGTTCGGTCAAAGCTGATTAGTAGTATGGTAAAAAACCGCAGGGCTAACTCTGAGGATATTGATGCTGAGCTTAATCTTAAATCAACCTCTATCGCAGAACTCCTTGCTGAGGATAGAGATGTTGATTTTAAGGACATTCAGTCTATCGCCAAGTACTTCAAGAAGCCATGGTCATATCTCCTGCTGGAACATGAGGAGACGATGCCTACGATTGGGCGAGACCATCGTACTGTCCGTAATGTAGAAGCATCATTTTCGAGTGACATGCTCAACGAGTCTGTATGGGCGGAGGATTACTTAGATGAGGCAAAAGAGCTTAGCGAAGAAGGCTCTTCTCTGTCGCCAACGTTACCTGTCGAACATACTCCAGCGGGTGTGCGAGACTTTTTTGACATCAGCACTGATGATATTTTTAAACTTCGTGATGATTATGCAGCTCTGAAGCTTTGGGTTCGTAAAATCGAATCTACTGGTGTATACGTTGCTCAAAGAAGAATACCCGATGAGACAATTCGAGCTTATTCGACTTCAAAGCATGGCATAGTACTTATAGTTGTTAATACTAGAGACTCTGCTGCTGCTCGAATCTTCTCTCTTATGCATGAATACTGTCATGTACTATTCAATACTACTGGATTGTGTGATTTTGATGAGCATAATACAGTTGAAACAAAGTGTAATCGTTTTGCGGCCGATGTTCTAATGCCAGCTGGCGACCTTGCTGAGAAGAATGACAGCTACGAATTCAATCTCGACCTTATTAAAGATGAAGAACACGCTATTTGGCTAAGTAGAAAGTTTAAAGTGAGTCAGGCTGCCATGTTTATCAGGCTGCTAGAAAAGCACTATATCTCCGAGCCAACATACCGTGCTTTAGAGCGCAGAAGAGCGTTACGAAAGGCGAAGAAAAGCAGCGGAGGAGATTATTATAAGGCAAAAATAAACGCCGTTGGAGTAAAATACGCAAGCCTGGTGCTGGATGCCTTAAGTAGAGGTGTTATTAACCGTAAAGATTCAAGTGTTCTCCTAGGGGTGGGTGAATACTCGGTTGTGAGTTTTAAGGAAAACTTGAGGAAAAACGTGGAGTAGTAAGATGAGTTCTATTACGCCGCTTTACTGTGTAGATACTAATACCTTGGTTAGTTTCTTGAAAGAGTCGGATGATGAGCTGTACGGAAGAGACGTTTTTGCTCCTCAATGGGAGATGATTGAGTCTTTAATCGAAACGGGTCTAATAATAGCACCGAAGAATGTAAAGTTAGAATTAGATAAGTGGAAAGCAAGTAGCCCCGAAGTAAAGGAGTGGTTGTCGGCTCATACTTACATGTTTGTAGATATTGACGACCAACAGCTGGTATCATCACGAACTATATTGGGTAAGTATGAGGCTTACTCGAAAAATGAAAATTATGCTAACGACCTCAGTGTCATTGCACTAGCTCATTCAGCTAATCTTACTGTTATCACTCTTGAGCAGTTGGCGGCTACTCATGCGGCCACTAAACCAAAAATACCAAATGTGTGCCAAGACTTTGGAGTCAACTGTGTATCGGTTAGTGGTTTCTTGCGGCTTGAAAAAATCCGCCAGACGACAGAACCTGCTATTGCTGTCCAAGAATCTTCAATACCCCTGGCATAAAAATAGACTCGCTTTCTATAGGCGAGTCTATTTCTTGTCTGCGTTTAGTTCAAATTGAATGTCACGGCTTTGTTATCAAAGAAGCTAAAACTCTGATAAAGCAACTTAAGCCCTGTGTCATCTTTCGGTACTTCGTACGCAAGCTTGCCAGTGACTTTACCGCCAGGTGCAAGCGAACCGCTATTTAGCTTACCCTCAGAAAGAGCCGTGAATGATTCGCTCTGTTGAACGCCGCTTGAGTCTTGTAGCTTGAATTCAAACGTGTTGTAGTCCATTGCATCTTTACCGTTGTTGGTAATTTCAACTGTTACGAGTACAAATTCTTTACCAGATTCTGGTTGTGCAAACTGGTTACCTGTTTGGTAATTGCGCTGAACTTCTTTTACGGCGATAGACTTATCGTTAAAGCTCGCTGTGTCGCCCACCTTAAACTCTGTCTTCGTTTCTGTATTTGTAGTCGTTGAAGAGTTTGAATCGCCTGTGGTCTTCGTAGGCTCGTTACCATTGCCACTGTTGCCAATTGCACTTCCGATAATCACCAATACGATAATGATAAGTACCCACACCCAGAATCGCTTATACCATGCTTTTGGTTGTTTTTTGTTCATTGAGAGCCTCCTTGACCCGCTTTATTAGTTATTAGGAACCCCCTTAAAAAACAAAAGAAGGCACCGTGAAGTGTCTTACGCTCGTAGCAGCAGGTTTTGCCTAACTGTTTACACGGTGCCTAATTTATAGGCAAAAACCGTAACAGAAACCTGCAACGAAAATCCACTGCTATTTTATTAAACGTAAGACACTACTAGTATATCCTATTTGGTTAATAACAGAAGCGGAGCAGTGAGGATTGCCTTATTTTTGGTTTTTATGACAACGAAAAAGCCTTCTGAAAAAGCTATAATATAAGTAGTCGTTTTGATAGAAATGAATGTCTATTAATAACAAGCTATAGTGGTGACTAGGACTCTAAGACGGAGTAAAACGGCCCATCTTATCCTGCTATTCAGCGCCTAAAGACTAACTGGCCAATATATATTGGTAGTTTTTCTTTGTCGCAGAATAGTGGAGAGATGTGGTGCGAGATAAAGACCACGAGCTACTCGAAGATGCAAAACAAACAATTACAGTTAAAGAAGCGAGGAAGCTGCTCGGAGGCAATTTTTCATCTCTTAGTGACGAAGCTTTGGAGGATATGATAACGGTGCTAACTCTTATCGCAAGAGCTTCTATCACACCTGAATTCAGTTCCATAAAACATAGCTCAACCAGTAAATCCCTATATAATTAGTTCCATGAAAAAAGGATTGATTTATGTTAGGGTGTCCTCTAAAGAACAGGTACAGGGTACGAGTCTTGTTGAACAGGTCCGTGCTTGTCAGGAGTTTGCACGAAAGAAAGACACTGCCATTACAGAAGACGGTATTTACCGTGAAGAGGGTGAATCTGCTAAGGTAATTGACCGCACCGAACTGCAAAGACTTATCAAATTTGCAACAAACAAGAAAAATGAAGTGGACGTACTTTATATCTGGAAAATTGACCGTCTGGCTCGGAATCTAAGTGATTACTATGCGATTAAAGTATTACTTGCTCAGAGTAATGTAAAAATAATCTCCGTAACGGAACCTATTGATGATGACCCTGTCGGAAGATTTCTTGAGGCTATATTGGCAGCTGCCGCACAATTTGATAATGAGATTCGTGCCATACGAACTACGGGCGGTATGCGGGCGAGGGTTGAGCAGGGTCGCTGGCCTCACGATGCACCAATCGGCTACCTAAAGAAGAACAAGCGTGTTGTTATAGACCCCGTATTCGGTCCTATAGTAAAAGAGCTTGTGCTGACCTATTCAAAGGGCGGCTACAATTATTCAGACTTGGCTAGCCTAGCTTTTAAAAAGGGAATAATGACGAAATCTGGTAAAAAGAAAACAACTGACCAGATGAAGCGCATGGTAACTAACCCTATATATGCAGGTTTTACCGTTAGTAAGCTTTCACCCACTCCTGTTAAGGGTCTGCATGATGCTTTAGTTGATTTGGAGATTATAAAAAAGAACACGAATATCGTTAATGGAGTGGTAAAAAATTACTCAGTGCAGGGTGATGACCTATTTCCTCTTCGAGGTAGCCTACTTTGTATTATTTGCGAGAAAACTATGACCGCAAGCGCACCAACAGGGTCTAGTGGCGATAGATTCCCTCGTTATGGCTGTAACCGTAGCTCGTGTACCAAACGGGCTACAGGAAGGGCTATTGCGAGCAAAGGTATTGATGTGGTTCACGAGGACTTTCGTGACCTCTTGCGCTCTCTGAAGCCACTAGATGAGGGCGTAGGGCGTCTCTATAAAAAACTTGTCTTGCGTGTATGGAACGAGTCGTTTGCTAAAACAACCGAGTCCATTAGTGATATTCAGAAAAAGATTGAGCGGGCTGAAAAATTCAAGGTAAATGTCACGGCGAAGTTTATCAACGACCAGATTACTGAGGCTGAACGTAATCTTCAGATGGACGGTATTGATAATGAACTTGCCTCGCTAAATCAAGAGCTTGAGAATCTAAGTGAGTATAAAGAGCGAAATGAAGGTTTGGTTGATACGGCTATGGAATTTGTAAGTGACCCAGAAAAGTTTTGGAACCGTGCTGCTACCCCTGTTAAGAAACTAGTCCAACAGTTCCTATTCCCAGGCGGCATTGCCTATGATTTTGAAACAGGGTTTGGAACTATCGAAAAGATTGATTCTTATCTGTTAATAAACAAAATCAGCGGTAAAACCGCTGAAAATACTAATTTGGTAGCAGCGACAAGGATTGAACTTGTGACCTCGAGCTTATGAGTCTCGCGCTCTAACCAACTGAGCTACGCTGCCGTATGTGCAGTTTTATCCAAACTACAGATATGATTCTAGCAAACTTTGGAGCGTTTGACTAGGGTTGCTGTTTAGGATTGCTGAGAATGGTTGGTATAATGGGAATATGAAAACAGCACAGCAGATGAAACGGTATATTAAACGGCATCCACTCGCGGCGAAATTGTCACTGGCGCTTGTGGGGGTAATTGGGCTTCAGGTGGCGCTGGCAACTGCTTATCTTGTTGCGTTCCATGATCCAACCCCGCGGGAGATTCCCGTGGCAATCGTCTCGGCTGATGCTACTGTCAAAGATTCATTCCGTGATGCAATGAAGGATACGTTTGCTGTGCGCGAGGTGGATTCTATTGAGGCTGCTCGTGACGAACTCAAGCAGAAAGAAATTTATGCAATCTACAAACCAACTCCATTGCAAAGTAATGTAGTGATTGCGACTGCGCTTGATAAGAAAATAGCTGACGCGGCAAAAGCTAGCATGAGCACTTTTGACGCACAGTATCAGCAGAATGTCGTGGCAATGATGGCGAAACAAAACCCTCAAGCCCCAGCTCAGGCGAAGGCGCCACTTGTTGATGATGCAATTCCGCTTGTTGAAAATGATGCAACGGGCTCGGGCTTATTCTACGTCGCGTTTAGCTTTGTCTTTGGTGGTTACCTAGCTGCGGTTGCAATCAGCACTGTCCGTGGTGATTCAAAGTTAACTCGCCGTCGAGTATTGGCGCGCGTGGCGGGCCTGACACTCTTTAGTCTTGCGGGTGCGCTCTTCGTAACTCTCATTGCCGTACATGGCGTGAAGGTGTTGCCATCTGCTGTGTTCTGGGCAACATGGGGTATTGGCGCCCTTGCCACACTTGGTGTGTCACTCTTGGCGAGTGCGCTCATTTCTGTGCTTGGGACAATCGGTACCGGTCTTGTCATTATTCTCTTTGTGATTCTTGGTACGCCTGCTTCGGGTGGTCCGTTGCCAGTTCTCTTTATGGACGGCGGAATCTGGTCATGGCTTTCAACGCTTCTTCCTACCGGGCAAACGATGGAGGCAATTCGTAGCGCAGCTTATCTTGAAGGCGCGGGTGTCTGGTGGCATCTGCTTGTATTGGCTGGGTATGTCATTATTGGCGCGGGCGTGCTTGTGCTGTATGGTATGCGCCACCGAAGTTTTGAAGCAATTGAGTAGGTGCTATACTAGATATATACCGTGCGATACACACTGCCGTGAAGGTAAGCGTCCCTCGCAACTGGTCATTCATCGTTTTCGGACTCTCTGTTAAGAAACGGATAGAGAAGAACGGGCGAAACAACAAAACAACGTTTCCTGAACTATAAACGGGAAGTATTGAATATGAATGACGAACTCTTTTTAAGCGAATTAGTACAGGTGGTAGCGGTGTTTCGGGCCGGTCACCATCCTTGTATGCCAATTAAATTTAAACGGGCAAATGGGCAAGAGGTGCAGGTGAGTGAGCTTGGCCTTCGCCATCCCCTGCCCCGCGGCACAAAGACGGTGCATATTTTTGACGTGACTGACGGCGGGACTGATTACCGGCTTGAATTTGATAGCGAGCGCTTAACGTGGCACTTAACACGAGAGGCGGACCATTATGAATAGACTGCCAGAACACGATGAGTTTAATGAAGCGCGGCCAATGATTATGCACGTTGATCTTAATAGCTGCTTTGCAACGGTTGAGCAACAGTCGCGGCCAATGCTACGTGGCAAACCAATTGCAATTGTAAACCGGCGTACTGAAAAGACGGCCATTGTGACGGCAAGCTATGAGGCAAAAGAAAAGGGCGTCAAAGTAGGGATGAAACTCGCGGAGGCAAAGCTACTTTGCCCGGATATTGTGGCACTTGAAACTGATGCGCCAAAATATCGCTACGTGTATCATAAACTTCTTGCTATCATGCAAGACTATTCCGCCCACGTTACGATGAAAAGTATCGACGAAGGTATTATTGATTTTCACCAAGCAGATAGCACAACCCAGGCACGTGACTTAGTTGAGATAGGGTATGAAATTAAGCAGCGTCTGAAAGATGAGGTGGGGGTATGGATGCGCTGTAATATTGGTATTGCCACAAATCGTTTTTTGGCAAAAACCGCCGCGGGACTTCACAAGCCGGATGGGCTAGATGTTATAACGTCGCAAAATATACAGCAAGTATTAGGGGAGTTAAAACTCACTGATCTGACGGGTATCGCGCATAGAAACCAAGCTCGGCTTAATAGCGTTGGTATCACGACTCCCCTACAGTTTTTTGATGCTGACGCTGAGGTTTTGCGGAAGATTGTTTTTAAAAGTGTTGTTGGTGAATGGTGGTACAAACGACTCCGCGGTTTTGAGGTTGACGATGTTGCGACACAGATGCGCCGAGTCGGACGCCAGTATGTACTGGAGCGATTTGACCTGAAGAGAGAAGAGGTGCTGCAACGGCTGTACCATTTGTGTGAGTCGGTGGGCGGGAGGCTACGTGGCAAGGAATTGGCGGCACGGGGAGTGTATGTGTATGCGAAAACGAGGCAGGGGAAATACTGGCACTCCTCTACCCTGTCACCACTTCCCTTTTCCAGTGACAAAACAATCTACCAGCAAGCGACGCTTCTATTTGAAAAAGCACCAAGCGATATTCGTGAAATTGGCGTGCATTGTTATGAACTTGAGGCGGCTGATTTTAGAACAAGCCAGCTGAGCTTGTTCGCCGAAGATTTGGTAAGAGAGCAAAAGCTGGTACAGGCAATCGATTCTGTTAACAGTCAATTCGGCGAGCGAACGGTGCATGCCGCTTCAACGCTTTCGACGGGAATATACATGAAAACGCGTATTCCTTTTGGGAGTACAAGGTTTTTGTGACGGTGTATCCATGCTATACTTTTGTACAGATACCTCTGTGGAATCTATACAATTCGGCGACCCCACCTAAGGCCTGTGCGGTACGGTGGAAAAACACACAAGAAGACGGTACTAACCCCGTCGTTTAGATACTTTCTTGTGTGTCGCATTGGGAAACCTTTGCGGAGTCGTTAATTCGGCTCGTCTGGCGGCGGGCTTTGTGCAGTGAAGGCCGGTTGTTGTTTTTGTAGGAATTGTCTCATACTGCCACCGGGCTGCGGTGGCATTTCTAATCTGTTATAATAGTAGAAAACGACTATAAATAGTAAAACGGAGCTTCTTTTTATTATGGCTGGACACAATAAATGGTCTAAAATTAAGCGCGAAAAAGGCGCAAATGACGCCAAGCGCGGCGCGGTGTTTACAAAGATTGGTAATCAGATTGCTATTGCGGCGCGAGCTGGTATTGATCCAACAATGAACTCGGCACTTGCACTTGCAATTGAAAAGGCAAAGCAGGCAAATATGCCAACGGCAAATATTCAACGCGCGATTGACCGCGTTGCTGATAAAAATGCAGCCGCGCTCGAAGAGATTACCTATGAGGGCATGGGCCCTGGTGGTATCGGTATTATTATCGAGACCGCTACGGACAACAAGAACCGTACATTCCCCGAGGTACGTAATGCGCTTGCAAAGAATGGTGGGCGTATTGCTGACGCGGGAAGTGTAATGTTCCAGTTCGCACGCAAGGGTGTTATTACCGTTGCTGCAACGGGAGAAGACGCACTTTTGACCATTCTTGACTCTGGTGCCGACGATGCAGTCGAGGAAGGCGACGAGATTACCGTCTATACGGATCAAAAGGATCTTGCAAAGGTGCGGAGCGCGATTATCGACGCGGGACTCGAGGTGACTGGCGCTGAACTGCAGTATGTTGCGGCAAATACCATTCCAGTTGATGATGCCGAAGTCGCGGCAAAAATTTTCAAGGTGCTTGATGCAATTGATGATCTCGATGACGTAACAAATGTCCACACTAATGCGGACATTCAGGCGGAAGTTTAAATCTTTTTGAACGAAGCCTGGAAAGACCCCGAGACGGGGTCTTTTTTGTTTTACTTCATTACCATTTAATTTTCGATTGCCATACTAAGGGACATGCTGAAGAAAATATGTAGACTATTATTGTTGGGTTTAATGGTTTGCGCAGGTAGTGCGTGTGTAACCCCTACACACGCTTCTTCAGCGAACGTCTTGCTTCCAAGTACGGAGACTGGAGTTGTTTTGACACATATTTATCCAGCAACCCTGAACGGGGCGACGCATGAAATGGTGGCGCTGTATAACAATACTGCCGAGGCCATCGAAATAACAAATTGGTGTATTACGAATAAAAATGAGCAAGCACTCGTATGTTTCAAGAGCCAGGTAAAAGACGGCTTCTTCATAGACGGGTATACCCGTGTTGCAGTTGCTTCGGAAGAGTATGTTGCTACACTTGATGAGCAGGTGTTTATCGACCGTGTTTTTACTGTAGCGAACAAGACGAGCGGTAGTCTCGTGGGGTCGAATGATACAGTACGCCTAAAAGATGCCGTTGGGCGCACCGTGTCTGAGTTTTCATGGACGTCCACTGCTGTAAAAGGAAGTGGATATATACGAACGAGTTTTAACGATGAGACGCGTATGTATAGTACGGAGTCGCGTCTTGAGTCATTGGTGGCTGTAGTGATAGCGGGCGGAGGTCTGCGTCTTGAGCCTCGAGCCGTTGATGATACACAAGAGGCTGCCATTGATACTGATCAGCTTCGCCTTTCCGAAATTCTTGCTAATCCAACAGGCGCGGATGCGGGCAACGAGTTTATTGAATTGTACAATAGTGGCTCTGCCACGGTTTTGCTTGATATGTATGCACTGCGTGTTACGGGTGGTTCCTCGGATAAGACCTTTACCTTTCCTGACGGTTTGTCTCTCGAGCCTGATGAATACTATGCGATCTATGATACGGAAGTAAAATTCTCTTTAAATAATACGGCGGGCGCAGTCTCGTTACTTCGATCCGGGGATGGTGCGTCCGAGGAGGATGTAGTTGACGCCGCACTTTATAGGGGCCCAAAAGAGGGTTATTCCTGGGCGTATTTTAATGAAGACGAAAGTGTGGATTGGATATATACCTCGCGCCCAACACCCAATCAGCCCAATTTAAAAGATGAGCCCGTTGAGCAGGGGGTGAAAGTTTCTCAAGTGAAGACTTGTAGTGAAGATCAGTATAGAAATCCAGAGACAGGGCGCTGTAAAAAGAAAGGGGTCGTCGCAGTGGCGGCGTCTTGTAAGATTGGGCAATATCGAAGCGAGGAAACAGGACGTTGCCGCAATGTCGCTACTGCAAAGATCCCTACAGATTGCAAACAAGGACAGGAACGAAACCCGGAAACAAACCGATGTAGGAATAGTAAACAGATGACAAAAGCAGGTCATGGGGTTGAGGTGAAGCCGACTATTACTTCGGGTGGCGTCGCGTGGTATGCGTGGGTGTTGGTGGGGGTGATTGTTGTTGGGGTGCTTGCGTATGGGGCGTGGGAATGGAGGGGCGAACTTTATAAAATCTGGCAAAAGCTTCGTCAGCAGAAGGGGTAATTCGCGTAAGTATCGTATACTAAGGGTAATGAGAGTACTTGGAATTGACCCAGGAACGGGGATTATGGGATTTGGCGTCGTTGACGTGTCGCCGAGTGGCTCCTTTACGCTTGTCGATGCCGGGGTTATTCGCACTCCACCACACACTCCTCAAGACGAGCGACTCGAGGATATCTACGCGAGTTTGAATGAAATTATAGACGCAACGAAGCCGGATGTTTGTTCGATTGAGAAACTCTTTTTTATGAGGAATATCACTACCGCTATGACCGTGGCGGAAGCACGTGGCGTGGCACTCTTGGCGGCGAGACTTCACGGTTTATCAATTCACGAGTATACGCCGATGCAGATTAAGCAGGTCGCAACGGGATATGGCAAGGCAGACAAAAAGCAGGTTCAGGAGATGGTCCGTGTCCATTTGGGTCTACGTGAAGTCCCGAAGCCTGATGACTGTGCGGATGCTTTGGCTGCCGCTATTACGCATGCAATGATGTCACGTGTTCAGTAAAGGGCTTCTTTTGGCGTGTATTTATAGTTGCACAGACAAGTGCGCGATACGTTTCTGAATGGTTGTTATATAGTCTCGTGAGGCGCCAGAGACGCATCCAATCACCGCGTCTTCCGTGAAGATAAAAGCCGATACTGGAGTAGCGGTCGTGTTCCCAGTCTGAATGCTGGGCGTGGAGTTGGGTCGACACATGAAGTGCGTCATGGGGGCCGCAAAGGATCTGCATATCTGCTCGTAGGGCAGGGTTCTGCGGATGATTGATGTGTTCGGACTCTTGAAATTCAATTAATTTGTTTATAAGCAATACACCGAGCGTTTGTACATCGGCTTGATTGAATGCAAACAGGAGGAGCGATATGGATGTGCGCGTGATGGAGAAGGCGAGGAGATCTGTTGTGGTCGCAAGACGCTGTAGTGTGATTGCATGGGGGTTGAGCGCATGGCCGCCGAGCGTATCTTGTAGTATTGCAATAATGTACGCTCGTTCCGTATTGGAGTGGATAATGGTGCGAAAGGGTGTCCGGTGGCTCGCCTTTATATTCAAAAGATAATAGGCGGTATGCACAGGTGAGTATAGGCTCTCAGGTTTCATGGGCTTTATTGTAGGGAGTTCAAATGAAAACATACTAAAGTTTTGAAAGATTGTGTAGTATTTTTGTCTATCAGGGGTGGTGAGAGGTGAATAGTGGTATACTAAGAACAATGATTGCACATGTGGTAGGTACTGTTGCCGAGAAATTTGGAAATGCCGTTATTGTTGACGTGCAGGGTGTTGGGTATGAGGTGCAGGTTGCACAGCCTGATTTTGACGCCGCACTTATTGATGAAACGGTTAAGTTTTTTACCTATCATCATGTTCGTGAACAATCTCAAGAGCTATTCGGATTTGCCTCTTTGGCGACAAAAAAGCTTTTCGAACTTCTTATCACCGTGCAAGGTGTCGGCCCTAAGGCTGCCTTGGCAATTCTTTCCATAGGTGGTGGCGAAGAAGCCCGTAATGCAATTGCGCAAAGCGATAGTGCTTTCGTGGCGAGAGCTACTGGTGTGGGCAAGAAAATTGCTGAGCGTGTGGTTGTTGATTTGTCAGACAAGGTAGGGCTTCCGGTGTCTATTTCACATGGCGGCGCAGGCATACCTGTGGCGTTGAGCGGTGATGAGGCGCTTGAGGCGCTTGTTGCACTTGGCTATACACTTCAGGATGCTACAGTGGCGCTTGAAAAAATAGATAAGACACTTCCGACGTCAGAAAGAGTGCGACAAGCACTACAGGGTGCGTAATGGCAATTGAGCGCATTGTTGATACTGGTGTCCATGACGAAGATAGCGAAGAGCAGATTATTGAAGTTTCTTTGCGCCCGCAGACATTCCTGGAGTATGTTGGGCAAGAGCGTCTGAAGACAAATCTACAGCTTGCAATTGATGCCGCTAAGAAACGTGATGAAGTATTGGACCACATTCTTTTATACGGCCCTCCCGGTCTTGGCAAAACTACCATGGCAACAGTCGTGGCGAGAGAGATGGGTGCAAATATCCGCGTTACGGCAGGGCCAGCTATTGAACGGGCGGCAGATTTAGCCAGTATTCTTACTAGTCTTCAGGACGGCGACGTGCTGTTTATTGATGAAATTCACCGCTTGAGCCGGGCTGTTGAAGAGGTGCTCTATTCCGCAATGGAAGATTTTAAGCTTGATATTGTTATTGGAAAGGGCCCGGGCGCCCGGAGTGTGCGTCTCGATTTGCCAAAATTCACTATTATTGGAGCTACAACTCGCACCGGCTCACTGGCGGCTCCTCTTCGTGATAGGTTTGGACACATTTATCGTCTTGAGTTTTATAAACCCGAGGAGATTGGCTTAATTATTGCACGGGCTGCTTCTATTTTGGGCACTGAAATCCATACTGAGGCGGCGCAGCTTCTTTCAACGAGAGCGCGTTTAACGCCACGCATCGCCAATAGGCTACTTAAGCGCGTGCGTGACTACGCTGATGTAAATGGCGATGGAATTATTGACACTACGGTTACGACAAGCGCCCTTACGCTCCTCGAGGTGGATGAGCTTGGGCTTGACTCGGGAGATAGAAATCTGCTCGAGAAGATGATTGACCTCTACGGTGATACGCCCGTCGGCCTTACGACACTCGCCGCTCTTACGGGAGATGAGACGTCTACGATTGAAGATTTTTATGAGCCATATCTTCTTCAGATCGGGCTTATTGAACGAACGCCTCGTGGTAGGCGAGCCACTCCACGTGCCTTTGCGCACCTTAAAAAGCCCTCAGGGGAGGCATAATTGCTATACTAAGAGTATGAATGACACCCCGCGCAATATACCAGAAGAAACACCACCTATACAGCCGACTGTAGTACATGTTGCGAGGCCACTTGAGCCGGAGAAGATCGAGATTACTCCTGAACAGCGCCGTAGGCACGACCGATCCACTCGTCTCTATCCAAATTTAAATCTTAGCGAGGGTGAATATGTTATCCGCGCAGTGCGGAGGCATCCGATTGGGTTAATAATGCCGCTTTCCGTTGGGGTTCTTTTGATTGCTGCTGCAATGTCTGTCTTGGTGTACTACGAAGAAATAGCAGAAGCCGTTCCGCTTCTCGGTCAGCTCGGCGGTTTTCAGGGGTTGTTTTTGCCCGTGGTGGCCTTGATTGTGCTTTTTGCCTTTCTCATGTTTATTAGCTGGTATGTCTATACGAGTAATAGGTTTTTTCTTACAAACGAGAGTGTTATTCAGGAGATTCAGCCGAGTATATTCTCTCACCAAGAGCAGACTGTGAGTCTTGGTAATATTGAAGATGCGAGTTATACCAAGAAAGGTATTCTTCAGCAAATACTTGACTATGGAGATATTAGATTAAGTACCGAAGGTGATGAGACGACCTACCGCTTTAGTTATGTTGCTCACCCTAAAGAGCATATCGCGCACCTTAATAATGCGGTTGAAGCTTTTAAAAACGGCCGTCCCGTTCCGGACGAATTCTAGTTTTTGTTCTTTTTTACAAAATCGTCTTCTCGTTCGAGAATCGCGCGCAATGAGTAGCCGGTGCAGGTAGTATCACTTGTGCAACCAGTTGGCTCATAGCGATATTGACTATCACCTTCGCCAATGAGGATATCGTTTGTGTCCTTGAACGTGTCAGGATTCACGGTTGGAAGGGTATCCTTGGTGAGTGTCCGAGGGTAGGATTTATGCGCCGGATAGTAAACAGATTCAAGCGTATGATACATCGTATTGATAGCTGTTTTGCGCGCTTCATCACGTGCCGCCGCTGTAACGTTATTTTTTTGCGTAAAGAAAAGTATACTTGCAAATGCCAAGACCGCTACAACAATAAGTATTTCAATAATGGTAAAGCCTTTGCGTGATTTCATCTCTATGTATTGTATCATGAGCGCTTATCTATATAAATGCTCTATGAAATAGCGTTGTTATATAACAATTTAACTAATGTACAGGTATAATAAGAGTATATAAGGAGGGAAGTATGGCAACTAAGAAAACTGAAACGTCTGATACTACCAAGACAAAAACGACCCAATCTAACCCAGCTTCAGAGGCAAAGCTTAAAGCGCTTGGCCTTGCGCAAGAACAAATTAACAAGCAATTTGGTGATGGTGCGATTCGACGCCTTGGGGACACCAAGACTGTTGATGTTGAGCTCATTAGCAGTGGTGCACTAAGTCTCGACCTCGCGCTCGGTGGCGGGTATCCGAAAGGGCGCATCGTAGAGATTTATGGCCCCGAGTCTTCAGGTAAAACAACCCTTACGCTCCATGCAATTGCAGAAATTCAAAAGCAGGGTGGCACAGCTGCCTTTGTTGATGCAGAACATGCGCTTGACCCTGCATACGCACGGCGTGTTGGCGTTGATACGGACAGTCTTCTCGTTGCACAACCGGATAACGGTGAGCAGGCGCTTGAGATTGTTGAAACATTGGTGCGTTCAAACGCAGTTGATCTTGTAGTAGTCGACTCAGTGGCTGCGCTTGTGCCGCAGGCTGAGATTGATGGCGAGATGGGTGATAGCCATATGGGTCTTCAGGCTCGCCTAATGAGCCAGGCGCTTCGTAAGCTTACGGGTATTATTAATAAGAGCAAGACAATTGTCATCTTCATTAACCAGATTCGTATGAAAATCGGCGTGATGTTTGGCAACCCTGAAACTACCACCGGTGGTAATGCGCTTAAGTTCTACGCTTCAGTCCGCATGGATATTCGTCGCACCGGCCAGATTAAAGCAGGCGAAGAGATTATAGGTAACCGGACAAAGGTGAAGATCGTAAAGAATAAGATTGCTCCGCCTTTCCGAGTTGCTGAGTTTGATATCATGTACAATCAGGGTATTTCAAAGACGGGCGACGTGCTTGACCTTGCAGTTCAGCATGGCATCGTTGGCAAGGCTGGTGCATGGTTTGATTATGCGGATGGCAAGATTGGTCAGGGGCGTGAAGCTGCAAAGCAGTATCTCTCAGAACATCCAGAAGTGCTGGGTGAGGTTGAGGCTAAAGTCCGTGAAAAAGTTGCGGCCGAGGAAGTCTAGGCTTCCCGAGTACCGCTACTTAGAAACTCTCTATGCGGGTTACTAATCTTAAGCCCCAGCAGCGTGACAAGAACCGAGTAAACGTCTATCTTGATGGCGTTTACTCTTTTTCGCTTGATTTAGCGCAAGTCCTCGAACTTGGTATTCGTATAAACGCAGACTATTCAGAGGATGAGATTACTCATATCCGCGCGGAATCTGAATTTGGAAAGTTATATACACGAACACTTGAATATTCATTAATGCGACCGAGGAGTGTGTACGAGGTGGAACAATACCTCTACCGTAAAATGCGTCCGTCTCGTACGAAAACAGGTGAGATGAGGCCTGGATATAGCAAACAAGCTTCAGAGAGGGTGCTTGATCGTATTCTTGAAAGAGGCTACGTGGACGATGCAAAATTTGCAATGTACTGGGTGGAAAATAGGCGACTGAAGAAGGGTGCGAGCGAGCGCCTGCTGCGTTCTGAACTTTCGGCAAAAGGGGTGGCGTCGAGCATTATTGATGTGACCTTGGCAGATTCGCCTAGGTCTGAAAGAGATGAGCTGCGAAAAGTGATTGAGCGAAAGTCTGCGCGCTATTCGGATAGGCAGAAGCTTATACAGTATCTCGTAAGACAGGGTTTTTCTTATAGTGATGTTGTCGACGAATTATCTACCTGAGGTGTTTTGAACGGATTAACGAAGTTACCTCGCTCGGTATTCATAATCGGCTGCGCTATCTTTGCCTTAGGTGCTTTTACGATAATCGCCGAGTCGTTAATTTCTATAATTTGAGAACGGTGTACGAGCAGGCCTCCTGTGTCGGTAAACTCTTTAAGAAGACTTCGACGAACTGAAAGTTGTTGAACTTCAAAATTGAGGGTGTCTACGGTATAGCCACTCACTTTGCCAAGTTTTTTACCATCTTCGTCTCGCACGTGCATTGAGATGAGCGGAAAATTAATTTTAAGTATTTCGTCTAACTTTATTACATCTCCGGCGGCCACAAACTCATCAGCATCATCCACGATAATCCCGAGGCTTCCGAACTCTCGAATATCGGAAGTGAGGAGATAAAGAGGTACAGGTGTGTTGAATGCAACTATTTCATAGGCAACAACGCGTAAATTGGCAGGATTGATAATGGGGCGTTTTGTCACACCAATGCGTCCACCTACATGGAGGCTCATGACCGGGGCGTTGATAAGTCGGGATTCATTCACAAGCATAGGGCGCTCCTACTCAGAAGAGAAGGGGTTATTTTTTCCTGTAGGCAGTTGGGGTGGTGTGGTGAGCTCATCGCTACTATGAAGTGATTGCATTAGAGAGAGTGTGCTTTGTGTGCTTGAATTGCTGGATTGATTTACGGTTGTACTCGCTGGCGGATTGACGACAACGTTATTGACGAGAAGCACTACACCACAGAGGATGCCGGTAATAAAGATGATAAAAAAGGTAAGATGGTATCGCTTAAAAAGAGCGACTACATTCCAGACTGGGAGTTGTACTTGTATGTCCTTCATAGCTTCCTTTCTATTATCGCACTGCGACCTTTATTTTTAATGAGTTCACTGCGACATTTTTCGATGTAGGTGACTGTTTCTGGTCGATCTCAAGTGATTCTATGGTCATTTTTGGGACGTTACTTTCGAGGGAGGTAAGGAGCTGCAAGAAGCTTTCATAGGGGACACTGCCGGTTATTCTGACCGATACGGTGTTATTTGCCTCTGCGTTTACGCTTTGAATCGGGATGTTTGTAAGCTTGCCGTAAGCCCGGATATCGGTTTCTGCTTGTGTTGCGTAAGCCGTTGGTGTCGAGAAGAACTTTTGCGCTCGTGGTGAGAGTGTGGTAGATTCGCTACGACTTTTATCTGTGGCCGAAATGAGGTTTGCTTGTTCAAGCTTCTGGTTTACAGAGGCTGCATATGTTGGTAGCTTTTGAAACGCGAAGAAAAGCAGCGCGCCAATTCCGACCAGTATGGCAATAAGTATAAGTGCAAAAAGTTGCGAGAGAGATTTTACGGCCGAAGTTTTCGTCTTTACCGTCATAAGAGTGGTCCACCTTGTCGCGTTGGTTGTTGCATAGCTGAGTTAATTCGTGTAGAAAATTCAATTCGCACTGGATGGTTCGGCACATCCTTTGCCGTCGTACTGCTTGAGCGTATAGTGACTTGCGAGAGAGCCCCGGTAGTTTCGATGGAGCTGCGAACTGACTCCGGTGTTATCTCTTTTTTTGCGTAAACGATAAGGTCGAGGGATTTTTCTTGGGGGTTCTGAGTTTTTAGATCAAAGGATCGAATAAATGACCCTTGGGGGAGTACTTGAGCAAGGCGTGCGAGGAGCTGTGATGTCTTGACGTCCTGCTGAGTACCTGTCGACATAAGGGCACTCAAGAGCGCCTCATCATTTGCTTGTCCTTGTGATGCGTTAGTTCCGCCGAGGGTGAGTTGGTCTGTGGCGCTTTTTTCGCTGCTTTTTAGTGATTCGTAGGATATGTACACGATACCACCTATAAAGAGACCTGCGAGTGCAAGGACGAGAATATAGCGAACGAGAATCGTGTTGGTGCGTGCCGCACGAATCTCATTCTTTTTTACGTCAGAGAGAAGGTTTATCATTTCCAGATAGCCCCCGGAACAACACTCGCGGCGCCTGCTACGGTAATAAACCGCGGGCGAAGTTGTTTTTGTGGCTCTTCGATTGTACCGAAGTCTAGCTTTTGCCATGGGCTTGCGACACGGGCTGCGATAACGATATTTTCAGTAAAGTAGTCTCCAATGCCGGGTACGTTGCTGCCACTCCCCACGATTAGTAGCTGTTCTAGTTTTCGTTCGGTATCGATTCGCTCGGTGTAGTAGCGCATGACCTTTCGAGTTTCGGTAATAATTGCATCAAGGCTGGGGCTGAGAGCTGTGCGGAGTCTTTGCTGACGAGGGCCAGCGCTAAGGCCATTAAGTACCTTAAGTTGGTGTGCGTTTTCAAGCGAGACATTCATCTTTTTTGCCACATCAAGCGTAAAGGTGTTTCCACCTATTGGAATTCCGCCGGTGACGCGAATTGACCCCTTATCTAGGATTGCAATATCGGTGCTTGTTGGGCCTATGTCAACGATGACCGTTGGAAGTGTGCCGTCTTCGGTTGCAGTGAGCACGCGCCCAACCGAGTTGATGCTTGGCTCAATGAGCGTTGGAAAGAGTTTCGCTGCTTCAATATTTTTCGTAATGTTATCGATAATCGTCCGTGACATTGCACTCATGAGCACGGTAATTGTTTTGTTTTTGCGCTCAATGATTTGATAATCAATATAGAGCGTTGATATCGGAATAGGAATATACTGCTCAGCTTCAAGCGAGACTGCTTCGTCGAGAGATTTCTCCGCAGAAGCGGGAAGTGTGAAGGTACGTGTGTAGCTCTTTGCCGTAGGGACGGCTACGGCGACACGCGTGCCCGTAATAGTGCCAATAAGTTTATTCTGCATTAAATCCACGATGGTGTCAGCAAGAAAGGTGCTCGAGCTGTCTTCGATTGCTTCACGCATTTTCTTTGGGTCAACGTCAATAGACCCGTAACCATTTACGAGCCATTTCTTTGAATCTACGGACATAACTTTTATGCCCGAACTACTGATATCAAGCCCTATCAGTGGAGTATCTTTATAGAAAAATTTTGACATATGCCCACTTATTGTTTCTTTGTACTTATTATAGCATGAGCACTATAATTCCGTAGGTTATTTGATGTTCTGTGAGAGCTGTGCAATTGGGAGCATAACACTGGCAGCAATGAGGCCAACCGCCCCACCCATAAGTACGATCATCGCAGGTTCAATGATGGAGCTCAGCCCCTCTACGGCTATATCTACCTCTTCTTCGTAGAAGTCAGCTACTTTCACGAGCACGGTATCAGTTTGTCCGGTTTCTTCACCGACGGCAAGCATCTGGGCAACGATAGAAGGAAAGAGTGGATTTTGCTCAATAACTGCAGAGAGTTGTTGTCCATTTTTTACCTCAACACCCGCTTGAACGAGACTCTCCTCGAAGAGGGCATTGCCCACGGCACGTGAAGTGATATCAAGTGCCTCAAGCACTGCGACACCAGCGCTCATGAGAGCGGAAAAGGTTCGGGCAAAGCGTGCGACGGCAAGCTTACGAACTAACGTCCGGATAACAGGGATTTTCAAGATAAGGGAGTGGAATGCTCGTCGTCCGCGTTTGGTATGAACGTACCAAATTATAAACAGCGCAAGTGCGGCAAGTGCAGGAATAATAATAAACCAGTAGCCTGTAATGGCGCCGCTTAGGCCGAGCATGAATAATGTGATTCCGGGAAGTTTTGCATCGGGACCACCGAGGTCTTTTAGGATGGTACTGATTTGTGGAACGACGAATAGCATAAGACCGAAGAAGGCGAGAATGGCAATGACGATCAACACTGTTGGGTAGGTCATGGCGCTGCGAATTTTTTTACGCATTGCGGCGCTTTTTTCAAGTTGTTCGGCGAGTCTTCGTAGAATATCATCAAGAATACCCGCAGATTCACCTGCTCGCACCATATTAACGTAGATATCGTTAAATGTTGCAGGGTATTTTGAAAAAGCATCTCCGAGGGATGCGCCAGCTTCGATATCTTTGATGATGTCATTCAAGATTTTCTTTAGTGACTTGTCATCGGTGTATTTTTCAATTGAAGTCAGAGAGCGGAGAAGTGGTACGCCTGCGCCGACCATTGCGCTTAGTTGGCGAGTGAATGATACAAGGCTGGCATGCTTTACTTTTGAGCTCTGGAATAGATTGTTGAGGTCAAAAGAAAGGGTCTTCTTTTCGCGAAGCTCTTTAATGCTAATGGGTCGGAGATTTTGCTTTCCGAGTGCCTCGATAACGCTCGATCTGTCAGGAAGATCGGTTTTTCCTTTGACGACATTATTGCTTGCATCCGAGGCGACATATGAGAATAATGGCATATATTATTCCCTATTCACCCTAAGGATTTCTTCAACGGTCGTTTCACCGCGCAGTGCTTTTATGAGCCCGTCAATCTGCATACTAATCATGCCATCACGTATAGCTTGGGCGTGAATTTGATCACTTGAGGCGCGTGCCATAATCATGTCTTTGATTGCAGGGGAGTTATTGAGTACTTCGTAGATACCGATACGCCCACGATAGCCTTCCTGTACCTCGTCTACCGTGTGGTTTGTATCTGCGCGCCAGAGCGTTTTGATGCCGTTTTCATCAGTGCTTAACGGAGTGTCACCTCCAAGGCCGGCTTTTGCGGCACGCTTTTCTAGTTCGTGAATAATCTTGAAACTCTCGGCACTATTGGAGAGGCCAAAAAGTTTTACAATCGAAGCTTTTTCTTCATCTGATGGGACGTAGCTTTGTCGTGATTCTCTGTGGAGACGACGAACAAGGCGTTGTCCAACGACCGCCCGTACAGTACTTGCAATCAAGAAGGGCTCAACGCTCATATCGAGAAGACGAGGGAGTGTTGTGGCGGCATTATTGGTGTGCAGGGTCGTAAAGACCATGTGCCCCGTAAGAGCGGCTTGGATAGCAAGGTTTGCTGTTTCGCTGTCACGGATCTCACCGACCATAATAATGTTTGGGTCTTGGCGTAGTAACGCGCGCAGGCCGTTTGCAAATGTCATGCCTGCTTTCGGGTTTGTTTGAGTCTGATTAACTCCAGGAATCTTGTATTCTACAGGGTCTTCGACGGTAGAAATATTGACATTTGGCCGATTGAGCATCGTAAGAATGCTAAAGAGGCTTGTTGATTTACCGCTACCGGTTGGACCGGTTACGAGGACAATTCCATCGGGCTCTTGCATTTCTCTGCTAATATCTTCAAGAGATTTTCCCCAGTAGCCGAGCTCTTTAAGGCTAACAGCTTGATTGGATTCGTCCAGAATACGCATTACAATCTTTTCACCGTCAACAATAGGAAGTGTACTGACACGAAGTGCATACTGTCTACCGCCAACATTAATCTTAAAACGGCCATCTTGTGGGACGCGACGCTCGTCAATTTTGAGATTTGAGAGAATTTTAATACGACTTGTAAGTGCACCCGAAACATTCTTTGGTAGGCGGTTCACTTCCTTCAAGATACCATCGATGCGGTAGCGCACCTGGATGCCGTCTTCACGCGGTTCAATATGTACGTCACTGGCGTGTGAGCGCACGGCATACTCGAGGAGCAGGTTGACGGTTTGCGCAATTGGAGAGTCTTCCGCGATGTCTTTCTCGGCAATGACTTCGAGGCCTTCATTTTCCTGACGCTGTGTGTCAATAACTTCGTCGAGCTCTTTCGTAACGTCCCCGCGGTACATGTCGAGAACGGAGAGGATATTGTCGCGACTTGCGATATAGATTTTGGAGTTTGTGCCAATTTCTTTTTGAATGAAGTTGATTGCCTGAACATCATCAGGGTCTTCCATGGCAAGGTGCGGAATATTGTCACTGTCGATTTCAAAAAGCACGGCCATGTATTGGCGGGCAACGCGCTCTGGAATTTTTCGTAGCACATCACTTGGGACGGATGAAGGGTCGATTTCGACGAATGGAATTCCGCTGTATTCCGAAAAGGCGCGAAGTAATGCCTTTTCCGTGACAACCTTTTGGTCTATAACCACATCAAAAAGAGAACGCTTTGAACGAGTCGCCTCTTCAGAGAGCGTTTTAATTTGCTCAGGTGTTACAAGTTTTGCCCGCCCAAGCACCGTTTCCAGAGTTGTGTCGGAAATGCGCATAATGGTTATGTCTATTGTAAAGTATCTGAAGTAAAAACACTAGCTCTCCTCGTGTTACAATGTAGAAGATGATTATAGAGGTAAAAAGCGAAGCTGAAATGAAGGCACTTGCCGAAAAGATCGGCACCCAGTTAAAGGGTGGCGAAGTTTTTGAGTTGATTGGTGATATTGGCGCTGGAAAGACCACCTTTACAAAGGGGCTTGCTCGGGGGCTTGCAATTGACGATGATGTTCAGAGCCCGAGCTTCACGATTAGTCGAATGTACGAAGCGCGCGATGGTTTACAGCTGGCGCACTATGACTTTTACCGACTTGATGATCCGGGTATTATGACAAATGAATTGGCAGAATTTGCGAATGACGCCACGACGGTAACGGTAGTGGAATGGGCGGACGTTGTGGAGGGTGTACTTCCGAAGGATCGTATGCGAATTCGTATTACTACGCCAACTGAGACAAGCCGGACTGTTGAAATAACTGGCTTTGCGAACGAGGAGCGACTATGATTCTCCTGCTCGACACTTCAACTCCTACCTGCAAGTTAACGCTTGTTGAAGGTGCTGCTCGACATGATTTTACCTGGGAGGCGGGAAGAACACTCTCCACCGGTTTACTCGGATTTATTCAGGAGAGGCTTGGTGAAGTGGGTTCTGGTTGGGATGCGCTCGAAGGCATTGTTGCTTATAGGGGCCCTGGAAGTTTCACCGGCTTGCGCATCGGTATCTCTGTTCTTAATGCGCTTGCCAATACAAATCAACTGCCAATTATTGGCGCAATGGGTGAGGCGTGGCAGATGGAGGGATTAGCTCGTTTGGGCACTGGCGAGTCTGATGAAATTGTCTTGCCAGAATATGGCGCTGATGCAAATATCACAACGCCTCGAAAATAGCCTTGTCAAGCATTGCGAAACAGGGCTACAATAAGAGTACGTCCAACGTTATGTTTTCTGACTCGGACTTTTGATACTTTTTGAATTTTTAGCTTCATTTTGATACTGAAAGGCAAGACAGATACTTGCTTTGATGAAGCTAAGGAAGGACTCCAGATATGGTAGAGATGATTATTGCCGCAATCGTAGGTATTGCTTTTGGTATTGGGGGTACTTTTACGTATGACCGTACTCGCAAGGCTCGCGGGAAGACAGCTGCAGATCAATTAGTGGCAGACGCAAAGAGCAAGGCGGGAGATATTGTTCTTAAGGCGAAAGATGACGCCTTAAAGCTTACGAATGAGGCAAAGCGCGAAGAGTCTGAACGCCGCAAGGACTGGCAGAAAACCGAGAATCGTCTTGCGGAGCGTGAATCAAGCTTGGATAAAAAGCTCGATGAGCTTGACGTGCGTACGGAGAAGCTTCGTTCACAGGAAGATGAAGTTGAGTCGCTGAAGGATGAAATCCGCGCTATTCGTGAACGTCAACAAGAAAAGCTTGAAAAGATCGCAGGGCTTAAGAAGGCGCAGGCCGCAGAGAAGCTTCTCGAGATGACAGAACGCGATATAAAGGAAGACCTGACTGGTCTCGTTTCCAAGCTTCAGAACGATGCCAAAGAAACGGCAGAAGAGCAGGCGCAGCTCATTCTTGTATCTGCAATGGAGCGGATGAGTAGCGAAGTGACGGCCGAACGTACCGTAACTGCGCTTAAGCTGACAGATGACGAGATGAAGGGCCGTATTATTGGTAAAGAAGGCCGCAACATTCAGGCACTTCAGCGTGCGACTGGTGTTGACGTGATGGTTGATGATACACCTGGTATGATTATTCTTTCCAGCTTTGACCCGCTTCGTCGACAGGTGGCTCGTTTGAGTCTTGAAATGCTCATGAAGGATGGCCGTATTCATCCCGGTCGTATTGAAGAGGTAGTGGCTAAGGCGACTAAGGAAATCGAAAAAGAAGTGGTGCGCGCTGGTGAAGATGCGGCGCGAGAAGTCGGTGTTATTGGTATCCCTAAAGAAATGCTTCGTCTGCTTGGCGAGCTTAAGTTCCGTACAAGTTACGGGCAAAACGTACTGCTTCATAGCACCGAGATGGCGCATATGGCGGGACTTATTGCGGAAGAAATTGGTGCGGACGTACGAACCGTTAAGACTGCAACCCTCCTTCATGATGTAGGCAAGGCAGTCACCCATAAGGTTGAGGGTAAGCATCACCATATTGGGGCTGAGTTGGCTCGTAAATACGGCATGAGCGATGCAATTGTGCATGCTATTGAAGCGCACCACGATGATGTTGAAGCAACAACTGTTGAAGCACTGGTTGTCCGTGTGTGTGATGCACTTTCTGCGGCGCGCCCAGGTGCCCGCAATATTAGTGCTGAGAACTTTGCCGAACGCATGCGTGAACTTGAGAACGTTGCCAATAGCTTCCCTGGAATTGAAAAGTCATATGCAATTAGCGCTGGCCGCGAAGTACGCGTGATTGTTCGTCCTGAGAATATTGATGATTTGAGTGCTATTAAGTTGGCACGCGATATCGCCAATAAGATTGAAGGCACGATGCAGTACCCCGGAACAATCAAGGTGAATGTTATTCGCGAAACACGCGCAATAGAATTTGCTAAGTAGGTAGTATGAAATACGTTGTACTCCTTCGAGGTGTGAATGTTGGCGGAAATCACAAAGTTCCAAAGGGAGAGCTTAAGGCTGTACTTGAGGGGCAGGGCTTCCAAAATGTTACAACGTATATCAATTCAGGAAACGCGCTTTTTGAAAGTGACACCACTCCACATGCTAATGAGATTCAGGCTGCCCTTGAGTCTCATTTTGGTTTCACGATTCCAACACTCGTGCTTTCTGAAGGCAAGCTGCGAACAATTGCAGCAGCCATCCCAGACGAGTGGACGAATGATACACCGAAGCCAGATAAATCAGGGCAAAAGTCTGATGTACTCTTTCTTTTTGATGCCGTAAATACCCCGGAGATCATTGAACAGCTTGGACATAAGCCGGAAATTGAAACGATGCTTTATATTGATGGAGCGGTGATAACAAATATTACACGCGCCAATCAATCAAAGGGGAGTTTGCAGAAAATTATAGGCACGAAAGTATACGCGGACGTGACTATCCGTAATATTACAACGGTCAAAAAGCTTGCCGAGTTAATTGGCAAATAGATTTATACTTCGTCTTGTGGGCGAGCTAGCGTAAAGAGTTTTGCAACTCCCCATGCAATCAAAAGATAGACAGTAATAGCAAGTAGGCTACTTACCTCAAATACAGAAGTTCCATAGACTGGTTCGCCAAAAATGCCCGTAAAAGGTGCAACAAATGGGCTACTTGCTGAATAAATAAAGTCTGTAAAGCCGGCTTCACGATTCGCGCCAAGCAGTAGGAAGACGAAGCGCATCGCAATGATGACGCTGATAAGTCCTGCTATAAACCAGACAATGCGCTGGAGTACGACGACCCCTGGGGCAAGTTCGGAGCGCGCAATGCGCCGTTTCTGCACGACGGTATTGCCGTTTTGAGTGTTAGTTTCTCGTACTTCGGTTTCTTGCATATCTTCCTGCATAATTACCTCCCGATTAACTAGATTGTACCTTTATTGTAACACCAAATGGATATCGTGAATGTTTTCCTTATTTTTAAGGGGAGTATAATAAGAGGTATAAGCAGGAGGGTAGCATGAGAAAACAAGTGTTTATCAATTTACCGGTCAGCGATCTTGGGCGGTCCAAGATGTTCTATGAAAAGTTAGGATTTACTAATAATCCTGATTTCACCGATGAAAACGCGGCTGCGATGGTGTGGTCGGATGAAATTTACGTCATGTTGTTGACGCATGATTTTTATAAAAAATTTATAGGCAGTAGGCAGGTTGCTGATGCAGCCACTCAATCTGGGGTGCTTCTTGCTTTAACGATGGACTCCCCAGCGGCTGTGCAGAAGTTCGCTGATACTGCCAAAGAAAATGGCGGAGATTGCTATAAGGTTGATATGGGTATGCCGGAAAACGAAATGTTTGGCTATGAAGTGACTGACCCAGACGGCAATCATTGGGAGCCACTTTGGATGAGTTTTGGAGGCTCGGAATAAAAGTCGTTTAGCAAAAGGAGGACCTATGCCTTATAAATCAATTGACGAATTGCCTGATGGCGTGCATCATGTCTTGCCAAAGCATGCCCAGGAAATTTACAAAGAGGCATTTAACAGTGCATATGATCAGTACGATAAACCGGAAGAGCGACGTGGTGACGCGGATCGTGAAGAGACGGCGCATCGTGTTGCTTGGAGTGCTGTAAAAAAGGCCGGATACCACAAGGGTGACGACGATCACTGGCATAAGTCGTAAAGGAGTGTATACGATGCAGAAAATAATCCCAAGCCTATGGTTTAATATGAACGCCGAAGAGGCGATGGAATATTACGTTTCTGTTTTTCCAGATTCGCGTATTAATTCAATACAAAAGTACCCCGATGAGTCGATTGACCCTCATTTTGAAGGAATGGCGGATAAAGTTATAAACGGTAATTTTACATTGAATGGCGTAGATTTCATCTGTCTTGATGGTGGCCCGGCTTTTAAATTCAATGAGGCAGTATCGTTTACGGTATTGTGCAAAGATCAAGAAGAGATTGATTATTACTGGGAGCGACTCTCTCATGTTCCCGAGAGTGAACAGTGCGGGTGGTGCAAGGATAAATTTGGTGTTTCTTGGCAGATTATTCCAAAGCATCTTGATGAGCTTCTCGGCAAGAGTCCGGATGCAATGAAGACGTTAATGAAGCAGCATAAGATTATTATTGCGGAGTACTAATAGTAAGGAGGAGTTATGACCCCGGAAGAACTACGAAAAGAAGCAGAGGACTTGCGCCGACAGGCAAGTGAAAAAGAGCAAGAGGCGCAAAGGCGCTTAGAGGAAAAAGAGGATGCTCAAAAAAGAATTGAAGATGCCGAAAGGCAGCTTCGGGAAGCCGCAAAAGATAAATCCAACGCAGAAGGTAGGACGGGCTGGTTTTAGAGCGGCCACCCTAATTTTTAAGGAGTTTAAGGCGTGACCGATCCATTTGCTGAAATTTATGCAGATATTACTTCCGACCCTATGAATAGTGATATGGCTGACAAGGGGTATGCACCCGTATATACTGCAGGTGCGGGGGCAAAGATTGTTATCGTGGGGCAAGCACCGGGCGCAAAGGCGCAGATGAGCATGAAGCCGTGGAATGATGCGAGCGGAAGATTGTTGCGACAATGGCTCGGTGTGAGCGAAGAGCAATTCTACGACCCCAATCTCATTGCATTGATACCGATGGACTTCTTTTTTCCTGGAAAAGGTGTGCACGGCGATCTTCCGCCTCGTAAGGGATTTGCTGAAAAATGGCATCCTCGACTGCTTGAGCATATGCCGAATGTGGAACTCATCCTTCTCGTAGGTGCATATGCGCAAAAATACTACCTTGGTAGTACGACAAAGTATAATCTTACCGAAACTGTCCGTGCATTTGACGAGTATCTACCGCGCTATTTTCCACTTGTACACCCGAGCCCATTAAATTTCAGGTGGCGAGCTAAAAACGCATGGTTTGATAGCGAGGTAGTACCAAAGCTTCACGAGAGGGTCTGGGCGATATTGGAAAAATAAAAACCTACCACGTATTGATGGTAGGCTTGAATGAGATTCTAGTGGTCGGGGTGAAAGGACTCGAACCTTCGACCTCACGGTCCCAAACCGCGCGCGCTAGCCAACTGCGCCACACCCCGAAAGGATTACGTAAACCGTAACTTTAGTAAGTATACGATATTTGTACATAAATTACTAGTAGCAAGTGGAAGAATACTCCTGTATAACTAAGGGTAGTATGAAAACACGTATGAGTATGTTCAAGATGGTAGAAAAATATTGGTATGTTGCGGTATTTGTTGTTGCCGCGCTTTTCTTCTGGCTAACAATGGCCCTCTCATTTGGGCAGCCGATCTGGTTTGATGAAGGATATTCTATTCTTTTGGCGAAGCACAGCACTGCTGAACTTCTATCTCTTACGGCTGTTGATGCGCATCCACCGCTCTACTACCTGTTACTAAAGGTGTGGTCGGGGGTGTTCGGCTGGGGTGAATATGCCATCCGAAGCCTTAGTGCGTTTTTGATGAGTGTGGCAGTGGTGGTTGCGGCATTGACGCTACGCAAGATGTTTTCCACAAAAGTAATGTTGGTTGCGATTCCATTTATTCTCGTTGCACCGTTCTTGTTACGGTATGGGTATGAGGTCCGTATGTATGCGCTCGCGACTTTAATTGCCGTCAGCGCGACTTATATTCTAGTACGTATCCAGAGTGACAAGCGGTGGCAGTGGTGGATTCCATATAGCGTCCTTGTTGCTCTTGGTATGTATACGCTCTATATGACAGTTGCTGTCTGGGTTGCGCATTTTGTGTGGCTGCTGGTTGTCTCAATAAAGTCAAAGCAACGTCCGTTTTGGCGCTGGCCGTGGCTCTATGCATTTGCAGGTGCCGTGGTGTTCTTCTTGCCGTACATTAAAACGTTTTTATATCAACTGACACACTCAGCACTTCCGGGTATGGGGAATGAGATGACAATTCCCCAGCTTACTAATATTGTCAGTACGCTTAGTCTTTATACTCCCGAGTGGAATCTTGGTGGTTGGGGTACTATCGTAATTGTCATCATGCTCGTGGGGCTTTCGTTGCTCGGTATATCTGTATATCGCGGGCTTGATAAAAATAAGAAGCGTTCATTCATGTTGATCACTGCACTATCAGTAATCCCTATACTCTTCTATGGACTTATCTCGCTCCCGCCTCGCGACCCGGTGTTTATCGTACGCTATATGGCACACAGCGCTATCTTTATTTATATGCTTGCCGGTGCCATTGTGGCACTTTCATTACTAAAGGGAGGAAAAGGCGCTATAAAAGTGCGAACAGTTATTTTTAGCGCCGGTGTTCTGGTAGTACTGCTTGGTGGTGTATATATCTTGCAGAAAACAGGTAATTTCAATTTTGAGCGTATGCAGCTGCCACTCACGACGGCAGTACACCGTGAAGCGAGGTGTGATAATGACGAGACGGTAGTGGTTGCGGATGACCCATACACGTACATCGATAGTGCATACTACTTCACTGATTGTCAGTTGTTCTTTTATAGCAAGGATGAAATCGCCTACAAGGGCGGATATGCGATGCTTCACCGAAGCGATCGTCGAGTCTCAAGCCCTGCCGATGTTGCGACGCCTGTGGTAGTTCATCTTGGATGGAAGGGGCAAGAGTCAGCTTTTAAGCCCGATACTCGATATACACTCGTTGAGACGATTACATTTGATAAGCAGGTAATGAGCCGCTATAAACTTAACGCGGAATAATCTTAAATAAGAACTTCTTTTTCACTGCAAGAAGTATTAATCCGATAACTGCAACGGAGCCGACTGCGTTAATGATAATATTGCCACTTGTTTCTGGGGCGATAATGAGATGTGCGAAGAATAGAATGATGGCGTGTAAGATGTACACGTAGAGAGAGTTTTGGCCAAAGGGGAGGAGTATCCACCCGAGCGCCTTGACGATGCGATCTTCATAGCGACTGAAGATATAGAACCCAAGAGTAAACCACAATCCAAACAGAAGGATTCTTAGTGGGCTCAAGGCTTCTTTGTTGAAGAATTCTGCTAAGAATAATTCAAGTCCCTTAGCGGCATCCGTTCCAGGAAGGGCTGTGATGGCGACGAGGGTGAGATTGGCAAAAAGCGTCACAATAGCTGTCGCGAGTATCGGAAAAAGAATTCGTCGCTTCGTGAGCGTAGTGAGTTTAGTCCACTTTTTAGCAAGAATATCCCAATAAAATCCAAGTGTCATTCCACCAAAGAAGATGAGTTGCCAAGAGAGAATCATGAGTAGCTCGGTTGAGTGCTCTGTATATTCTTTTGCGTAAGGGAAAAGCGCCCAAAAGCCAATGTTAATAGCTAGAAGGATTGGCCACTTGTTTTTTCGTAGCAAGAGAAGTGCGAATGGGCTCGCGATTAAGAATACGCCATAAAGTCGCAGGAAGTCAGCCCAGCCGTATATGTAGTTGAGGCTAAGAGCGCCCGTAATGATGTCGCCAAAAGATTCGCTCATTGGCCGTATACCCGCCTTGAGACCTGGATTGTCCATAAACATCCACCCAATAACGGTAAAGATAAGCATGAGGACTACGCTGATTACGTAGAGTAAAACCCCTCTGTTGATAAGAAGAAGGGCTGCCTTCTTGAAGGGCACATCGATGAGTTTTCTTCCTCGAATAATTCCTAAGACAATTCCTGAAATAAAAAAGAATCCTTCAGCGGCCGAGACGAAAAGAGAGCCTCTAAAGGCTACCCAGTCAAGACCATTTGGATACCACTGAAGATGGTTGAGGATAATCGAGACCATGAAATAGCCTCGTAGTAAATCAAACGTGAGTATCCTTTTTGATTTTTTCGTCACTTCTGACATTCTTTTCATTATAGCACTAGGAAGCGAGTGAAAAGAGCGGCTGGGCGCTTTTCCGAGCGACGACGCGCTTCTATTGGCAAAAGTGGCAAAATAGCACTAGAGGGTGAGTATAATAGGGTTATGAATAAAGTCGTTGCAGTGAGTGGTGGAGTGGATTCTGTTGTACTTCTAGACATGCTCGTAGGTAAGTATGGGGCTTCGACTATTATCGTTGCTCATTTTGATCACGGTATTCGGCCTTCATCGAGTGCAGATGCGGTGTTTGTTCAAGAGCTCGCTCATCGATACGGTTGTATATATGAGGGCGCGCGCGAGGAATTAGGTGCGAGCGCAAGTGAGGAGCGAGCGCGCGACGGTCGGTACCGATTTTTGCACTCAGTTGCCTTGATGTATGATGCTCAATTGGTGACCGCGCATCATCTCGATGATCTTGTTGAGACGGTCGTACTTCAGAATATTCGGGGCACTGGCTGGCGCGGACTAACACCATTCGGGCAGGACATTGAGCGCCCCCTCTTGGATATGACGAAAGAGGATATTCTAGACTATGCAAGAGCGCATAGACTTGCGTGGCGTGAAGACGAGACGAATCAAACACTCTTATATGCGCGAAATCGCATTCGTCCAGCTGTTGGAGCATTGCCGATTGATACAAAGCGTCAAATTCACGCTTTGTATACACAGCAGTGGGCAATACGTGCTGATATTGATCAAGAAGTTGCAAAATTACTTGAGACGCGGACGAGTGAGCGGTACTTTTTTATTATGACACCCCCCTCCGAGAGGGAAGAGCTTCTTCGCGCGCTCACGGCAGGTCGATTGACGCGTCCGCAGTTGACGCGACTCGCCCACGCTATTTGCGTTGCTAAGCCCCGTTCGACGTATCAGGCTGGCGCTGGTATTGAAGTTCATTTCACCACTCGCACATTTAGTGTAAAACTGATAAAATAAAGAGAGATACTAGAGAGAATATTCTTACAATTCCCGAAAGGACATATCGTTTTTTATGGCAGCAACTGCACCGTCACCAAAGAAAAAACCTAGCACTATCTTGCGCCTCACGCTCTTCTGGGCGATTGTTGTGTTTGGTGCACTTATTATTTACGCAATTACCGCTCCTGGTGAAGCCCTGAAGGATGTTGCGGTTTCGGACGTAATCAAGCGCGCCAATAGTGGTGACATCACTAAGATTGTTGTTGAGGGAAATGCCCTCACTGTAACTCCAAAGGGGAGTGATAAGCCGACAGAAAAGTCCGTAAAAGACGCTTCAAGTAGCTTGCAGGATCAGGGTCTAAAGAAAGATGCAAACGTTACTATCGAGGTAAAGCAGCCATCTAAGACTGGGGATATTCTATGGAATCTTGCCATCATTGTAGTGCCGGTACTCCTTATCGTTGCGTTCTTTATGTTCATGATGCGTCAAGCACAAGGACAGAACAATCAGGCTATGGGCTTCGGCAAATCAAAGGCGAAGCTATACGGCGAGGATAAGACAAAGGTACTCTTTAGCGACATTGCTGGTAATGAAGCTGCAAAACAAGACCTCGAAGAGGTGGTGGACTTTCTCAAGAGTCCAAAGAAGTATGAGTCACTTGGGGCAAAGATTCCGAAGGGCGTGCTGCTCGTTGGTCACCCGGGTACCGGTAAGACGATGCTTGCGCGTGCCGTTGCGGGTGAGGCTGGTGTACCTTTCTTCAGTATTAGCGGTTCTGAGTTTGTAGAAATGTTCGTGGGAGTTGGCGCATCCCGTGTGCGCGATCTTTTTGCTAAGGCGAAGAAGAACGCTCCGGCGATTATCTTCATTGACGAAATTGATGCCGTTGGACGCCGCCGTGGTAGCGGAATGGGTGGTGGCCACGATGAGCGTGAGCAGACCCTCAACCAGATTCTTGTTGAAATGGATGGGTTTGAAACTGGCGCGAACGTCATTGTGCTTGCCGCAACAAACCGTGCTGATGTGCTTGACCCAGCACTACTTCGCCCAGGTCGTTTTGATCGCCGCACGAATATTACACTTCCTGAGCGTAAAGACCGTGAGGCAATCTTAAAGGTACACTTTAAGAATAAGCCGACTGATAAGGATGTAAATATTGATTCACTCGCAGCTAAGACGGCTGGTTCATCAGGCGCGGATCTTGCGAATATCGCCAATGAGGCGGCAATTATTGCGGCGCGTCGTAACTCTAAAAAGATCTCAAACGCTGATCTTACCGAGGCTTTTGAGAAGGTGGCTATTGGTCCAGAGCGTAAGGCGAAGGTGATCGGTGAAGAAGAGAAGCGCATGACGGCGTATCATGAGGCAGGGCATGCAATTGTCGGTCATGTTCTCCCGGATAGTGACCCTGTCCACAAGGTGACGATTATCCCTCGTGGTGGTACTGGTGGTGTGACATGGTTCCTTCCGCCGGAAGACCGTAACTATACAAGCATCATTGAGTTCAAGGATATCCTTGCCCGTGCAATGGGCGGGCGTGTTGCGGAAAAGGTTATTTACGGAGCGGAACGCGTCACAACCGGTGCAGGCTCTGATCTTCGTAAGGCGACTGAAATTGCTCGCGATATGGTGATTGAGCAAGGCATGGGTACGAAGCTTCGTGACCAGGTGTTCCATGAAGATAATGGTGGTATGGTATTCGATAAGATTACCCATGAGCGGCCATATAGTGACGAAACCGCGCGCGAAATTGACGCTGAGGTTGCGGTCCTTATCAGGGAAGCTGCCGTAAGGGCGGAGGCTGTTATTAACGCAAACCGCACTGCACTCGATACTCTTGCCGAAGCACTTGTAGATAAAGAAACGCTCGAGGAAGACGCCGTAGCGGAAATTCTAAAAGACACAAAACTACCTAAGGACGCAGCGCTTTACTAAGATATTAATTCAGCGCGCACACTCGGTGCATGATAAACTTCAAAACAACAATCTCCAAAGCAAACAAGAAGCTGCCGCTGAAAATTGCGGCAACCCTTCTTGCGAGTTCTTCGCTTCTTGCAAGCTTGTTGGGACTACTGCGCGACCGCCTTCTTAATGGAATGTATTACAATACCTACCCAACGGGTATTGATGCATATGCGGTCGCGTTCACTATCCCAGATTTCATGTTCTTTATTCTTGTGTCCGGGGCGCTGAGTGTTACTTTTATTCCTGTCTTTAACCAACGCCTTGCAAAAGGCAATAAGCGCTCTGCTTGGGAACTTTCAACAAGCCTATTGAACTTGCTCGCAATCGTAACGCTCGTTGCGTCGGTACTTATTATCATCTTCGCTGACGTGCTCGTTAAGTATGTTGTGGGGCCGGGTCTTGATGAATCAAGCACGGCGTTGGCGGTGAGTATGATGCGCGTAATTGCGGTGAATCCGTTCCTATTTGCTATTGCAACTGTTTTCGCAAGTATGCAACAGGCAGTGGGGCGCTTTGCTTTCTTTGCACTGGCGCCAGTACTTTACAATATAGGAATTATTATCGGCGCAATGTTCTTTACACAGGGAATTAATATTTTCGGTATTCAGATTTTTGAAGGCGGTATTATGGGTGTTGCGCTTGGTGTGGTGTTGGGCTCAATGCTCCAGTTACTTGTGAGTAGCCTTGGACTTTTTGGGATGGGATTTGATTACCGGTTTAAAATCTATTGGAAGAATAAAGGCTTTCGGCAAGTGTTGCGCCTCCTGCCTCCCCGTTCACTTGATCAGGGGATTGATTATGTAACGAGTATTGTTGAGACGAATCTTGCATCACGTTTTGTTGCGGGAAGTGTCCGTGCCTATCAGCAGGCGATGACACTTTCGTTTGTGCCAATTAATCTGATTGGTGTCGCTATTAGTACGGCCGCATTTCCAAAGATGACCGAGCGGCTCGGGCAGGGGCGCCCCGACCTTTTCCGTCGAGAATTACAGGCGGTGCTTCGTGTAATTGTGTGGCTTGCGCTTCCTGTAACGGTCATTGCTTACTTCGGGCGCGGGTACTTAGTGAGCTTTGTAAATAACGGTGGTGATGCGTATATAGCAAGTATTCTTGGTATCCTTTCGATTTCAATTTTGTTCCGCTCGATTTTCTTTATCGCGGCCCGTAGTTTTTATGCGCAGCAGGATACAAAAACACCTTTGTATATCTCGTTGGTTACAATCGGTGCCAGTGTCGCGCTTGCTGTGTGGCTCTCATTGGGCACTAACGCTGGAGTGTATGGGTTGGCGTGGGCGTCAGTGCTAGCGGCTATACTTGAAGTGACAATTCTATTCGTTATTATGGAGCGACGTATCCGTGGTCTTTTTAGTAAAGATTTTGTTAATGCGCTTGTTCGTATGGCAAGTGCGACGGGTTTCATGGCAATCATCACTTATATAATGGTGCTTCTTTTGCCATTCGGCGCAGATGATCAAAGTTTCTTCTCTTCATTCCCTAAGTTTGCGGTTATCGTTGCAGTTAGCTTAATTTCCTATATAATAATCTGTCGGCTCTTTAAGTTGCGTGAAGTAAATCCAATTATTGATAAAGTCCGTAAAATATTATTTAAACCTCCGACTGTAGGCTAAACTATGACTCAAGACCACATCCGAAATTTCTGTATAATCGCCCATATCGACCATGGTAAGTCGACACTTGCTGACCGCATGATGGAGATGACTGGCACTGTCGAAAAGCGAGATATGAAGTCCCAGCTCCTTGATAGCATGGACCTTGAGCGCGAGAAGGGAATTACAATCAAGCTCGCCCCAGTCCGCATGCAGTACAAGTCGCATGATCTCAATCTTATTGATACTCCAGGACACGTCGACTTCAGCTACGAAGTGTCGAGAAGTCTCGAAGCGTGTGAAGGTGCAATCCTTGTCGTTGATGCATCGCAGGGCATTCAGGCGCAGACACTTGCAAATGTATACCTTGCAATCGCGGCCGACCTTACTGTCATTCCAGTGCTCAATAAAGTGGATCTTCCGGCAGCGGATGTTCCGCGCGTGTCAGCCGAAGTGATGAATCTTCTTGGGTGCAAGGAAGAAGAAATCCTTAAGATTAGTGCAAAAACGGGCGAAGGTGTTCCGGAGGTGCTTGATGCGGTCATTGAACGAATTGCTCCGCCGACCGGCGTGGCCGACGCACCAACGCGTTCGCTTATCTTTGACAGTTACTACGATGATTACCGCGGAGTAATTCTTTACACACGTACCGTTGACGGTGCCATTAAAAAGGGCGACACCATCCAAATGATTGCTACTGGTGCTGATGGACTTGCGCTTGAGGTCGGCGCGTTGAGCCCGACTATGAACCCTGAAGCCTCAATCGACACTGGAGAGATTGGGTATATTGTCACTAACCTCAAGACGACGCGCGACGCAAAGGTAGGTGATACGGTTACGGTAAAGCGCTCGCACTCTGACGAGCCGCTTCCAGGGTATCAGAACGTGAAGCCTTTTGTGTACGCTGGATTCTTCCCAGTTTCAAATGAAGATTACAACGACCTTAAGGAAGCTGTTGAAAAGCTTAGCCTGAGCGACAGCGCGCTTCAATTTGAGCCAGAAAACTCACCTGTGCTTGGATTTGGCGTACGTATTGGCTTCTTGGGTCTTCTTCACATGGATATTATCCGTGAACGACTCGAGCGTGAATATAATCTTGATCTTGTCGTGACTAACCCGAGCACTGATTACCAAATCACCATGACAGACGGCGAAGAGTTGAATATTAAGTCAGCTAGCGATTTACCTCTCGTGACGAAGATTATCGAAATCCGTGAGCCGTGGATTAAGGGTGAAATTGTTGTTCCGCAAGACTATATTGGTGGTGTGATTCAACTGATTGTTAGCAAGCGCGGTCGCCAAACAAATCTAAGCTACATAGATGAGCGAGCACTGATTAGCTTTGAGGCGCCACTTGCAAATCTTCTGACTGACTTTTACGATCAGCTCAAGAGTATCACGAGTGGATATGGCTCGTTCAACTACGAACTCGATGAATATCGTCCAGAAGATTTGGTGCGCGTTGATTTTTACGTATCGGGTGAAATGGTGGACGCACTTTCTGTGATGGCGCACCGTTCAGAATCACAGGCGCTTGGTCGTGTGATTGTGAAAAAACTCAAAGATGTCGTGCCTCGACAAAACTTTCAGGTAAGCCTTCAGGCGGCAATCGGCGGAAAGTTTATTGCTCGTGAAGACATCTCGGCCTACCGAAAAGATGTAACAACCGGACTTTATGGCGGGGACGTTAGCCGTAAAAAGAAGGTGCTTGCAAAGCAGGCCAAGGGTAAAAAGCGTATGAAACGGTTCGGCAAGGTTGATATTCCTTCTGAAGCGTTTACGGTGATGCTGAAACGAGATTAATAGTATGAGCGAGCGGCTTGATTATGAGAAGAAAATGTTGGCTGTAAGTCGCCCGGTTGCTTTTTCTTATAATAAAGATGCACGTCATTTTCTTGTTGGTGATACGACAGTAGGAGTTGAAGCTATTCCTCGGTGGGGCCTGAGACACCAACTAGCAGAAGGTACAACCGTTGAGCAGGTGAATGAGCTCATAGCAAAAGAGCCAATGGTGCATACATTTAATAAACTCATTGGCCTGCCGCGATTGGCTGAGTTTGTGAGAGATAATTGGTCTGACGAGCTAGAGCTGGAAACGCTGGATGTCATGGCTGATGTCATGCCAACTCTTCCGGAATTTCACCAGCCCGGTCGGGATCATTTAGGGTTTGGCGCAACAAGAATAGATTATGAGATGGGACGTGTTGTCTTGAAAGTGCCTGGTATTTGCGCATGTATTGGCCCTGATGCAACTGATCCAAGTTGGGGTTCGCAAGGCTGGGAGGAGGCGTCAATCTTTTCATATGATGGTCATAATATTGACCGCCCAATTCAAAGAGCTGCGCTTTACGCTGGCCTTGGACACTTGGCGTTCCGTGCAAAGCAAGCGCTGTAGCTCTGTGCAGTCACTCCGTGCTAGAATAGGGTATGAGTATTGAGTCGCTAGTAGAGAATTACCGTACTCCAAAAGAGGCGGTTCAAGTTGTGAAGAAAACAAAAATTGCCCTACTGGTTGGCATTTCTGGTGCAGGAAAAGATACGGTTAAAAAAGGCCTGCTTGCACGTCCTGGCTTTGGGGAGATTATCTCTCATACCACACGTGCGCCACGTGAGAATAACGGTATTTTGGAAAAAGATGGCGTAGATTACCACTTTATCACCACACATACTGCCTATGATATGCTAGAACGCGGTGATTTTATAGAGGCAAAGATGGTGCACGGTACTGTCTACGGAACCTCAACGGAAGATGTGCTGCGCGCAAGTACGCACGGCGTTGCAATTACCGACCTTGATGTCCAGGGCGTTGCCGAGTACAAGGATGTCTCGGAAGATGTTGTCGCAATCTTTATTATTCCACCAAGCTACGAAGAGTGGATTCGGCGGCTTCGTCGACGCTACACGACAGAAGAAGAGTTTATGCATGAATGGCCGAAGCGTCGCGATAGCGCCATCGCTGAGTTGAGGCGCGCGCTTGAGGTGCCGTACTATCACTGCGTCATTAATGACGAAATTGATAGAGCAGTGGAAGTGGCAGCAGAAATTGCCCAGCGCGAAGATGTCTTTACGCGTAAGGATGACGAAGCTCGCATAGTAGCTCGCGACTTGCTACAGCAGATTTCTATGTAATCCTATAAAGCTGGCACTCACATTGAAAGAGTGCTAGTTTTGTGCTATAATGAGGGTATGACAGAACGCCAGCGCCAAATTCTCTCTGCAATTATTGAGCAGCATGCAGAAATTGCTGCTCCTGTTGGGAGTGTTATGTTGGCAAAACTCTTTAATGTCTCGAGCGCCACTATTCGTAGTGAAATGGCAAAACTTGAAGAAATGGGTATGATTGAACAGCCACACACCAGTGCGGGTCGTATTCCAACTGACCTTGGCTACCGTTTCTATGTAAATAGTTTGAGTGAAGCACACGCATCACAACCACAACTTCCTGACCGTGGTGCCCGTGCCATCGAAGCGCGTGTACAAACGCATAGTGACCGTGCTGACCGTGCTATTCGCAGCGCCGTAGACAGCCTTGTGGAGCTTACGCACAACCTTGGTCTTGCAACGATTGGCGATGAACTTTATCTTAGTGGTATCGGTAACCTCTTTTCGCAGCCGGAATTTCTTCAGGGTGACCACGTGCAGCAAGTAGCGCGCCTGCTTGATAACCTTGAGCCGTGGCTTCGTGAAGCGGCGCCAAACGAGCCACTTAACGTTTATATTGGGTCTGAAAACCCAATCGGAAAGACGAGCGGCGTATCGCTTATCATTAGTCGATTCCGTTCGCCATACAGCGACAATAGCTATATCGGTGTTCTTGGCCCGACACGTCAGAGCTATGACAAAGTGATGCGGCTCGTGCGTCACACTGGAGCAATGTTAGAAGAGGTTTTATAGGGGAGAATACATGAACGAAGAAGCAAAAAAGACACCAAAATCTACAAAAAAGAACCTGCAAGCCGAGCTTGAACAGCAACTTGCTGAATTGACGCTTGATTTGCAGCGCACGCGGGCTGATTTTGAAAATTATCGTAAGCGCGTAGAAGTGGAAAAGTCGGCTGCTCGCGAGGCTGGTCAGTCTGGTGCCGTGCTTAAACTCCTTCCGGTTATTGATAATATTGAGCGCGCCATTGCCTATATGCCAGAAGACCTTCGGGAGAATAAATGGGCGCAGGGCGTGGCAAGTCTCGTAAAGAATCTTGATAAGTCACTTGAGGGTTTAAGTGTCCGTCGCATTGACGCAAAACCGGGTACGGTGTTTAACCCAGATTTTCACGAAGCGATCCAGTTTGACGAAGATGCGCAGGGTGACCAAGAGGTGATTGCAGAAGAACTTCAGGCCGGCTATATGCTTGGTGATCGTGTGGTTCGTCATGCCATGGTGAAGGTAACGCGTCAATAATTCACATCCCTCTTATGCTATACTAAAATCATCATGAAATCACACAAGAATTCTGTTCAAAACAACTATAATACTATTATATCACAAAACACTATAAAAAGCAAACTCTCTCTCTCTCTCTCTCTCGTAAAAGAGTAGCATCGGCTTTTACTATCGTTGAGCTCCTTATTGTCATTGTCGTCATAGCCCTCCTCGCCGCCATCACTATCGTTGCGTATAACGGCATTACTACGTCTGCGAATGACGCGGCTCGACTGGCAGACATTAAAAATTTTGAGACTACACTTAGAGCCAACAAAGCTGTACATCCTCAGGGTTGGGTTGTAACCCCTCCTTCCGACCCTGGAGGGGAGAACGCATTGTCTCGAACTGAATTCTTGCGGGTGAACGGCCTGAAGAGTTTTGAGGGCAAGTTATGTATTGGTCAATACGATCGGTCGAATAAAGGTTGTTACCCAGATCTTGTTGAGGGTGTTGTGCCGGAGTATGACCGGCAGAAGATTTATATATCTGTTAGTGCCGTAGGGATTCATGGAAGTCCGGCTTCGGGGGTAAATCTCAATTTCTTGTCTTGGGATGCAGATCAAGGAAGATGGATGGGTAAAAATTTCACTGCAACCACTGAGTCTCTTGATAGTGAGGATGTGTTTGATGGCGGACGATGCACGCCAGGTGTGGAGTGGGATCCTAGTTTTGATCAGGAGTGTAGGTACGCGAAGTATGAAGTAACATGATTTGTTTGGGATTGAGCGGAGCGAACACAGCTTGTGCATAAAATACATTCTTCATTGATAATCCACTGGTTTATGTGATTGTCCTTATGCTAAAATAGAAGCATTATGCGTGGGCAACTATATTCATTGATGACGAATCCAGATTTTAATGGGGTCGTTGAAACAACACAGGCCGCTCGTGAGGCGGTAAAGAGAGATGCAAGTATTTTTGAGGTCGTTCCAACCGGTGTGATTGCACCGCGCGACGTGAATGATATTCAGGCAGCGGTACGCTGGGCGAGCGAAGAGGTGGAGGCGGGGCGTCCTGTCACGCTTGCGGCTCGTGTTGGTGGCACGTGTATGTCTGGCGGCTCACTCACCGAAGGATACGTTCTTGACCTCAAGCGCTTCTTTAATTTCACTGGTCAGGTTGACCCAGCTGCGCGGACAATTCGTACGCAATCTGGCGCAATGCACCTCACCATTGAAAAGGCTGCTAAAAAGGCGGGGCTACTGTTCGCTTCATACACCTCATCTCGTGAGATTTGTGGCATTGGCGGCATGCTTGGTAACAACGCCAGTGGCGAGCAATCTATTAAATATGGCCCAACTAGCGCGAACGTTAATAACGTGAAAGTTGTTCTCTCTGATGGTAATGAATATGAATTTGGTCCATTAAGTCGTGCTGAAGTAGAAGATAAAAAGCGCCAGCCAACCTTTGAGGGCGAAATCTATCGCCGCATGACTGATCTGCTTGATAAGAATTCATTCACAATTGACCGCAACCACCCTCGCACTGTAAAGAACGCAGCCGGCTATCAGCTCTGGGATTTGTGGGATGCACACAAGCAAACACTTAATCTTGGCCGTCTCTTTATTGGTGCGCAAGGGACGCTTGGTGTTATTACTGAAGCCGAACTCAAGCTTGTAAAGCCAGGTTCGCACCGCCGTATGATTGTAACGCCAATCAAGGATCTTGATAAGCTTGCAGAGGTGGTAAAGACGATGCTTGCAGAAGGCCCAGCTATCTGCGAAACCTTTGACCATTTTACGTATGAACTGGCTGAAAAATATTATCCACAAGATGCTGACCGTGCACACGTTGCTCGCGGTAAGCACATGGTTGTCTTTTCAATTTTTGAAGGTGAGACACAAGATCAGGCGGATATTATTGCAGGCGCTGCAAAGGAAGCCCTCGAGCATAAGGGGCATGATACATTCTGGATTGATGAAAAAGAAGTGATTGAAAGCTTCCTCCTCATCCGCCGCAAGAGCTTCGGTATGCTCCTTGAGCATCCAACGCCAAATACACGCGCCGAAGCCTTTCTTGAAGATACTATTGTTCCACTTGAACACTACGGCGACTTCCTTCGTGAACTTGAGGCAATCTTGGAAGAGTACAAACTTATTTACACGTACGCCGGCCACATTGGACACGGCAGTATCCGTCTCATTCCACTTGTTGACATGGAGGCGCCTGGTGCCGCGGAAACGGTCATGGAGCTTGAGTCAAAGGTGAATGACTTGGTGATTCGCTACGGTGGCTCTATCAGCGTTGACCATAACGACGGTATTATCCGTACTCCATTCCTTGAAAAACAGTTTGGAACTGAAATGACAAAGCTTTTTGAAGAAGTAAAGAATATCTTTGACCCATTGAACATCTTCAATGCAGGCAAAAAAGTTGGCGGCACATATGAGTATGCCGTTGAACATATCATTCGCGAGAACGTGAACAGCTAATGAATGCTCGTCAGCAGGCAGTAAAGCGGCTGATCGAGAGTGACTTTCAGGGCGATGTACAGGCTGCGGTTGACGAGGTAAAGAAATACTTACTTGAATCATACGGCAAGCAAGAGGCGCCACTGGTGCGTCCAGCTACGCCCACTGGTCCGATTCTTTTATCTGTGAAAAACCTCTCTAAAACATACAAGCGCGGGCGTCAAAAGATTCCCGTGCTTCATGATATTTCTCTTGATATCCACGAGGGTGAGTTTGTAGCTATCACAGGTGCAAGCGGCAGTGGAAAGAGCACGCTACTTCAGCTTTTGGGTGGGCTTGATAAGCCGACCTCTGGTGAAGTGCTCTATGATGGCATTAACCTAGCGAAGCTTTCTGATGGGAAGCTTTCGGCTTTTCGTCGGCAAACAGTAGGATTTGTCTTTCAATTTTTCTATTTGCAGCCCTTTTTACGACTTGGAGTAAATTTGGAGGTGCCCGGGATGTTTGCTCGTACTAAACGGAAGGCTCGTCATGAGGCCTCCGAACGATTAGCAGGGCAGGTGGGGCTTGATGACCGTTTGAGTCATTTTCCACGAGAACTCTCGGGTGGGCAAATGCAGCGTGCTGCTATTGCCCGTGCACTCTTCAACCAGCCAAAAATTCTTCTTGCTGATGAGCCAACTGGAAATCTTGATAGTGAAAACGGAAAAGCAATTATTGAACTTTTTGAGCTCATTCGCCAAGAACTAGGCACTACTGTGGTAATTGTCACCCATGATAAAGACATCGCTCGTCGGGCGGATAGAATTATTCAAGTGAAAGATGGGGCGCTGGTATGATTCGGTTCTTTGATGCCATTATTCTTGCGCACACCAAGCTTCGAACGCATAAAATTCGCACCGGTATTACTATTGGGGTCGCTGGGATTCTTTTTGGACTTATCTTGGGTGCGATATTTGTTGTGCAGGGTGTATTTGATAGTCTTGAGCGTTTTGGCGAAGAAGGGCTGGGTGACCGTGCAATTGTTACACTCACGAAAATGAGTAAAACGTACCCCGTATACGAGCACCTTGAAGACCAGCAGTTTATTGCCGAAGTAGAGGCGCTTCATAAGGCGTTTGTTAATAATAAAGCGACGATTGCTAAGAAGCACAATGTTCCTTATGACTCCGAATCAGAAGATCCGTCACCAATACAAGTAGACAAGAAGTCGAAGAAAAAATCTATCGATGGTCAAGACATGATGAATACATTTGTCATGCAGGCTGCGCAGGCGCGGCAGAATAAAGTAGCAAAACCGTTCGATGTTCACGAATATCTTGCGCCATATAAAACGGCTAAAATTCTCCCTAACAACGCAAAGCTCAGCGGGCTTGATGGTGCAAGCTTCCTCTACATGAAGGATGGCAAGGAATTTAGTACCGATGACCAGCGTAAAATCCAAATGCTTCAGATGGGCGGGGAAGATAACCCGACACTCATGATTATCAATCAGTCTATTGCTGATGCCTTTATGGGTAAGCAGTCTCGGTTCGACCCAAATAAAGGCGAGCTTCCAGTGATTGTGCCCTTTAAAGATGCAGAGAAACTTTTAAAACTCAAACCACTCAAGGGCGAAGCAAGTACACAGCAGAAGTATGATCGCCTCAAGGATGTTCGCTCCCGAATGTCAGAAATGACCGCTTCATTTTGTTATCGCAATGAGACGTCGCAACAGTTATTGGCACAGGCAAAGTCACAGCATGATGAAGCGAAGCGCAAAGTGGACGATCCAGATTACAGAGCGCCATCGCTTCAATATACACTTCCCGCTGATAATTCTTGTGGCCCTGTAGCTACAAGTAAAGACACGCGCACCTCTTTAGAGAAGCGTTTCATGGAGAATAGACTTGCCTATGAAAAAGAGCTCCAGGTCTACACTGGTGAACCTGAGCAATATAAAGTGAATCTGCGTGTTGTTGGTGTTTCGGGTGATACTCCTGAGGGAATGGCGTCGTTTGACGCAGCAGGTATGGTACAGAGCCTGCTTGGCTCATGGCTTGGCTACGGACAGCAGTGGGCAATTCCAAGCGAAATGCTCCGGCAAATGCCAGAGAGTTCGCTACCGTCTTTTGTGCAGGCTGCTATGAAGAGTGACAGCGTGAAGACTAAAAATAGTATTTTAGATAACGAAGACTATCTTGTAGAATTCGGTGATGTGGCTGAAGCGCGCGCCCTATTAAAAAGAGACGGCCTTTTGAATGTAGACGCGGCTATAGGCAATAGCACTTTCGCACTGCCGTTTGGGAGCGGCATGCTCGTAGTTGAAGACCTTAAGGAATACTTTGCAACGGGAGTGTTCTGGGCACTCTTGATTGTTGGTGGTGTAGCAATTATTATTCTGGGTAGTATTATTGGGCGAGCTGTTTCCGAAGGGCGCAGGGAAAGTGCTATCTTTAGGGCAATTGGCGCCCGTCGGGCGGATATCGGTGCTATTTATGGAGTGTACGCGTTCCTCTTGTCTCTGCGCGTGGCAATTTTTGCAGTGTTGCTGGGAGTTATTTTGGCGCTTGGGGTAGAGGTGTGGTTGTCCGAGTCTGCAACGCTTGGCGCGCGGTATTCATACGCAGCAACGGATGCGAACACCGGATTCCATTTCTTTAGCCCGTTCTCTATTTATGTGCCGATTGTTCTGGCTGCAATTCTTGTATTTGGTATGATTGCTTCTATTGTGCCGGTCATTTTGAGTGCGCGACGCAATCCGATTAAGGATATGCGCGACGATACGTAAGATGCGTTGAGAAATCATGTGTTAGCACTCTTGACACGAGAGTGCTAATTTTATTACAATAAAGATATTGGCAGTCTACACAGAAGAGTGCTAAAATAGAATTAGTATATAAGTTTTCCATTTCTATCTAACTAAAGGAGGAAATATATGGGTAAAATTATCGGAATCGACCTTGGTACAACCAATAGCGCCGTAGCATACATGGTTGCTGGTAAGCCGGAGGTGATTGCAAATGCAGAAGGTAACCGCACTACTCCAAGTGTTGTGGCGGTGAATAAGTCAGGCGAGCGTCTCGTTGGCCAGGTTGCACAGCGTCAGCGTGTTACAAATGCAAAGAACACTATTTATGGTGTAAAGCGTCTTATTGGACGTAAGTTTAGCGATGACGAGGTTCAGAAAGACCATGACATCATGCCATACGAAATTGTTAAAAAGGGCGAAGGTGTTGCTGTAAAGCTTGGTGATAAGGACTACAGTCCTGAAGAAGTATCGGCAATGATTCTTTCAAAGCTTAAGGCTGATGCGGAAGCATTCCTTGGTGAAAAGGTCACCGAAGCGGTTATTACCGTTCCTGCGTACTTCGATGACTCACAAAGGCAGGCTACAAAAGACGCTGGTAAGATTGCTGGCCTTGAAGTAAAGCGTATTATCAACGAGCCAACTGCGGCTGCGCTTGCCTACGGCCTTGAAAGCAAAAAAGATGAAAAGATTGCAGTGTTCGACCTTGGTGGTGGTACATTCGACGTCTCTATTCTTGAGCTGGGTGACGGTGTCTTTGAAGTAAAGTCTACTCACGGTGATACACACCTTGGTGGTGAAGACTTTGACAACCGAATTGTTAACTTCTTCCTTGATGAATTTAAGAAAGAAAGTGGCATCGACCTTAAGGGTGATAACGCAGCAATGCAGCGCCTTAAGGACGAAGCCGAGAAGGCAAAGAAGGAGCTTTCTTCTACAACTGAATATGAAGTAAACCTTCCGTTTATTACTGCTGACGCAGAAGGCCCAAAGCACTTCGAGGTAAAACTTACTCGTGCGAAGCTTGAAGAACTTGTTGGTGATCTCATCGACCGCCTTGCAACTCCAGTTGAAAAGGCGCTCAAGGACGCAGGCCTTAAGGCGAATGAAATCGACGAGGTAGTACTCGTTGGTGGTATGACCCGCATGCCGGCAGTTGTTGAGAAGGTGAAGTCTATCTTCGGTAAAGATCCACTCAAGGGCGTAAACCCTGACGAAGTTGTAGCCATTGGTGCTGCGGTTCAAGGCGGTGTCCTTGCTGGTGACGTGAAGGACGTTCTCCTTCTTGATGTAACACCACTCACACTTGGTATTGAAACTGCTGGTGGCGTGCGCACCCCTATGATTGACCGTAACTCAACCGTACCTACAAGCAAGAGCCAGGTATTCTCTACCTATGCCGACAATCAGCCGCAAGTAGAAATTCACGTCCTTCAAGGTGAGCGTGACATGGCCAACGACAACAAGAGTCTTGGTACATTCGTACTTGATGGCATCGCGCCAGCACCTCGTGGTGTTCCACAAATTGAAGTGACCTTCAATCTTGATGCAAACGGTATCCTTAATGTGTCTGCAAAAGACAAGGGCACTGGCAAAGAGCAGTCAATTACCATTCAGGATAGTGGCAACCTTTCAAAGGAAGATATTGAAAAGGCGCAGCGCGAAGCCGAAGAGCATGCCGAAGAAGACAAGAAGAAGCGTGAAGCGGTTGATGCACGCAACCAACTTGAAAATGCTATCTACCAAGCCGAAAAGATGCCGGATGAATTCAAGGATAAGATTTCCGACGAAGACAAGAAGGCAATTACTGACGCTGTAGAAGAAGCCAAGAAGCACAAGGATGCAGCCGATAAGGATGAGCTTGAAGCTGCCGTAAAGGCGCTCAACGATGCAATCATGCCAATCGGTGCGAAGTTGTACGAAGAGGCTGCGAAGGATGCGCCTGCGGATGACGCGGACGCTGACAAGAAGTCTGACGAACCTGTTGAAGGTGAAGTTGTAGACGAGAAGAAGTAGAGTCGTTTGACGTGGAGGAATAGCCGGCAGAGATGTCGGCTATTTTGTTGTTTTCAGCATTCTCTCAGCTACTAAGCGTATTCTAAGAGTACACATAAAAACCAAAGGAGGTGTAACATGTGGAGCATTATTGTATGGATAGTCGTGGGAGGACTCGCTGGTTGGGTTGCCTCAATGATTATGAAGACGGATGAAAATCAAGGTCTTGTCGGCAATATTGTTGTCGGTATCCTTGGTGGACTTGTAGGTGGATTCTTAGTCGGCATGCTTGGTGGCGAAGGATTTACCGGATTTAATATTTGGAGCTTCCTTGTAGCGCTCCTTGGTTCAATCGTACTACTGTTCCTCTGGAGGCTAGTTACGGGTGGACGCGGCGCTGCTCGTCAATAAACTAACTTATAAAAACAAAAAATGCCCTTCCAGCGGGGCATTTTTTGTTTTAGCACTCTAGACATATGAGTGCTAAATCGCTATACTAGATAACAGATATGAGTAAGCGTGATTATTATGAAGTATTAGGTGTTTCTAAAGGCGCCTCTGATGATGAAATCAAAAAGGCGTTTCGTCGTCAGGCTGTGCAATATCACCCGGATAAAGAGGGTGGGGACGAGGCTAAATTTAAGGAAATCAACGAAGCTTACGACGTCTTAAAGGATTCGCAAAAACGACAGCGTTATGATCAATTCGGCCATGCCGGTGTTGGTGGTGCCTCGGGTGCCGGCGCGGGCGGCAATCCATTTGAAGGATTCGGCGGTTTTGGTGGCCAGAATGTTAACTTCGATTTTGGCGGTGGCTTTGGGGATATTTTTGACCAGTTCTTTGGTGGCGGTGGCTCAAGCCGTCAGCGTGGTCCAATTCGTGGCCGAGATGTTGAGGTGCAACTCCAGCTTACCTTTGAAGAAGCTATCTTTGGCCTTGAGCATACCCTCGCCCTTGATCTAGAGGTGGAGTGCGAACATTGTAAAGGCACAACTGTTGAGCCTGGCCATGATATGAAGATCTGCCCAGATTGTAAGGGTGCTGGCCAACAAACACGCGTGATGAATACAATGTTTGGACCTATTCAGCAAACTGTACCGTGTGAAACCTGTCAGGGCGCCGGCAAGGTCCCCGAAAAGGTCTGTACGGTGTGTCGCGGTAAGGGTACTGAACGTCGCAAACAAGATATTAAGGTAAAGATTCCTGCGGGTATTGATGATGGTGCCACAATCCGTCTTTCAGGCCGTGGTGAAGCAATTGCTGGTGGCGAGGCAGGCGACCTCTATATTAATATCCGCGTCAAGGCACACAAACACTTTACTCGTGAAGGTGATATCATCCTTTCTAATGAGCACATTTCTATGATTGACGCCGCACTCGGTACGGAAATTGACGTACGCACTGTTGATGGTACGGTTCGTATGAAAATTCCAGCAGGCACACAACCTGAAGCCGACTTTAAGCTTTCTGGTCACGGGGTGCCCTATCTTCGCAATCAAGACAAACGCGGCCCACATATTGTGAACATTATTGTTGACGTGCCAAAGAAGCTGAACAAGAAGCAAAAGAAGCTACTCGAAGAACTTCGCGACGCATAACGCTTACCCCTCATTGACATTTTTACATAAAAATGATACAATAACAGGCGAATTTACGTAAAACGTAAACGGTAAGATATATGCAAGAAGAAACTGTTATTATTGGCTGTCTTGAGCAAGTTGCCTTCCCGGCGCTTCTTATTGACGAAGTCATGGCAAAGATTGATACTGGTGCGTATTCAGGTGCGCTGCATTGTAACAAGATTGATGTCATCGACCGTGATGGTGTCCGAACGCTTCGCTATCAGCCAATTCACGAAAGTAGTGAGTTTATTGAGACGCAAGATTTCGTATCTACTCATGTGACAAGCTCAAATGGCCAGCGACACAAGCGCTATATTATTGAAACGCCTATACTCATTCGTGGCAAACAGTATACAATGAGGATTGGACTGACGGATAGGTCAGATATGAAAATAGACGTGCTTATTGGGCGTCGTTTCCTTAGAAAAAATAACATGATTGTTGATGTACGCATCGGCGCAGAATTTGATGAAGACGGTGGAGGAAAAGAATAAATGAAAATTGCGATTTTATCAAACGGTCCAGGAAATTACTCCACAAAGCGTCTCAAAGAAGAGGCGTTGAAGCGTGGTCACGAAGTTGACATTATTAAGTATCGCGACTGCTATGCTTCAATCGAAAAGAACAGTCCAACTGTTAGCTATCGTGGTGAAGATCTCGGCAAGTATGATGCTATTATTCCTCGTATTTCGGCAAACATGACTCGTTATGGTACGGCGATTGTTCGTCAACTTGAAATGCAGGGTGTGTACACCATCTCGAGCTCTCTTGCGATTAACCGTTCACGCGACAAGCTCCGCAGTATGCAGATTCTTGCAAAGGCAGGCGTAGGAATTCCGAAGACAGTGTTCTCCCGTAATTCTGCTGATATCGATGACCTTATCGATAAACTCGGTGGTACACCGGTAATTATTAAGTTGGCACGTGGAACACACGGAAATGGTGTTGTTCTTGCGGAAACAAAGAAGGCGGCAAAGTCTGTACTGCAGGCGTTCTACCTTACAAACGAAGACGGTACAAACATCTTGATTCAGGAGTTTATTAAAGAGTCGGCCGGTACTGATATTCGTGCCTTTGTTGTTGGTGGACGTGTGGTTGCAAGTATGAAGCGTCAAAGTCTTGATGATGATTTCCGTTCCAATCTTCACAAGGGCGGTCAAGGTACTGTCGTGAAGCTGACGCTTGAAGAGCGCAAGATGGCGGTACGTGCAGCTAAGGCAATGGGCCTCAACGTTGCTGGTGTCGACCTTATGCGTTCAGAGCAAGGTCCTCTAATCCTTGAAGTAAACGCTAGTCCTGGGTTTGGTATCGAGACTGTTACTAAGCGCAATGTAGCACTTCCAATTATTGAGTATATTGAGCTCAATGCGAAGCGTCGCAACAAAAAAGACAAAGTCGGCGCCTAAATAGCCCCGACTAATCATAAGTGATATACTAAGCCCAGTATGGATATTGATATATCGCGTAAAGCTTGGAGATGGCGAAGTCAGACATGGATTATTTTTGTCACTGGCTTGGCGGTTATTCTTGTCGCGCTTGTTGCCTCGTATGCTTTTTCTATGTTCAAGCCAACTGTTGATGTAAAGGTTGGTCAGAGTGGTGTTTTTAGGCTTTGGGTTGCCGATACTGATGCCGAGCTCTACCAAGGTTTATCTGGGGTAGATACGCTATCGCGGGATGGCGGCCTTTTGATGGACTTTAAGGTCTCTGGGTATCATGGAATTGTCATGCGAGACATGAAGATTCCACTTGATATTGTTTGGCTCAGCGAGTCAAAAAAAGTTGTATATATTGTTAAGAATGCTTCGCCGGAGCTTGGTGAGAGCAAGACATTTGCGCCGACGAAAGAAACGGCACGGTATGTTCTTGAGTTACCAGCGGGTACCGTTACGGATAGCGCAATTAAGGTGGGTGATATAGCAGAATTTGACGCGGTAGGCGGAAAGATATGACATCGCTCGTTATTCTTGTCGCGGTAGCGCTATTCCTTTTTGCTGGATCGTTCTTTTCTAAGCGGCGGTTTGGTCTTTTGGGCCTAGCGTTGGCTGCCGGATACGTTCTTTCTGGGCTTTGGCAGGATACCGCAGAGCTAATGGTTTCAATGACAGGTCTTGTACCTTCTGGGGTTGTATCTCAGTTTATTGCTACGTTGATTCTTATACTTTTGCCGCCGACGCTTCTTTTATTTCACGGATATGCCTACAAGAGTATAACCGGACGTCTTGTCGGGTCTGCACTTTTCACCGTTTTGGCACTTGCTTTTCTTGCTGGGCCTATGAGCAAGGCGCTTGTACTGGACGGTATTGGCGCTCAAGCGTTTCAGTGGATTTTGGGTAACGCAAGTCTCATTATTGGTATTGGCGTCATGGCTGCAGTCTTTGATGTGTTCTTTTCGAAGCCGGCGCGTATTGGATCGAGGCGAGAGAAATAAGAGTATCGAGCGGGCTGGTGCATTGACAAAACCGCCCCTGTTGTTGTATATTTACAGAGTACTAGAACAATGCGGGACCATAGCTCAGCTGGTTAGAGCACCTGCCTTTTAAGCAGGGTGTCGTGGGTTCAAGCCCCACTGGTCCCTCCAAGTAAAGAACATCCCTTTGATTCATTTGAATCGTCGCTACCGGGGGTGTTTTTTATTTGTGGCGTCAATGTGCTTCACTCGGTATACTAAGAGTATGACCGCAAAAGAGTTCCGTGCAATCTTAAAGCGAAATTTCTTTTCGCCTGTTATCTTAGCGATTTACACACTTGCTTTGATTCTCCTCTTCCTGGGGGAGCTTCGCGATGCCTATTTTGTAAGCGTTGTTATTACGGTCAACTTTGCCGTAGCGGTTTTTCAGGAAACACGCGCTCGTATACAGCTTCATAAAATTGAACTTATGAGTGCACCTCGGGCGCGAAAAGTAATGCCATCAGGTGATATCCAGGAGCTACTGTACACCGATCTTATCGTTGATGATGAAATCGTCCTGTCGGTAGGTGATGAGGTGCCCGCTGATGTAAAGATTCTATCAAGCAAGGGTCTTGAAGTAGACGAGAGTATGTTGACGGGTGAGAGTGCCTCGGTTGAAAAAGCCGCTCAGGACGAAGCGTATGCTTCAAGTGTAGTGTTGGCCGGAAGTGCACGTGCGCGTGTGTACGCTGTCGGTGAGGAGACTCGCTCTGGTGAGATGACGAAGCGGCTAAAGCAGTATAAGCCAGAGCTTACGCCGTTACAAAAAAGTATCAACCTCGTAATTAGTACACTTACATACGGTGCGCTCGGATTTTCTCTTGCGATTGCGCTGGTATATCTTTTGATGGGGCACGATCTTGTGAGTGTATTTAAGGCTATCACAGCAGGGGCAATTACCATCATCCCAGAAGGGCTATTACTCGCAAGTACACTTCTTCTCGTTTACGGTTCGCTGAAGCTTGCTGCGGCGCAGGTGCTTTCACAAAAAGTAACAGCAATTGAAGCAATGGCAATCTTGAATATTCTTTGTGTTGATAAGACAGGAACACTAACGGAGCCTGAGATTCGTTTTGATTCATTCGAGGTATTTGACGATAAAAAAGACAGCAGGTACTACAGGCGATTGATTGGTGTTATTGCCCAGGAGACGGGCGGCGGTAATACTACAAGTGATGCGCTCCTTGCGGCGTTTCCTGCCCCAGAATCTTACGAGATAAAAGACATCCTCGCATTTAGTTCTGAGCGAAAATTTAGCGGTGCCCATGTTGCGTATGGCGGCCACGATGAAACAATATTTATGGGTGCGCCAGAATATGTAGGCGTGCTTGCAAAGGTGACGGACGAGCAACAGCGTAGGGTGGATGCTCTTGCCTCCGAAGGCCGGCGTGTTCTTATGGTGGTCGGCGTGAAGAATAGTGCTACGTCACTTAAAGCACTTATTAAACAGCGGGAGTGTGAAGTGATAGGACTTCTCATTCTTCGCAATGACTTGCGTGTTGGAGTGAAGGACACGATAAGATATCTTCAGAAACGTGGTGTGCAAGTGAAGGTCATTAGTGGCGATAATCCCAAGACTGTGCAGTTTATTACAAAGGAGGCGGGAATTGTGGGTGCTGATAAATCTATAACCGGCGCAGAGCTTGCCGAGCTTGACGATGAGGCGTTTACAAATGCGGCGGTTGAAAATACGATTTTCGCCCGCGTGTTACCCGATCAGAAGGAGCGACTCGTGGCAGCGCTACAGGCACGGGGAAGCTATGTCGGTATGGTGGGCGATGGAGTGAATGACGCGCTTGCTCTTAAACAGTCTAATCTAGGTGTTGCAATGTTTTCAGGCGCGGCGGCAACTCGGCGTGTGGCGGATATTGTGTTACTCAACAATGCGTTTACGTCACTCCCGGTCGGCATGCGCATAGGAAATCGTATCATGCAGGCGATTGAAATCATTTCAACCCTCTTTTTCCATAAAATTATCTATGTGATAGTGCTCCTTGCCGCAACCATGGCACTTGGGGTGATTTTCCCATTCCAGCCTCGACACGTTACCTTTATGAATATATTTATCGTGACACTTCCGACCCTTATGTGGACTATTTTTCCACCGCGCCCAAGACATCAGGTGCGACCGCAGGATTTTTGGAAAGATACATTACTCGCGGTACTTCCTATTGCAATATTGTCCGGTGCTGCGATTACACTGAGTTACTGGTACTTGCAAGCCGTGCACCCACAAGATGTTAAAGGGGTTGCGACTTCTACGGTAATTATTACGACCCTCTTTGGTGTATATCTTGTGTTCCTCGTGCCGTACATGCTAAATGTTGGATATGATTTAAAGGCAAAGATTGCGCGGTTCCTGTATCTCGGTCTTGTTATACTGGGGGCCTCTGCACTTTTCGGGTTTAATACGCTGCGGAATTTCTTCGACTTCACGCAACCATCACATCAATATATCACCGTGGTGCTGATTGAGATAGTGTTTGTAATGTGTATTCAGTGGTATATCGCTCGCCGAGCCCGCGACAGGCTCGTTGCCCGTCTTAGGGCATAGTTTTTCTATAAAGTAAAAATAGTTCACTTTAATTATATTTTCAATACGTACCATGAGAGTATGTGGCGGATACATAGAAAAATTCAAGTTGAATGGCGTATTGCTTGCCTCTGCGCGGGGCTTCTTGTTGGCGTGGCATTAGCCCCTGTTTTAAGGGTGAATACTTTTTGGGGCCTTGCTGCCATTATTCCTATTTGTACTCTTCTTTTAGTAGGGCGGTTTTACGCTTCTTTGCCCCTTCTCCTGCTTGCGATGCTTGCAGGGTTGGGGTATGGGTCAACGGCATACGGGGAAGGCTATGATGTGTATAAGCCTTTTATTGAGCATACTGTTACGCTTCAGGGCCGAGTTAAAGAAGATCCATCCGTAAATAGCGCAGGCTATAAATCTTTGCAGCTCGGGTCAATCCAGGTAAGGGGAAGTCCATATGCCGGGAGTGTTTTTACGCGAATGCGAACAAAAGTAACTGTTATGCGAGGTGATACTGTCACTGTGCAGGGGGTTGCCGAGGCTGGGTTTGGGAGTTTTTCCCTGAATCTTAAAAATGCTTCTATTGTGAGTGTTGAACGCCAGTCCATGGGGGATGTCGGGCGTGTTATTCGCGATTGGTTTGCGGGCCACGTGCGGAGTTTTATTGATGAGCCACAGGCGAGCCTTGGTGTAGGATATTTAACTGGGCAAAAAAGCGCATTACCCGATGATTTTTCCGAGGCGCTTAAAATAGCGGGGCTTACGCATGTTGTGGTTGCGAGTGGCTATAATTTGACTGTACTTGTGCGGTTGGCTCGTAAATTATTTATGCGTATTTCTAAATTTAGTGCTGCAATGGCTGCTGTTGGCATGGTGTTGATGTTCATGACCATTACTGGCCTTAGCCCAAGCATGACGCGTGCCGGAATCGTCTCCGGATTGAGTATTCTGTTTTGGTATTACGGAAGGAAAGTGCACCCAATTGTACTCTTGCTTTTTGTTGCAACGCTTACAGTGCTATATCAACCTAGTTACTTATGGGGTGACTTAGGATGGCAACTCAGCTTTTCGGCATTCTTTGGCGTGATGATTATTGGTCCACTCATGCAGCGCTACTTCTATGGCGAGGTGTCACCCGGGCTTATTCGTCAGACACTCATGGAGACTGTCGCCGCTCATATAGCAACAGTGCCAATTATTGCGCTACAGTTTGGAGTTGTTTCCAATATTGCAATTGTCGCTAACTTGCTCGTTGTTCCGCTTGTTCCGTTAGCGATGCTTTTGACGTTTATTTGCGGTATTTGGTCGGTATGCGGCATTGGGTTTTCGCAACTTATTATTTGGCCAACGAATGTGCTACTTGAATATATGGTTGCAGTCGTAAGGTACGTTGCAGAGATAAAGTGGGCACAGAGCGCACTGGAATTTTCTGGTAGTGTCTGGCTTTTGTATCTCGCTGCTGTTTTGCTTGTTTGTTGGTGGATGAAGCGGGCAACGAAATTGAACCTAAGAACCGGTGATATACTTAACCCCTATAAGACTGATGCGAAGGTTATTTAACGTGGGCGTGTAAGTGCAACAGTTCGAGCCCGCATTGCAATACTATCATCGATAGATTGACCGTTAAACTCGCCGTATCGACGCTTTGCGGCTGTACTAATGAGGTAATCCGCTATGGCTGGATTCTTTGGAAGAAGTGACCCGTGAAGGTATGTGCCGATTACGTTTTTATAGAGCACACCTTCGTGGTCGTCCGTAGTATTATTACCAGCGCCTATGCGTACTAGCCCAAGCGGTGTAAGCGGTTCTTCGAAATATGTTTGGCCGCTATGGTTTTCGTAACCGATGATAGTACCGAATGTTTCACTTTCTAGGGTAATATTGCCAACAAGTCGTTCTTTGCCGCCAATAGTTTTAGTATTGAATACTCGGATACCTTCGAGTGTTGTGCCCGTGTGCGTAGTAAAGCTATTGCCAAAGAGCTGATAGAGCCCGCAAACAAGTAGCATGGGAAGTCCGTCATCAGCGGCGTTTCTAAAGAATTTTCCATTAGAGAGAAGGTCTTGGTGAATAACATTCTGCCCACTGTCCTGTCCGCCACCCCCAATGATGAGGTCTATGTCGGAGAGATTCGGCAGAGTATCTTCTGGATTGTATTCAATAACACTGGGTGTATAGCCGTGCCACTCAAGGCGCTTTACGAGCACTTGAACATTGCCATTATCGCCATAGATATTCATATCGCGCGGATAAAGGTGAAGAATTGTAATTACGGGTTTTTTACTCATGTGATATCCTCAACTTTTGTATACTTTGCAAGATGTTTTCTAATTGCGAGCATTGCAGTGTAGGTGCAGTAGATGCGTTTTGGCTCGTTGGCATGGCGTTGTAATAGCATGGTGACGGATTTTTGAATATCCGTATCGCTGCTTCGGAGTGCGACGTCATCATAGTGAAGTCGAAGTGCCATATCATCGGCGCGGATGCCTGTGGTGTAGACCGGGTGGTCTTTGAGGCTCGTGAAGTCAACATCCCATAACCAAGACATGTCGCGTCCGTCGGCATAATTATCGTTAATAGCAATGAGTGTTGCATACCCCGCAGGAGAGTAAGATGAAAGACCGAGTTTAAAGCCTGCCGGGTTTTTTATGAGTACGAGTTCGACTGGCTGGTCGTCGACCATAAAGGTTTCACCACGGCCAAAAGCTGGAGTAATTTCCGCTAGTGCCTTCATAAGTTTTTCTACTTTTGCATTGGGAGTAATTGTCAATACGAGAGACAGCGCCGCTGCGCTATTGAAGATATTATACGCACCCTTAAGCTGAAGTTCTGTAGTGTGCTGTGTTTCCTGTACGTCGTAAGTGGCGCTTGATTGTGAAAAGCTTTTCAGTGTAACAAGGGGTGCCTTTGGCAGTTGAGGGAGAGTGGTTGGCGTATTTTTTGTGTGGTGTGAATCGTCACTCGGAAAATACCCAAGAAGTGATGAATCGAGGCCAAAGTATTCGACGGTCTGTTCTTTTTTTAGTGTATCAGCAATAGAGCTGACTCGAGTATCCGTTCCGTTGAGCACTACGGTTTGAGTAGTATTTTCCGCAATTACTTTGAGCATCGTGCGTGTAGTATCAATTTCACCAAAGCGATCAAGCTGATCACGGAGGACGTTTAGCAAAAGGCTGAAGCGAGGCTTGACAACATTGACGAATTTAACGGCGTGCGCCTCGTCGAGTTCAAGTACAGCGATATCTGCATTAAGCTTTCCGGTGACAGATATTTCACCCAAGAGTGCTGCTGCGACGCCACGCACAAAATTACTCCCTGTTCGGTTTGTGAATACCTTTAGTCCTTGGCTCTCTAGGAGGGATACTACCATTTTTGTGGTTGTCGTTTTTCCGTTTGTCCCGCTGATTACAACAACACCCTGGGGGAGTTTTTTGAGTGTGCGAGGAACGAAGTCTGGATCGATTTTCTCTACAAACAACCCCGGGAGTGCCGAGCCGCTGCCACCACGGAGGCGAGCTGCCTGACGAACAGCTTTACCGAAAATAATTGTGAACGGTTTGGGTATGTGTTTTGGCATATCTATTATTATACTCTATACTATAACTATGTTCTTGGTGGGACTTATTACATGGTGGTATGGGCGTGGCTGGATAGAGCAGTGGCGTCGCAATGGGGGTATGTTTATGCGCACCCTTGAATTCTTTTCGGTTGGACAGCTTGCGGCGACGCTTTTCTCGCCATTCCGCCAGATTTCAGCAGGTAATAGGGGAAATGGGTCTTTTGCCTCTGCTTTTAGTGCCTTTTTTGATAGGTTAATATCACGAATTGTCGGTGCGTTCGTCCGCGGTTTTACGATCATTGCCGGTGTCATAGTAATTGCCCTACAGGCGCTTTACGTGGCGGTTATCATGGCGTTTTGGTGGTTCGTCCCGCTACTTCCCTTGGTTGGATTTGTCGCTTTCATGATAGGATGGGTGCCTCGTGGATAAAACTCTCTTCAACTGGCATAGTCGCCGTGCACGATTAGCGCGATACGGGCATGCGCTTCGTGCGTGGGTACTTGTTATCACGATTCTTTCGGCTGCTTTAATTATTCTGGGTATCTTTGCGCTTGTTGCGGGTCTTGCATTTGGCTGGTTGCTTATTGGATTTGCGGCATTACCAGCAATGGTCGTCCAGTGGTACAATTATGAACTTTCAGCATTACCGAACGAAAAAAGCAATTCGAGTATTGATGCAGTTATGGATACGGAGCTCTTGTCGCTTCTTTCGCAAAACCCCTCTCCTAAAGAGCTGGCGGTTCGACTTAATGAAACGAATGGTGGGTTATTTTTTGAAGTGCGGTTTGGGCTTGGTGGTGGCTTCTTCAAAGAGGTTGCCACTGATAACCCTGCTGACACAGCCGCTATTTTCAATGAGGCATTAAGTATTGCCAGTCAAGTTGGCGGTAGGGTGAGCCCCGGGGTAATTATCCTTGCGATGGTGCGTCAACTTCCAATGAAGCAGACAGTGCTGGGGCATTTACAGCTATCTGAAGATGATCTCATGACGGGTATTATCTGGTACCACCGGCTTCATGAGCTGGCAAATAAGAGCAAGAAGCAAACAAAACAGCCGGGTGGGGTTGGGCGTGATTGGTCATTTGGCTGGATTCCAACGTTGCAGCGTTTTGGTGTGTCACTTGCGCATGGTGGCACGGCATCCCGCAATGATGTGCGTACTGCGCAGGTTGGGCAGCTGATTGGTACGCTTGGTTCTGGCGGCGGTACGATTGGTATTATTGGACGTGATGGTGTAGGGAAGACTGAACTGGTTCGTGAACTTGCGAATACTCTGATGCGACCAGATAAATCAGTGCCACGTGGGCTTTGGTATCAGCAGGTATTTATGCTTGATGCGTCTCGCATTCTTTCTGCGGGAAACGAGCGGGGTGCTGTTGAACAGATTGTTGGTGCAATTCTTGGCGAGGCCTATGCTGCAAAAAATATCATCGTGTGCTTTGACAATGCGGAGCTCTTTTTCCAAGATGGTGTTGGCTCAGTCGATATCTCAAATCTATTAACGCCAATCGTTGAAGCGGGGCGACTCCGCATGATTATGACGATTGATGAGCAGAACTTCCTTCGCATCAGCAAACAGGCGCCGGCGTTGGCAAATTCAATGACGCGCGTCATAGTGCAGCCAACAGATGAGAAGGATACTATCCGTGTTCTAGAGGATCATATTCCGTTCCTGGAGTATAAGCGTAAAAACACTTTTATGTACCAAGCACTAAAAGAAGCATACCGTTTGAGTCAACGCTATGTGTACGATGTGTCTATGCCGGGACAAGCGATTCGTCTTCTCGAGCAATCAGCCGAGCATGCCGAAGGTGGCAAACTCGTTTCGGCTCGTTCTGTTGCGCAGGCGATTGAGCATATGACGGGCGTGAAGACGGGCGCGGCGGCCGGCGATGAAGAGCGCGAAATGCTGCTTAATCTTGAGGCGCGTATTCATGAGCGAATGATTGGGCAAGAACGGGCGGTGAGTGTTGTTGCAGACGCGCTGCGTCGTGCGCGGTCTGGTGTACGCAATCAGAATCGTCCTGTCGGTACATTCTTATTCCTTGGCCCAACTGGTGTTGGTAAGACGGAGCTCGCAAAGTCATTAGCAGAAGTGTATTTCGGCGGTGAACAGAACATTATTCGTCTTGATATGAATGAGTTCGTGTCGCCAGATGATGTTGCACGTTTAATTGCGGATGGTGCGGATGATGCAGGTAGTCTTGCTGCACAGGTGATGAAGCAACCCTTTAGCGTAGTGCTTCTGGATGAGCTAGAGAAGGCGCATTCAAGTGTACTCACAACCCTTTTACAACTCCTCGACGAGGGTGTGCTGCGGGATGTTCGTGGGCGTGAAGTAAGTTTTAGGGATACAGTTGTAATCGCAACAAGTAACGCTGGTGCAAGCCGTATTCAAGAATATATTCAGCGTGGCTACACGCTTCAGCAGTTTGAAGAGACATTTATAAATGAGCTCATTAGTGGCCATATTTTCCATCCTGAATTTTTGAACCGTTTTGATGAAATGGTGGTCTTTTCGCCACTCTCTAAGCCAGAGTTGCTCCAAGTTGTTGATCTCATCTTGAAGGGTGTTAATAAAAACCTTGCCGAGCAACAAATTACTATTTCTGTCACACCTGATGCGAAAGAGTACTTGGTTGAGAGAGGATATGATCCTCGGCTTGGTGCGCGTCCAATGCGTCGCGTGGTGCAACGTGCGGTTGAAAGCACGGTGGCAAAACTACTCCTCTCTAATGCTGCAACGCCGGGAAGCGTTATTGAACTTACCAAGGAGCAGGTTGAGGCTGTGCTTGGTCCTGAGCAGCAAGCCCAAGCAATTATTTCGGGACAATAAAATAACCCCAAAGCTGGGGTTATTATTTCCTTAAGATCTCATCTGGGGCGAATGAAGGGAATCGAACCCTCGGCCTCCGGAACCACAACCCGGCGCTCTAACCAACTGAGCTACATCCGCCATAGGCCTTAAGACGTAGTTTATTATAACAGATAGAGGGACGTTTTGGTAGAGGAGAAAACTCTTTATTATCTTGAGGTGGTGTTGTATAATAACACAGTACCTGCGGGCGTCGTATAATGGCTAATATACGTGCCTTCCAAGCATGTGATGAGAGTTCGATTCTCTCCGCCCGCACCAAGAACTTATATTAAAAGATGCTCTACTCTGGGCATCTTTTATATATTGTAGGAGTTTATAAAAGCAATGGAGTCGGGTGTATACTGAGAAATAACTGCGAGCGCAAAGGGGACACTTGAATGGACGTTGACACATACATTGATACATTTGATAAGGAAGTGCGGGAACGCTTGACGCAGATGCGGAAGCTTGTGCGACAAGAGGCCCCTGATGCAGTAGAATCATTTACTTATGCCTTGTTGGGTACAAGCTAAACAGAAAACAACTGGTGTACTTTGGTGGATTTAATTAAGAAAGTTATTTCGTACCGTAAAGGACAGCTGGGCATAGTCGAGTAATCAAGGATGCGCAGCGTAAGTACTGTTATTTCTTCTCGCCCTTTTTAATTTGCTTCTCTTCGCGTTTCTTGTTTGTATCTGCGCCGGGCAGAGCCTCTATGAGCTCGTCAAGCTTGTCCTGGATAGCCTGAGTGTCGGCATTCTGAGAGCTTTGCACTACGAAGAGCAAGAAGAAGGTCGATACAAAGATGCAAAGGTCCATAATATCAAACCATGTCTGGTATTCAATAAATAATCCTGCAATAAACCAGGCGAGGATGACGAGAAATACTACTGCAAATATCTTTGGATTGCCAATAAAATCAGCAAGTTTGTTCATGAACTTGGTAAGGTTTTTTTCCATCTTTTTCATACTTCTATTGTACACCTTTTGGTCGAGAGGTGGTGCGTAGTGGTGAGGGGGTATAATGGACATATGGTACGTAAGCAAAAGAGTCACACGGCCGACGAGTTTAATCTTGATGTACTCTCAAGTGATATAGATTTATTTCGCTGGTTCTTGCTCTGTTATCTTTTTGGGAAACCGATTCGTTCGGAAAGTGCTGTGAAGACCTGGCGGTTGTTTATTGATAAGAAGCTAGATACGCCCTGGGCAATTATGGAAGTGTCGGAGCATCGCTTGGTGGGAGTGCTGCATGCTGGTGGGTATACGCGATATCAACACGTGACGGCACGGGGTTTAAAACTATGTATGGAGCGTCTCATTCGTGAATATGAGGGCTCTCTTTTTCTAATGCTTGAATATAGCCAAGACGAAGATGATTTTTCTAAGCGATTGCAGAAGTTATATGGTGTTGGAAAGAAGGTGGCGGAGATTTTTATGCGCGAGACGGAGGAGGCGTTTGCGCGTCGAATTGAGTAGGCTGCTGTGATGCTGTTATACTAAGAGTACAGATCGTTAAGCGAAAGGAGGCGTATGCCGAGTAAATCAATTAACGAATTACAAGATCCACGCGGGCAATATCCCGAGATGGATATTCCGCCGCAGCGGCAATCTGAGCCCGGGCTCGATAGCGCCTTAGAGCCATTGGCAGATCACGGACTGGCTACATACACAGGGAGCGGACGCCTTAAGGGGCGTAAAGCCCTTATTACGGGTGGCGATAGCGGTATTGGCAGGGCTGTGGCCATTGCTTTCGCTCGTGAAGGTGCAGATGTCGCGATTAGTTATCTACCTGTAGAGCAGACGGATGCGGAAGATGTGAAGGCAGCTATTGAGGCAAGTGGCCAGCAAGCGGTTCTTATACCCGGAGACCTTACAAGTGAGGACTTCGCACGCAGTCTTCCGAAGCGGGCGGCCGAAACGCTTGGCGGACTTGATATTTTAGTAAATAATGCAGGTAAGCAGATGTATAACGATGATTTCGCCACCATCCCTACTAAGCAGATTATCGATACATTTACCGTTAATGTCTTTGCGATGATGTGGATTACACAAGAAGCGCTTGCGTATCTTCCTCCGGGGTCCGCTATTATCAATACGACATCCATCCAGGCGGCGCAGCCATCCCCCGGACTACTTGACTATGCTGCAACAAAAGCTGCAATCTTGAATTTTAGCCGAGGACTGGCGCAACAACTTACACCAAAGGGTATTAGGGTGAATGCCGTTTCACCGGGACCAATCTGGACACCGCTACAGCCAAGTTATGGGCAGTCTAAGGACAAACTCACGAAGTTCGGTAAAGATACACCGCTTGGACGCGCGGGACAACCCGCCGAACTCGCATCTACTTACGTGTTTCTTGCAAGCCCTGAAGCGAGTTATATTTCTGGAGAGGACATTGCCGTAACTGGAGGTAAGCTACTATAACAGGCAGATAAAGAGTCTGGTTAAACGTTAAACCACAGGACTGGGGTTACGACGGAAACAGCTTGCTATATGGTCATTTACAAGGCCAGCAGATTGCATATACGCATAGATGATTGTCGGGCCAACAAAAGTAAAGCCACGCTTCTTTAAGTCTTTGGAAATTGTTTCGGCAAGAGCGGTTTTTGCGGGTACTTCATCCATGGTACTCCAATTGTTCACGATGGGCGTATTCTCAACAAATTCCCAAAGGTATGCGTTAAAGCTGCCAAATTCTTCTTGAACTTTCAAGAAAGCCTGAGCATTCTTGGTGGCGGATGCTATTTTGAGCCGATTGCGGATGATTCCAGGATTCTGAAGCAGTTCTGCGTGCTTCGCGGTGCCGTAGGATGCAACTGTCTTAATATCAAAATTATCAAAAGCCTTACGGTAATTCCCGCGCTTTGCTAGTACTGTGTCCCAACTTAAGCCTGCCTGCGCTCCCTCGAGGGTGAGCAGCTCAAACAGCGCCTGGTCGTCATGCAGAGGAACACCCCATTCGGCATCATGATACTGAATAGAGAGATCATTTTTTGCCCAGCTACAGCGATATTTCATGAACCTTATTGTACGCTAAAAACACAGACTTAGTTAAGCGTCGCAACTCCGACAGTGAGATAGGTTGCAAAACCAACCCATGCGAGATACGGGACAAGTAGCCAGAACGCTAAATCCGAATGTTTTTTAAACTCAATCATTGTCCATATAATGCTTGCGATAAGCCCAATGATTATAATAACGCCGAGCCATGGAAGATGCAGGGTGAAGAACGCGACTGACCACAATACATTCAGAATAAGTTGTGTAAAGAAGGCGATATAGACAACACCAGCTTGCTTTTTCTTAGCAATCCATACAAGAAAAAGGGCAATTCCCATGAAAACATATAAAATACTCCACACTGGTCCGAATGCTTCGTTTGGTGGAAGGAGTGGGGGTTTGGCAAGCTCTGCATACCAGGTAGGGATATTAGGAGTTGTTGCGAGTGACCCAAGTGCGCCTGCACCCATTGCGACGACAAGTGACGCGACAAGTTGAGTAATTCTTTTCCAAATTTTCATGACATAAACTCCTTATAAAAATACCCCTCCGGAGAGGGATAAAATTTTAGTGATCGTGTTCCGCGGCTTCCGCTTCTTCTTTGGTGAGGTGAATTGTGCCATGCGCATGCTCTGCTGGTGCGTAGATTGAGTAAAGTTTTAGTGGCTGATCGCCGGTGTTTACTACATTGTGCCACTTTCCAGCGGGAACAAAGATTGCGTAATCATCTTCAGCATCCCAGCTATCAAGTGTTGCTTCGCTGTCGCCCATAAGTACCGTAGCAAGCCCTTGCTCAATCCGTAGGAACTGATCGTGGTCTTCGTGCACCTCGAGACCAATATCATCACCCGGCTGAATGGTCATAAGTGTCATTTGCATGTTTGCGCCCGTCCATGCGGCGGTGCGGAAGTTTTCGTTTTCAAGTGTTAGTTCTTCAATATTAACAACGTATGGATTTGGTCCGTGATCTTGCATAATGCCTCCTCTATTTCTCTTACTAGTATAGCTTAGGCGTAGTGGATGGTAAATCTTTGCTATAATAACGGTGGTACGCCCCGGTAGCTCAGTTGGATAGAGCAGAGGACTTCTAAGCCTAAGGTCGCTGGTTCGAGCCCAGCCCGGGGTACCATTTGATATATACGAAAAATTTCCTAAAGTGCTTTGTAGTATTTCGCGCCTTCAAGCTGCGCTTTTACAATTCTACCTACTCCAGAGGGTACGATGACCACTTCGGGCTGTAGCATATTGGCGGTAATTCCAAATAAATTCATTGCATTTCGACAAACCGAGAAGACCACACCTTCTTCGGAGAATTGAGTAATAGATTCTTCATAGGGACTTCCTTGTTGTACGAAGCTAATTGCTTTTCCGTAAACAGCCACCTCGATAGCAAGGGGCTGTCCCGCGAGGTCGTCAATGAGGTTGCGTAGGTGGGTCAGGAGTCGTTCTGCACTTTCTATCCCATCTCGCTCGAAGTCGATAATAAGTTTAGCTGTGTTCATGGATCTATTATATACCTCAAGGTATGTTATGCATAAGCGCCCTTATGCAATGTTTCGATTTTCCTGTATAATAAGTAAGTTATGCATAAATTATTCTCTAAAAACCAGAAAAAGAAGGTCGATGCGCCGAAGAAGCCTGTTGATCTTGACGGGATAGACCCGAAAAGCTACAAGCGTCGTTGGTGGACACTTGCGGCAATGTGTTTGGCGCTTCTTGGTGTCATGCTCGCAAATAGTAGCCTTAATATTGCGTTGCCGAAGATGTCAATTGATCTCGGCCTTACGCAACTTGATTTCACTTGGATTGTGAACGTCTACACACTTGTATTCGCCAGCCTCTTATTTGTAGCCGGCGCCTTTGGTGACCGTTATGGTCGCAAACTTGCGATGCAAATTGGTATGGTGATCTTTGCTGTTGGTTCTGTGTATGCAGCGCTTATTGCTCAGAATGCAACCGAGCTGATTATTGCTCGTATTGTGATGGGATTCGGCGGTGCGCTTGTGATGCCAACCACGCTTTCTATTATTAATAACACCTTCCCTAAGAGCGAACGCGCTCGCGCGGTGGCAATTTGGAGTGCTATTGCTGGTATCGGTATGATGGTAGGTTCTATCATCAGTGGGTTCCTTCTTGAGCACTTTACGTGGCACTCGCTCTTCTACTTCAGTGCTGCAATTGCAGTCATTGGCTTCTTCGCGAACCACTTCCTTGCAAGTGAGTCTAAGGACGAGAAAGAATCTCCAATTGACTGGCTCGGTGGACTCTTCTCTGCAGTTGGTATCTTCGGTCTCGTGTATGGTATTACCGAAGCGCCATCAAAAGGTCTTACTGAAGCACTTGTTCTTACCTCGCTTATCGTTGGTGTTGTAAGCCTCGTTGCTTTTGTTTTCTGGGAGATTCGCGCAAAATCACCAATGCTTGATATGAAGCTCTTCAAGAACCGTCCGTTCTGGGTTTCAAGCCTTACGCTAACGCTTACATTCTTGGCAATGTCGGGCGTGTTCTTCTCAATGGGTCTATTGATTCAGCTCATTCTTGGTATGTCTGCGCTTGAGTCCTCGTTCGCGATGTTGCCAATTATGATCCCAATGATGTTTATCGGTCCGTTCATTCCTATGGTGGTGAAGAAGTTTGGTGCGCGCGTGACCATCTCAGTTGGGTTGCTTGTGACGGCAATTGCTTTTGCGATTATGTCGACATGGACAGCTGAAATGACCTATTGGAATCTTCTTATTGTGATGTGGATCATGATGATTGGTATTTCAGCGGCTATGACACCGGGTACAAACATCCTCATGTCAGCCGTACCACGTAACCGCTCTGGTATGGGTTCTGCAATGAACGATACAACTCGTGAACTTGGTGGCGCGCTTGGTGTGGCAATTCTTGGCGCAGTTCTTAGCGCTGCGTATGCTGCAAACGTACATGAGGCGGCCTCAAAGCTACCAGCGGAAGCTGCGGAGGCGGTTGAAGGCTCTCTTGCTGCTGCAATTGCTGTTTCTCAAAAGATTGGCGCGGCGGCCGAACCACTTCTTAACGCAGCAAAAGAAGCGTGGATGTCTGCGCTTGGCACAGCTTCACTTACTGCGGCGGGAATTATCTTCGCAGCTTCAGTGATTGCATTTATCGCACTTCCTAAGCACAAGAAAGATAGTGACACGCTGTAATAAAAGTTTGCATAAAAAATACCCTCACAGCTGAGGGTATTTTTTATGTGCGAGCTACTCTGTAATGTCTTTAATGACACTAATCTTCGCGCCGAGTTTATTAAGACGATTCGCAAGATCTTCGTAGCCACGGTTAATGACGTAGATGTTCCGGAGTGTGGAAATACCAGGGGCTGCAATCATCGCAAGGAGCACAACCACTCCTGGGCGTAGTGCGGGCGGGGTGACAATCTCAGCTGGCTTCCACTTTGTAGGACCTTCAATATATACACGGTGCGGATCAACCATCTCAACCTTTGCGTTAAGTTTGGTGAGCTCCGTAAGATAGATGGCGCGGTTTTCATAGACCCAGTCATGGATGAGCGTCCTGCCTTTCGCCGTAGCTGCAATGAGCGCGAAGAAGGGGAGGTTGTCGATGTTAAGCCCTGGGAATGGGAGTGGATGAATCTTATCAGTAGACGCCTTGAGGCTGCTTTGCTTTGTAGTAATGTCTACAAGGCGAGTGTGGCCGTTGTGCGCGGCGTATTCTTCCGATAATTCATATACAAAGCCCATATTCTCGAGGACTTGAAGCTCAATTTCAAGAAATTCAATTGGTGCGCGCTTGATGGTGATTTCGGATTTTGTGACAATCGCTGCTGCAATAAAGCTCATTGCTTCAATTGGGTCTTCTGAAGGATAGTATTCGACATCAACGTTGATATCTCGCTTACCGGTTACGGTAAGTGTTGTTGTACCGATGCCATCAATCTTCACGCCAAGCTTTTCGAGGTAGAAGCAGAGGTCTTGCACCATGTAATTTGGGCTTGCGTTACGGATAATTGTTGTACCGTCATTTAGTGCGGCGGCCATAAGGATATTCTCGGTCACGGTGTCTCCGCGCTCGGAAAGGACAATCGCACGGGTCGGTTTCTTTTCCGCGACAGACGCAATGTAGCTGTCGGATGTTGTGTTTACTTCAAGACCAAATACTTTCAGGCCATCAAGGTGCGGCTCAACGGTGCGTTCACCAAGGCTGCAACCGCCAGCGAATGGGATATTGAAGCTACGATATTGGTGAAGGAGTGGGCCAAGGAACATAATAATGCTGCGCGTACGCTTAGCGGCGTTTACATCCATTTTCTCAAGCTTGAGGCGTGCAGGCGGTGTGATTTCAAGATTATTATCACCAAACCAGCGAGTCTTCACGCCAATACTATTGAGGACTTCGATGAGACGGTTTACTTCTTCTATGCGCGCGACATGCTTTAGGGTAGTTGTGCCACGGTTAAGGAGTGACGCGCAGAGGAGTGCTACTGCCGCATTTTTACTTGTCTTAGTGGTGATTTCGCCACTAAGCTTGTGACCGCCTTCGATGCGGAGATTAATAGATCCTGGTTGATTCAGGCTTACGATTTGACTTGAAAGTACGTCGCTTATTCGGGCGAGCATATCAAGGCTGATATTTTGACCACCTTTTTCAATACGATTAATGGCACTTTGACTTGTTCCAAGCTCTTTCGCAAGCTCTGCCTGTGTCATGCCTCGTGATTGACGAGTTTCTTGAATAAGGGTTCCGATTTTCTCAGCGTAATTTCGTGTTTCCATATTTCTTATGATATATCATCCGTGATATATAAGCAAGAATACGTCTACGCTTTCTCCTTTGGAAAACTCATATATAATAGAGGTAAAGAGGACGTATAAACTATGATGTATAAACACTTTGTCGTAAAAGACGATACTGAAGTTGATGAACTTATAAAAGCCGAAGCGAAGCGCCAGGCTGAAGATATCCAATTAATCCCAAGTGAAAATTATGTGAGCGACGATGTGCGCGCCGCTTTGGCGAGCCCATTTACAAACCGTTACTCAGAAGGATACCCGGGTAAGCGCTACTATGGCGGACAGAAATACACTGACCAGCTTGAGCAGCTGGCGATAGACCGTGCTAAGAAGCTTTTTAGGGCGGATCACGCTAATGTGCAGCCACATTCTGGCGCTCCAGCTAACGAAGCCGTCTACAGTGCTTGGCTCGAGCCAGGTGATACTGTTTTGGCGATGGATCTGTCACATGGTGGACACCTTACGCACGGTGCGCCCGTTACACGTAGTGCACGGCTTTATAATTTTGTGCGTTATGGTGTTAAAGACCTCGAAACAGCTGAAATCGACTATGATGAACTACGTAGACTCGCACTTGAACACAAACCAAAGCTTATCATTGCAGGCTTTAGCGCCTACCCGGGTGAGCTTGATTACGAAAAATTTGCCGAGATTGGCAACGAAGTTGGCGCGCTTCTGATGGCCGACATGGCGCATATTGCAGGCCTTATTGCCGGTGGCGTTGCAAAGAACCCACTCGATTATGGCTTCCATGTCATGACTACGACGACTCACAAGACACTGCGCGGTCCCCGTGGTGGACTTATCTTGACCAAGGGGATGGTCTCTAATCCACTCAAGACGGTAGAGAAAACAATTGAGAATATTCCAACCCTGATTGACCGGACGGTATTTCCAGGGATGCAGGGTGGTCCACATATGAATACAATTGCTGCAAAGGCGGTTGCATTTCATGAGGCGCTTCAGCCGGAGTTTGCTGACTATGCGAAGCAGGTTGTGGAGAATGCGCGCGCGCTTACGGAAGAACTCCAAAAGGGCGGTCTGAAGCTTATTGGCGGCGGAACGAAAAACCACCTTATCTTGGCAGATGTATATGGAAGCTTTGGGATTGATGGAAAAGAAGCTCAGGAGTGGCTTGAGAAAGAGGGCATTATTGTGAATGCCAATTCAATCCCGGATGATACGTTGCCACCTTTTAGGCCAAGCGGGATACGGTTGGGGACACCGGCGATGACGACACGAGGTGCGACTGTTGACGATATGATAGCGATTGCTCGTAAGGTCATCGAAGTATTAAGAGGGTAGCAAGATAGCCCTTTTGAGAGAATAAAAATAGAGTCTGTGCAGACTCTATTTTTTATGCAAGTTTTTGGTTAAGTATTAGCTTGCCTGTCCGGCCATGTTTGCACAACTTGAGCCTGGAGTACCAACACTAATGGTCGTAAGACCTGCATTTGGAGATTTGTCGTACTGCCAGTAGCTAATTATTACGCCACCAGTTGAAGCGTCGTCAGAAGCTGCTGTTGAAGATTTTCCGCAAGCCTGAAGGTTAATGCGCTTTGTCCCGTTGTCCTTAGTAACAACAGTCGCTGGAACGCCTGTTATTGTTGAGCTGTTGTCAATGTAGTAAGCCTTTGATGTATCAGTACCAAAGCTTGCGATTGCATATGGGTAGCTACCAGTTTCAGCTTGGAAAAGCTCAATCTTCTTCTTCCATGTATTCGCAAGTGAAAGTGACGCTGAAGCGTTAGCCCTGTTTGTAATACCGTTGTAAGAAACAATCGTGATCGCAGCAAGGATAGCGATAACGACAACAACGATGAGAAGTTCTACGATAGTGAAACCGCGCTTCGCTGTATTTAGTTTGATGTCTGCAAGACTCATAGTAGAGTTGCCCCCTATTTGTTACTAATTATATGTCTATATTCTAGCGTTCTTTTGTCTTAAGCACAAGCTTTTTACTCTAAGATTGAAATGTTCCTACTATGACTCGGGTATAAAGGAGATGCCGTCGAGAGAGACCCAGGTGTTCGATGCGCCGTGCGCGGTAATTTGGCCGTCTGCCCATACGTCAAGTCGGCTATGTGCGCCCGCTGCAGGTGTCTGCATAAGGAGGCGTTCGGCTGGACGGTACCCAGGGGGAAGTGTAGCAATGGCGGCGCCAAGTGTGCCAGAGGCAACGAGACCTTTTAGGTGGACAACGCCGTCACTTGTCTTTGTGTACTGTGGCGTAGTAAACCCTGAGCCGCTATAGTTTGCCCAGCCATTTGAGAGGGGAAGGTTTATCCAGCCCGAATAAGACCCGGGAAGGTAAGCTACGTTAATAGAGTAAGCACCCGTTCCATCCCCCTTGGCAAGAAGGCCCTGAGTGGCATCAATGCCAAGATGGTGGAAGGTTCCTGAGCGTGATGGGAAGTGCATGTATTGAGAAGGTCGTGACGCTGCAGGGATGCTGAAGATTACAGTGCCATTTGTTCGCGTTCCATTGGCGAGAAGCCCTTGTATGACAACTCGTCCAGCACTATCTTTCACATATGATGCAGGCGCCCAAGCCCCACCGTAGTTAGTGAAGCCATTTAGTAGTGTCGGTGTCGTTCTTGTATATGGCGCTGACTTTGCCGTGTAGCGAATGGAGTCGAGTGAATACCAGGCCGTATTACCGCCATCCATGAAGACAATTTTTCCATCCTCCCAGAGGTCGACGCGTGAACTTGCATTTGAGTTAGTGGTATTTCCAAAGAAAAGTCTTCCGGTTGGTTGGTATTTTGCTGGAAGTTGGGCGATGGTGCTGCCTTGTGCAGCTGCCGATGCTTTTATCATCCCTTTGATAACTACGAACCCAGCAGAAGTCATCGAATACATAGCTGGAGAATAATTAGAAGAGTAGCGCGTCCAAGTGCCTTCTAGCGGTAGTGGTGACCAGAGTGGTATGCGTGTATCCTTTGTTGCATATGTTGAAGATCCTGTATTATTTCGTGCAATTACACGGACCGACACAGTATCATTATTAATTGCTTCAGTAAGCTTGTAGGATGTGGCTGTAAGATTTGTGGCTGCTGATTGCCATGCACCGCCATTAAGGCGATAATCCACGTCGTATACAGAGGCGTAGGATGCGCTTTGCCACGATATATCGACATCACTTCCATCAACGACTGCCATCGTAATAGATGCTGGGGTAAAGGGACGGGGCTCGGATGTAACGGAGTTAAGTCGAGTTGCCCTCCGCTCCGTTGACTTGACGGTTTCACGTCCAGCAATATTTTTGCGCGCAGTAAGTGAGACTTGTACCGAACTTACATTTTGAAGTGCGGTGTCGCGTGCTGCGTCCGTGCCTGTTTTTGCTGCATTATTAGGGGAGACTGCGTTTGCGGAATTGTAGTAGGTGAAATTGAAGTCATTTTCCGATATACCGTCCAGAAGCTTGGTGTCGCTCGCCGCGCAGAAGGTATGCGTTGTTGCGGGTGCGCAGGTTGGGCGCTGGAAGAAAGTAGTGCCACCGCAGTACGTGAGAGGGTTGTTGTAGAAGTTCGGAACTACTACACGTCGCCATAGCGCATTTCCTGCTACAAAATAGACGACATTTGTGTATAAAGGCGTGTTGAGTCTGTAATTCCCGGAACACGAATTGGGCTGATTGTTGAGGTAAAGGATCTGGGCGCCTGCGCCGCCAGCTGCTTGACGAAGGGGGTCTGCAGTGTAAGCAAATTGCTTAAGAATGAGCGCCTGTGGAGTGGCGTTGGATATATTCGTGAAATCTGTCGTGCTTCCTGTAGATGAGGGTGTGTCGGGATTGGCATTATACCCCTGAGGATTAGTGCTTGAGAATGCGATATCATTTTTTGCCAAAAATCGAGCACTGAGTCGCACGTCTTCATCGATGCGATCAATAGCGTCCTGTACGTTATACTGTAGTACGCTTGCCTCTCTTGACTCAAGTGTACTGCCTGTGAGCGTTATGACAAGTGCGATAAAGGCACCGATAGAAAGAATGATGATTGGCGCTACAACAAGCACTTCAACGAGGGTAAAGCCGCGCTGTAATCCACGCATCTTAAAGGCCCTCCGGTGATACATACGTGGCATGTGTTACTGTCTTCTGCGGTGAGCCATAGCGAATACTTGCGGTGATACGGTTGAGGTTAGGAAGTGACATATTTGGGCAGTCTCTTGTGACAGTTATCATTCCATCGCCAATGCCGTTGCCGAGATTTATCGATGGCTGATAGAAGAGCGTCGCAGGGGTGCACGGCGCAACCGCGCTGGTTGTGTAGCTTCTGACTCTAGAATACGCCATCGAGCCCACCTCCGCTTCCATTCGTGTGTTGCCACTCTCTGTAATGATTGCTATGTACAGTTGGTATCCAGTTGCAAGCGCCATGGCGGCAATAAAGAGTGTAATAAGGAGTTCGATAGCGGTAAAGCCTGGGTGAGTGGAATTATTGCGCATCATTGATTTTTACTCGTTACCATTTGAATAGAATCGTCTTTCTCAAGCCGATAATAAAGATTGAACTTCACACAGGTTGCGAGGAATGGGTCGATACAAACAGCTCCGGTTTTAGTGAGCGCTTGGTATACGTATGTCTTTGTGGTGGGTTGTGGCTGGACTCCGGTGGGTGTTTGCACGGCATTGGTAGCTTTTATAATGCTCGGTGGTTGATCGACGGATACGCCAGGTGCCCGGAATATTTTTGGATCAGCTTCAGGTGTAATAATAGTGAGGCCTGAATTATCTAGGTATTCCACGCCAGGATACGAGCCGCCACTCATGAAGTACTGGTCGCCCCACATGGTAGAGCTACCGCTCATGGGGTTCTTGTAGTAACCCTCAAACTGTATTGCAATCGCCTCGATATCAGCTTTTCTTTCGGCGTCACGGGCGTTCACCTGACTTGCGTTCATACTGACAACAGCAAGCGCTAAAAGAATTCCAAGGATTGTAATTGTAATAACTATTTCAATAATAGAAAATCCACCACGCCGCATATGTATATAGCATAAGAGTTTTGAGGCGATTCTGCAAGTGAAAAAGAGTAGGGCTAGGCGGTGATTTCGAGCGGTTCTTGCTCGATAATGACTTGGAATGTGTCACGTACTTTGCTGATAATCTCTTCGCGTGCCGCGGCAAGATCTTGATAGCCAGTCGCCGCTTCATTCACAAGCACGAGTGCATTTTTCTCGTAGACACGGATACCGTGAGAGACACTGCCTTTAAGACCTGCCTTCTCTATGAGCCACCCACTCGGCACCTTCATGCGCCCATCAGCCATCTCAAACATTTTAATGTCTGGGAAGTTTTGCCTTAATTCATTAGCGCGCCATGCGTCGATAATACTGTTTTTGAAGAAAGAGCCACTATTTGCAATAACAGTAGGGTCGGGGAGCTTTTCGGCGCGAATTGTTTTTACTGCATCGCGAATTGTTTGCTGTGTGTAGAATGAGATATTGTTTGCATCAAGATATGATTGAAGCGTGTCATAGAACGGTGGAGCGGGAAGTGATTTGGAAAGCTGAAGTGTTATGCTCGTGATGATATAGCGTCCCTGCTGGTCACCTCTGAAAATACTGTGCCGATATGAAAAGTTGCAGTCCTCATTTTGCAGAACAGCAAACGCATCGTTTTGGGTGTCGTAGGCTTCAAGTGAAATGAGCGTCTCAGCAATTTCCTGCCCGTAGGCGCCTACATTTTGTACGGGTGCAGCCCCTGCTGTGCCAGGAATGGCGGACATAGCTTCAATTCCTGAAAGATTCATACTTACAGTGCGTTCGACGACACTATCCCATATTTCCCCCGCCCCAACCTTAATAGTCGTTGTGTTAAGGTCATCTGCAATAACTTCAAACCCAAGGATGCGCATACGAATAACAAGCCCATCGAAGCCCTCGTCTCGTGCAAGCAGATTGCTTCCACCGCCCAGAATGAAGACAGGAAGTTGCTGTTGTTTCGCATTGCGGTAAAGAGCTTGTGCCTCTGCTGGGGAATGGGCATCAGCAAAAAATCGGGCTGGGCCACCGAGGCGCATCGTAGTAAAGTTTTTTAGGGGAATGTTTGTTCTGATATCCATAGTTTCTCTTAATTTAAGTATAGCCCTTGAGGAGGGTTTATGCTACAATAATTTTTGTACTTTGGTATGGTGTCTGCACCTGTAGCTCAGTGGATTAGAGCATCTGTCTTCGGAACAGAGGGTCGTAGGTTCGAATCCTACCGGGTGTACCATATTGACAAAACACACTAAGTGTGCTAAAGTAGAAGTATATGGGACAGTAGCTCAGTTGGTTAGAGCGTCTGCCTCTTAAGCAGAATGTCGTGGGTTCAAATCCCACCTGTCCCTCCAAGAAATCCCGCCGTTTCCACTTCTGGTGAACGGCGGCTTTTCTTGTAATGAGCCTTTAAAGAATGGTGCTTATGGCCTATAGTCAATGGTAAATAGGTGAGGGCGAGGGTATACAGATGAGCATTTTTCTGAACAAAAATAAGCAGCGTGGAAGAGGATTTACTCTTGTTGAACTTCTTATCGTTGTTGTTGTGATTGCGATTTTGGCAGCAATCATAGTAGTTGGATATAGGGGAGTGGTAGGCTCGGCTCGCGAAGCCTCTCTGCGGTCTGATCTTAAAAATGCAATTTCAGAATTATCGCAGTATAATCTCGCGAATCGTACCTATCCAGCGGACGGTTCTTCGCTTAAGTCGAGCAATGGAAATGTCTTTACGTACCAGAGTGATGGCTCAACCTATTGTCTTGCCGCCTACTCTGAATCGAATCCAGGCATGGTTTTCCGTGTCACTCAAGAGGAGAAGATTGAAAGCGGAAAGTGTGGTGCGGTAACTACAGTCATTGCGACAGGTAATCTGGCTACCTGCTCTGTCGCTTCGGCTAAGGCATATTGTTGGGGGCATGCTATGTGGGGCAAGCTTGGTACTATCTCGGGTGCAGATTCGAAAATCCCCGTAGCTGTCGATACTACTGGGGTGTTGGCCGGTAAGGAGGTCACGGCTATTGCTATAGGCCCTAATCATAGTTGTGCTATCGCTACCGGAAAGGTGTATTGTTGGGGCAAGAATCTAAGTGGACAACTTGGCGACACTACGACAACTCAGCGAATGACACCAGTTGCCGTTGATACAGCTGGTGCACTGGCGGGGAAGACTGCAACTGCCGTTACGGTAGGTGAAGATTATACCTGCACCCTTGCTTCGGGCGCGGTATATTGTTGGGGCAAGAATCAGTATGGGCAACTCGGCAATAATTCAACAGTTGCTGATGCAAAAGTTCCAGTCGCCGTTGATACCACTGGAGTACTCTCAGGAAAAACAGTAACAGCGATTGGCGGAGGATCATACCGAACTTGCGCCATTGCATCAGGCAAGGCATATTGCTGGGGCTGGAATGAGTATGGCGCCCTCGGGAATGGCTCGACAGTCGCTAGTTCAAATATCCCGGTCGCTGCTGATATTCCAGGAAAAACAGTTACGGCGATTACGGCGGGGACGTGGCACACTTGCGCCATTGCCTCTGGGCAGGCATATTGCTGGGGGTCTGCTGGCTCTGGACGACTTGGTAATGGCGACTCGATGGCAAGTTCCAGTACGCCAGTTCCTGTCAGCACTGCTGGAGCGCTTGCTGGAAAGACAGTTACGGCGATTTCTTCGGGCAGTAATCATACTTGCGCCATTGCCTCTGGGCAGGCATATTGCTGGGGGTCTGCTAGCTCCGGACAGCTTGGTAACAATTCGACAATTGACTCTGATGTTCCGGTTGCTGTCAGTGTGGGAGGTGTATTGGCGGGTAAATCGGTCACAGCTATTGCGGGTGGAAGCTCTCATTCCTGTGCTATAGCTACCGGAAAGGTGTACTGCTGGGGTCTCAATAATTACGGAGGGCTAGGCAACGATTCCACGGCAAGTTCACCTATTCCAGTGCAGGCTGTCGATTACCCCTTGTAAATCGTTGTAGTCAATTAAAACACCGCCCTTGAGCGGTGTTTTAATTGACTGTGATAGTTTTGCTACGCCTGTGAGTTGTTTTGAGGGGTTGGTGCTTCGTCGAGTGAAACTGTTGAGCTTTCTGGCTGCGCAGCTCCTTGTGGCGTATTTAGATCAAGTGAGGGGGCATTTGGCGCTGCGGATTCATCCCATGTTGACTTATCAACTGCAAGCCAAATAAACCATACGATTGGGAAGAAAATTGCCCAGAGAAGGAATGCGCCGCTCTTGCCAAGTTTGAGGCCGATATTATACTGAGCGATGTAAAGCATTACCGCAGAGACGATATTTACAATAGGAATGATTGCAAGTACGGCCCAGAATCCTGGCTGACCGCCAATTTCAAGCATCTTCCATGTATTTGCAAATGGTACCCATGCCATCCAGCCCGGGGCGCCAGCTTTTTTGAAGATTTTCATAAGACAAATAGAGCTAACGATATATGATGCCAGAGCCATTGTCAGGACGAAAAATCCAAAGAAAAGTCCTACTGTTGCCTCGGTGCTTAACGAGTCACTACTGGTTGCTGTTGGTCCGTAAAGATCCATTGTCTCTGCTGTTGCCTGTGCGGTATATGTAAATATATTCATAGTGATTTCATTGTAGCACGCAATTTGCTAGGCTTAGAATATGAAAGTTTTAAACGGCGCCGAATTGGCATTATTTATTAAAGAACGTCAGGCGAAGCAGGTTCGTGGGCTTCGACAGGCGTATGGCGTCTTTCCGAAGCTCGTTATTATCGTTGTCGGAGAGAATCCGGTCATTGACACCTTCGTGCGTCTAAAAGAGGCGTACGGCGCCGATATTCTTATTGATGTGGAAGTGCTTCGTATTTCGCAAGAGTCTATTTCTGAGACGCTTTCTAGGGCAAATGAAGACACGTCAGTTCATGGTATCGTTTTGCAACTTCCTCTGCCTGATCCATCCCAAACGGATGCGCTGGTTGCGCAGATCGCACCGGAAAAAGACGTTGATAGCCTTGGTGGCAGTGATGTACACGTTTCTGCGACCGCAATGGCGATTGACTGGCTTCTTAATGGATACAATGTCCAGCTTAAGGATCGTTCTATTGCGATTGTAGGACGAGGACGGCTTGTTGGCGCACCGCTTGAAAGACTATGGAAAACAGCGGGACTTAGCGTGGATCTATACGATGATACTGTCCAGGATTTGGGCACCGAACTGCGAAAAGCGGATATTATTGTCACTGCCACGGGTGTGCCAGGACTCATTACATCAGATATGATTGCACCCGGTAAAGTGGTGGTTGATGCTGGAACCGCCTCCGAGGGGGGTGTTATTGTCGGTGATCTCGCGCCGGATGTACGAGAGCGTACTGATCTTACTATTACGCCAATCAAGGGTGGTGTTGGCCCGCTTACAATTGCAGCCCTATTTGATAATGTTATCGCGGCAGCACGCGCAACAGTGCCAAAAGAATTGCTTTAGGCAGTCCCAAGCGCCTCTTTAACGCGCTGTACCACTTGGCGCGGGGTGAACTCCGCCTTTACGATGTAGCTATGAATATCGAGTGACTTGAGTGATTTTGGCGCCTCTTCCGCGCCAAGATTCGTCAGGATGATAACAGGAACGTCCTTACCCCATTCTTCTTTGCGAATCTTCTCGAGTACTTCATCGCCAGTCATTTCTGGCATCTGCAAGTCAAGAAGTATCATATCTGGTTGAAAGTCTTCAACAAGTGCGACGCCACGTTTGCCATTATCGGCTAACTTCACATCAAACCCATCAGCTTCAAATTTCATACGATACATCTGGCTGATTACTGGGTCGTCTTCTATGATGGCGATTTTTGTCATGATACAATTGTACTACAGAGGGAGAGTTCTGCATATGGTTGTATTTTTTGCAATTTTAAAGTATAATATGGACTTACTAACATCTTGGAATTAAAAAATGTCTATAGCTGAACAGTATCCTACGGGCAATCTTGAAGATTCGTCCCACTCGGCACGCGAGCCGGAAAAAACCTCCACAAGAGAGTATGAACTTCATCATGTCGAAACCCACGATCCGTATATATCGGACGAAGTTACTTTTCGTCGCATTAATGATCAGCTCGAAATCCTTGCGAACATGGGGCTCTACGGCGATTCTTCAATCGACATTGCTCGTAAGCGAAAGAAGATAGATAGAGAGAACCCTGCTACCGCAGCACTCATTACTGAGCTCCCTTCTTTTAGCGATTGGCTTGATTTGGTGCCAACTGCAGCAGCACTCGACTCACTGTATGACCCACATAAGGCGACACTCGCCGACGGTAAGCCGCTTGACCCAAAACTTTCGGAATGGTTTTGCAATATTGTTGATGGTAGGGGTATTCGTAGCCGAGCGGAAGTTGTACGTGGAATTATGATGACAGAAACGGCAGCCTTGGATAATCGAGCACAGTGGCTTAGCTTGGCGTCTGGTGCTGCTCAGCCAGTAATTAAGACCGCAAAGCTATTAACTGAGCAAGGCACTCTTACCCCAGCCGTGACACTCGTAGATGTCGATGCGAACTCGCTTAAATTAGCCAGGCAGTATGCCGACGAAGCTGGTATTGGTGACCATCTAAAGACGCGAAGAATGAACATTTTACAGCCTCGCGGAATTGATCGGGACGAGAGGTCTTATGACACGCTTGAATCAACAGGTGGTCGCCTGAGCGCAGCCGCTCTTTCAATCCGAGGTCTCATGGGCATGGTGCGTGATGGCAATAAGCTACCAAGAAATTTTTACGATACAGTTGAGGTTGTGGGGTTGACCGAGTATCTTCTTGAGGGAAATTGGGGAAAAACAAAAGCTGAGAGGCAAAGGGGCAAAAACACACCCGAGCTTGAAGATGAAAAATATGTCTACGATCAAGTGATTGAAGAGAAAGATAAGCCGTTTGCCGGCGCGCGAGATTTTCTGCAGAATGCATACAGGCTTGTGAAGCCGGGGGGATCGCTCATTGTCGGGAATATGCTTGATACACATCCGCAACTTGGATTCACGCTGAATGTTATTCAGTGGCCACACATTCAGCCGCGTTCGATTGATGAAATGATGGGTATTTTTGACAGGGCGGAGCTTGATGGTAAGACGGATGTTTACACGACACCGGATGGAGCGTATGCTATCTATAGGATAACAAAAGGGAGATAGATGGAGATATACGGACTGCTGGTGGTGAGTGTCCTGACGATATCGCTGGGTGTGGCATCACTTTTTCAGCATACGCGTGACCATACTGTTCATTATTTTTTTGCAACTGTTCTAGGTACATCTTTATGGGCGCTTGGCATTGCACTCTTTCTTTCTACTTCAAGTATAGAGATCGCAACCTTTGCTGCATCTCTATACTATAGCGCCGCTGCACTCATCGCAGTTGCTACGGCGCTTATAGGTCTTTCGATTGGTAGGCGAAAGCCGGTCTCGCTGCGGACTGTTATTTCACTTTCAATCCCACCTATTGCGATTATTGCAACCCTATTCTTAGCCCCGAAGATTCTTTTTACAGAGGTTGTTTTATCGGATAATGGAGCGAATACAATCACGCTTGCTTCGTGGCCGTATATGATATATGGCATCTATTTTCTTTCCTATTTTAGTATCGGAGTGTATGGGATGTTCGCACAGATGCGACGTACTCGGAAAAAGCAGCAACTCTATGTACGCCTTCAATATATAACGTTCGCGTACTTGATTTCGGGAATTATTGGCGCATGGTTTAATCTTATTCTTCCATGGACGGGCGACTATAACTATATATGGATAGGACCACTTGGCCTGCTTTTATTTGTCCCAATTGTCTACATCGCAATTGCTAAGTATGGGCTATTTGACGTTCGCTCCGCTGTACTTCGTGCCGCTACATACACACTTGCGTTAGCTGCGCTTGCGGGCGTGTATTACCTTCTTGCTTACGCAGTCTCGGTAGTGGTGTTTAGAGGTTCTGTGAGTAACGAGATGAGCATCAGTCCAATCAATGTGCTCCTTGCGCTTGTCCTTGCATTCCTCTTCCAGCCTTTTAAGCGATTCTTCGATAAGTTGACGAACAGTATATTTTATAGAAGCATGTACAGTACCGACGAGCTTTATTCTCAGCTCAATACTCTCATTCGCTCAACCCCTCCGCTTCGTGCGCTTTTGCAAGGTTCGTCAGAGCTAATTAGCAAGGCACTGAAGGCCGAGTTTGTTACCTTCTTTATTTATCGCGAGGATGGTCGACCAACTATGGTCGTAGGGAGCGAGGGTCATAAGAAGATTGCTCCTGCCGATGTACATATGTTTGATGATTTGAGGGAGCCGCTCTATATTGAGGATTCTCGAATGAGCTCTCCAATGTATAGACTTTTTGTGAGTCACAGGCTATCGATTGTGGTGCCGTTATATCACGCAGACCAGGTAGTGGGTGTTATGTGTTTGGGTGATCATCGAACGTCGCGTTATTCAAACAGGGATTTGCGCGTGCTGCGTGTAATAGCGGGCGAGCTCGTAGTTGGTATTCAGAATGCACTTGCAATTCAGGAGATTAAAAGTCTCAACGATAACCTTAAGCAGCGAATTGATGCAGCAACCAAAGAGTTACGCCGCAATAATACGCAGTTGCGCCGCCTCGATAAGACCAAAGATGAATTCATCAGCATGGCAAGTCATCAACTCCGTACGCCGCTCACGAGCATCAAGGGCTATATTTCTATGCTTATTGATGGTGATCTTGGTAAGGTGACGACCCAACAGCGTGAGGTGCTCGAGGAGGCCTTTTCAAGTAGTGAACGCATGGTGCACCTTATTGGAGACTTCTTGAATGTTTCACGTTTACAGACGGGAAAGTTTGTCATTGAAAAGCGGACCACAGATTTCGCTACTCTCGTAGAGAGTGAAGTAAATGCACTTCGTCAGAGCGCTGAAAGTCGAGAGCTCGAGCTCCAGTATGCGAAGCCGAAAAACATCCCTACGCTTGAGCTTGACGCGGATAAATTCCGCCAGGTAATTATGAACTTTATTGATAACGCGTTGTATTACTCAAAGAGCGGCAGTGCTATTAAAATTACCCTAAAAAAGACGGCGGATGCGGTTGAGTTTAGAGTGAAGGATACAGGTATTGGTGTACCAGAGTCTGAACAGGCGGGTCTTTTTGGTAAGTTTTTCCGCGCATCAAATGCGCGTCGTACGCGTCCGGACGGCACAGGTGTAGGTCTTTTTCTTGCTAAGAAGGTTGTAGCAGATCATCACGGTGAAATTATTTTTGAATCAAAAGAAGGAAAGGGAAGTACGTTTGGTTTTCGTCTCCCCCTTCCTAAAGCTGATTAATTGAAACGCACTTATTAATTTGCAATACGTACAAGCTCAAAGATGAGCCATACGATAACCGCAATAACGAGAGTGGCAATTGCAATAGGCTTTACAATTTTCTTTCGCTCAAACCACCATTGGCCAAATTTTGAACGATTGGCAGCGGTAATACGCGTTACGGTCGGGCGGGTTGTTGCGGCATCTACACCTTGATATACTTTAGTGCGCTTCTTCTTCTGTTTATTCGCCATACCTCTAGTGTAGCAAACAAAAACCCCGCTCGGAAGTGAGCGGGGTTTCTGGCTTGAAGCTTGAGGCGCTTCGAGGAGTCGGTTACGACGTCCGGGAGCGGTCAAACTCTAGAGGCCAAGTGCACGACGGCTTGCAACGTAGTATACGGTGCTTGCAATCATTGCGCCAAGACCAACGATAGCGGCAACATCACCTGCACCAGTTTGTGGAAGCTCACCTGGAGTCTCCGGAGTTACTGGTGGAACTTCCTTACAGTCTTCAAGGTTCTTTGAGTGCTTCTTAGCATCAAAGGCAGCTTCCTTGATGGTAATGATCGTCTTGCTGTTAAGCTCACAGACAACGATTTCGCCTGGCTGCTTACAGTCTTCAAGGTTCTTTGAGTGCTTCTTAGCATCAAAGTCGGCTTCCTTGATTGTGATGATCTTCTTTGTTGTAAGGTCACAAACAGTGATCTTCTTACAGTCAGCGAGGTTCTTTGAGTGCTTCTTAGCATCAAAGTCCTTTTCGTTGATTGTGATGATCTTGTTTGTCGCTAGTTCACAAACTTGAATCTTTACTTCAGGAGGGCAGTCCTTTTCAACTGTTACAGTTGCCTGATCTTCCTTTTTGTAACCGCCAGTAGAAACGCTACCGGTGTTTGTAAGTGTATTTGTACCACACTTAAGGTCTTTCTTGTCAGCAACCTTGGCGCTGAGCTTTGCCCATGCATTTGCCTTTGGTGCGTAAGAGCCCACATTAACGCCAACACCGTTTGTAAGTGCTAGGTCGCTTGTTGGCTTAACCTTTGGGTTACTTGCGTTACCCCAGTTTGCAGAGTTTGCTACATAGGTAAGTCCTGTAGGGAGCTTATCACGGAAAGTAACATCGTTCTGGTTTGTCTGTCCTACGTTCTGGTATGAAAGAAGGAAGTCGACAGTTTCACCTGGTTGCGCCTTGTAGTTCTTTTCCCACTTATCAGCACCCTTCTTACTTACAAACTTTGTAAGGTTGAAGTCGCTTTGCTTTTCAAATTGTGGCTTTACCTTGAAGGTAACATAGCCAGCGTACTGGAAACATCCAGGAATTTTACCGTCAAGCTTGTTATACCCAAGCTTCGCACCAGCACTTGTGAAAATGCTTTCAGGAAGCGTAGTACCAGCAGCGCCAAAGGCGTTGTTTTCATACTTTAGGCTGTTCTTGATGTAGGCAAGGTTAAAGTTTTTGTCGCTATTAAAGTTTGCGTGGTCGTATACTTCAACAGGCTTTGCGTTACTTGAGTTAACAAATCCTTGTACCTGAATTGACTTTGCAGTTGTTGTAGGAAGGTTAAACTTCGCAGTTACGTTTTCTGCAACGAGGTTGAGGTTAGCAGCGGCGTTATTGTGTACATACATACGCACAAAGTATTCCTTGCCTTCCTTAACGGTCATGTCGTCGTACCAAACGTTGCTTGAGCCAACTTCGCGGATGCCCACAAAGTTACGTTCGTCGCCAATGTTTGGATTGTTTGTGATTGAGTTGAATGTTACATATGTAGCAGGTTTCTCAATTGTGAATGTCGCACGGCTTGGGCCCCAAGCAAACACAGCTGCCGGAACAATAATTGCTGCAGCAATAATCGCTACGATTGCGCTGAAGCGTCGAGGTGCGCGACGGATGAGAGATGTGAGTGATTTCATATCTTTTCTCCTTTTCTTGATTCGTCTCGCAGATAGAATCAAATTAATTTATTGCGTAAATAATAAGACATACATATGTCTAGTATATGAGCGGAAGTGATGTCGCCGAATTGTTAATTACGCAACAAATCAGATTATTACAATGTGCACGTCTGAGCCATTGGGCTCACAAAACTACTCTACGGCGAATTGTATATACAACTCAAGCTGGAGTGGGTTTGGAACGGGAGAATAGGGGTAGGGTGAGTGGGTGATCTGCGAAAGGCAGACCACCCACTCACGGTGGATAGTTAGCAGCTGACACCCGGCATCGGCACGCATCCGGTCTCCGGCGCCTTCGGCTCAGGAGCCTTGGGTTCGGGAGCCGGCGGCGGCGTCGGGTCGGGCTTGGCTGCGGGCGGCGGTGCCACGGGGGGTGGCGGGTTCTCGCGAGGAGTGCTCGGCGGCTGCGTCGGAGTCGTCGGAGCACCTGGGCCGGGATCGTTGTTCTGGCCACCACCATCAGGGGCATTGCCCTGCTGGTACGGATCCTGTGACGGGTCCTTCGGCTCGACAACCGGTCCACAGTCCACGGTGCAAGGAGGGGGTCCACAGTCCACCGTACAAGGCGGCGGGCCGCAGTTCTCCGTGCACTCGGGGTTGGGCTTCGGCGACTTCGGCGTTTCGGATGGCTTCGGCTTTTCGGGCTCAACGCAGTGGAAGAGCTCGATGCGCCGGTCCTCAGCGTTGAAGCCGATCTTGATCAGGCATTTGTCGTTCTTGTCCGTGAGGACGCGAACCCATGCCGGCTTCGACTCCTGATCCTTTGCCTGCTGCACGGACGGAAGACCCTTGCTGGGGTCCCACGTACCGGGCTGCTCCCAGTTACGGACAGAGGTGAGCGAATGCTTTCCCTCATCGTTGAATCGAAGCAGTACCGTGTTTGCCCAAGAGGCGTACATCTGGTACTGCTCGGTCACGATCCGCTTCTGGACCTCGTCTTTGTCATTGACGAGGTTCTTGACGAAGGAGTTCAGGCCGTTTGCCTCGATGTCCTTCTGGACTTCGCTGATCCAACCCTTGTTGGATTCCGCTCCCGGGATGCTCTTGTCATCCCAGAGTTGCATCTCCTTGAGGTTCATCTCCAGGAACGTGGGGTTGCCACAGTTCTCGGCGAGAATTTCCTTGGTGACTGCAACGTCGTCCTTTCCGGTAAACGGAATGGAGACGGCGGTGCCGAACTGACGCTTTTCAGCGTTGCCTGCCTTCACGGTGCGAAGCGAGTGATCGACGAACGTGTCCGTCGTGCACAGCGCCTCTTCCGGAATTGCGTCCTTCTTCGGGTTGAACTCCACGGTGTGAAGTCCCTTGCTGTCAGCGGCGAAAGCCGGCTGGGCAGTCAGGGGGTTTCCGAAGATGGCCATACCTCCGAAGACGGCACCAGCGACGAGCGCCAATGCCAATGGAATCGCCCAGAGGAGGCGGTTATTGCGCCGCCTCTTCTTGTTATCTGCTTCCAAGTTCATTTTCTTACTCCTTTCCCCCTCGGGGGTGTTTGGTGCGCGTCGGCGCATCTAATTGATATTTAATTAAATGCGTTTCCGCAGCTGCCCCCACGGGTTCGAGAGCAGCAAGTTTGCTCGCTTTGATAAACGGGCTAACTTGCTACTCCCGATCGGAGTAAAAAAGCTACTAAACTATTCTCCAGTGCGTGCTAAATATACTAAAAAGTAAGCACATTCAAGACATGCACTGTAATAATCTGATTTGTTAACGACCTCCTCACTCTAGCTGGCCTCACACCTGCTGGTGAGTGATGTTATTAATGTATCACAAAAATGCTAAAATGTCAATCCTTTATACAATAATATACAAAAAGCACAAGCTTCATCGGGGGGCGCTAGTGAGTGGTTTTTTGGCGCTACGCTATATGTAGTAGTGTATAGTCTGCTGGTGAAGCAATTTTACAAAATATTTGACTTAATACGTCAAACGGGGTATAGTGCAGGATAAGTGTGAACCGCATGGTGGCGGTTCGTTTGTTTTAACCGGAACAAACTCCCATTTCCAAGGGGCACTTACCCAGGGACCGTCTGGGTATTGATAGATAGGAGAAGGCATGTCCGTTTCGGGAATGCAGGCGTGGCTCAATGAGTCCGGCGTCGGCAACCAGATCTTCGCTGAGGTTGATTCCTCGGAGGAGGGCTCGAAGCTCACTCCCACGTGGAGGGAGCATCGCGAGCACTTCAACCGACTCATCGATGACAAGAAGAGTATCGGCGAGATCCTCGGCGAGAAGACCAAGGGCAACGACCTCATGGCGCTCATGCTCGTGATGGTGCTGATCGAAGACCGTGGCGTGGCGATTTCCGGCATTCCGTCGGTCGTTCGTCGTCGCTGCGAGCTCATCAGGGGCTACCTGCTGCACACCGGTGATGGAGGCCGCGCGCTTCCGCTCCGTGGTGACACGCAGTCCATCACCGAACGCCGGCGCGAGCTGGTCAACGCCTAACGAGTCGAGAGACTCACGTACTTGTAACCGCAAGTACATCTGCCGTCTGGCGGCCTGGGATTTTTCCCGGGCCCCGGGCGGCTCTTTCTTTTTAGGGGTGTTTACCTCTAGTCAAGAGCGCATCTTTATGCTATACTCTTTCAGGTAAGCAATTATATTGTTTTGTTCCATTCTCTTGATGGTCTCATCGTCTAACGGTTAGGACACCAGGTTTTCATCCTGGCAATCGGAGTTCGATTCTCCGTGAGATCACCAGTAGAATTGACCAAAACGGCTAAAGTCGAAGTTGAGTAGGATAATACATGGCTATTTAACTTTGCTCATGTACAGTAGTAAATAGAAAGGCAGATATCACTATGGCAATTACATTCAAACGAACAAAAATCCTCGCGACACTTGGTCCATCAACAAGCACCCCTGAGATGGTCGAGGAACTCCTCGACGCCGGCGTAAATGGTGTTCGTCTTAATTTTAGTCATGGTGATCACGCTGAGCGCACCGATCAAATTCAGTGGATTCGTGAAGCCAGCAAGAAGGTAGGAAAGCCAGTGGCAATTCTCCAAGACCTTCAGGGGCCAAAGATTCGTCTTGGCATGCTTAATGATAAAGTTGAAGTAAAGACAGGTGATGAAATTATTCTTGATTATGCCGCGGAACACGACGGTCTGACGTTCCCTGTGCAATATAACCTTGCTGAAAAAGTGAAGGTGGGTGAGCCAATTTATATCTTTGATGGTAAAGTGCGCACAACAGTTGTTGAAATCACCTCTGATACCGCTATCAAGCTTCGCGTTGAAAATAATGGCGTACTTATGAGCAAGAAGGGGATTAACCTTCCGGATACTGACTTTGCCGGTGATATCCTTACCCCTAAGGATATGGCAGATATCGAGTATGGTCTTACGCAAGATATTGATTACGTTGCATTGAGCTTTGTGCAGAGTCCGGAAGACATTCACAACCTTCGGCAAATTCTTGTCGCTGGTGGCTCAAAGGCACAGATTGTCGCAAAGATTGAAACAAAGGCGGCCATTAAGGATGATGTACTTGAAGAAATCGTTAAGGCAACAGATGGTATTATGGTGGCACGTGGCGACCTTGCAGTAGAGGCGGGTGCAGAAATTGTGCCGATTGTGCAACGTCGGTTGATTGCGCTTTGTCGCAAGCACGGTAAATTGAGCATCGTTGCTACGCAAATGATGGCAAGCATGGTCGAGAGTCCAGAGCCAACTCGTGCTGAGGTAGGTGACGTTGCGAATGCTGTTATTCAAGGCGCAGATGCCGTTATGCTTTCAGACGAGACAGCTAATGGTGAGTATCCACTTGAGACCGTTGCAGCAATGAAGAAGGTGATTCTTTACACTCAGGATAACGCCCCCGTAAGTACTATCGAGGACACTGTAACTGAAGATCATCAGCTCGACGCTATTAGTGTTGCGGCCGTATCTCTTGCGGAGCAACTTAATGTAGATGTTATTATTGCCGAAACACTCTCGGGCCGTACTGCGGCAACAATTGCTGCAAATCGTCCGAATCTCCCAATTATTAGCGTAACGAGTTCCGAAAAGACAGCGCAGCAACTCGGTCTTAGCTATGCTAACCGTAGTTACGTTCGTCCGGATTCTCCAGATGCCGGTATCGATCTTTTCAAAGAGTTAAAAGAGACTGGCTTCTTCGGCGAAGGTCGCAACACAGTTATTATCGTGAGCGGGCAAGAGCCTGGTGTGGAAGGAACTACTGACACGATTAAAGTTCGCGTGCTAGAATAAAATAAAGCATAAACAACTAACATGAAACGGGTGGGTATGGGTTTTCATAAGCGAACAATTAAAAATGTCCCTCTGGACAATAAAACCATCTTAGTGAGGGTTGATTATAACGTGCCACTTAACAAAGACGGCACCATAAGGAATGATCTTCGCATAAGGGCGAGCCTCCCTACTATTCGCTACCTTCTTCGTCACGGTTGCAAAGTGGTACTCATGAGCCATCTTGGTCGACCGGACGGCAAGCGGGATCAAAAGTATACGCTTGAGGCGGTTGCTGAGCATCTTGGGTCGCTCTTGAAAAAACCCGTAGTGTTTGTTGACGACTGTATCGGCGATAAGGTTAAACAGGCCGTTAAGCGCGCCCCAAAATCTTCAGTCGTGCTTCTTGAGAATGTCCGATTCTACCCAGAAGAAGAAAAAAATAGCCCTGCATTTGCCAAAAAGATTGCCGATGCTACTGGTGCTCGGTACTTTGTGCAAGATGCTTTCGGCGCAGTTCATAGGGCGCATGCGAGCACAGATGCGATTGAGCAGTTCGTTCCAGGTGTAGCGGGACTCCTTGTGCAGCGTGAATATAACCGCATCACAGGTGCAATGGAGCGCCCTAAGCGGCCACTTGTAGCGGTAATTGGTGGTGCAAAAGTGAGCGATAAGGTTGCGCTAATCGAGCGGTTCGTTGAAAAGGCGGACAAGATTCTTATTGGGGGCGCGATGGCTAATACTTTCCTGAGCTACAAGGGTTATTCTATGCAAAAAAGCCTCGTTGAGCCTGATCAAAAAGAAGTTATCGACGCAATTTATGCCGCGGCGCGTACGAAAGTAGGTGAAGGTGGGGATGTTGATGATTTCATTATTCTTCCTACGGACCTTGCAGTTGCAGTTGAACCAAGTGATGCTGCCGAGCGAAAGGAAGTCGCCATTGATGCAATTCCCGAAGGATATGCTGCTTTTGATATAGGTGCACGCTCGATTGACCGTATCGTTCGAGAGGTGCAGGGTGTTGGGACAGTTATCTGGAACGGAACACTCGGATTCGCAGAGGTGCACAATTTTGCACATGGTTCTGCGCGTCTTGCGCTCGCACTTGCGACACAACCCGACGTCGTATCAATTATTGGCGGTGGTGATACGGCTGATTTTGTGTTGTCCTGGAGTGGCGATGAGGGTAAGGCCTTTACGCACATTTCAACGGGTGGCGGCGCATCACTTGAGCTCATGGCGGGTGAAGAACTACCAGGTATAGAGTGTTTGCTTGACGCATAAAGATAAGGTACACTAAAAAACAAGTAACATAAGCATTATGGCAAAAGATAAGAAACTCATTATTGGCAACTGGAAGATGAACCTCAGCGTTCATGATGCAAGTTTGTATTTGCATACTCTCTCCGAACGCGTAAAGTCACATCGGTCGGTTGAGGTTGTTATTGCTCCGACGACGTTGGCGCTCCAGACGCTTAGTCTTCAGGTAAATCTTCGACAATTCAAGCTTTCGGCGCAAAATTTCTATTGGCGTGATAGTGGCGCATATACGGGCGAGGTTTCCGCAACGCAGCTTCGCGGCATTGTAAGCTATGGGCTTGTGGGACACTCAGAGCGCCGATATGTTTTTCATGATACAGACAAAGACATTCGTTATAAGGTGCAGGCAGCGATCCGAAATGGCATGCGTCCAGTGCTCTGTATTGGCGAAACCGCCGGTGAGCGCGCAATGGGTGAAACGTTTGACGTTCTCCATGACCAGTTGCTCACGGGTCTCGCAAATGTCACGAGTGATGAGCTTGATCAGGTCGTTATTGCTTACGAGCCGGTATGGGCGATTGGTACGGGTGATAATGCACTTCCCGGTGATGTAACGCAGGCAGTTACTGCAATTCGCCGTCAGTTGAAGCACCTTTACGGCGCGAAGGTTGCCGACGATGTCCAGGTTCTCTATGGTGGAAGCGTGACCGCAAGTAGTGCGGCCGACTATCTTGCTATAGAGGGTGTTGACGGACTTCTGGTAGGCGGTGCAAGTCTTAAGGCTGATGAATTCTCAACAATTATTGAAAAGGCTTTTGAAAGTACGAAGAAAAAGGCATAGGTGGGCATGAAAGATTTTGATTTTGACGAACTAGACAGAGCAGTTTCGAGCGTACTTGATGCCAAGGCTAATGCTGGAGATCGACACGTCTCGTCCAGTGTTGAGCCACAGCACACGGAGCGTGCAGAGCCTTCTTTGGAGATTCCCGAGCGTCAATCCGTAGAAAAGGATATTGCTCCGGCGCGCTCAATTACACCCCCTCGTCCACGAACAGGGCGGTTTATGGATGTTGTGCATCCTTCCGCTGCGGTGCGACCTATCCCTCAGGCTGAAGCAGTAGCTCCGGTTGAAATACCAGCGTCTCCTGCTCCAGAAGTTCCGACGGCCAGTCCTCGTCGAGAAGTCCCAATGAATGATATTTCGATGGTTCCGAGAAGCGAAATGGCCCCTCCTGTAGTGCAGGATACATCTTCTGAAGAAGTTGAATCTGAAGAGGCGAGTAATGATTGGCCGATGGCGCCCGAGTCGCCCTTCTTGCCTGACGCTAAAGTTGAAAAGCGTCCACTTGGTGAAAGCCGGCCAACCGGCGCACCTACTCGAGTAGAAGATACTGTGAGTGACACAGCTCCTAACGATGCACTCATGCAAGATATTAATGCGCTTCTATCTGGAGAAGCGGACGACACTGTTGCGGCGACAGCTAAAGAGACCGAAGAAGACTTGGTCGTCGATGCTACACCGGAGGATATCCCTGCACCCGAGGAGACTCAGACTGGGGTGCAGGAAGACGAAGCTATAGAGTCAAGCTCCGCTATGACAGATATTGAAGCTGAGGCGGTGCCCGAGTTTGATGTTGTTGTAGAATCATCTGAAGTAAGACAAGAAGAGTCCGTGTCTATGCCGGAGACTCCAAAGGGTACAGCCTCCGAAGAAGCTGCGTTTAGCGGTCCTGTTGCAATCACCCCGCAGTACACCTCGAAGCCAAGCTCAAACCAGCAATCTGGCGAAATCTATGACACAGAATCATACCATCAGCCAATCGCAGCCCCTGCAAAGAAGAAGGGCGGGCCACTGAAGCTCATCCTTATTATTTTGCTCGTTATCGTGCTTGGCCTTGGCATTGGCGCGGTAGGGTATTTCTACATCCTTCCAATGCTCTAGATGATATACTAGTAAGAGATGAATTTACTTGAGGAACTAAATGAGGCGCAACAAGAAGCAGCCCTAACAACAACGGGGCCGCTTTTAATTTTAGCCGGTGCGGGGAGTGGTAAAACGAAGACGTTGACGCACCGTATTGCGCGGCTGATTGCCGAAGAAAACGTGTATCCGAGCCAAATTTTGGCGGTGACATTTACAAATAAAGCGGCGAAGGAAATGCGCGAACGTCTGGCGAGTCTTGTTGGCCAGCCGAACGCACGAAATTTCATGCCGTGGATGGGAACGTTTCACAGTGTTTGCGTGCGTCTTTTGCGCATGGATGGCGCGGCGGTGAATGTTCCAAAGAACTTTGTTATCTATGATGAGGATGACCGACAGGGGTTGATTAAGCAGATCGTTAAAAGCCACGGTCTTACCGACAAAGATTTAAAGGCTTCAGCGGTAAGTTCTGCAATTTCTAATGCTAAAAATGCCCTCCAAGACCCAGAAGAGTACGCAGCATCTGCACAGTATCCCTTCTTCAAGAACATCGCGAAGATTTATACAGAATATGAAGTTCGCCGTAAGAAGGCACATGCGCTTGATTTTGACGATCTACTGATTGATGCGGTTCGTTTACTTCGTGACGCCCCTGAAGTCCGTGAGAAATGGCGCACACATTTCAAGCACATCTTGATTGATGAGTATCAGGACACAAACGCCGCGCAGTATCATATTGTGAAGTTGCTTGTGAATGAAGACCGCAATATCTGTGTAGTGGGTGATGACTGGCAGTCTATCTATAGTTGGCGTGGCGCAGATTTTACAAACATTCTAAACTTTGAGAGAGATTTTCCAGGTGCAAAGGTAGTAAAGCTTGAGCAAAACTACCGAAGTACTGGAAGTATTCTTGACGCCGCTAATGAAGTCATCGCGAAAAATAAGCAGCGGACTGACAAGAAATTATGGACAGCTTCTGGCGCGGGCTTGCCGGTGCAGGTGCACGGTACAGATAGCGACATGGAAGAGGCACGGTATGTAGCTGAGCGCATTTCTACCCACGTTACAATGCAAGCGCGTCGCTATAATGATTTTGCCGTACTGTACCGAACAAACGCACAAAGCTCTACGCTTGAGCGTGCCTTTTTGCAGATGCGGATTCCCTACCAAATTGTTGGTGGTGTGCGTTTCTACGACCGTAAAGTGATCAAGGATGTGGTAGCGTATTTAAAACTACTTTACCAGCCATTTGACCGCATGAGCTTTAGTAGAATTGCCAACGTTCCGACTCGTGGCGTCGGTGCAACCAGCCTTGAGCGATTCCTTACGTGGCAAGCGGAAGGTGATCTCGATATTATTACCGCGATGGAGCGCATGGGTGGTGAAACGGTTGTTTCTGGTAAGGCGAAAATGGCCTTGGCTCGTCTTGGTGGTTCATTGCAACGAATCCGCGAGCGGATCGATACTGCATCTCCAGTAGAGATTATCGAAGAGGTACTTGCAGTAACGGGGTATAGTGATTTTATAAAAGACGGTTCACCGCAGGCGGAAGATAATGAAGAAAATCTCGGCTCATTGATCTCTGATGCGCAGAGCTTCGTGGCGCTGCCTGATTTCCTCGAAGAAGTAGCCCTGATGTCGAGTGCAGACTCGACGGTTGGTGATGATGTCGTGACGCTCATGACACTTCATGCCGCCAAAGGCCTCGAATTCCCCGTTGTCTTTATGGTAGGTCTTGAAGAGGGGGTATTGCCGCATTCGCGTGTATTTGACTCTGACCCCTCCGAACTCGAAGAGGAGCGGCGACTTTGCTATGTTGGCATGACTCGTGCACGTGAAGAGCTTCATATGAGCTATGCGTATAGCCGTTTGCAGTTTGGCCAGTGGAGCTATAATCCGCCGTCACGATTTATTACTGATATGGGTAATCAAGTGGCTATCACGAATCCTGAGCCGCAAATTATGGGCTACAAGGAAGAGGTTTCCTTTTATAGTGATGATATTGGCTTTGAAGTGGGCGATAGAGTGCGTTCATCTGCCTTTGGTGACGGTGAGATTATTGATATTGAGGGCATGGCGGTGACTATTGCTTTCTTGAGTGGACAGACGAAGCGGCTGAATATTGAATACGCCCAACTAACGAAGTTGTAAATTGGTGTGAGTCTGAAAAAATGCTATACTGATTGGGTAGTATAGCTTCATTGAAGCTGCTTTATTTATGAGAGTATACAGTAGAAATAATAATAAGTTCACCTTCAAGCTTGCCCTTGGTGTTGCCGTGGGATTGTTAAGTATTATAGGTATCGCTCAGTTTGTAAATAATACAACACAAACAGCACTTGCTCAGCAGCAAGGTGCACGTCTTATTACGCTCTACGACAGGGGTGAGACAACTTCTTTCATGACCGACAAGGCGACGATTGGCGAAGCGCTTGAGGCGGCCAGTATTCAGCTTGATGCTCGCGATGCGGTTGAGCCGGCACGTGATGAGAAGCTTGTCGCACCTGATTATCAGGTGAATGTCTATCGAGCACGTCCGGTAACGGTCATCGAGGGTGCGCAGCGCCAAAAAGTCTTTACGCCCTACCAGTCGGCCGAGCGAATTGTACGTGATCTAGGCATTGCACTTTATCCTGAAGACCATACAGACGTAACTCGTTCGGAGGATGTTCTTGGACAGGGCTCTGGCTTACAGCTAAGAATTATTCGCGCGGTACCATTTGAACTGACGCTGTATGGCCAGACAAACGCCGCTCGTACTCAGGCGAAGACAGTTGGTGAAATGTTGAAAGAGAAAGGTGTGAAGCTCGGTCAAGATGATCGTGTTTCTGTTCCGCTAGAAACTCCAATCACGGAAGGTATGCAGCTTCGTGTGTGGCGCGAGGGCAAGCAAACGATTACGGTTGATGAAGAGGTTGATTTCGCAACCGAGAAGATTCAGGATGCCGACCGCGAAGTTGGCTATAAGGAAGTAAAGACACCCGGTGAAAAGGGTGAGCGTTCTGTGACGTACGAAGTGGTTATTCAGGACGGTAAAGAGGTGAGTCGTACGGAAATTGCCAGCGTGACAAAGAAAGAGTCAAAGAAGCAAGTTGAAGTTGTCGGAACGAAGATGAAGAACAGTTTTAGTGGTAGTTTTGCCGAAGCGCTTGCACGCCTTCGTAGCTGTGAAGGAAGTTATACTTCTAATACCGGAAATGGGTATTATGGCGCATATCAGTATGACCTTAGGACATGGGGAAATTATAAGGGATATGCCAACGCATCACTTGCGCCTCCTCAGGTGCAGGATGAAAAGGCGTGGATTACTTATCAAGCTCGTGGCTGGCAGCCATGGCCAAGCTGTAGAATCTCGCAAGGTTTGCAGGATATCTACCGATAATGGCGGGTCCTAAAAAATCACTCGGCCAGCATTGGCTCAAAGACCGTGAAATATTAGCGGAAATTGCCAATGAAGTGACACTTACAAAGAGTGATACTGTCCTTGAGATTGGTCCGGGTCTTGGAACATTAACCAGTGAACTACTGCGCCGTTCTGGTAGGGTGGTTGCGGTTGAGATTGACCAAGACTTAGCACGCAAGCTTCCGGGGCAATTTCCGGGTACGTCACTAGAAGTAGTAAACCAAGATATTCTCACCTATGATTTAACGCAACTTCCAAAAGGGTATAGCGTTGTCGCAAATGTGCCGTACTATATTACATCGAAAATCGTTCAGTATTTAGTCACTTCCGATAATCCACCGCGTGAAATTGTCTTATTGATTCAAAAGGAAGTCGCAGAGCGTATTGTTGCCGAGCCGGGTGACATGAGTATTTTGGCGATTAGTGCTCAAATATACGCGACTGCACGTCTTGGCATTGAAGTGCCGGCTGAATACTTTACACCACCGCCAAAGGTGGACAGTCAAGTGGTAATTCTTACTATGCGCACAGAGCCTCTTGTGAAGAAAGAAGATGAACGGCTTTTCTTTAGGGTTGTTAAGGCTGGATTTGCGGCAAAGCGCAAGAAACTGCGCAGTAGTCTTGCTGGCGGGCTTCACTTAAGTAAGCCTGACGTAGAAGACCTCCTGGGTAAAGCTGGTATTTCACCGGAAAAACGCGCAGAAGACCTATCTATTGCCGAGTGGCTTCAGCTGATGGCGGTTGTTGCTCCTGCGCTCTCGTAAAAGTGCTACAATATACCTAATGGTGTGGCGTTTTATTTTAGTCTTAGGGCTTACCTTTGTCTCAGTACTTGGTGCTGTGGATATTGTGTCGGCAAGTGAGCAGACGGGACGCCTTATTACGGTACACGATAGAGGTCTTAAGACGAGTTTTGTCTCGCATGAGAAAACAATTGGTGAAGCACTCAAGGCGCAATCAATTACATTAGATGCGTTTGATGCCACGGAACCCTCAGTGCAAGAAGAGATGGTTGCACCCGACTATCAGGTGAATATTTACAGAGCCCGGCCGGTGACGGTGGTGGATGGTGCAACACGCACTAAGATTATGACGCCGTATCAATCAATTGAACGGATTGTGAAAAGCGCTGATATTACACTCTATCCTGAGGATAAAACATCACTTGCACCTTCTCGGGATTTTAATGTCGACGGCGCAGGGCTTCTCCTTACTATTGACCGGGCGGTAGATTTCACGCTCGATTTGTATGGAAAAAAGCAGGCGGCTCGTACGCACAAGGCAACGGTTGGCGCAATGCTTGACGAAAAAGGTGTAAAACTTGGCGCGAATGACCGTGTATCGGTTGCGCTTGAAACACCTATTACGTACGGCATGGAGGTGCGTGTTTGGCGCGAAGGTAAGCAGACTATTGCTGAAGACCAGCCAATTGGATTTACAACTGAGCTTGTCTATGACGCTGATCGTCCAGTTGGGTATCGCGCGATTCAAACTCCGGGCGTCGAAGGTGTTCGCTCGGTAACCTATGAAGTTGAGATTAAAGAAGGTAAAGAGATTTCCAAAAAGAAGATTGCGGAGATTGTTACCGCTGAGCCGAAACGGCAGCAGCTCGCAATTGGAATTAAGGGACTTGAGAATGGCTTAACCCGTAATAAGGGCGCGCTCCACTTTAAGGATAGTAAGGGCGTTGTGCATCGTGAAACATATTACGATCTTGATATGGGTGTTGTGATGGGAAGCTGTGGTCAAGGTGGTCGCTATTCGGTCCGCTTTGATGGTATGAAGATTGATGCCGAGGGGTACATTCTTATTGCTGCCAACTATGCGCGCTATCCGAAGTGTTCAATTGTTGAAACGAGCGCGGGGCCGGGGCGTGTGTATGATACTGGCGGCTTTGTTAAAAACCATCCTGATGGCTTTGACTTGGCGACGGATTGGACGAATAGTAACGGCCGGTAAACCTTGAGGCGCTCCCTGTGGATTTCTGCTATAATAATGAGTAATGGAAACTCCTGAAAAACAACTGTATATTACTACTGCTATTCCTTATGTGAACGGCACCCCGCATATTGGTAATGCGCTTGACTATCTTTTGGCGGATATCTGGGCTCGTTACCAAAAACAAAACGGCCGTACGGTTCGCTTTCAGGTAGGAACTGACGAACATGGTAATAAGATTGCTGCGAAAGCAATTGAGGCCGGTATCACTCCACAGGCATATACCGATTCTATGTACGGCAACTTTGAAAATCTTATGAAAAAGGTTGGCGCTGAATATACGGACTTTGTTCGCACAACTGATACGCATCACGTCCAGGCGGTTCAATACATTTGGCAACAGCTCAAGCCGTACATCTACAAAGATTCATATAGTGGCTGGTACTGCATGGGGCATGAAGCATTCTTTACTGATAAAGAAGTGCAAGAAACGGGTGGCGTATGTCCTGATCACCAAACGCCATTTCAGCAGGTGAGTGAAGAGAATTATTTCTTCAAGACTAGCGCGTTTACTGATCGTATTAAGGAAGCAATTAACTCAGGTGAAATGAAGATTATTCCAGAGTTCCGCAAGAATGAATTCATGGAACTTATCAAGGATGGCTTGGCTGACGTGAGTGTTTCCCGTCCGAAGAAGAGTCTTTCGTGGGGTATTCCTGTGCCGGATGACCCAGAGCAGGTTATGTATGTGTGGCTTGATGCGCTTGCTAACTACATTACGGTGATCGGCTACCCAGACCGTCCATCAGAATATCAATCTGTTTGGCCGGCTGATGTCGAGGTAATTGGTAAGGATATTCTTCGTTTCCACGCTGGTATTTGGCCGGCAATGCTACTTGGGCTTGGGCTTGAGCTTCCAAAGAAACTCCTTGTGCACGGCCATGTAAATGTGGGCGGCTCAAAGATGAGTAAGACGGTTGGAAATGTTGTTGATCCAAATGAGGTGATTGATCAGTACGGCGTTGATGCGTTTCGTTACTTCTTCTCTCGCCATATCCCAACGCTTGATGACGGTGACTTTACATGGGAAAAGTTTGAATACGCTTATAACGGTGAACTTGGTAATGATTTCGGTAATCTTATCCAGCGTGTTGCCGGTATGATTAATCGCTACCAATCCGGTGTGATTGGCGTTGCCGAGCAGGCGGAGCATGATATGACTGCGTATCACGAAGCAATGGAAAAGCTTGAATTTAACAAAGCGCTCGATGAGGTGTGGAACAAGGTGCACAGCCTCAACCGTTACATTGATAACGTCAAGCCGTGGGAAATTGCGAAGCGCCGTGAATCAGACCCTGACGCCGAAGCACATCTTGGTGAAGTGCTTGCGCATTGTGCGGGTGCAATCCTTCAAATCGGTGACCTTCTTGTGCCATTCATGCCAACTACTGCTACAGCAGTACACGCTATGTTTGATACTGGGGTGGTCAAGACGGATGGCACGGTACTTTTCCCGAAGCTCTACATTCATACGCCCGATCCACGCGCTCCAAAAGCTTAGTTGTCTAAAGAGCGGAGTGCATTTTCTACAATTTGCTGGTGCGACCCATACAATTCTGGAAGGGTGTCAAGTGGTGTCCATTGGGCTGACTTTGCGTCATCTCCGGCAGTAGCCTCTAGTTCTGCGGTAAGGCGAAAAAGATAGCCTGATGTTTCAATCCAGGCGGTGTCGCTGTTGCGCGGATCTTCAACTGGTCCTTGATACACTAAGTCTTTATCGCTCGTAGTGATAACGAGGCCGGTTTCTTCAAAAGCTTCACGCTGTACTGCTTGGAGCGGGGTTTCGTCTTCATCAACAAAGCCACCAGGGAGTGCCCATTGTTCGGTATCCTCTCTTTGGATGAGGAGGATTTTTTGCTCGGTGGTATTAATAATGACAGCGTCCGCAGTGTAGTTGGGACCTTTGTGCCATAGTTTTCGTTCTGCGTTGTCCATGTGTACTTCCATTATGCGCCCCGAACACCGTTAAGGACAAGGCTGCCGAGACGCTCTGTAACGCGGGATTCGTATCGGCTGATTTTTTCCACCGGGCCTGTATGCTTGCCTTCGTCATCGCTAAGTTTTACTGTCTTGGTGCCATTCACCTCAACTGCTTTCATGACAATATTATTCGCTTTTACGCCAAGATCATTGGTGAGGGTGGTGCCCCAGCCAAAGACGACATTAATGCGCCCCTTGAAGTAATCTGCAAGTTCGATAATAGTAGGGAGGTCGAGGCCATCGCTGAAAACAATCGTCTTTTCAATAGGGTTAATGTCACGGCTTTCGTAAAAGGCAATGACCTGCTCGCCAAACTCACTGGGGTCGCCAGAGTCGTGCCGCAAGCCATCCCACTTTCGTGCTTGGTCAAGTGCAAAATCCCTGAAAAAGAAGTCGCTTGTGAATGTATCTGTCAATGCGATTGATAAGTCACCGCGGTACACTTCTTCCCAATCGCGAAGCATTTCTGAATGACCTTCAAGCGGGTTACGCTTCTCTTTATCTGTGAGTGCTGCGTACACCATTGGAAGTTCATGTGCGTAGGTGCCAATTGGTGGAACGCCGAGCGTATGTGCAAGATAAATGTTTGAAGTGCCAATAAAATTATCAGGTAGCTCATTGGCAACACGTTCAACTACGTGTTTTTGCCAGCCGTAACTAAAGCGGCGCCTGGTGCCAAAGTCGGCAAATTTAATGTCTGGGCGTTCTTTGAGTGTGCTGATTTTCTCATCAAGGCGACCATCACCTTCTTCGTACAGTACTTGGAGCGAACTACCTTCGGCGGCCAACTTATTTTCAAAGTAGAGCTCGTTCAGTTCGCTCATCACTACCGTTTCCCAGAAGGTGACAAGTGGCCATTCTCCAGTTGTTTTGGCGGCAATGTCACCGTTTGCATCAAGATGAATATTAATAGGTGGGAGCGCGCTCTCGATGAGATGGTCAAGGTACGCTTCGGTAAATTGTGCTTTGCCATCTTGATTCTGAAGCCCGGCAAGGTAGGCGACTTCTTCTGGCTGCCAGCCTTGTTGGAATGTATCAAGGCGTTCATGGAGTGCTGCTGGCGTGACGTACTCTGAGAGGAGATTAGCGCCACGGTTTTTGAGCTCAAAGGAGACAGTTGCATGACGATGTTTTTCAAACTCAAGCTGGCTCATAGTGGCCTTGTAGTAATCAAGTCCTTGGGTAAGGAGGGTAGTTTGTTCTTGTTCCACGGCTATTCTCCCTGAATCATTGCGATAGCTTCTTCGCTTGAAATGGCAAGTACCTGTGCGGCCTCAAGTGCTTTGAGCGCATTTGCTTCATCTGCTTGATTGAGCGCCACGGCCCGGACGGCGTCACGGAGGAGGTAGGTGGTGACGCGCTCGTTACCTGCAAAGTATGTGGCAATATCAATTCCGGTTGCTTTGACGCAGTAGTCGGTTGCGAGGCCGCCAAGGAAGACGCGAACTGTTTCTTGTGTGTTTCGCGGGGCGATGAGTGTTTCAAGCGTTTCACCCTTATCGCTGATACCTTCCCATCCAGAGTAGCCGTCGGTGAGTCCAGTGCCTTTCGAGATGATGCTATCCGTTTCTTGGATATCGAGTGTTGATACAAACTCGGCACCTTCTGTACCTGCCACGCAGTGTGATGGCCAGGTGTCAAAGTGGGGTGTCTCGGCAGGGTGCCAATCTCGTGTGAAGGCGACGGTGCCGTCGGTTGAGCGGACCGCTTCGGCAACTTTATTAGTTGGTTCAATGACTTCTGCACCATCCTTTACTGCGAGTGTGCCGGTGATAAAATCGTTTTGAATATCAACGCCAATGAGGACGTTACGGGTGTGAGTGGTGAGTGTTTCCATAGGGAACTCCTTTACTTAGTGTGTAATCTACACTTTCTATACTTCAATCATATACCTATGTTAGTGTTATGTCAACACTAAGTACATATAAAATTAAAGATTGTGACGGTCAAAGAATAGTTCTTTGTATTTTACATAGGCAGATTCATGAGCTGCTGCGAGTGCTTGTGTGAGTCGTTCTGTCTGGTTTGCAGTGTCTAAAATCACATACGGTAAGTCATACTGTTTGCATAATGTAAGCCAGTACTCATCACTGCCTTCGCGTTTATCACCACCGTAGCGGAGTGGATCCGCTTCAAAGGGAATATTACTTTTGGTGATAATATACAGGTCAGATTTGAGCCGTATGGCATCATCAATAAGGCCCTGTGGACACGTGCCAATTACTGATTGCCAATGCGGGAAACTCCAGTAGCCAACAGTTGAGAATAAATCGGTATCCTGAACGATAAACGACGAGGCGCTGATTATGTTGGCGTGTTCTTGGAGCGCTCGTTGTCCTTGCCAGATTGCAGTCATCGAGCGTGGAGTAATCTCATTAACTGTTTCTTCAAGGTAGGGGCGGGCATACTCGAAAAGCCATGTTGCATTGAGCGCCTGTGCGAGTTCGCGAGATAGTGTTGTCTTCCCTGTTGACTCAGCACCAAAGACGGTAATGCGTGTGCGTAGATATGGCTGGAATTCGGGAATAATATTGGCAAAATGTGCAGAAGGATTGTTCCGAATTGGTGTTCCCTTTGCCGAGTTGATAGTGCGGTCAATATCATAGGGAAAGAATTCGGTGCCAGTAATTTCAGCAAGCTTCTTGCCGTACCGTTCACTTGCGACAATAATGTCTTGGCCCGTGATGCCGAAGTCAACGAGCATAGTGCGCCACATATCCCAAAAGCCAGGCGCAGAAGGATTCTGCTCAATGGCTTTATCATAGTGGATGAGCGTAACTCGCTTTCCCATGCCGGTACGTTCGATTGCTTGCTTCAGGGCTGCAACACGTTCTGTGGGAAACGGTTCGTGTGGTTGTGTGTTGATAATCGCAACGACGCCATCCGCGGCAAGGCTATTCGCGAACTGCAGCAGTTGCAAGTGGCCGGTTGTTGGCGGCATCGCCGTCAAAAGTACGAAGGCTTTCATGTGTAAGGCTCCTTTTCCAGGTTATGTATCCGTAAACTGTATTTGCGAGGAAGAAAACGTATTGGAAGGCAACGAGTGGTAGTCCACTTGTCGCGTAGGTGTAAATGGCAAAGATGTTAACGAGTGCCCAAATAATCCATGTCTCCAGCTTTTTGTTATCAAGCAGGAATTGTGCCAAGATTGTTCCAACGAGAATGATGCCATCGGTCCAGGCCATCGCGCCACCAAAAGCCTGGCTAATGAGTACTGCTCCAGTGTAGCCGGCGAGCGTGATAAGCGCGTAAAGGGGAAGTGTTTTGAGTCGAATGTGTGTTACGGGGCGAGTATTGGCATCTTTGCGCCAGCGGAACCAGCCATACACAAGCGTTGGGATGAGGTATGCATTAAGAATTGCACTTGCGAATAGGCCGTTCTGTAGAAAGAGGATGGCATATGCTGCGGAAGTGATGACGCCGATAGGGTAATTTATGCGACGCTCTTTTACGCAAAGGTACGTACAGCTGTATGAAGTGAAGACGGCAAATACCTCAAGTAGATTGAGGGACTCTGTTGTAATCCAGCCGCAGAGTATCCCTACGATATATGACATAAGAGTGAGCGTAATGCCAATACCAATACTTTCAGCAATATCGCGTTTGGCGGTTGTGCGGGTGGGTGATATAAGTTTTTTCCAGTTCATATGGAGCTCCTTTATTACTTAGTGTGTAAAATACACTTTCTATCTTCACAATACACCCACCTTAGTGTCGTGTCAACACTATGTACATACTAAAAATGCCATGCTATAGTAACAACAGAGAAAGGAATCTTATCATTATGGCTATGCCCACCCACCTCATTTTCGTTCGTCACGGTCAGTCCGAGGCGAATATTGTTCAGAAACGTGACGATCACGGAGTCGACCCAACGATAACAGCTGCGTTGTTTGGCCGCCCTGACTGGCAACATCGTTTAAGCGCACTTGGAATCACTCAGGCGCAGAATGCGGGCGAGTGGATACGTGATAATATTGGAGAATTTAGCGAGTTTGATGCGCTTTATGTTTCGCCCTTCTTCCGTACACGAGAGACGGCATCATACCTTGGTGGAGCCGAGTTGGAGGGTTGGACGATTGATGACCGCATTGTAGAACGGAGCTGGGGTGTCTACGGGAAAATGCCTCGCGCCGAACAGCGCTCGCAGTTCCCGCTCACGGCGGCCGAAAAAGCGGCTAATCCTTGGTATACGCGTCTTGATGGTGGCGAAAGTATGCCGGATGTCTACGCGCGCTTCCGCGATTTTCAGGGGACGCTTCACCGCGAGCAGGCGGATAAGCGCGTACTAGTGGTGTCTCATGGTGATTTTATTAACGCCGCCCGGTATGGGGTTGAACGTATGATGCCCGAAGAATGGGAACGGCTTGATGATGACGGAAAATATACTATTCGTAATTGCACAATCTTGCAGTATACCCGCGAAAACCCAAATGACCCTACGGATGTACGTGAAAAAATCCGTTGGCGTCGGTATATTTATCCTGATGCGCCACATGAGTCGCCAGATGGTGGTGAATGGGTGGAGCTGTCAGAGCGCCGTCGGTACAGTGGTGCGGATTTGTTGGCACAGGCTGAGCAATCGAAGAATCTTATTTAATCAAAACTTTGCTGGGGTTGGGCGGGCTTAGTAATCTTGCTATTCATTATTGAATATGTAAAAATTAGGTCAATGAAACAGCGTAAAATAAACAACTGGAAGGTCATCACAGGCACTATCCTCATTGTGCTGTCGCCACTGATTGTCTTTCTTGTCGAGAGGTTTGCGTCAAAGACGTGTTATCAGTGGACAGGGCGCGGATGGGAGATCGACCCGGGCTGGTGCAAATACGTATTCGTAGAGGGGCTTACTGATTCGTCTTTTGGGGGCATGATAGGCCACGTCTGGTTTATAGGTCTCATGGCGGCGGCACTTACGATTGTGGTCGGCTTTCTCCTCATTCTCGCCGGTCAGCCTCGCATGAAGAAGTAGGCTGAATAATTGCGGTGGGACTCGCGGAAGGCTCGAAATGGAAATGGGGCGGTGATTTCTCACCGCCCCTTAGCTCCTTTTCTACTGCATCAGGATCTCAAACATGGTTCCATAGCCCATTTCGTGTCCAGTCGGCGTTGGATGGAGACTCTCGGGAAGTGCCACCGTGTTTGGTGTCCAAATACCACCGTTGGGATGAACGTCGTTAATCCACGGAGTTCCAGAGGAGCACAGTTCGTGTCCACCAAACATTGCGGGCACGAACGTAGCGTCAGTGCCGAGTAGTTGGGCTTCTTGAGCACTATCCTCGATGACCTCATTGAGGTCATCCGCCGCGGAATTCAACCACTGCGCATCGGCGTACGAGACCGCTGCTAGCCATGGCAGATTGCACTGGGCACCGCCCGGTGCACTGCTTGACGTCGTGAAATAGCTCTTGTTCCCTCCGAACAGATTCGGGTAGCCGGCGATGTAGATTTTCGCGTTGGGCGCCGCCGAATGGATTGCTGCGATCACGTCAGAAATGGCGTGGACGGTGCGACTCTGGCTCGTACGACCATCGAATTGAGTGACTGTACCTGGGGCGGTCCCTGCAAGCGCAGCAATCTTGTTCTCGACGCTATTAACGAGATTCGTGTCGTTCGCACAGTCGAAGCCGCTCAGCGAGCCATTGATTGACTGAACACAAGCACGCAATACATCCGCAAACCCAACGTCATTGCCGCCAATCGTGAGGGTCACAACCTTGGTGTCCGTGGTCAGGTATTCCGGCTGGCGCTTCCAGTCGTAGCTCGCGTTGAAGAAATCATCCGTCATCGCACCTGAGCAGGCGCCCATGGCAGGTGTCCCCAGGTCAAGCACATTGGCAAGGTAGTACGCGTACGCATCACTTGATCGGTGACAAAAGCCCCCGTCGATGTCGTAGTTGTACGACCCTTCCCCTGAGCTGTAGGAATCCCCGAGTGCGACGTACTCTTCTCCCGCTGTCGTAAAGACGAAGGAGTCGTAGTCGTATGGCTCAGACTCGCACGTTGCGCGGAGCGAATACGTCATGCCAGGCGAGTGGAACCAATTATTCATGCCCGGAACCAGATCCAAGTCATACTTCCATTTTCCATTGGCGTCGGCACTGACATAGCTGACTGAATCGACAATGAATTGCATGCCGGTCGAAGTCCACATCGCTTGACTCGAGAAGAGCTCAAGGCGAACGCTACTCAATGGGTCGCATGGCCGTATGGATTGAAAATGGGCAGCGCCCTGCCAGTGTGTCTTGTCCACAGTGATTTCCGGGGTCTGGCCAATGATAGTGATTGGAACCGGATCATAGGCCTGGACAACCTGAAACGTTGATCCCACCATCTTGGTGCAAACAACCTCAACGGTTGCGGCTCCAAGCGGTGCATCCTCGGGAATCACCAGTATGCCGACGTTCCAGATACCACCTCCGTTGTGAATGTATGAGCCAATATCGAGGTGGTCGCCGTAATACGAACCAATCGGATCACCGTTTGCGTCCCGAAGGTACGCTCGGACATGCATTCCATTCGTGTTTGACACGACTGGGCAAGGGTTGACCTCAATCACCTGGACAGCTTCGCCCGGCTGGACACGATCATAGGCGAGCGTTACCTGATTTCCGAGCGCCTGAGCTCCGGATGGAGCGATGGCGAGAGCAAGGAGTACGACGACAGCAGAAATAGCTGCCATCACACTTCTTCGTTTCAGACGTGAACGCATGAGCGTCTCACTTTCTACTAGGAGTTAAGGAGCGTGGAACGGTCGTTCCACCGCACTCTTTATGAAGCAAAACGCCTTCAGTGTCAAGGTGTCAATGATCTAATCAAAGCTTCGTTCAAGCGCCTGAAGCTTACTGCTCTTAAACTTATAAAGCTTTGCTGGCCGATGCGCACCATCACGCCATAGCTCATCTGTTTCATCAATCAAGTCAAGTGAGAGGAACTTCTTGCGGAAGTTACGCTTGTCGAACTCGCGGTCGAAGATAATTTCGTAGGCAGACTGAAGCTGGGTGAGGGTAAAGCGCGGAGCTAAGAAAGCTGACACCGCATTGGTGTAGGTGAGTTTTGCCTTAAGACGCTCATGCGCGTAGCGGATAATATTGGCATGGTCATATGCTAGTTCAGGGAGATTATTGACTGCCATGAATGCAGTGTGTGAGCTGGCATCACGAACGATTATGTCACGGCCACAGCCCATGTAAGTTACAGAAACGGCGTGTCCGCGTGGGTCGCGGTCAACGGTATCAAATGTATAAAGCTGCTCAATATAAGCAAGGTCTTTTTCAGTATCAACGCCCGCTTTTTGCTCGACGATACGGTGAAGGGCATGATGAGTTGTTTCGCCTACTGCGTTATAGCCACCAGGAAGTGCCCAAGAGCCTTTAAAAGGATCGTTGGCGCGCTTTACAAGAAGCACTTCAAGTACACCGTTAGAGATTTGAAAAATAACGGCGTCAACGGTAAGCGTTGGTGCGATGTACGGCTTCGTGTAATCCATACCTTAAGTATACTCGGCGATAACGTTTTTTCCAACGAAGTGCACGGTGTGTCCATCCTCTTGTGTCTGGATGGCTGTTAAGCTGACATTGCCGGTAATTTCATCAAGAATATCTTGCTTGCTGAAGTTACGAATTTTCCCAGCCAGTGAACGAATTGCTAGGCCGTGACTAAAGACAAGAATTGCCCCTTCTGGATGAGCGTGGGTCTGCTCTTCTATAAAATCAAACATCCGCGCCTGAACGTCAAGCAGTGATTCGCCACCTGGAAATTTCCCGTGATCGGTGGTGATTTCATACTTTTCAATGTTTGCTGGGGTATAGATGGTGGTACGCAGAAGGCCTTCGCATTCTCCTTGTGACATTTCTAATACACGACTATCTTGAGTAATCGGTAGTTTAATATCGGTTTGTGCGAGAGCAATGCGAGCGGTTTCATCGGCACGGACAGCTCCGGAGCTGAAGATAGCGTCAGGTGAAAGATCCTCTTCGGCGAGGTAATGCCCGAAGGCCTTGGCCTGCTTTTTGCCAAGCTCGGTGAGCGGTATATGATTACTTTGGCCGCAGATGTATTCAGGGGTTTGGTTGGCGGTTGCTTCGCCATGGCGCACAAATAGGAATGTCGTCATAGTGTTAGTATATCAATATCCAACTGGCAATGAGCGTTTATGGGCGGTGTTAAGATAGCGCGCTTCAATAGATTGTGCAACTTCTTCGCTAACAGGCTTTCCTTCAAGGTAGTCATCGAGCAAGTCATACTTAATACCAAGCTCCGTTTCGTCGGCTTGCCCAGGCGTTGCATCTAATAAGTCTGCTGTCGGCGGTTTTGTAATAAGATGCTCTGGTGCGCCGAGCTCTCTTAGCAATGCTTTCCCTTGGCGCTTGGTGAGTCCAGAGAGGGGGAGAATATCCGCGCCGCCGTCGCCGTATTTCGTATAGAATCCAGTGACTGCTTCGGCTGCGTGGTCGGTGCCGATAACGAGCAGGTTTTGATCACCAGCCAGTGCGTATTGCGCAATCATTCGCATGCGTGCCTTTACATTTCCTTTATCAAAATCTTTGAGAGAGTGGCCTTCTGTGGCTTCAAAAGTTTCCGCAAAAGCATCCACGCCCGGTTGAATATTGAAATCATGCATGACGTCTGGCTGAATAAATTCGCAGGCGGCAAGCGCATCGTCACGGTCGGCTTGCGAACCGTACGGCAAGAGCATAGCGTGAAAGGTTGTGTCGTTTCCATCGGCGCGGTTCATTTCAACAGCCCTCTGAGCAAGTACACCGGCAAGAAGTGAATCTTGCCCGCCAGATATGCCAAGAGTGAAGCCGCGTAATCCAGACTGAGCCAAATACTGGGCGAGAAAAGTAGTCCGTTGTTCAATCTCGTGACTGGGGTCAATCTCGGGCTTGACGTCTAACTCGCGTATAATTCGTTGTTGCATGGAGGGGTGTTCATTCATAATGCCAACTTTCTTATTGTTGTTCATACACTAACAGTGCTATACTTAGGGTATATCAAAGTAAGTGTAAAAACAACACTAATATAATTTAGAGGAGTAATTATGCAACCTGAACGGCAGGAAACGGTGATTTACGGCGGAGCATTTAACCCCCCTACTCGCGCACATGAGGCAATCTTACAGGCGTGCGTTGAGTATGCCGGACCCCGTAGTGCTGATGTTTGGTTGCTTCCAAGCGCCTCACGGGCTGACAAGACAATAGAAGTGCCTCGTGAAAAGCGCTTAGCATTTTGTGAAGCATTAAGCCGAGATGTGGTGCGCCGGACGGTTGAGCTTGGCATTGAGACGATGGAGTTGGATCGGCCTGTGCAAACAGAAACATACGATACGGTGCGTGAGTTAGAGACGCGCTACCCAGACCGCACGTTTACGTGGGTATTTGGCGCAGACTCTGTGGCAACTATGGAAACGTGGCATGAGGGTGTATGGCTAAAGGAAGAGCTTTCAATGCTTGTCATTAATAGGCCGGGCGCTCCGCAGCTAAAATTGGGCGCGAAGGCGTCGCTTCTAGCGGTGGATGCGGGAAGTTTGAGTTCTACCGAATTACGTCGGCGCATACTCGAAGAAGAGCCGTATGAAGATATGGTGGGCGCGCATGTCTATGAACTCCTCGGTGCAAGGTGATATGCTAAGACTATGTTAATTGATACCCACTGCCATATTCATGAATCATACCCCTACTCTGTGACAGAAACACTTGAACGCGCCAAAGAGGCTGGAATTGAAAAAATGATTTGCGTAGGGACGGATGAGGGAAGTTCGGAGCTTGCGTTACGAGCGGCTACTGTATATGAACCTCTCTATGTGTCTATTGGTGTGCATCCGCATGAGACGAAAGATGGCTATGCGAAGATTGCGCTCATGGCTGATGATGCAAATACAAAACTTGTTGCAGTGGGTGAAATTGGGCTCGATTATTTTTACACTCATAGCCCCCGGGAAGTGCAAATGGAGGCATTGCGCGCGCAAATGGAAGTGGCATTGAGTCACAATCTCCCTATTATCTTTCACGTCCGCGAAGCGTTTGATGATTTTTGGCCTATCTTTGAAGAATTTGAAGAGAAATACGGCACGGTTCGTGGCGTGCTGCACAGTTTTACTGATTCAAAAGAGAATATGGAAAAGGCTATTTCTAAAGGACTGTATATTGGCGTGAATGGGATTAGCACGTTTACAAAAGACGAGGCGCAGAAGGAAATGTTTGACGCTATTCCGGAGGCTTCGCTCCTCTTTGAAACGGACGCGCCTTTCTTGACGCCTGCCCCATTTCGTGGTAAAGTAAATGAGCCTGCATATGTGCGTACGGTTGCAGAGTATCATGCTAAGCGTCGTGGAGTTTCGCTTGAGGTACTCGCTACAGCAACAACGCGCAATGCACAGACACTTTTTAACTTTTCATAGAAGTTGTATATATGCGAGAGAGTCAGTATCAAATACCAACAACTTTGCTACGCGAAGAAGTGGTAGAGGAAGTTGCACAAACCGAAACAGCTGAGCAGCGCCAGGTTGCTGAGTTTTTTGCTCATGAACCACAGTTTGAATACACACCAGAAATACATCAGGCGGTGAAGGAGCTTGAGACGCGACTTGACTGGTATCGATACGAAGCGCTTCATACGCCCGTTGCACCAAAGCCTTCGCTTGGTGGTCGAATTCTTGGCGTTCTTGGCATGGAAAAGAAAGTTGTTCCGATAATGAATAATCTGATTGACCAGGAAAGTCTTGTTGGCGGCGGGCTGTTCCGTGAAGAAAAGGCAAGGTTTTGGCTTAATCCCCCGCTTGAAACTCACTCTCAGGTAAGAGATTGGTACTTTAGCTTTACTCGTGGCACTGAAGAATACACCATTCATTATCAGACTGATGCTGAGGGTATCCATAAGATTTACAATGGACACAAGCATCCTTTTACTGAAGGTGAAATTGCACGCTTTGTAAATGCCGCAAACACATATGAACAACGAGTTCTAAGCGACGTATATGGCCGCGAACCCGTCGTACGAGCTGCCTAAATAAGGTATACTGGTAAGGTAGTGGAACAGACAGTTATCTATCTTGACTATGCGGCGGCAACCCCTGTTGACCCAAAAGTACATGCAGCTATGCTGCCCTTCTTTTCTGATATGTTTTATAACCCGTCCGCTCCGTATTCACCCGCGCTTGAAGTGCGCCGAATATATGAAGACGCTAAAAACCAAATCGCCCATGCTATTGGCGGGCGTGGGGATGACATTGTTGTCACTGCTGGTGCGACGGAATCAATTGCGCTCGCCTTTGGTAGTGTTGACGGACATGTGGTGACGGCAAATATTGAGCATCATGCAGTTTTGGCGGCGGCTGCGCATAAAACTGAAGCAACCCTTGTTGCGGCTAATGAAAAAGGACTTGTTTCTGCTGAGTCGGTGCGTGCGGCAATTCGTCCAGACACGCAGCTTGTCAGTATTGCTCTTGCTAATAATGAACTCGGGACAATCCAGCCACTTCGCGATATCGCTGAAGTAGTGAAAAAGGAGCGCATGCGCCGGCTTGATGCGGGTGACCACACGCCGATTTATCTTCACTCGGATGCTTCACAGGGTGTCGGGCAAATTGATGTTAATGTTGCTCGGCTTGGTGTTGATATGTTAACACTGAATGCCTCAAAGGCATACGGTCCTAAGCAGGTTGGTATTCTTTGGGCGGCGCCAATGGTGCAGGTTCGCCCACTGGTTTTTGGTGGTGGCCAAGAGCGCGGTCTTCGCAGTGGAACAGAGAATGTCCCTGGCGTAGTTGGGTTTGCCGTCGCAATGCAGCGCGCCACAAAGCACCGTAAATCTGAAACAGAGCGTCTGGCAAAGCTCCGTAATACAATGCAGCGCGCCTTGACCGAGGCTTTTCCTGAAGCAATTATTTCTGGACACGAAAAAAGCCGTCTTGCAGGTCATCTTCATATTTCTTTCCCAAATCTTGATGCGGAGCGGGTGCTGTTTTCACTTGAGTCAAAGGGGGTATTGGTTGCAACTGGAAGTGCCTGCGCGGCAAATAAGGGCACACGTTCGCATGTGCTGACCGCAATTGGGCTTGCGCCGGAAGTTGCCGATGGAAGCCTCCGCATTACGCTCGGTAAACTTAGCACCGATGAAACTATTACCCGTGCTACTGAGCTCATTATTGAAACAGTCCAAGCTGAATATAACCGAAAGGCGGCCTAAGTGAGGGGTCTTTTGATTTTCTTAGCATGTTTGGCGGCGTTTATTATTGGTGTGAGTTTTTATCTCCAGCCAAATGACTTTACGGGGTGTGGTACAACACCAAAAACAGGTTGTAGCACGGCAGATGCGATTGTTGTGGTGAGCGGCGGTGATACTCAAGCGCGTGTTGATGCTGGCGTGAAACTTTTTAACAATGGTTGGGCGAGAATGCTGGTATTTTCTGGCGCAGCCCAAGATAAGAGTGGCCCAAGTAATGCTGAAGCAATGCGCCGTCAGGCAATTGCTGCCGGGGTGCCGGAGAGTGCAATTCTGGTTGATGAGGACGCGGTGAATACGCAGCAGAATGCTGAAAATACACAGTCGATTTTAACGGAACATAATTTGAAGCGTGTCATTCTTGTAACATCGGGATATCACCAACGTCGGGCAAGTTTAGAGTTTCAAAAAGAAGCTCAAGCTGGCGTGAAGGTGCTGAATTGGCCGGTTGCAAAAGACAAAGACTGGAGTGCGCTTTGGTGGATGACGCCACGCGGCTGGTGGCTTGCCGGTGGAGAGTTGGTAAAGATTATAGCGTTTTATACAGGAGCAGGGCGATGACAAAAGTATATGTAGGAATGAGTGGCGGGGTTGATTCGTCACTAACTGCGGCGCTTTTGGTTGAGCAGGGCTATAGCGTTACCGGTGTTTACATGAAAAACTGGACACAAGACTTGCCTGGTATGCGCTGTCCGTGGGCGGATGATTTAGCTGACGCTAAGCGTGTGGCAGTGCATCTTGGCATTGATTTCAAGGTGTTTGATTTTGAAAATGAATATCGACAAAAAGTTGTTGATTACATGATTGACGAGTATAGGGCAGGGCGCACGCCAAACCCAGATATTATGTGCAACCAAGAAGTGAAGTTTAAACTTTTCCTTGAGGCTGCGCTTGAAGACGGTGCGGATCTTATTGCGACCGGTCACTATGCGCGTGTTGCTGACGGTCAGCTTCTCCAGGCGGTTGATACTAATAAGGACCAGACCTATTTCTTGTACCGCGTGACTAAAAAAGCGCTTGAAAAAACACTCTTCCCGCTTGGTGAATTTACCAAGCCTGAAGTACGTGAAATGGCGGCGGCGCGCGGGCTTATTACGGCACGTAAAAAAGACAGTCAGGGTATTTGTTTTGTTGGACAAATTGGTATTCGTGAATTCTTAAGCCAGTATGTTGAGCAAAAAGCGGGTGATATTATCGATGCACAAACCGGCAAGGTGCTTGGGCGTCATGATGGGGCTATTTTCTATACACTCGGGCAACGTCACGGGCTTGATATTGGCGGTGGGCTTCCGTACTACGTTGTTGGTAAGGATATGGACAAGAACGAGGTCTATGTAACCACGAATCTTAATGATGAAGCGTTGTGGCGCAATGATGTGATGCTCCATTCACTCCATTGGATTTCTGGTGATGCACCAGCGGAGGGTGAGTATATGGTTCGTGTGCGACATCGCGCAAAGCTTACGCCTGTGACGCTTACATTCGGCGAGGATGGTTTGGTCACGCTTCACTTTAAGGATGCCGAACGCGCCGTCGCTGCTGGTCAGTCCCTTGTGATGTATGATGGCGAACGCTGTCTTGGTGGCGGCATCGTTGCTTAAGTTGTTTCTCAGCACTCTTTACTAAAATAAAGAATGTAATAGCTATCTAATGCAAAAGGAGTATCTCTATGGGATTTATGGATGATGCAGAAGATAAAATGAAAAATGCCCTTGATGGTGCACAGGACGCGGCGCAGAATCTTGGTGACGCTGTGAAGGAAAAGTCTGATGACTTACGAGACGCCGTCGAGAATGCAGGTGAGCATGCCAAAGATGCAATTGGTGATATGAAGGATGCTGCCACTGAAAAGCTCGATGACGTAGACGAGAAAATTAAGCAGTAACGCCCAGTGTATTTTCTTGAAAGGACGGCTTGCGGGGCGTCCTTTTTGATTTACATGGTAGATAAATTGCTTATGGTATACTAGAACTAACTTCAATTCATGCAAGAAAGCAGGGGCTAGTGAAGCACTATCTAAAGAAGCCATCTCGTCTAATGAAGACCGGTTCGCTCGGGTTTACTATCGTAGAGCTTCTTATAGTGGTAGTGGTGATTGCTATTCTGGCTGCCGTAACAATAGTTTCCTATAATGGCATCACGAAGCAGGCTAACATCTCGGCGCAGGAAGCTGATGTTAAGGCCATCCTTGATGCGCAAGATGCATACCGTATTATTCACGGGCAAACCTTTTCTAATGAGTCAGAGGCTCGAGAGGCAGGACTTGCTAACGCGAGCGGTAAGCTGAGCTGGTGGCCGAGTGAAGTGGAGCCACTTGATTTTGCATCACTTACAAGTACTACACCTAGGGGGAAGTATATGCTTATGCATGAAGCTTCAACCCTTTCTTCATATTGGGTTAATGGTACGGAGTATACTGATGTTTCCAATGAGGTTTTTGAGATATACTATTGGGATTACAGCCAGTCTAGCTGGGTGGTGCGGTGGAATCAGTGGATTGGATTTGACAAAGATATACAAAAAGGGAACCCTATTCAGTGGCGACTCAAAAATGTGACGGACAATGAAAGCCCTTGTACGGCGAGCACGCTCGAGGAGTGTCGCTACAACCCGTCTAATTAACCCCTCCTTTCGTTGTAGCTGTAAATATACTATAATTAACAGATATGAACGCTCAACAAATCCGCAACTCCTACTTAGAATTCTTCAAAGAACGTGGTCATGCTGTCGTAAAGCGCGCGCCACTTGTTTTGAAGGATGACCCGTCAACCCTTTTTACTGGCTCTGGTATGCAGCCGATGATTCCCTACTTGCTTGGCGAAGCCCATCCACAAGGCGTACGCATTACTGACAGTCAGACATGTCTTCGTGCGCAAGATATTGATGATATTGGTGACAACCGCCACACAACTTTCTTTGAGATGCTCGGTAACTGGAGTATGGGTGACTACTTCAAAGAACAACAGATTGAATGGATGTTTGAATGGCTCTCTGAAGTGGTCGGCCTTGATATGAGCAAGCTCTACGTTACTGCGTTTATTGGCGCGCCAGAGTACGGCATTGAAAAAGATACCGAAGCGGTTGCGGTGTGGCGCCGTCTTTTTGAGGCGAAGGGGCTTTCAACTGGAGAAGCCGAAATCGGCTCTGAAGAGGCTGGCTATGAGCGCGGCATGAAAGAGGGTGAGCGCTTCTTCTATTATGATGGCAGTAAAAACTGGTGGAGCCGTAATGGTTCGCCTGAAACAACACCGGTCGGCGACCCGTGTGGTCCAGACAGCGAAATGTTCTATGATTTTGGCACTCCGCACGACCCTTCGTACGGTGAATCCTGTCACCCAAACTGTGATTGTGGCCGCTTTATGGAAATTGGTAATAACGTTTTTATGGCCTACCGAAAAGTTGCTGAAGGGCAGTTTGAGCCACTTGAAAAGCCAAACATTGATCACGGTTCGGGGCTTGAGCGTATTGCCGCAGCGGCAATTAATAGCCCTGATGTTTTCCGTATTAGTGTTATTTGGCCAATCATTGAAAAGCTCCAAGAGCTGAGCGGTAAAAAGTATGAAAGCAATACCGCAAGTATGCGCGTGATTGCGGATCACCTTCGTGCGGCAACCTTCCTTGCGGTTGATGGTTGCGTGCCAGCAAATAAAGAGCAGGGCTATGTAATGCGCCGTTTACTTCGCCGTGCAATCCGTTTTGCATTTGATTTGGGCCTCGAGCAGAACTTCTTTGAAGAAATTGTCCCAGTGATTGCTGATTTGTATGCAGAAGATTATCCAGAGGTTGCCGAAAACCGTGAAATGGTAATTGCGGTGCTTGCAAAGGAAGAGAAGGTTTTCCGACAAACGCTACGTAAAGGCCTCAAGCAACTTGAAAAGTTTGCTACTGATGGACTGACGGGCGAAGAACTCTTTACGCTGTATGACACGTATGGCTTCCCAGTAGAACTTTCAACTGAAGAAGTATTTAAGCAAGATATTAAAATCTCTGAAAACTGGCGTCAGGAATTTGAAGATAAGATGGCTGAGCAGCGTGCTCGTTCGCAAACCGCTGCAAAAGGTGCGTTTAAGGGTGGCCTCGGCGGACAAGACTTGATTCACAAGAAGTATCACACCGCAACGCATCTCGTGTATGCGGCCCTTCGCAGGACAGTGAGCGATGACATTACACAGCATGGGAGCAATATCACCGAAGAACGCCTTCGCTTTGATTTTAACCATGACGGCAAGGTGCCGCGTGAACAGCTCGATGAAGCCGAGAAGCTGGTGAATGAATGGATTTCATGGAATCTGCCAGTCTCATTCAAAGAATATCCAACCGACGAGGCCTTCGCTATGGGTGCAATTGGTGCTTTTGGTGACAAGTACGGCGACACCGTAAAGGTCTATCAAATGGGCGAAGGTGATCAGCGTGTCAGCTTTGAGATTTGTGGTGGTCCGCACGTTGAAAATACCGGCCAACTTGCAGAAGACGGCAAGGTGTTCAAGATTACGAAGGAAGAATCTTCAAGCGCGGGGATTCGGCGTATTAAAGCGCAGCTCGTCTAGTTTTCGGGTGGGTTATCGAGGACAAACAGTGCTTTTTCTAGAGCTTTATTGCTCGGCATCGCCACCTTGGGGTGCTCGTAGAGGACTTCCGACAGAAGCTCGCCGGTTGAAAGCTTGCCACCATAGGAGCCAGTAAACCGCCAGCCATCCTCACCTTCGGTCCGACCAAATCGAAGCATGGTTCGGTAGGTGCTTACAGGTGGAAGGTAGATCTCATTTGGACTATCTGGCTGTCCTCGTTCGTTGTCGTGATTAATTTCAAGACATAATTCCTGGTTGATGTGGCGTTCGCCGTTCTCATCATTACGAATCTTTGCGTCGTGAACAAGACTAAAGCTTGTGAATGCGTCTACTGCCGTGGTGGCTTGACGGCGAGTGAAGACAGATTCAGCCGAAGCGACTGCTTCGAGGAGCGCCGCTGTTGATTCACCTGTAATTTCTTGAGGTATTTCAAAAAGATTTGCAGCTTGTGGGGCAGTTACCCCTTCTAGAAACCCTGAGTCGAGAGTTGCGTCATTTTTGCCTTGAGTGAGAATTATCGTGCCACTTTCCTGTGAGTGAACGATGGTATGTAAGTCTTCGGTCCAGTTGTAAGTGAGGCTGAAGGGCGCGCGTGAATTGTCAGCTAGCGGGAAGGTGAATCGGGCATCCATATTAATTAATTCCGGAAAGCGTCCAGCTTGAGATGTGATAAGCTCACGACGAATTCGATTAAGTACATACGGAACTTCGCCTTTATTATTACCAACCTTTAAGCCTTGTATGACTATTTCAGCTGAGCTGTCATGCAGGTATTTATCGGCATTTTTGTTAACGAGCTCTTCGAGATCGCTAATAAGATAAACAGTTTCCGGTGTTGGGGTGAACTCGGCTGCATTGTTGCCAAAGTTTTCTTCAATCCGCATCATATTTATATTATATCACAAAAAGCTAAAAAACACAAGTATTACGACCATAAGCGCGTTTAGTATATAATAGAAGGCAAGTATGGTTTTGAAAAAGTTTAAAAAACAACCTCAAATCAATGACGACGAGTATCTTGTCGCTCTTGATGTGGGTACTGAGTTTGTAAAAGCGCTTATCGCTCGTCTTGATGGCGAAGAATTGAATATTGTTGGTGTTGGGCGTGTTCGCCAAGACGTAAGTGATATGCATGCAGGGGCAATTGCTGATATTGCTGGCGTAGTTCGTAACTGTGAAGAGGCGCTTGCACAGGCCGAAGAACAGGCGGGATTACAGGCTAAGAAGGTGGTGATTGGTATTGCTGGCGAGCTCGTAAAGGGAACTACTGATACTATTCGGTATCGCCGTCCACAGCCGGATCGTCCACTTGATGACGCTGAAATGGAGTTTATTATCGAGAAGGTACAAGAGCGAGCGCAGACTAAAGCGCAGCGCCAAATTGCACTTGAGACGGGTAACGAAGATGTTGAAGTTAAGCTTGTGAATAGCGCCCTGGTTGGTATTCATATTGATGGCTATAAGATTAGTAACCCAATTGGTTTTCAGGGCCGTGATGTTTCTGTGCAAATCTATACAGCATTTGCGCCGATGGTGCACATTGGAGCACTCGAGCGCGTTGCAGATGAGCTGTCACTAGACCTTCTTGCGGTAGCAGCTGAGCCGTTTGCGGTGAGCCGGAGTGTGCTTGGTTCTGAGGCGGGTAGTAACTTCACCGCTATCTTAGCTGATGTCGGTGGAGGAAGTACTGATATTGCAGTCGTGAACGACGGTGGTGTTGAGGGGACGAGGATGTTTGGGATTGGCGGTCGAAGCTTCACGCAGACTATTGCGGGTGACATGGACCTCTCGTATCAAGACGCCGAGAAGCTCAAGGTGAATATCGATAACGAGCAGATTAAGCCGGCTGTAAAGAAGTCAGTAGAGGCGGCAATTGATAAGACGCTTGAGGTGTGGATCGCTGGTGTTGACTTAGCCTTGAGTGAGTTTGAGTCTGTTGACCACCTGCCAAATCGCATCCTTTTGTGTGGCGGTGGTGCAAGCCTCGATAAGCTGGTTGAGGCACTTGAGGCAGATGACTGGCATAAAGACCTTCCATTTACTCGCAGCCCACGCGTACAGCTCATTCACCCTTCTGAGGTGATTGGTGTAAAGGACGAAACCGGTGACGTAAGCGACCACACGTTCATTACCGCCATGGGGCTTCTCCGAGTTGGGTATGATACACTAGTAGGGAGTACAGAAGGCGACTCAATACGTGAAAAATTTAATCGCCTTTTGAAGATTTAAGAATGAATAAAGACGTTATCTATGTTGATGTAGACGATGATGTAACGGCTATTATCGGCAAAATAAAAAATGCTAAAGAGAAGATTATTGCACTTGTGCCACCAAAGCGCGCCGGTGTTCTTCAAAGTGCTGTCAATTTACGCCTACTTGACCGCATGGCACGGGGCGAGAAGAAGCAACTCGTTCTCATTACAGGAAATCAGGCGCTTGTGGCGCTTGCGGCAAGTGCTAAGATTCCCGTTGCAAAAAACTTGCAAAGCAAACCTGAGGTAGCAGAGATTTCTGCTCTCAAGGTGGATGATGGCGATGATATTATTGATGGCTCCGAGCTGCCCGTGGGCGACCATGCTAAAACATCTCGTTCTACCATTCCGGTGAAGGACAAGTCTGTACGAGCGGACGACTCTCTTGATGTTGCGAGTCTTGATATTGACGGCGAGGATGTTGTTGCTAAGCCGGTGGGGAAAAATAAGCCAACGGGTGCGCGCAAGAGCCCTAAAATTCCTAACTTCGATACCTTTAGGAAGAAGCTTGTATGGATTATAGGCGGTTCAGTAGCGCTCGTCGCGCTACTAATCTGGATGTTTGTGTTTGCTCCAGCGGCTACTATTGTCATTACAGCAAGCACGAGCCCACAACCTGTGAGTGCGCAGGTTCGGCTGGGGGGTAACCAGCCAACGAACGCTGAAAGCGGTATTGTAGCCTCTGTTATGCAACGCGAAGAAGGTGTTGTTTCTGTTGACTTTGAAGCAACTGGACAAAAGGACATTGGCGAGAAGGCGAGCGGAACTATCTCGATTACTAACTGTGACGGACCTGGGTTTACACTTAGCTCTGGCACACCATTTACCGCTTCAAACGGTAAGGTGTTCTATAGTACATCAACCGCTTCGGTTTCTGGGTTGAGCGGGTCGGCTTCGGGGTGTCGCAATACTGGTGCTGGAGCTGGCACCGGATCGGTAAATGTCCAGGCTGCATCTGCTGGTGAAAGCTTTAATATCGGCTCTTCAGGTTATACGATTGGTGGTATCTCAGGTGATATTTACGCTCGTGGTGGTGCTATGACGGGCGGTACAACAAAAGTTGTGAAGGTTGTAACAGAGGAAGACGTTGAGCGCGCTCGTGGTCAATTGACTGATAAATCCGCTGATGATCAGAAAAAGGCACTCACTAAAAAATTCACTGCTGGCCAGGTGGTTATTGCTGAAAGTTTTGTAGCAGATAAGGGTGAGGCGACGCCAACTCCAGCAGTTGGTAAAGAGGCTCCGAACGGTCAGGCTAAATTGTCCGTCACGACGGCATTTAGCATGCAAGCGATTCCAAAGACGGAGCTTGAAGATTTCTTGAAGTCATATCTTGAATCTAAGGTTGATAACAAAGAGAATCAAAAGGTGTATGCTACCGGAGCTGATAAAGTGACATTTGCCAACTTCCAGCAAAAAAATGACAGCGCATCGGTGACGATTACGACTCGTGGAAGCGTTGGTCCGAAGATCGATGAGCAGCAGGTGAAAGAAAATGCTCGCGGAAAGCGATTCGGTGATATCCAGCAGGGGCTTAAGTCAATTGACGGTATCAAGGATGTGGATGTGAAGTTCTCGTTCTTCTGGGTGAATAAAGTTCCAAATAATATAGATAAAATTAAGATCGAGTTCAAAGTAAACGAGAATGGCAACTAGTACTCTCGTATGCCTCGATGTAGGTGAACGCCGTATTGGTGTAGCAACGGCGGACACTGGCGTGCGAATCGCTGTGCCTGTAACAACGATTGAGGTTGATGGCACGGAGCTTGAGCAACTTGTAAAACTTATTCGGCTCGAGGGTGCAAAAACAGTTGTGGTAGGCTATCCACGCAACCAGCAGGGTGAAGCAACTAAGCAAACCGCGTATGTTGAAGCTTTCGTTGAGCGACTCAAGAGTGTTGACAGTTTTGAGGCGGACATTGCCTTTCAAGACGAATCATTAACAAGTGTTGTCGCTGAACAGTATTTGATAGCACACAAAAAACCATACACAAAAGGCGATATTGATGCCCGAGCAGCGAGTATTATCTTGCAAGATTATGTAGAGGAGCGATATGGATAATTTCGGACGACGACCACAGCAAAACGGTAGCCAAAGCACGAGTGGCATGCCTGCAAGCCGTCCGAGTGTTGTAAAAGTGCCGCCACAATCACAGCAGCATTTTATAGGTCGGCGCAATAAACCGGTTGCGCGTCCGGGTATGGCACAGCAAGCACCGGAACCAAGCGTCCCGACCGAAGCGTTGAAGCAGCTTGATCTTGAAGTGAAAGAGGCGCGCTACCCTCGACGACGTAATTGGGCAAAGCGTGGTATTGTTTCGGCTATTATTGCATTTATAGTCCTTATTTTAGGTGTTGCTATTTGGTATGGCGTACAACTTCTGCCGGCAAATATGAAGAACAAGGACCGAGTGGCTGTTGAGATTTCCATGGGAAGTACGCCGGATGTGATTGCTAAAAAGCTTAAACAAAGCGGCGTGATACGAAATGAACTTGTCTTCCTTGCTACAACACGTATTCAGGGCGTGCAAAATAAACTCCAGGCGGGCACCTATCGGCTTTCTCCGTCAGAGTCGATGTTCTCCATTGTTGACCACCTCGTAAAGGGTGTAACGGACACATTTGATGTAACATTCCTTCCGGGCGCGACCGTCAAAGAGAACAAAACGGCACTTATGAAGGCTGGGTATGATAAACAAGAAGTAGACGAGGCATTTGCTGCCCACTACGACTCACCGTTATTCGATGGTAAGCCAAAAGATGCTGACCTTGAGGGCTATATCTACGGCGATACCTACAAATTTGGCATGGGGCTCCCTGCTAAAAAGGTGCTGGAGAAGGTGTTTGCTGAATTTTATAGTATCATCAGCGAGCGTCGCCTCGACAAGGGGTATGAAAAGAAGGGGCTGACGTTGTATCAGGGTATAACACTTGCTTCAATCATTCAGCGCGAGGCTGTGGGTGGCGATGAGCCACAGATAGCCCAAGTATTCTATAAGCGACTCGCAGAAAAAATGCCACTGGGTTCAGATGTAACTTACCAATATATTGCTGACAAGATGGGTGTTCCGCGTGATATTAATATCGACTCTCCTTATAATACCCGCCGATACGCAGGGCTGCCACCAGGTCCAATTTCAAGCCCAGGGCTTGCAGCGCTCCGAGCTGTATCACTTCCAGCTGAGGGTGAATATCTCTATTTCCTTAGTGGTGATGATGATGTGACGTATTTTGCCAAAACACTGCAAGAGCATGAGGCAAATATAAAGAATCACTGCCAGAAAAAGTGTCAAATTATCTAATCCCGCAACAGGGGTGGACACATGGCGTACGCACCGCAAATCATTGACATGTGTAGCTCACATTGCTAGAATAAGGGATAGCACATTGGTGCTTCTATCTACTAGTGATAGAGGTCTACTGTTGTACTGACGGTATTAAAACACACACGTAGTACGTAAAAAACAGTATCTCTCTTATTGCCTGCGAGTGGGAAATGGAAGTAGTAATGCGCCTATCAGGACGGTCGTACGGATGCCGAAAACTTTATAATATTAATTAACGGTCGACATGCATCCTTTTTACCGCAAAAGCGCGTAAAGTAAGACCCAGTACGGTAGACGCCCTCGAGAGAAATCCGAGCGGCAGGAGAACGATAATTCGTAATGATGTTACGACCGGTAGCGTTCACGCTACCCAGGGTGGGGCAGTAGTTGCACGTCCAGCGCGTGTTGCTACAAAGCCAACAAATAGGCGATCCGCTAAGGGTCGCGTTAAATCGTCAACTGTTGCTGTATACGCCGGTGTTTTTACACTTCTTGTAGCAGTTATCGCTATTGGCTACCGTGCACCTCAACAAGAGGTTGCCGTTTCATCAACTACTCCGGTAGCTGATGTAGCACAAAGCGGTACTGACAAGCTTGCTATTAATGATGTTGTCGCATCTAATATCGCTGCGTCTGTCGCGCACACTGCTGCGCTTGCAGTAGCGCCAAACGTGGCGGAGCGCGCAGTGTCAACGAAGGTTGAAGCTGCCTACGCCTCTACCGACAGTTCATCTGTTGCAAAACCTGCAATCGTGGCCGTGACTTCAGTGAGTCGCGATGTAACAAAATATACCGTTGCAGAAGGTGACACCGTTGATAGTGTCGCGACAAAGTTTAAGATTTCTGCCGATACTGTAAAGTGGGCTAATAACCTCAAAGACAATACTCTTGCGGTTGGTTCAGAACTCGATATTTTACCACGCGACGGTGTGCTTTATACCGTTAAGGATGGTGACACTGTTGAAAAGATCGCCGATAAATACAAGGCTGATGCTTCACTAATTACCACCTATAATGACCTTGAGTTGAATGGTGTAACTGCTGGCCTTCGCCTTATTGTGCCTAATGGTGTTCTTCCTGAGAACGAACGTCCTGGGTACGTCGCGCCACGCAGCTATACAGCGCCGACAACAAGCGGAAGTGTATCTGGAAGCTATGTTTCTGGATATGGTGCTGGGTTCGGTGGCCGTACTTGGCATATCAAGACCGGTACGCCTATGTATGCTGGCAATAAGTATGCATTCGGTAACTGTACTGCTTACGCATTTGACCGACGCGCTGAAATGGGTCGCCCAGTTGGTGGTATGTGGGGTAATGCAGCGACATGGGCATTCTTCGCTTCACGGGCTGGCTACAAGGTAAATAACGTCCCTGCCGTGGGTGCGGTTATGCAGAACGGTGGCGGCTATGGACACGTGGCGATTGTTGAGCGAATTCTTCCAAACGGTGATGTTGAAATCAGTGAGATGAATGCATCTGTTGCGGGTGGTGGCTTTAATCAAGTATCGGGTCGTATCGTATCGGCTGCAATCGCAGGCCAGTACGTCTACATTCACTAAAAGCAAAAACATTTTCATTGCAATCGCCTCTGGTAAAACAGGGGCGATTATGTTATAGTTAGGGTAATATGTTTGTAGACACTGCCAAAGTTTTTGTACAGGCTGGACGCGGCGGTGATGGTGCCGTCAGTTTTCGTCACGAAATTTACGTCGACAAGGGTGGTCCAGACGGTGGTGATGGTGGAAACGGTGGCGATGTTATTTTTGTTGCTACTGAAGGTCTTAATACACTTATAGATTTTCGTTATAAGCCGGAGCTCAAGGCTGAACCGGGTGTTTCTGGTTCGAAGCGTAAGCGACGCGGTAAATCTGGCGAGCCATTGTATGTAAAGGTGCCCGTTGGTACTGTTGTGCGGCGTGAAGGTGAAATTATTGCAGATTTCGTTGAGGACGGTCAAGAAGAGGTCATTGCCAAGGGCGGCGATGGTGGATTCGGCAACGCGCACTTTAAGTCTTCTGTTCGGCAAACTCCGCGCGTAGCGGAGCGTGGCGAGCCTGGTGACGAGTTTGAACTTGAACTTGAACTTAAGCTTTTAGCTGATGTGGGCCTTGTTGGGTTCCCGAATGCCGGAAAGTCTACTTTCTTGAGTGTGGTGACGAATGCTCGTCCAGAGATTGCCAATTATGCCTTTACAACGCTCACGCCAAATCTTGGCGTGGCTGATATTGACGATGGAAGTATTCTTATTGCCGATATTCCGGGGCTTATTGAAGGTGCGAGCGAAGGCAAGGGTCTTGGTGACGCTTTCTTGCGCCATATTGAGCGTACCGCGGTTATTCTTCATCTCGTTGATGCATACTCAGAAGATGTGGCTGCGGCGTACAAAACAATCCGTGGAGAGCTTGCAGCGTACAGCGAAGACCTTGCATCTCGTCCGGAGGTTGTAGCACTTACTAAGGTTGAAGGGCTTGATGATGAGCTTATTGCGATGCAGAAGGATGCATTACAGGCGGCTGCGGGTGATGTACCGGTATTTGCACTTTCCTCGCAGGCTCATACTGGTCTTACTGATGTACTTCGTGAGTTGCGTCGCGAAGTGGTTGAAATGCGTGAGGCGGAGAAGGCTGCTGCCGAAGAAGATGAGGATACGAGTGGATTGGCGGTTATTTCTCTTGGAGTTGAAGAAAAGGCCTTGGCATGGAAGGTTAAGAAGGTTGAAGACGGTGAACGTACAGTGTTTGTCGTGAAGGGGCATAAGATTGAGAAGTTCGCTCGGCGAACTCGTTTTGAGACATTTGAAGGTGTCAACCGACTTCGTGACATTATGAAAAAGATGGGAATTACCCACGCCTTGCAGCGCGCAGGGGCGGAAGGCGATTCAATTATCAAAATCGGGCTTGATGAGTTTACTCTTGTAGAGCAGTAGTATTTCGCAAAAGTATTGACAAAATAGCAACTATTTGATATAATACAAACAATCGCATTGAGGCACATATGACCTCGTGGATACCAAAGCATGACACAACGATGTGTTATGCAGGGTTGCCACTACGATATGCGTACATTTACAGATTGGATAAAAGAGTGAGCAAGCGAGCCATGTAAGCGCCTTTTTTGGTGGATACGGGCGCGACAACACAAATAAGGTAACACCTTTTTGCAGAAGAGTCTCAGCAAAGCCGGGCAATTAAAAGGAGCTATGATGCGAAAGCGATATATCTAGCCCTTCGGGGCCCAAGCTTTCTTCGCGAGCAGAAGGCGCACGGAAACAATTCGCTACGTCGCTAGTAAGATGAATACCCCTAGGAATAATTCAGGGCAACCGAATAAAGGGCAGTGACGCCTACATAAATACGGTTCGCATTCGTCGAGTACTGTGATTATGCGTAGTGAATCTCGCATTTAAAACCTGGATTTCCGTGGCGGGAGGCACGCAGACCTGCAAAGGTCTCTGCACTCCCGCCACGGCAATCACTTTATCCAATCTGTATTTTTATATCCTCCGCGCGGGGATTTTTTTATTTCACTTCATGACTATTTAAGACCAGCTCTGTATACTAAGGGTATGAGTCAGACATTTTTCTTCTACGACCTTGAGACATCCGGTCTTGATCCTCGACAGGATCGTATTATGCAGTTCGCCGGTCAGCGCACAACGCTTGATTTAGAGCCTGTGGGCGAGCCGTATAATATTCTTGTAAAGCTTAATGATGACACGCTCCCCAGCCCTGATGCGCTCATGGTGACAGGTATTACCCCTCAGCAAACACAGGCGGATGGCTATACCGAAGCGGAATTTGCACAGCTCCTCATTGATGAGATTTTTACGCCCGATACTATTACCGTTGGGTTTAATAATATTCGTTTTGACGATGAATTCATCCGTGCACTTTTTTGGCGAACGTTTCGCGACCCATATGAATGGGCGTGGCGTGATGGGCGGAGTCGTTGGGATATGCTTGATGTCGTGCGTATGACGCGCGCGCTGCGCCCTGACGGGATTGAGTGGCCGGTTGTGGACGGAAAGGCGACGAATCGCCTCGAGCTTCTTACTAAAATCAACGGAATTGACCATTTCAAGGCGCACGACGCCCTAAGTGATGTCGAAGCGCTTATTGCTGTTACGAAATTAATCAAGGAGAAGCAGGCCCAGCTTTATGAACACCTCCTTGCGTACCGTGATAAAAAGAAAGTGGCAGAGCTGGTTAATCTTGAAGATAAGCGTCCGTTTGTGTATGTTAGTGGACGCTATGAAGCTGAATACCATAAGGCAACGGTGGCATTTCCGCTTACCGCTGGGCGCAATGGAAATGTGATTGTCTATGACCTCCGCTATGATCCAACGCCTTTTTTGAGTATGAGCCAGGCCGACCTTGCGAAGAAGCTCTTCGCAACTTGGGAAGAGCGGCAAGCTGAAGATTTTCAGAAGCTTCCCGTAAAAGAGTTGCAGTATAACCGTGCTCCAGCAGTTGCGCCACTTGGTGTTTTGGAACGGGAAGATGGCTGGGGTCGTCTTCAACTCGACGCGACTACAATCGAAAAGCATAAAACGGCGCTTCTTTCCGTGCCTACCTTTGCGGAGAATATTCGCGGACTCTTTGAGGGGCGCCCAGAGTTTGCAAAGCAGACTGATCCAGAGGCGCGTCTGTATGACGGGTTCTTGAACGACCTTGACCGGGTGCGCGTTGAGGCAGTACGCAATGCTGACGTTCGTCAATTGGCGGATTTTCACCCTGATTTTACAGATGATAGACTCGCAGCACTTCTGCTTCACTACAAGGCGCGAAATTATCCAAAAAGCCTTGCCGAAGATGAGGTGTCTGCATGGGAGACTTGGCGATCTGAGCGTATCAAGCGTCAGCTTCCTGGCTTTATGAAGCGCCTTCAGGCTCTGGCGGGGATTCATCGTGATAATGACGAGAAACAATTTATTCTACAAGAGTTACAACTCTGGCTTGAAGGTATTGTCGAAATTGATACCTAGGCGACGTGATTTTGAGCGCGGGTTGCGCTTGCAAGACGGGCAAGGATAAACCCGGCGATAACGGCATAAAGCATCATCATTGCTGTTGCACTAATGGTGATGTTTGTACCAGGAATGACGCCAGCGAGTATGAAAGCGGCAAGGGCGTGGCCTGCGTTGAAGGTGTCAAGTATAAGCATACATGCCGCAAGGGTGAAGACGAGAGTGAGTGTTTTTTTCATAGCGAGCTGCTCCGTTAATAGTGTCTTTGAATATAGACGTATCGGGGATAATTTGCAAGCATGAGTGGAATAGTTTTTAATATTAATTTTGTCGTAAAAAGCATGTTGACGCCCTAGTGACTGGAAAAAACGTCAAAATTCTGGTACAATAAGTCCGATATGGCTGAGGTGATTAGAGTAACGGGTGCTCGCGAGCACAACCTGAAAAATGTTAACGTTGAGATACCACGCGACAAGCTTGTTGTTATTACGGGTCTTAGTGGCTCGGGTAAATCGAGTCTTGCTTTCGATACTATCTATGCAGAAGGCCAGCGTCGTTACGTAGAGAGTCTTTCAAGTTATGCGCGCCAGTTCTTGGGGCTGATGGAGAAGCCAGATGTTGACCAGATTGATGGATTAAGCCCGGCAATTAGTATTGATCAAAAGTCGACAAGCCGTAACCCGCGCTCTACCGTTGCAACAGTAACGGAAATCTATGACTATCTCCGTCTTCTTTATGCGCGTATTGGTATTCCGCACTGTCCTGTTTGTGGCAAAACGGTTCAGCGCCGTACACCGCAAGATATTGTTGATGAAATTATGAAATTTGACGACGGTTCACGCCTCTTCTTGCTTGCGCCAATTGCAAAACAGAAGAAGGGTGAGTTTGCGCATGTGCCAGAGCGATATAGCCGTCTCGGGTATGCTCGTGCTCGGGTTGATGGCGTGGTATATGCGCTTGATGAGTTTCCTGAACTCGATAAGAACTACAAGCACGACATTGAAATAGTTGTTGACCGCGTGGTGCTTTCTGCTGATGTACGAACCCGCGTGGCGCAGTCGGTCGAACAGGCGCTTGAAATCGCCGAGGGTGTAATTCAGGTATTAAACGTTGATACTGAGGAATCGACCATTTTAAGTCAGCGGTATGCGTGTGTAGACCACCCATCAGAGGAAATTCCAGAACTTGAGCCGCGTCTCTTTAGCTTTAACGCTCCACAGGGTGCTTGTCCTGTCTGTACTGGTCTTGGCAGTCGGCTTGAGGTAGATCCGGAACTAGTATTTAATCCTAATTTAACAATTGCGGAAGGGGCAATTCGCCCATACAACCGCACCAATAGCGATGCATGGTATATGAAGCGCCTTCAGGCGGTTGCGGATGCACACGGCTTTAGTCTTCGTGTTCCGGTAGGTAAGATGTCTGACGATGCGGTTCATAAGGTGCTCTATGGCACAGGCACACAGAAATATACCATTGACCTTGGAAGTGGGCGCTCTTACGATGCCGCCTATGAGGGTGTGATTCCAAACCTTGAACGTCGCTTCAAAGAAACAGACAGTGATTTTATCCGCAAAGACATTGAGCGATTCATGCGTGAGCGTTCATGCCACGCCTGTAAAGGTGCGCGTCTCAAGCCGGTTGTGTTGGCCGTCACGGTGCATGATCTTAGTATTGTTGATGTGATTAGTCTTGGCGTTGAAGATGCACTTGATATGTTTGCCAACAAGCTAAAGTTGACTGACCAGGAGATGATTATCGCAACCCAGATTCTGAAAGAAATTAAGGCTCGTCTTGGCTTTATGAATGATGTCGGACTTGGCTACCTTGAGCTTTCACGTGCCGCTAATACGCTTTCGGGTGGTGAAGCGCAGCGTATTCGTCTTGCAACCCAGATTGGCTCTGGACTTCAGGGGGTACTGTACGTGCTTGACGAGCCTTCCATTGGACTTCATCAGCGTGATAATGATCGTCTGATTGCAACGCTGAAGCATCTTCGTGATCTTGGTAATACGGTGCTGGTTGTTGAGCACGACGAAGATACAATTCGCGCAGCGGATTACCTGCTTGATATTGGCCCAGGTGCTGGTGTTAATGGCGGCCACGTAGTTGCACAGGGTATTCCTGAGGATGTAGCGCAAAACCCAGACAGTATTACAGGACGGTATCTTAGCGGTACTGAGAAGATTGAAGTGCCCAAGAAGCGCCGTGCTGTACAGAAAGACAGAAAGCTTCTCATTAAGAATGCGCGCGAGAACAATCTGCGTAACGTTGATGTTGCAATCCCACTTGGTGTAATGACCGTCGTGAGTGGCGTGAGTGGAAGTGGTAAATCAACACTTGTGAATAGTATCTTGGCGAAGGAGCTTTCGGCGCGTCTCCATAGGGCGCACGCGGTTCCTGGTGCCCACGATAGTATTGAGGGAATTGACCAGCTTGATAAAGCGATTGTAATTGACCAGTCAGCTATTGGGCGCACGCCGCGTTCAAACCCAGCTACGTATACCGGTGTCTTTACGGCAATTCGCGAGTTGTTTGCAGGGACGCCTGAGGCAAATATTCGTGGGTATAAGGCTGGGCGCTTTAGCTTTAATGTTAAGGGTGGTCGCTGTGAAAATTGTCAGGGTGATGGCGTCATTAAGATTGAAATGCACTTCCTGCCAGATGTTTACGTAACGTGTGATGTTTGTAAGGGCAAACGCTACAATCGTGAGGCGCTTGAGATTAAGTACAAGGACGCAACTATTAGCGACGTGCTTGATATGACGGTTGAACAAGCGGCTGAGTTCTTTGAGAACATTCCGGCAATTCACCGTAAGCTTATCACGCTTGTTGAAGTAGGGCTTGGCTATATTAAGCTTGGGCAGCCTGCAACGACGTTCTCTGGTGGTGAAGCACAACGCATTAAGCTTGCCTCAGAGCTCTCTCGTCGTAACACGGGCAAGACAATATATATTCTTGATGAGCCAACAACAGGGCTTCATAGTGCGGACGTTAAGCGCCTTCTAGCCATCTTGCAGCGCCTTGTTGAGGGCGGTAACAGTATGGTGATTATCGAGCACAACCTGGATGTGATTAAGTCAGCGGACCACATTATTGATATGGGGCCAGAGGGCGGAATTGGTGGCGGAGTTGTGGTTGCTGAGGGCACACCTGAGGATATCACGAAAGAAAAAGCTTCGTTTACTGGTAAGTATTTAAGACCTCTACTTTAATCGAAGTGAGTGGATAATAAAATAACACCCTGGGGGTGTTATTTTTTCTTTGCGAAAATAGATTTGATTTCTCGTTTTGTTCCATCCCAGAGAGTTTGACGAGTCTTCTTGTCTTTGAGGATGTGAATCGCCGGAGGAAGTACTGAAATGAGAATAATGAGCGCGATGATAGGCAGGAGGACGTGGTCGATTTCAATGCCAGCGTGCTCGAAGAGACTACCGAGAAAATAGCCAGCATACGTAATGCCCACCGCCCAGAGAAGGCCGCCAATAATGTTAAATAGTACGAAGCGTTTGTAATCCATCTTTCCGGCGCCTGCGACAACTGGAGCGAATGTACGGACTATAGGGATGAAGCGAGCGATGATAATTGTTTTGCCACCGTGCTTTTCGTAAAACTCTTGCGCACGCTTGACGTACTCTTGCTTAAAGAGTCGTGCGTCTTTACGTTTGAAAATACGCGGGCCAAGTTTGCGTCCGAAGGTATAGCCGACACTATCACCGAGTACTGCTGCGATAAATACAAGAAGTACTGCAAGGTGGATGTTTGCAGGAAGAAGGCCTGCGTGAATAAGAAAGCCGGTAGCAAAAAGAAGGCTGTCACCTGGGAGGAAGAAACCAATTAAGAGGCCGGATTCGGCAAATACAACAAGGGCAACTCCAAAGATGCTTGCCCATTTAATAAACTCGAGAAGATCAACACCGGGAATCATATTTACTTATTGTACTACGAAAAACTGCTGACGTGTAAGATATTTGGTTATTTCAGCTTTTCTTCAGAATCTTTGCCTATACTAAAGGTACAATATCAAATTTCCGTAAGGGTATCCAACGTAAGGAGGAGAGACATGGGAGATAAGATTAACGTAACGCTGCAGACACGTGAGCTGCAAGGCAAAAAAGTAGCACGGCTTCGCAAGGAAGGAATCGTTCCGGGGGTTGTGTATGGACATGGCTTTGAGCCAATTCTTGTACAGTCGGACTATAATCCACTTGATAAGGTGGTGCGTGAGGCAGGCAAGCATAGTCCGGTTTATGCGGACATTGATGGCAAGAAACGACTGACACTTATTAAAGATATTGATCGTGACCCTGTAAAGATGCGTATCCGCCATGTTGCATTCCATGCCGTGAAGGCGAATGAGGTGGTGCATGCCGAAGTGCCAATCCGTTTGGTTGGCGAAGGTGAAAGCGAGGCCGAGAAAGCTGGGCTTATTGTACTTCAGGCAATTGAGTCAATTGAAATTAAGGCGAAGCCGGCAGATCTTCCGGAGGCGCTTGAGATTTCTATCGAGGGCTTGCAGACGACAGAGGATAAGATACTACTGAGTGATATTACCCTACCTAAGGGCGTGGAGTATGCGGATATAGAGCAAGACCTCGAGCTTGTGGTAGCGAATGTATATGAACCAGCGGCGCTTGAAGCTGCGAATGAAGCAGCCGCTGGTGAAGCTGAAGACGATCCAAGCACCGTTGAAGCAGAACATGGCAGCGACACGCCACAGGATACGCAGGCTGAAGAGTCTCGCCCGGGCGGAAAGCTGCAGGATGAGCCGAAGCAATCGAACGTAGATGCCAATAAGTAGTAGCGAGTAATAAAAAATAGCCCCCGTGCGTGAGGGGCTATTTTTTATTCTTCTATGAAGCCGCCAGATTGATGCGACCAGAGCTTTGTGTATATACCCGATTTGTTTTTGAGTAGCTCGGAGTGTGAGCCATCTTCGATAATCTTTCCATTGTCCATCACGACAATGCGGTCAAGCTTTGCGATAGTTGAAAGGCGGTGGGCGATAACGATACTGGTGCGGCCTTTCATCAGTTCATCAAGTGCTTTCTGGATAAGGATTTCCGACTCGCTATCAAGCGCGGACGTTGCTTCGTCGAGGATGAGAATTGGCGCATTCTTGAGAATGGCACGTGCAATAGCGATACGTTGGCGTTGTCCGCCAGAAAGCTTAACGCCGCGTTCGCCAACGATTGTATCGAGTCCTTCCGGAAGTTTTTCGATGAACTCAAGTGCGTGCGCCTTTTTAGCTGCGGCGATAATTTCTTCATTGGTAGCTCCGATTTTTCCATAGCCAATATTTTCACGTAGTGAGCGATGGAAAAGTAATGGCTCCTGTGGAACATAGGCGATTTCATGACGCAGGCTTTCCTGAGTTACCTTATGAATGTCCTGAGCATCGATAGAGATAGCGCCAGCGGATGTGTCATCAAACCGAAGCAGGAGCCGAGTGAGGGTTGTTTTACCGGCGCCAGATTTTCCTACAAGTCCTACCTTTTGCCCTCCGCTAATTGTGAGGTCAAGGCTGTCAAGCGCAGCTGCTTCGGTGTCTGGATAGTGGTATGTCATGTCATTGAAGGCAATCGTGCCACTCGAAACGGTTAATTTCTTTGCTTTTGGTGCGTCTTTGATTGTAGGGGTTTGCGTGAGGATTTCTGTCATTGGAGCTGCTTGGAGGAAGTATTTATCGTAGCCGTTGAGCATTTCGCCAAGGCTGAAAAGTTGTGATGCGACACGCTGAAGGTATGCTACCGTAAAGACCGCAATTCCGACATCAACGCGCTTTTCAGATAAAAGCCACGCAAGGACGGCAATTGCTATGATCTGTGTAAGGACCGAAAGGAAGAGGCGTGCAGAGCCTTCAATTGACATCCACCTGAAGTCTTTATGGTAGATCTTTTTATATTTCGCACCTAATTTTGAAACAGTTGCTTCTTCGTGTTTTTCTTGGGCGAATGTTTTTACAGCCTGATTGTTGGTAATGATATCAGCAACTGAACCATTAAGTGTCGCTACCATTTCTTTGCGAGCATGACGAAGTGGCGCGCGTAATTTTAGGGAGATCTTAATCTGTATTGCCAGTAGAATCAGAAGACCGAGAATAATAAACCCAAGAATAGGCGCGTGGAGAAAGATAATCCCGATACCTATGCCAAACGACAAGATAAAGCGCAGTGTTTGGATAATAATAAGATCCTGTAGGCCGACGTGCGTGTTAATGAAGTCAATGAATTTTCCGGTCAGGCCACCGATTTTCTGGTTAGCGAAGAAGTCGCTATCTTTTTGTAGGAGCGTGTGAAGTGTTGTATTGCGCAGTGATTGCGCAACGTTTGATTCGTGATGAATGAGTGCCTGGAAGCCAAGCATGTTAAAGCCAACGCCGATAACACCGGCGCCTGCTGAAAGCCAGAGAAGGTGAGAGATATTAGTATAGGTACCTTCTGCGAGTTGGCCGATAGTTACCGAGAGTAAATAGGGGAGAAAAGTATCAAGAAAAAGTGCTGCAAGCGGTATGGCAAGTAAGCTTGTAAAGAAGCTCGGTTTATATTTTTTAATTTCATTCCAGTAGAGTCGAAGCGTTTGTCTGTTTGTTTTTGGCGATGGTTTTTGAGTGGCCATAAAGAATATCTCCTCGTGTAAGTGTTTTGATAGTTTTCGGTTTCAGTGGTTCGCTTTTGAGCGTCAATGGACACTTGCAAAAGGTTGAACATAAATAGACCAGCATCAACGGGATTTCCGTCTGCATGTAGTACCCCTTAGTATACCGAAACAATAGGGGTGAGTAAATAGCTTTTTCCTCAAAAATATGCTACAATAAGTGTCATGCAAAAAATCCTTCTTTATTACAAATTCACGCCACTTTCTGATCCGGAGGCGGTCAAGCTGTGGCAGAAATCTCTTTGTGATAGTCTTAATCTCAAAGGTCGTATTCTTGTGAGTAAGCACGGGCTCAACGGAACTGTCGGCGGTGAAGTCGATGATCTAAAGGCGTATGTCAAAGCTACGAAACAGCTCCCTGGTTTCAAGGATATCGTGTTTAAGTGGAGTGATGGCTCTCGAGATGATTTCCCGCGTATGAGCGTAAAGCATCGTCGCGAACTTGTTGGCTTCCAGAATAGCGAAGATGAATTTGACGTTAATATGGACGGCGTCATTGGCGGTGGTACACATCTTAAGCCTAAGCAGGTGAATGAGCTGGTTGAAAAGTATGGCGATGACGTCGTGTTCTTTGATGGACGTAATGCGCACGAGGCGAAGATTGGCAAGTTCAAGAATGCGGTTGTGCCAAATACTAATACTTCACGAGATTTCATTGCTGAGCTTGAAAGTGATAAGTATGATGACATCAAGGATAAGAAGGTAGTGACCTACTGTACTGGTGGTATTCGCTGTGAAGTTATTTCAGCCATGATGAAGAAGCGTGGCTTCAAGGACGTCTATCAAATTGATGGTGGTATTGTGAAATATGGTGAAGCCTACGGCGACGACGGACTCTGGGAAGGGCACCTCCGTGTCTTTGATGACCGTATGACGGTGACTTTTAGTGATGATGCGAAGACGATTGGTGAGTGTACGCATTGTAGCGGCAAGACAAGTAACTTCGAGAACTGTGCCCACACTGAATGTAATGACTTGGTGCTTATTTGCGAGAACTGCAAAGAGAACCCTGATCTTCTCTTCCATACAGCAATATGTAAAGAGAAGCACGAAGCAAAGCGCGCAGTTGCTGCATAAAATTTAGTCCACTATTAATATTCCGTAGGGCGGAGTATACTAGAGCCACAACATAACTAAGGAGTGTGTATGGCAAAAAAAGATGATAGTTCACTAGCGAAACAGCTACTCGGGCTTGCAATTGCACAAGGTGTGCTTGCAGTATTATTTGGCGTGGTTGCCCTGTTCCTACCAGGTCTCACCGTAGCGCTTTTATTGCTCTTTTTTGGTATTTTTGTGTTGGTATGGGGTATTGTTGGCCTCATTATCAGCCTGTCACGTATTAGTTCGTATAAATTTTGGTGGCTCGAGTTAATCTTTAGCCTCCTTGCAATTGGCCTTGCCGTGTATGTACTACGCAACCCAGTTGATACTGCGGCTTTCTTCGTCGTAGTTATCGGCTTGACGTTCTTGGTTCGCGGGGTTATTGACCTACTTCAAGGTCTCTTTGATGGCGAAGCGGATGGAAATGACCGTGCGTTCCATGTTATTGTCGGTGTACTTGGTGTGGTTGCGGGTATTATTGCCCTTCTTCACCCTGTCAGCGCGGGTGTTGCGGTTGTGTGGGTCGTTGGACTCTACGCAATCCTTTACGGATCACTCATGATTGCGTTTGCCTTCAAGGCGCAAGAATCACTTAAATAAGTATTTTTGGTAAAACAAAAATCCGCTAGTCGTAGGAGCTAGCGGATTTTATTTGTTAGAAGGCTTGGCAGATAATCCAGATGGTTATTGCCACGGCGATACAGAAGAGGCCAAGACCAACCGGTGAACCCCAGCTGAACCAGCTTCCCCAGGCGCGCCAATGCTTGAGCGGCTCTGAGTTCCAGTTGTAGTCAGCTGTGTCGCGGATAACCTTATCGACGACTGCTTTCCTGTATTGTTCTTTTTCTTCTGGTGTCATTTTTGACATAACAGATCTCCTAATGAGTAAATATACCCCCTAGAGATAAAATAGTAGTGCCGATGGCAAGGTGTTCCCGGGGAAGGACTTGCTGTTGATTCGGTCTTATGTACTACGGATAGTATAGCACTATTATATAATGATATATAGATGAACACAGAACTGCAGGAGAAATTGAAGACGTTACCACGCTCACCGGGGGTTTATTTTCATAAATCAAAATCGGGTGAGATTATTTACGTCGGCAAGGCTGCGGTTTTGAAGAATCGCGTGAGGCAGTATTTCCAGAGCAAAAAAGATATGGATGTGAAAACTCGTGCATTAGTGGATGAAATTCACGATACCGACTGGGTTGAGGTAGAGAGTGAGTTAGATGCTCTTTTTCTAGAGTCCGAGATGGTAAAGCGGTACATGCCACGCTATAACATTCTCCTCCGCGATGATAAATCTCAAACGTTTGTTCGTATTGACATGAAGAGTGAATGGCCAACAGTCTCATTTACGCGCAATCCGCTTGATGACGGAGCGGACTATTTCGGACCTTACTATAATGGCTTTGCGGTAAAAAAAGCACTTCGTTATTTAAGAAAGATTTTTCCGTATTATACGAAACCGCCCAAGGAAGGAGTACGCCCGGATCTTGATGCGCATATTGGGCTTAGTCCGCGCCCGGGTATTGAATCGACTGAGTACAAAGCTGATCTTCGCCAACTCATGCTGTATATAAAGGGTGGGCGCAAGAAGATTATCCAGGAAATCGAGAAGAAGATGAAACAGGCTGCGAAAGATCAAAATTTTGAGATGGCTGTACTGTATCGCAATCAGCTGCGTGATATGCAGGCGCTTCAGCAGAAAATAATGTTTGGCGATAAAGAATTCATGGATATCAGCAAAGACAAGGCGCTCGTAGACCTGCGTGATTTATTGGGATTGGCGAAAGCGCCAGCTCGCATAGAAGGCTATGACATTAGTCATATGAGTGGCAAGAATGTCGTGGCGAGTATGGTGGTGTTTACGAACGGTGCAAGTGATCGTGCCGAGTATCGTAAGTTTAAAGTAAGCGAACGAAATGATGACTATGCGAATATATATGAAGTAATCCACCGTCGTTTTAGTGAAAAGAATATTAAAAGCTGGGGTATGCCAGATCTTCTATTGATTGACGGCGGGAAGGGGCAGTTGGAGTCGGCTATTGTTGCGCTTGCGGAACGCAAGGTGAAAGTGCCAGTAGTCAGTGTCGCCAAGCGAGATGAAGCCTTGATTATTCATGAGTCTGATTCTCACGTGGGGATTTGGATGCTGCGACAATATTTACGCGATAAAAAAGTTGATGCTGGGGTCGCGGTTATAAAATCAGGTGCGTTTTACGAAGTGAACCTCCATGCTGGACAGCACAATGCATCTGGGCACTCGAAGAATCTTCGCGGTATTACAGCTGCGCCCGCACGATATGTTCATGTGACGAAGCTGATTCAGCGTGTGCGCGATGAGTCGCATCGTTTTGCAGTGAGTTATCATACGGTACTGAAGCGTACGGGCCAAATAAAGAGTCAACTGGAGGACGTAACAGGGATTGGTCCTGCTACACGACGCAAGCTTATTAAGACGTTTGGTAGTATGCGGGGTATTGAGCAGTCGAGCGAGGCCGAAATTGCGAAAAGTATCGGATCTGCAAAGGCGAAATTGGTGTGGCAATATTTTAAACAGCAAGGATAAGCAGTATACTGATATATATGGATAGCCTGTCGCTTATTGGTGGAAATGAAGGCCGAAAAGGATTTACGATTGTTGAACTGACAATCGTTATTGCTGTCATAGGTATTCTAGTGGCGGTTGGGATTATTGGATATGGTCCATGGCAGAAGAGCGTTCGCACAAATCAAGTGAAGAGTGATTTAAAGTCTGCCGCTGCCGCGATGGAAGACGCGCGTAACTTTTCTAATGAGTATCCGGCGTCGGTGGGGGATGTTTTCTCTTCAGGCGGCGATGTGCAGCTGACGGGTGGAAGGATGTCTTCAGATACATTTTGTATAACGGGAAAGAGCGTCAAAGATTCTTCCATTGTGTTCAAGGTTGGCGCAAAAAGCACGGACCCGGCTGCGGGCGAGTGCGTTCAGATGGTAATGAGTTGTGCTGATTCGATTTTTTATCAACCTTTTATGAGGGGCTTATATGTAAAATTTGATTGCGCAACGCCGACCGCCTCGGAGTACAAGCTATACTACCGTGATAATAGAGGTTCGGGTTGGGTTGAAGTAGGGCTGGCTTCTCCCGATGCAAGTGGCTGGTATTTTTTCGATGAAAACTCTCCTCTGACGCTATCCTATATGGATGACCAGAGTGGCGCACATGGTGGTGCGGTCAAGTTTACTGCAGTTGGTTCTGATGGGTCTGCTGAAGATGTTATAAACTATGGGGCGATACAGGAGTAGTGGCTATGAGTAGGACTCTTGAGTCGGTTTCTCGCCTTCGGTCGCGTATGGGAGGTGGCATCGTTGTACTTACTGCGTTCGATCTCGTCCAGCAGTCGCGTGACGGCGCGGGCCCCTTTTTACAGGAAGCGAACTTCTATTGGGTGACTGGTATTGATGAGCCGGGCTGGAAGTGTATCATTACGGGAGATTTCTTCTATCTCGTTAGTCCGGAAAAAGATGCGGTTCATCAGGTATTTGAGGGTGGAATGGATACTGAAGAGGCCCTCCGCACTAGTGGAGCTGACCGAGTGCTTTCCGCTGAAGAGGGTGATGCTTTATTGAAAAAACTTTCTCTGCAGCATGATGCGGTGTTTACTCTAGGCGAAGATCCACATGCTGAGCACTATAACTTTACGCTTAACCCTGCCCCTCGTCTCTTGCATGAGAAACTAAGAGGTATATTTACACGTGTTGAGGATTGTCGTTTAGTCTTATCGAAGCTACGAGCTATTAAGACCAATGAAGAAATTGGACTTATTCGCAAAGCTATTGCCTACACGCAGAGTGCATTCTTGAGTGTACGTTCTGGCATGGCGAATGGTACCTTTTCTTATGAGTATGAAATAGAGGCGCAGTTTATCTATGAGATGCGCCGTCAAGGGGTGAATGGTCATGCATACGAGCCGATTGTAGCAGGTGCCACTAACGCGTTGACACTTCACTACTCGCAGAATAGTCAGCCGTTACCTAAAGATGGGCTCGTGCTTATGGATGTAGGGGCTCGTGTCGGTGGGTATGCCGCCGATATTACACGGACATACCCTATTGGTAAACCATCAGAACGTGAGCGGGCGGTGCATGCTGCGGTTGAAGAGGCTCATTATAGAATTATCGCTCTCATTAAGCCGGGTGTTTCGTTGCGGGAGTATCAAGATATGAGCGATGATATTATGAAGGATGCGCTGCAGGGGCTGGGATTGTTGGAGGATCGATCGGATACTGAAACGTATCGAAAATATTTCCCGCATGCGATAAGCCACGGGCTCGGTATTGATGTTCACGAGTCTCTTGCTGGGTATGAGTCATTTCGGCCAGGGATGGTGCTGACAGTGGAGCCTGGTATCTATATTCCAGACGAGGGCATCGGAGTTCGCATAGAAGACGATATTCTTGTTACTACTGAAGGTAACGAGAATTTAAGCCGTAATCTTCCAGCCGCCCTTTAGGGGTCAAGACTGTACGATACATAGTGTAGCGTGGTACACTATGTACTAGTATGAGGCAGCAATTTTTAACTTTTCTTGTTCGGTGGGCCCTTAATAGCCTAGGACTTTGGGTAGCCGTACGACTACTTGGCACGGGGCATCATAACGTTGATGTAACGGCTGGGTTTTGGGGGTTTCTTTTTGCAGGACTTATCTTTTCTTTGGTGAATAGTCTACTGAAGCCACTTTTGGTAATTGTATCGCTACCGGCTATACTTTTGACGCTTGGCCTTTTTACTGTTGTTGTAAACGGTATACTTGTATATATATCACTTGCACTTGCTCCTGGCCTTTCTATGACATTTGGCAACTCAATTATTACAGGAATTATCCTGAGTTTGGTAAACTATATAGTAGGTGCAGCTGTTGAAGTTCGGACAGAGAATATGAGGAGAAACTATGTCGATTAATGAGATTCTACAAATTGTAATGATTGGTTCAGCGGTTTTGCTGGTTATAGCTATTATTTTGCAACAGCGTGGTGCAACGCTTGGCGCTGGGTTTGGTAGCTCTGGTGAGCTTTACACAACTCGTCGAGGTGTTGATAAGAACCTTTTTGAAGCAACGATTGTGCTTGCGGTTATTTTCGTAGTATCAATCTTGGCTGGTCTACTCATTCCTGCCTAGGAAGGGGAGCGTGGTGGACAAAGACGATCCAGTAAAAGATTCCAAACGATGGCGAAGGCTCTCGAAGATGAGCTTTAGTTCTAAAGATCTTTCAAAACGCATGAAGCGAGTTGAAGGTGTTACTGTTCGCCATGCTCGTCGCTTTGTGTTGAAGCGATGGAGTAGTTTTCGTGACGCTCGGCGACACGTTGCCGTCTGGGTGCTACTTGTTGGGTTGCTTGTCGCAGCTGCGGGTGTACAGTTTTGGTGGTATCAAAAAAGTTATACTGCCGATGCATATACGACAGATGGCACATATGCCGAAGCGCTTCTTGGTCCGGTTGAAACACTCAACCCGATATTCGCGCAGTCAAATGCGGAAGAGGCTGCAAGCAAACTCCTCTTTTCAAGGCTTTTTACGTACGATGCTACTGGTAAGGTTGGCTTTGATTTAGCAAATAGCATGAAGATTAGTGACGATGGGACTGAATATACAATTGGTATTCGGCCTGATGTTCAGTGGAGTGATGGGGTCTACGTGCGAGCCCGTGATGTTGTATATACGGTAAACCTTATCAAAAACCCCGTAACGCGCTCTACACTTTCTGGGTGGGATGGGGTAATGGTTTCGGCGGTTGATGATGCTACGGTGAAATTTAAGCTACCAGCTCCATATGCAGCTTTTCCGCACGCCATTCAGTCACTTCCTGTCTTGCCGGAACATTTGTTGCGTGATGTTGAGCCGAGTCGCATGCGTGAAAACTCGTTTAGTATGCGACCCGTAGGGAGTGGTCCATTTACACTACGTCTTCTTCAGACAATTGACAGCACGGCTGGCCGAAAGGTTGTTCATCTTGCCCGTAGTCAGAACTTCCATGGCGGCACTCCTCGCCTTAGTAGGGTGCAGCTCCATGTCTATAAAGATACAGAGGCGATTCGCCATGCATTGGCGACTTCGGAGGTTAATGCTGCGAATGATCTTTCAATCATCGGCGCAAGGGAGGCCGCGGGTAAGCGGTATAGTCTCAGCACTGTACCGGTGAAGGGTGGAGTGTACGCTTTGTTCAATACTACTGCAAGCACTCTTAGAGACGCGAAGGTTCGTCAGGCGCTTCAGATTGGGACTGACACTGATGCAGTGCGCAACTCTATTGCAGAAGGTATTCCATCACTCCATCTCCCGTTTGTGAATGGGCAGGTTGGCGGAAGTATGCCAAAGGCACCGACATACAGCAAAAGTGATGCGGAAAAGATTCTCGACGATGCTGGATGGAAACTTGATGGCTCTGTACGCAAAAAAGATGGAGTTGCTCTTGAGCTCTCTGTTGTAACCATGAAGAATGCCGACTACGAGCGAGCACTAAAGACGCTATCTGAGCAGTGGCAGGGTCTTGGTATATCAGTGAAAACTGAAGTTGTTGACCCGACTGATGTTACACAGAATGTTACGCAAAATATCCTACAACCTCGACGCTACGATGTTCTTATCTATCAGCTCTCTATCGGTGGAGACCCGGATGTGTATGCGTACTGGCATAGCTCGGGTGCGGATGATGGGTATAATTTCTCCAATTACAGCAATCCTGTCAGTGATGATGCACTTGTGAGCGCGCGTACGAGCACAAACCCGGCACTTCGGGCTGCGAAGTATGCTACGTTTGCGAAAGAATGGATGAAAGACGTGCCGGCAATCGGTTTGTATCAGGCAACTGTGCAATATGTACATTCGCACCATGTACATGTTGACGCCTCTTCTATGGTTCTTAATATTCCAACGGATAGGTATAACTCAGTCCGCTATTGGTATGTTGGCGAACGGCAAGTATTTACGACACCATAAGGTGTCGTTTTCTTTGTTTGGGAGTGGTGGCAATCGATAATAAAAAACTTCCCAAAAAAGGAAGTTTTATCATTTCTATATGGTGGGCGCTGAGGGGCTCGAACCCCCGACCCCCTCGGTGTAAACGAGGTGCTCTAGCCAACTGAGCTAAGCGCCCGGGTCTGTAGTAGTTACTACAGTACATAACTATACACTACGAGAGGTGTCATTGCAAGGGCTTAGTTCATTGCCTTTTTATGTAAATTATGGTATAATAAAATAGTACCTTGATGATCGAGTGATTGGATATGCAATGGACGTTGAAGGTGGTACCGCGTATGAGGCGGGAGACCTGACTTCCGACCACGGTGTGGAAATATTCCGCGCCTGGAAGAAGTCGCTTCCGGGCTACGACTGGACGAGGGCTGTAGTCGACAGGTATGACGGCTTGACGCTGTTTACCGACGATGAGTTTTCCGCTAGTCTTCACTTCGTGAATGCACTGTGTGGATACGGAGGATCTGGTCCGCATGCAACTGCCGAGATCTTGCATGAAGCTGGCTTTGGCGAGCTGGGTGAATTGCTCGGGACGGTAAGTAGCGGCGCAAACACGAAACTCAGTTTCACGAAGTAGCCTTCATCAAGGGTGGCCCGGTGATATAGTTCACCGGGCCCTCTTTCTTTTCTACGCAAATGATGTTACAATTAACAAGTTCTACCGAACACTTAGCATGCGGCGGTGGCGGAATTGGTAGACGCGCTAGCTTGAGGGGCTAGTGAGCATTGCGCTCGTGGAGGTTCAAGTCCTCTTCGCCGCACCAGTAGAGAGTATAAAGATTCCAGAATTTGGGATCTTTTTTATTGAAAGTGATAAAGCACCTAGATGCTCACGCTTGTGAGCTTTTTCGAGACGTCGTATACTGACGGTAGTCGCCATTCGGACTAAGAGTGGACTCTGGGCTTTGGAGGGGCGACGTCGGCGCGATAGTGAAAGTGAGGATGACTATGGGATGTCATGATCGAGAAAGTAATTACAACGCTTTGAAGTATCACGAAGAGAAGGGGTGTTGGCTGGCGGGCTGGTCGCCCGGTATTCGGTCAATCGAGGCGCTGGATCGTGACCGGGTTATCGAGAAGATTGGCTCTGGTTGGCCAGGCGCTTCAATCGATGACTGGGATATCGTCCAACTGGACTCCGGCTCTTGGAAGGCTACCTATAAAGTACGCGTGCCTTGACTCAACCTGCATTTGCGAGCGGATGATGTTCTTTGGTGAACTCTCCGCTCGTAGATGCGGGTTATTTTTTTGATTAAAACCGAATTTATGCTATAATTAAGGTAAGTAACTTATCTACGTAGCCCAAGGGAGGGCTTATTTTCATGAAAGACCCAAAATTTATTCGAAATATTGCCATCATTGCGCACGTTGACCATGGTAAGACAACACTTGTTGATGGCCTCCTCAAGCAGAGTAATACATTCCGCGAAAACCAGGCTGAAATGGACCAATCGCTTATCATGGACAGTGGTGATCAAGAGCACGAGCGCGGGATTACCATCACGGCAAAGCAGACCTCTGTCTATCACGGTGATTACAAGATTAATATTATTGACACCCCGGGGCACGCCGACTTCTCTGGTGAGGTTGAGCGCACGCTCAACATGGCTGACGGTGTTATTTTGGTTGTTGACTCTCAAGAGGGTCCAATGCCACAAACAAAGTTCGTTCTTTCAAAGGCACTTGAGCTTGGCTTAAAGCCGGTTGTGATGATTAACAAGATTGATAAGCCATCTCGCCGCATCTCAGAAGTAGAAGATGAAGTTTCTGAACTTTTCTTGGAGCTTGCGATTGACGACAGTCAGCTTCACTACCCGATTTATTACGCAATTGGTCGTGACGGTAAGGCGTGGAGTAGCCTTCCTGATAACCCATCTGAGCATGCAGACCTTGAGCCAATTTTTGATGCCATTATTAACGACATTCCGGCGCCAACAGTTGAGCTTGAAAAGCCATTCCAGATGCTTGTGACATCTCTTTATCATGATTCTTTCCTTGGTAAGTATGCAATCGGACGTATTAACCGAGGCTCTCTTAAGCAAGGTCAGCAAATCGCGCTCATGAAGCGTGGTGGCGCTGTTGTAAGCGCTAAGGTTGATAAGCTTTTCGGATATCGCGGGCTTAATCGCGAAGAAATTAGCGAAGCCGGGGCGGGTGACATTGTTGCTGTGACTGGTATTGCAGATGCGCACATTGGTGAAACGCTTGCTGATAAAGAGCAGCCTGAAGCGCTCCCTGTGATTGATATTGAAGCACCGACAATTAGCATGTACCTCGGCCCAAATACGAGTCCACTCAAGGGTAAGGAAGCGAAGTACAACACAAGCCGCCAAATTGGTGACCGTCTTAAGCAAGAACTTGAGACGAATGTCTCACTTCGCGTTGCTGAAGAGGGGATTGGATTTGTCGTTTCTGGTCGTGGCGAACTTCACCTCTCCGTACTTATTGAGACACTCCGTCGCGAAGACTTTGAATTTGAAGTTGGGCGGCCACAGGTGGTGACAATTGAAGAAGACGGCGTTACCAAAGAGCCAATTGAAGAGCTTCTTATTGAAGTATCTGCAGAATTCCTCGGTGCAGTAAGCCAAGAGCTTGGTGCGCGTCGCGCAACCACCGTGAAGCAGGAACAGACAAGTAGTGGCACGACTCGCGTGACGTATCTTATTCCAACTCGCGCGATGATTGGTCTTCGCAATCTTCTCCTTACCGCAACCAAGGGAACGGTGATTATGAATAGCCTTCCTCACGGCTATCAACCACTCGGTCCAAAGCTTCAGCAACTTCGCAACGGTGCACTTGTTGCGCACGAAGCAGGCGTCACAACTGCCTACGCGCTTGATACGGCAGCTGCACGCGGCGAGCTTTTCGTTGGTCCAGGCGTAACGGTATATCAGGGTATGATTGTTGGTCTCTATAACCGTGCCGGTGATCTTGACATTAACGTCTGTAAGGCGAAGCAACTTACAAATATGCGTAGCTCTTCAAGTGATGGTGCTATTCAGCTTACTCCTTATACCGACTTGAGCCTTGAGCAGTCAATTGACTTCATTGAAGATGACGAGCTGCTTGAAGTAACGCCGCAGAATCTTCGTCTTCGCAAGCGCTATCTTGATCCAAACCAGCGCAAGCGCGCAAACAAGTAGCCTTCTTGTTTAGTGGGTGCGCCAGCTCTATACTAGAAAGAGTATGGCGCGAAAAATAAACACCGACCCCATTAAGACCGCCCTTGTTAAAACTGCCGGCTTGCTATTAAAGTCTGATAAAGACGTTGACGAGAAGCTTGGTGAGTTGCTTCTTGATGTGCAGCGAATGAACTTGTATGGCGACGGAAAGACGTTTGTTGATTTAGTGCCAGCTCGTCGCCTTAAGACGATTAAAGAGGAATATGCACTCGTAAAGCAAGACCCGCACTTTGATTTGCGTGAGTTTGTGGCGCGTCATTTCTATGATGCGACAGAGGGTATATATCCGCATCAAGATAGTGCTCGCCCAAGTGACACTCCGCTTGAACATATCGAAGGTCTCTGGAAGATTCTAGAGAGGCGTAATCGAGTGACGCGTGGCTCGTTGCTTGCATTGCCGTATACATATGTTGTACCTGGTGGTCGGTTTAATGAGCAGTTTTACTGGGATACCTATTTCATTATGCTAGGACTCGCCTCGTCTGGTAAGTGGAAGCGTATAGAGGGGATGATGAAAAATTATACCCATGAGATCCGGAAATATGGGTATATACCCACGGCAAATCGAACCTATCTTTTGAGCCGCTCTCAGCCGCCCTTCTTTTCGCATATGGTGACGTTGCTTGCTTCGCACAGGCGAAAGGGTACAGTACTCCGTGAATATCTGCCGTATCTTTTGGCTGAACATCGATTTTGGATGCGTGGACGGTCAAAGCTTGCTGCTACAGAGCATAATGCATTTCGCCGCGTGGTGAGCATGGTGGATGGAGCGCTCATGAATAGGTATTATGATAACAAGGCTACGCCTCGGCCAGAATCTTTGCGGGAAGATATGGAGACCGCTGAAAAATCGGGGCGAGCGGATCCTGATCGGCTTTATCTTCATCTTAGGGCGGGTGCTGAATCAGGTTGGGACTTTAGTTCGCGGTGGTTTTTAGATCCATATGATATTCACACGATTCACACGGCAGATATTATTCCAGCTGATTTGAATAGTCTGCTGTATCATCTTGAAATGACTATTGCTGATGCGTACCGTGCATCACTGAATTTGGTAAAGGCTCGGCAATTTAAGAAAAAAGCAAAGCAGCGGGCAGTGGCGATTGATACGTATCTCTGGGATGAAGATACGGGATTTTATAGAGATTACAATTTTCACCACCAGTCATCTATGCCGGTGCTTAGCTTGGCTGGAGTATTTCCCCTCTATGTAGGCATTGCAACACAGGCGCAGGCAGATAGGGTGGCACGAGTTTTGGAGCGAGATTTTTTACGCCCCGGTGGTTTAGTGGCGACACTTATTGAAAACGGACAACAGTGGGATGCGCCCAACGGCTGGGCGCCACTTCACTGGATTGTCATTCAGGGTTTGAGAAGATACGGACACACTGAACTGGCGGATACGATTACCGAGCGTTGGCTTACTCTGAACGAAAAGGTGTATGCGGAGAGTGGAAAATTTATTGAGAAATATGACGTTGGGAGCGAAGATGGCTTGGGTGCTGGTGGCGAATATACGCTCCAGGATGGGTTTGGCTGGACGAACGGGGTGTACGAAGCCCTTAAGCGAGATTTGCGTATTTAAAAAATCTTCTCGTCTTTTAGCTCTTCTGGAAGAAACCCTTTTTGGTGCTTAAAGTCCGCTTCCCATTTATAATCTTTGGCGTAGCCCAGATCTTTCATGAGTTTTGTTGGTGCATTGCGTAGGTGAAGCGGTACGGGCGCGTCTGGGTATTGTTTTGCAAGCTGCTGCGCTTTATGCATAGCGCTGGTTGTGTGGCGAGATTTTTCTGATTTTGCTAATGCGGTTGCCACGTGAAAAAGAATATAACTTGATTCGGGCATGCCAATCCGTTCTACTGCTTGGAATGCATTGAGTGCTAGGCCAAGAGCGCCGTTGCCTGCAAGGCCAATATCCTCGGAAGCAAAAATAAGCATACGGCGGGCGATAAATTTCGGATCTTCGCCAGCGTCAATCATGCGGGCAAGGTAGTAGAGCGTTGCATCAACATTGCTTCCGCGCATACTTTTAATAAATGCAGAAATAACGTTATAGTGCATTTCACCTTTTTTGTCGTAGCCAGGTACGCGTTTTTGAGCCGCGGTTTTAACGGTTTCAATAGTAACTTTTTTACTAAGATTAAGCGCTAACTCTAAATTACCAAGTGCGACGCGTGCATCTCCGCCGGAAAGCTCCGCTATATAATCAAGTGCGTCGTCTGAAACGCGTTTGGTTGCTTTTTCTGCAGTCACAGCACGGTGAAGGATAGTTAGCATGTCTTTCTTGGCGAGCGGCTCAAGTACGAGAACGCGACTGCGACTCAGGAGCGGGGTGATAACTTCAAAGCTCGGGTTTTCGGTCGTGGCGCCAATAAGAGTAATAAGCCCAGACTCTACATGGGGCAAGAAGGCATCTTGTTGCGCTTTATTGAAGCGGTGAATCTCATCAACAAAAAGGAGCGTACGAAGCTGAAGATTCCAGTTCTGCTTGGCGTGCTCGATGACTTTCTCAACATCTTTTTTGCCACTTGTGACCGCAGAGAGCTCGATAAACTCTGCCTCGACTTCTTTGGCAATTACCCGTGCGAGCGTGGTTTTACCGCTACCAGGAGGTCCCCATAGAATGAGACTGACGGGCTCTCGTGTCGTAACGATTCGTTGAAGAATTTCATTCTTGCCCAATAGATGAGATTGTCCAATGACTTCTTCGAGCGTCTGTGGGCGCATGCGTTCAGCAAGAGGGATGCGCGCGGTGTTACTTTCCACGCCTAGCCTTGTCTTTACTGAGTACCCATTGAACGGAAGGGCTTACGTCTTTGTCTGTTCGGTGGATGCACCCCATCCAGCAGCAAGGCCTTCTTGTCCCCTCGGAGAGTTCTTCCTCGGCGCGTTTGATGCGTCGCGTGCGTGTTTCGTTGAGTTTTGCATTTTCAACCCAGCAAATCCATTCATTGCGAGCAAGCGGTGTGATATCATTCCATGTTGCGAGCACTGCCTTATTTCTAAGGAGTACTACTTCAAGGTCTTTAGGGAGCTTGTCATGGATAGTGCCTACTGGAGGTGCCTGTTTCATATATCTATTTTACTACAAATAGGATTTACGGGTCTGGTATACTAAAGGTAGTAACTAATGGGGAGAGAATATGATGTTTTTGTGGGTTATCGCTGTCATCGTCGCCATCTTTATTTTGAGTGGTTTGAAGGTTATTAATCAGTATCAGCGCGGGGTTGTGTTGACATTGGGTAAATTTACGGGTGTACGTCAGCCGGGACTACGAGTTGTCGTTCCGATTTTTCAGCAGATTATTCGTGTTGATGTTCGTTCGACGCCTATCGACGTACCAAAGCAGGAAGTAATTACAAAAGATAACGTAACAGCTGGCGTTGATGCCGTTGTTTATTTCCGTGTTCTTGACGCACCAAAGGCCGTACTTGAAACGACCAACTACGTATATGCAACAAGTCAGTTTGCACAAGCGGCGCTTCGTGACATTACGGGTAATTTTGAGCTCGATGAGCTTCTTTCAAAACGTGAAGAGATTAGCGAAAAGATTAAAGAGATTGTTGATACTCAAACTTCACAGTGGGGAATTGATGTCGAGAATGTAAAGATTCAGAATATTGAGCTCCCCGCAGACATGAAGCGTGCTATGGCGAAGCAGGCAGAAGCAGAGCGTGAACGTCGAAGTAATATTATTAATGCCGAAGGTGAGCGTGCCGCCGCTGAGACACTTGCAGAGGCTGCGCGTATTATTTCATCCACTCCTGGAGCACTAAACCTGCGTACACTTAACACAATCGAGCGTATTAGTACCGAGCCGAGTCAGAAGACGACTATGCTGTTTCCAATTGAATTGATTGATGCAGTCCGCAACATCGGTCAAGGTCTTAATAAGAAGTAGTCAACTTGCCATCTGGAACAGGGGTTGAAAAACTACCCCAGTTCCAGTACAATGAGCAAGTGCTAGCTCAGTCTGGCATGTGTAAAGCGTGGCTCTTTAGCTCAGTTGGTAGAGCAGAGGCCTGAAGAGCCTTGTGTCCCCAGTTCGAGTCTGGGAGGAGCCACCAAATACACGCAAGAAGTAAATATATTTTTGTCAGGTTTTGTGCCTGACTTTTTTGATGAGTGATTACCGTAAGCGCATTATTTCATGGTATGATAGAGCTATATTTATGCGCATATCACTACGACGAAGAATCCACAGTCTTTTACTTGTCTTGGCGGCAGGGGTGCTTGTTTTTGCGAATACATCCACTGCGCAAGCGTTGGATACCCAGTTTCATAGCTCTAACGATATTCTTTTTTACGGTGAAGAGGGAGGGCTATGCGGGGATAGTAGTGGTACCAGTGGTGGAAGCGCTCCAACTTCGCTAAGAGGCGACTCTGTCCCGGAGAAAATTTGGAACTATCTTATTGATAGAGGAATGACCCCGATTGCAGCAGCAGGGATAATGGGAAATATGGAGGCAGAGTCTGCGTTCAATCCATGGGTTACTAATGGTATCGGCGCATTTGGACTTGTGCAATGGCTTGGTGGTCGCGCCAATGGAGTAAAAGCAAAGCTGTCAGAGGCTGGAATCACCCCTGCGGATTATAACGATGCCAATATAGACAAAGGAATTATGGTGGAACTCGAGTATCTATGGAGCGAAGGTCCACCCAATATTCCCCTCCCGTTTAGTGATATTGCCGCTCAATTGAATCGCGAAAAGGAGGTCGGTGGAGACACGTCAATAGATGGTAGCCAGTGGGATTCTTATAAGGCCAATGAGGGCAACGGAAGCGTACTTTATTTTCATGCGGCAATAGAACGCTCGAGTAATGAGGGTATTGAAACTCGTATCCAAAGCGGCAAGACTTTTATGGAACAGTTTGGTGGGGCTGGCGGGTCTGGTTCTGGTGGTGACTGCGGAAGTATCGGCGAGGGTGGTATGACAATCGAGCAGGCGGAAGCTCTTATGAAATGGTGGGTTGCGAATCGGGATGTTACTGTTACAAAGGCAGACTACTGCAACGGTATCGACAAATATCAGTGCTTCTCATTTTCAAGTTTTGTTCATCACTATATTCTTGGCGCGCAGTGTGTTAACGGTGGTGCTTATGGCGCGGATGTCATTGCAACCGGATTAATATCTCAGGGATGGAAGAAGGTTACGGAAGATACAATCCAGCCATTTACGGTGACACAGCATCCAAACGAGGGTGACGGAGGTGGCAACCCGCATACGTTTGTTGTTCTTGGGATTCAGGGCGGGAAGATAATTGTGGGCGAGAATGACGGCGGCAACTATAATGATAACTTTACTAATACGCCAGGGTTTGGCCCTAACGCGAAGGTGTACACGGTTGATAGTATCGCCCATTACAGGGAGATTACAGGCCCCTATGTAGGTGATGTATTTGCTGCGCCGCCAGATCCAGCGGCAGCTACACAAGCTATGACTAAATTTATGCAAGAAAAAGGCATAGGAGGGTAAAGTGCAGATTGAAAAAAAACGACTAAGAATTCTTATTAGTATTGTAGTAGGTGTAGTTGTATTGATTGTCGCCTCGGTTGCTTACTATGCGTACAATAAAGAAAAAAATCTAGAGTCTGAACGAGGTAAGTCGATAAGCCTTTACTATAATATGCTTACGATTGAGAACATCAAGGATTTTCCTTTCAAGGGTGTTGAGGATGATCTAGCCGAAGGTGTATTCGGCGTTACGATTGCAAAACATGGGTACGATAAGGACAGTAGGTATACTGGTACAATACGGGACGGTTCTTATTCATCCGACATCAAGTCAAAGTATACACAGAAAGAGTTTATTTTCGATGCGCCTTCTGAGAAGAAATCTTGGAAAATTATCGTTTCAATGGTTAATGACAGAATCGGAACGAATGGCGTACTCGCGCAATGTCTTCCCAGCGAAGAGCTAAAGTACGGCCCATTTGAATGCAAGGCCGCTCGATTTGATGAAGTTGATAGTAGTACCGTCAGTGCGGATCCGCTTATTAGTAAACTTCCGCACAAGGCTCCTTACTATACGATTTCCGGTGTTGCAGAGTCAAAGACTGAGACTGGGCTTGCGATTAGAATTATGCTTAATGCAAATAGCGACAGTACGAAAAAATTCTTCCTAGGCTATCAAGAGGATGCTCTTTCATGGATACGAGAACAGGGTGTAGACCCCGCTAATTATAAAATTGTTTGGCGTAATCTCGCCGGAAACGAAGTTCCATACCCAATTACTCAGTAGAGAGTCTTGAATAATTATAAACAATTCGCTATAATTTACAGGGTACGCGGGTTTAGCTCAGTTGTTAGAGCGCTTCCTTGCCATGGAAGAGGCCAGGAGTTAGAGTCTCCTAACCCGCACCAAAAATGAATTTTGAGACGCTCCGGCGTCTTTTTTATTTTCCGACTGCAGGTGGTCTATGTTCCAAATGATACACCGACTTTTACCAAACGGGCCGTTCTGGGGTAGAAAGCTTGTGGAGTAGGACGCTTTGGTTTGATGGAATAAAAAGACTGGTAGTTAGCTAGTTGTCTGTTTCGCTCGCATCAGCAGGCTCGACGTTTGGCATCTTTTTAACCAATGCTTCTCGTAGCTGCGCAGCAAAGTTGAGTTGTGCGATACCTATTCCTTCGTCAAGCTCTTGCTTTGCATCCGCAAAGGTTTCTGTGTAGGCATCAGTGGTTTTTTCGGGCATGGTATGAACTGCACCGGGGACGTTATAGATACTACACTGCATATTATTTTCATAAGCATAGCCGCAAATTTTGTATGAAGAAAGCTCGTTGTTTACCATATAGTCATAGCCTGGCTCCTCGGTGCCTACGTACAAAATAGTAGGAAGCGGTTTTTTTCCTTTATACTTTTCGGCTATCTCTTTTAGGTTAGACTGAATATCCGCGTCTGCAACTGCAAGTGTTTGGTCAACAAGTAGCCAGGTACCCGGTAGTTTTGGCTGCTGGATGTGCCCTGCTGCCTGCAGGGCTGTTTTGCCAAAATCTGCAATACGGGTGGTGAAGGGCCCTTCGTCGAAGCGGTCACGCATAAAATAAATTTCACCTATAAGCCGCACAAGGGTAGAATATTTTGCCCCTGGAATTGATGAAAGTGTATAAGCGAATTCAACTTCTTTTTGGCGTAGGGGACGCAAGCCATCAATGCCATCAGGGGTTGAGATGGGCGTGAGGCTTCGGATTGTAATGTCTGGATTATCTGCAATTTCTGTTGCGGTTTCTGTCGATATTGCCCCTCCCGCACTATATCCAACGAAATCGAGCGTCGTTATGTCACGCTCCTCTGCGAGCGAGATGATCTTTTCCGCGAGTTTTTTAGGGTTTAGTGGTGCGTTTCCATAACTCACCGACCACGACTCGCCATCGAGATTTTGCTTTATGCCGGGGCCGAATACTTTTGCGATAGGATCGGCGTCGTAGGTTCCAAACCCATTAAAGAAGACGACAGCACTCGAATCATTATTTGAGTCGAGAGGTTTATCATAAACCGAGACACTTGCTTCCGCGGAAGCTTGTCGCTCCATGTTTATATTAACATCAAGAGCGTAGGAGCCTAGGGCGGTTGTTGTGGCGAGGAGGAGCGCTTCTGCGCCCAAGATGCGCCGTCTGCGACGTCGAATCTTTTTATCTGCATAGACTAACGCCTCAGCTTGTGGAATTATTTCATCGCTGGGGGCTGTTTGTGTTTCTAGTGGGGCTCCGGACTCAAAAGGCATGCGTTACCCACTAGTATACTCTCTTTGTGTAAAAAGGCGAGGCTACTTGTTATTGCCGGTAGGCGCTAAATGTAATGCGCGTCGTTGTCTCCGATCCATTTCTGAGATATGTAACTGTTGCGCTATCGCCGGGCTTATAGAGACCGATTACGCTTGACAGGCTTCCTTGTTGGCCGATGATTGCGTCGTCAATTTTTGTAATGATGTCGCCCGACTTTAACCCGGCTGTATCAGCTGGCCCACCCGCGGCAACGGGATTACTCCCTCTGCTGCCATAGACATATGCACCACGAGTAGTAGGAAGGCTATATTCTCGTGCAATTTCTGGTGTGATGCTGAGATAGTTGACACCTATATAGGCACGGCTGACGGTTCCGTTCGTAAGTACACCCTGAAGAATCCCTCTAGTGGCGTTTACTGGAATTGCAAAGCCAATCCCGTTGGCATCAGCTGCTACTGCTGTGTTGATGCCGATTACTTGTCCAGAAAGATTGACAAGTGGTCCGCCTGAATTTCCTGGATTGATTGATGCGTCTGTCTGGATAAGGTCGGTGAGTGACTCTGCCTGGCCATTGCTTCCGCTTGCTGTAACAGGGCGTCCGGTTCCTGAAATAATGCCACTAGTGACGGTATTACTGTATTGACCGAGGGCGTTTCCGATTGCTACAACCTGTTGGCCGATGCGCAGTGTTGCGCTGTTGCCAATCTCTGCTGGTGTGAACGTGTCATCCGACTGTATTTTTAGAAAGGCTACATCATTAAGGGGGTCACTTCCGACTACTTTAACTGAAGTATAGGTAGTGCCCTTGTGGTCAACAATAGATACAGTATTGGAATTTTCGATGACGTGGTTATTTGTCATGATGTATCCGTCTTTGCTTACAATAATACCCGTGCCCGCACCCTCGCCTGACGTAGTTCCATAGAATGAGCGTGTCTGGGTCTTGGTTACGATAGATACCACGCTCGGGCTTACTTTCTCTGCTACATTTGCAATAGAATTTTCGGTGTCGGTGCTGCTTGCGTTGCCGTCATGCGTTGGTAAGTTGAGTGATGAACTACCAATAGGCGAGCCTGTGAGATGCTTGACAATAACGGCCGCCGAGGCGATAAGCCCAATGGCAACGAGCGCTCCAGCGATGATGAGCGTACTGATAACAAGCGGACTTTTGGGCGTTTTTATCTTTGTTTCCTGAATCACTTCTGGTGTGATTATTTCGTCTTTTTTCTCTTCGGACATTGGTCTCTCCAATCAGTAATAAAGGTTATGTAAACGTAATTCAAGACTCATTAAACAGCATCTTTTTTAAAAAAAGCTGAGAATTCTATGTAATGCGGAGGCTAATTATTGATTGTAGCGAGTGTGTGATGAGTTGTTCGCCGATGAACCGCTATCGATAAGTGATACAAGGCCAACATTCCACGTAATTGCAGTAATAACACCAACAACAATATAGATAGAAAGCATACCGTTTGGAAGGTCGTGCCTATTTATCTTGCGGAGTTCTGGATTTTTACTGCTTGCGATACCCCGGAGGATGAGGGAAATGAGGAATGAAGCACTTGAGAGGATTGAGAGTGCTGCAACGATCCTAAAGTAGAGTGGGTCGAAGTTTTCAACAACATGGAGCACCCACGGCGTAAGCGCGAGAAGCGTTACGACAACAAAGCCTACCGAAGTATTCACGGCAATATGCGCAGTACGCTGCGGAAGGCGCAGGCGAAGAAGCGCAGCAACGATGTAAGCACCGCCAATGGCGAGGAAGTAAAGTCCTACCCAGCGCCAGGCAGTACTTGCTGAAATAATCTCCCATGCACCGAGAGTAGAGGTGACGAGGTTGGCAAAGAGTGCTGCGAAGATAGTGGTTGAGATAACTGCTTTACCGAGTTGGTTTTTAGTGTCCGCCCACAGAATCGCAAGAAGAAGGAGGCTGTGTGAAAAGAGAATAAAGATGGTTAGGAGTGTTTTTCCAATAACGGCATTAAACTCTCCAACAAGTAGTGCAATCACGGAGGTGAGTGCTGCAAGTCCGAGGCCTACAATGAGCGTATAGAGGAATGCTACCTTTAGTTTGCCGAGTCGAGACTCAGTCTCGACGGGATGCTTGTGGAGGGATCGCTGCCCCTTCGGTGTTTCGGGTGCTGTTTTGATTTCTGAGTCTGAATTCTTCCGAGTGTCTTCCATGAGTAATTCCTTATGCTTACCTATTACTATTAATTGTAGCACGAGCAGTGGGTGAGTCTGATATACTGAATAGCGGATGGCGCGTTGGCGGAGCGGTTACGCAGAGGTCTGCAAAACCTTGAAGACGGGTTCGACTCCCGTACGTGCCTCCATATGCGCGGGTGGTGGAATTGGTAGACACGAGAGACTTAAAATCTCTTGGCCGAATAGGCCGTGCGGGTTCAAGTCCCGCTCTGCGCACCAGGAATTATTTTCGGAGGAGAAGTGACATGGAACAGCAGTCCCCGGTGCAACAACCTAACGTGACTCGTAAAAAACGCCTTACGAAACAACAGGCAGTCACTCTCATTATCTGCGGTGTTGTAGTCGCAATTATCGGTGTGTTTGTAGCGATTGGGCGCATGCAGGATTCAGCACTTCTCAAGAGTGGGCAGTCTGCAACAGGTACTCCTACGGGAAGCTACTTACAGGTCCGCGAGGGTGGACGCCGCTCAAAACAGACCGGATACAAGGCGCAATATGAATTTCAAGTAAATGGGCGCGCGTACTTTGTTCATGGTGAAAAGCGCTTCGAATCAAGCGAAGAGGCTGCGCAGCAAAGAACCGTAACGGTCAAATATCAGGCCAACGATCCTACAAAGGCTATCGTAGAGTCTGGAGAGTAGTGTAGTGGAATAGTTCACCCAAATACATTACGTAGGTGGGTGAATTTTATTTTCAGAAATGGTACAATAAGGACATTAAATAAGGGAGTTAAATAGATGATTGCAGTTTGGATTATTATTGCCGTTGTTGTGGTGCTAGCTATTTTTGTTTGGGCAACATACAACAGTCTCGTGACATTGCGTGTACGAGTTGATGAGGCTTGGAGTGACATTAATGTACAGCTCAAGCGTCGTCTTGACCTCATTCCAAATCTTGTGGAGACGGTAAAGGGCTATGCTGCCCATGAGTCGGGCGTGTTTAAGGAAGTGACTGAAGCGCGTGCTCGTGTGATGGATGCAAATGGAGTCAAAGAAACCGCCGCAGCTGAAAACCAGTTTGAGGGTGCACTTAAGAGCCTCTTCGCTGTTGCTGAAAGCTACCCAGATCTAAAAGCGAACCAGAACTTTGCCGATCTTCAGCGCGAACTTGTCGATACTGAAGATAAGATTCAGGCTTCACGCCGTTTCTATAATTCTGGCGTAAGCGGGCTTAATACAAAGATTCAGACATTCCCAGCAAATGTTGTTGCGGCAATGTTTAACTTTAAGAATCGTGATTTCTTTGATGTTGACGAGTCTGAGCGTGAGGCTGCGAATAAGCCAACTGAGGTAAAGTTCTAGTACTTATATGTACGGAGCAATTGCAAAAAATAAACGAAATACGGTCATCATTATGGCCGTATTCGTTGGTATTATTACGGCTATTGGCTGGACAATCAGCTATTTTTACGGTGAAACCTCTATAACGTGGTGGGTACTTGCGGGTGCACTTCTCTATGCGTTAATCCAGTATTTTGCAGCTGGTAAGCTTGCGGTTGCGATGACTGGAGCAAAAGAGATTGAGAAGCGAGATAACCCGCGCCTCTATAGAACGGTCGAAAATCTCTCCATCACACTTGGTATGCCGATGCCGAAGGTGTACATCATTAACGACGCTGCGCCAAATGCATTTGCAACCGGCCGCAACCCGCAACATGCAATCGTTGCAGCTACGACAGGACTGCTTGATAGTATGGACGATCGCGAACTCAACGCAGTGATGGCCCATGAAATGGGGCATGTTCAAAACTATGATATTCGCGTCAGTATGATCGCGTTTGGTCTTGTAAGCGCGATCGGTCTTCTTTCGGATATCGTCCTCCGAATGCTTTTCTTTGGTGGTGATCGTCGCGAAAATGGCGTGCACCCATTTGTGTATATTATCGGTATCATCATTCTTATTCTTGCGCCAATCGTAGCAGCTATCGTTCAGATGGCGGTGAGTAGGCAGCGTGAATATCTCGCTGATGCAACGGGTGCTATGACAATCCGTGACTCCGAGGGAATGGCACGGGCGCTTGAGAAGCTTCAGCAGTATGGCCGCCCAATGCAGAAGCAGAGTTCTGCGACGGCGCAGCTCTTCATTAGTAATCCACTGAAATCTAATTTTATTGGAAAGCTTTTTAGCTCGCACCCTCCACTCGAAGACCGTATTAATAGGTTGCGCAACAATGCCGACAAATTCTAATAAAAAGGTGCAACCTGTAGAAAAAACAAATCTCGGCAAACAGGCAGCTGTGTGGATTCAAAAAATATGGCGCCGTATTTTTGGTCCGAAGACCCCACACCGGAGTTTTCGTATGACGAGACGACGTGACGCGGTGCGTACGTTGAAGTTACCGGGATACCTTGCACTTACACATGAAGTGTTTAGGATAATTTTTACGCATAAGAAGTTATTACTTGGACTTGGTGTAGTTTATTTTGTGCTATATGGCATTTTGGTTGGTGTTGGTTCTCAAGAAACGTATGCTTCGCTTTCGGGCTTATTGAAAGAAAGTGCCGGCGATGCTTTTCAGGGAGTGTCTGGTTCATTGTGGCAAGCGGGTATCCTATTTACGAGTATTGCTACTTCCGGCTTGAACGAGGCTTTGACTCCAACGCAGCAAATATTCGGTGCGCTACTCTTTATTATGCTGTGGCTCTCTGTTGTATGGCTACTGAGGTCAATCATCGCTGGTAAAAAAGTAAAAATGCGAGATGGATTGTATAATTCGGGTACTCCACTTTTTGCCTCGATAGTTGTAGTTTTGTTAATTTTACTGCAGCTTTTGCCAGTAGGGATTGCATTGGTTGGTTACACTGCGGCCTCGTCGACAGGTCTTTTGGTGGGTGGAGTGGAGGCTATGCTTTTTTGGATAGCGGCGAGCTTGCTCGGATTACTATCACTCTATTGGATACTAAGTAGTTTTTTTGCACTTATTATTGTTACCATTCCGGGCACCTACCCGCTTTGGGCTATGCAAACTTCGAGCAAACTTGTCTCTGGGCGGAGGGTGCAGCTCCTCATGCGTCTTATATGGTTGGGAATTATTACGGCACTTACATGGGTGGCTGTGCTGGTTCCGATGATTCTAGTAGATGCTGGACTAAAGAGTCTTATTCCGGTGATGGGCTGGGTGCCTTTTGTGCCGCTTACTATCCTTATATTATCAAGCTGGAGTATCATATGGGGGTGCACCTACGTATATCTCTTATATCGAAAGGTAGTTGATAATGAGTCAAAATAACGAAGCGTCACGTGCGCGCGCAGAAGAGCTTAAGAAGCTTCTTTTGCAGTATAGTTACGAGTACCACGTCCTCGACACCCCTTCGGTGGACGACGCTATTTATGACAGTCTCATGACGGAACTGAAGGGACTCGAAGAGAATTACCCGGATTTAATCACGCCCGATAGTCCAACACAGCGCGTGGGGAATGAATTGCTTGGAGGCTTTAAAAAGGTTGAGCATAGCTCGCGTATGCTTAGTTTAAATGATGTATTTAGTGAAGAAGACGTAAAGCAATGGGGCGTGCGTCTTAATAAATTACTCGAAACTGCTCCCCATACTTTTTTTGCTGATGTGAAGATGGATGGACTTGCCTGCGCGCTTATTTACGAAGATGGGCTTTTGGTGCGTGCGGTGACACGTGGCGATAGCTATATTGGCGAAGATGTAACAAACAATGTTCGTACTATTGCAAATGTACCCCTGAGGCTACGGGAGTCAGAGGTGGCCGTATCGTATCAATCTGGCCGCGTTGAGATACGCGGTGAAATTGTGATGCTGAAGCAGGATTTCGAGACACTTAACGCTAAGCGGCGTGCAGACGGCGAGCCCGAGTTTGCAAACCCTCGTAACTTGGCGGCGGGCACTATTCGTCAACTTGACCCTAAGCTTGTGGCCGAGCGTCCATTGACGTTTATTGCGTATGATCTCTTGCGAGAGGGTGAAGACGCGCCGGTGACTTTTTCCGAAACCTACGGCTACTTGGCTGAATTGGGACTTCGTCGTAATGCAGAGGCTAAAGCACTGAAGACACTTGATGATGCCATGGAATTTGTTCACTACTGGGATGAGCATAGGCATAATCTTCCATTTAACACCGACGGTATTGTAGTGAAGATTAATGAGCGTGATGTCTTTAACTCTTTGGGTGTGGTTGGTAAACAGCCAAGGGGTGCCGTTGCATACAAATATGCGGCCGAGCAGGCGACTACTATTGTAAAAGACATTGTAATTAGCATTGGCCGAACGGGCGCGGCAACACCGGTGGCAGTATTTGACCCAGTGCAGGTTGCGGGTACGACAGTGCAGCACGCGAGTCTTCACAATGCAGATGAGATTGAGCGAAAAGATATTCGTATTGGTGATACGGTAGTAATCTTTAAGGCAGGCGATATTATTCCGCAAGTAGAGCGGGTAGTGACTGAACTTCGCCCTTCAGACGCGCAAAAATTTATCTACGAAGATGCCTTAAAACACCAATATCCTGATCTTGAGTTTGAGCGAAGAGGTGCTGATGTTGTCTACCGTGTAAAGGGTATTTCAAGCGATATGATGTTGAAGCGCGCGGTGGAGTTTTATGCAAGTAAGGGTGCGCTTGATATTGATACGCTTGGTGAAAAGAATGTGACTGCATTGGTGGACGCGGGTCTCGTGAAGGATCTTGCGGATATTTATGCATTGACGTATGAGGATGTTGTGCAGCTTGAACGTTTCGCTGATATCTCTGCCCGTAAGCTTGTTGACGCAATTCAGGCCAAGAAAACACCAACGCTTGAGCGATTCATTGTTGGGCTTGGTATTCGGCATGTTGGTGCGCAGACGGCTATAGATTTGGCGGCGCAATTTGAATCTATTGATGCACTTTCGGAAGCAACGCTTGAGGATTTGATGCAAGTTGAGGGCATTGGTGGTGTGGTAGCAGAATCAATTGCGGCTTGGTTCGGCGACGAGGCAAACGCGCTGTTACTTGAGAAGTTTAAGGCGCTTGGTGTCGCGCCGGTCTACAAAAGGAAAGAGGGTGGGCTTGTAGGGAAGAGCTTTGTTGTGACAGGAACGCTACAATCAATGTCTCGGGATGAAGCGGCTGATAAAGTTCGTGCCTTGGGCGGTGATTTCCAAAGTGCAGTTGCTAAGGGTACGACGTATCTTGTTGCTGGTGGGAAGGTGGGCGCAAGCAAACTCTCCAAGGCTGAAAAGTACGGCACGGAAGTCATTGATGAGGCGGCCTTTTTGAAACTCATTGGGGCGTAAAAGAAAACACCCTCGCACGGAGAGTGTTTTCTTAGCTGTTGCGCGCCCACCCGGGGCGGCTTTTTGCTTTTCAGTGTTTGTTTTACCAGCGCTTGGGCTGCCCCAATGCGCATCAGCATAACCTTAGTATGTCACGATTTTTAAGAAACCACAAGCGGTATATTATTCACCTCTGGTATTTTATGGAGAAATATGGTTAGATAAAGATGTTCAGAAGCACAGCAAAGTAGCAACTTGTGCGTATCTTCGCCTTAGCGGGCAAATCGGTACTCCAGTTACTCATATATGCCAGCCGGTCGATCTGACGTAAATAAGTAACAGAGTAAAGAGTACTAAAATGGCACAAAATCTATTTATTGGTAACCTTGCATACGCAACCAACGACGACAGCCTCAAGGCGCACTTCGCTACTATTGGTGAAGTTTCAAGCGCACGTGTTGTAACTGACCGCGAAACCGGTCGTTCACGTGGCTTTGGTTTCGTTGAATTTGCAGACGAAGCAAACAACCAAAAAGCAATTGATGAGCTTGACGGTAAGGCACTTGACGGCCGCGATATCAAGGTTATCCTTGCGCAACCAAAAGAAGCACGCCCACGTCGCGAATTTAACCGCGACAACAACGGCGGAAACCGCTCAAACGGTGGTGACAACGGCGACGCATTCCGCGTACGCAGCTGGTAATTAATTACCACGAAAAGATAGCCTCTTTCTAGGGGCTATTTTTTATGTCATAATAGTACTAATGTTTAAAAAATTCATCCAATCTAAACTTGAGAAATCTGTTAAAAAGTATTTTATTAAGCACCCTGAAGTAAGGCTTGTTGTCGTTGCGGGGAGTGTTGGTAAAACGAGCACCAAGATGGCTATTGGGACGGTGCTGAGTCAAGCGCTTCGTGTTCGATTGCACGAGGGTAACCACAACTCCGAGCTAAGCGCGCCACTTGCGATACTGGGTATCGAGTACCCGGAAAATATTCGTAGTCTTGGGCAGTGGCGTCTTGTCTTCAAGGCGATTAAGCAACGCATAAAGCAGCCCGCCGATGTTGATGTGATTATTCAGGAGCTTGGGACGGATGCACCGGGCCAGATTCCGCACTTTGGGACCTATCTCAGTCCAGATATTGCTGTCATTACTTCAGTTGCACCCGAGCATATGGAGTTCTTTAAGACCATTGAGGCTGTCGCTGCCGAGGAGCTGACCGCTGCTAACTTCAGTAAATCCGTGTTGATAAATAGAGACGATGTAGCTGGAATGTTTGCTAATAATATTACAAATCCAAACCTCAATACATACGGCACAACAGATATGGCCGAGTATCGTTTTGAGGCGGATGAATATATGCAGATAGAGGGGACTCCGGGGGCATTTATTGCACCCGAGTGGACGTCGGGTCTTGCAGCAACATTGCACGTACTAGGGGAGCACAGTACGCGTGCTGCAGTGGCGGCCGGTGCGGTGGGCGTAAAGTTTGGACTCACACCAGAGGCGATAGCGACCGGCCTTGCTATGATTCGCCCTGTATCTGGGCGCATGAATCCGCTTCGGGGTGTTCAGGATACGCTTATTATTGACGACTCGTATAATTCAAGTCCGTTGGCGGCTGCGTCAGCGCTACGCACTTTGTACCAACTGAACGTTCCGCAGAAGATAGCCATTCTTGGGAGTATGAATGAACTTGGTAATATCTCTCCTGCGGCTCATGCGGAGGTTGGAAAGTTATGTGATCCAACGCAACTTTCGCATCTTATTACAGTTGGCGAAGATGCTGCCAAGTACCTTGCGCCTGCAGCGAAGACCGCTGGTTGCCAGGTAGTGAGTGTGCGCAATGCAATTGAGGCGGGTGCATATGCAAATCAGCTCCTTGAGCCGGGTGCTGCACTGCTCTTTAAGGGGTCGCAGGGTGGTATCTTTCTTGAAGAGGCTGTAAAGATCGTCCTTCTTTCTACGTCTGATGAAGAAAAGCTTGTTCGTCAGAGCCCCGACTGGTTGAAGAAAAAACAAGACCTTTTTGAAGGCCAGACGTTTAGCCCAATGGCATAAACCACCTCTTATGTGATACAATTATCTCTGTTATGAGGCGATACAATCCATCTGAAATTGAACCCAAATGGCAGCAGATTTGGGAAGAGCAAAAAGTCAACGAAGTTGCTGTTGATAAAGATAAGATAAAAACCTATGCAGCGGGCATGTTCCCGTATCCGAGCGGTGCAGGTATGCACGCTGGGCATGCGTTTGGGTATACTATTGTGGATGTTATCGCTCGCTTCTATCGCCAGCACGGGCATAATGTCCTTAACCCTATGGGGTGGGATACCTTTGGGCTTCCGGCTGAAAACTACGCCATTAAAACCGGGACCTCGCCGCAGGTTGCAACCGCTACGAACATCGCCAATTTCAAAAAGCAATTTAAGCGCATGGGGATGTCTATTGATTGGTCTCGCGAGATTAACACGAGCGACCCTGAATACTATCGTTGGACACAGTGGATTTTTACAAAGCTTTTTGAACGTGGACTTGCCTATCAAAAAGAAAGCTTGCAGTGGTGGTGCCCGGTAGACAAGACGGTGCTTGCGAATGAACAAGTAGAGGCAGGGCACTGTTGGCGCTGTGGTACTTTGGTTGAAAAGAAGGCAATGAAACAATGGTTCTTCAAGATCACGGAATATGCTGATTCGCTTCTTGAGGAAATTCCCTCACTTGATTGGCCGCAAAAAATTAAGACTGCGCAGACCAATTGGATTGGCCGTTCTGTTGGTGCTGAAATTGAATTTGCTGTTGACGGGTCAGATGATTTTATTACGGTATTTTCTACGCGTCCAGATACACTATTTGGTGCGAGTTTTGTGGTGCTTGCGCCCGAGCATACGCTTGCCACAAAGTTAGCAGCGGGTGATTTTAAGGACGCAGCTGAAGCCTACATTAAAGAAGCGGTCAAGAAGTCTGAAATTGAGCGCACTAACGACACTAAGGAAAAAACGGGGGTCTTTACGGGAAGTTATGCAGTGAATCCTGCAACGGGTGAAAAGGTCCCTGTATGGGTAGCGGATTACGTACTTGGTGGATACGGCACCGGTGCAGTTATGGCCGTGCCGGCACATGATGAGCGAGATTTTGCTTTTGCTGAGAAGTTTAATTTGCCGATTATTGATGTTATTGCTGCCGACCCTGAATTTGGAACTGAAAGTGTTACTGCTGAAGCTGACGCGGCAAAGATTTACTCGGGCGAAGGGATTTTGATTAATTCTGGTCAATTTGACGGTACTTCAACTTCAGATGCGCGTGAGCAAATTGTTGCATGGCTTGAACAACGGAGTCTGGGCCGTGCCAAGACGACGTACAGGATGCGTGATTGGCTCATTAGCCGTCAGCGCTATTGGGGCGCACCAATTCCCGTAGTGCACTGTGAGGTGCATGGTGCTGTAGCGGTTCCTGAATCGCAACTTCCAGTGGTGCTTCCTGAGATTGAAGATTTTGCACCAAAGGGTGATGGAAAATCTGCGCTTGCTCGTGCGGAAGACTGGGTTAATACTACGTGTCCTGAATGTGGCGGTCCAGCACTTCGTGAAACAGATACAATGGACGGGTACGCGTGCTCGAGCTGGTATCTACTTCGCTATACCGACCCAAAGAATGCCGAAAAGGCTTGGGATCCAGAGACGGTTAATTATTGGAATCCACTTGACTTCTATGTCGGTGGTGACCATGCCGTGGCACACCTTCTCTATGTACGTTTCTGGACGCACGTCTTTAAAGATATGGGCTTGGTAGATTTCAAGGAGCCGGTAAAGAAACTTGTCTATCACGGCTATATTAATGCCGAAGATGGCACGAAGATGAGCAAGAGCAAGGGGAATGTTGTTGACCCGCTTGATGTGATTGAGCAAGGATATGGCGCTGATGCGCTCCGTACCTACGTGCTCTTTATGGGGCCACTTGAGCTTGATTCAAGTTGGGACTCTCGTGGTATTGGGGGTATTTACCGATTCTTGAACCGTGTTTGGACACTCGTGCAAGAGTACAGTGCCGCTGAAAAAAGTTTCACTGGCAATGATGATGCGGTGCGCACCTTGCAGCATAAGACAATCCGCAAGGTAACTGCCGATTACCGAGATCTCGGCTTTAATACTGCAATTGCGGCACTGATGGAGTATGTGAATGAACTCTACAAGTATAAGGTGGATGGATTCTCTGATGAGACTTGGGGTGATGCACTCCGCACTTTAGTGCAAATGCTTGCGCCAATTGCGCCACATATGAGTGATGAACTTTGGGTGCAGCTTGGTGGCGAAGTGCTTGTGCAACAGGCGACGTGGCCAACTTGGGACGAGGCTTTGACTGTTGAGAATACTATTACAGTTGCAGTACAGGTAAACGGTAAGATTCGTGGCGAGATTGAAATTACCAAAGATATGGAGGCCGAGGCGGTGAAGGAACTCGCACTTTCGCATGAAAATGTATTGAAATTTGTGACTGGTGAGCCGAAGAAGGTAATTTATGTACCGGGTCGACTCGTGAGTATAGTGGTATAGGTACTGCACTTTGGAGTATTGAAAAAGCACCGTGATGAGCGGTGCTTTTGGGTTGCGAGAGTGATTTATTTAGGCTCTACGTGCACGGGGATGTTAATTGATTCGCCAGCCTGCAGTCCATCTTCTAGGATTGGAATGTTTGTAGGGTCTTTTTTGATACTTTCGATAAGATCCCGCGTGTCGACCTTCTCGCTTCCTTCGATCTGCTCGGCTGCGTCCCAAAGACTACCACCACTAGGGGCCGTATAGGTTGTTTGTTCAACAGAAGGTGTGAAGCTTGGCTCTGCACTGGCGCTTGCCGTGGAGATACCTGCTGTAAGAAGCCCGGCAGTGACAGCTGCGCCTGCGGCAATACCGAGCACGGCTTTACCTCGGCGAGTAAGGCGAAGTTTTGAGTTTGCTGGTTCGGCAGTATTTTCCTGCTCGAGGAGTAGCTGACGAGCTCTATCGGCTGCTTGCATTTCAAAAATTTCCGCAAAGTCGTCTGTTTTGTTTTCAGGTGTGTTTGTGTCGTGTAGTGGTGTTTCTGACATATTATCAAGATATTACCATAAGCGTTTAGAAAAGTCAAGCGTGTTTTTCTATCGGCACCTCTTGAGTAATGGCGAGAAAAATAGTATAATCAGACATAAGTTTAAATATAGTAGACCTAATAAGGAGCACTTTACATGGCACAGCCTAAGAAGCACAGTAGTCCTCGGAAGACCGGCCTTCGCCGAAGTCACCTTCGCTTGACGCTTGCACGTCGCGTGAACGGTTCATCACCGGTGAAAGTTAAGACAACTCGCAAAGAAACAGGTAAGGCACTTGCTAGCTAATAGCAGGTGTTTTCTTTTTCTAACAACAACGTTACATTTACAATAAAAAGAGAATCAACGCATTATGGCATCAAATCGTCATCTTGGACGTATCGTCGCACTTCAGACACTGTATGAATATGAATTCCGTACACAGTCTAACGACACGTCTGCAGACGTAAAGGGTATACTTCATCGCAATCTTGAGCGATATGAAGAGGCAATTGGAGATATTAGCTTCGTCGAAGCAATTGTTGAAGGCGTTTTAAAGGAGCAGGATGCTCTCGATGGAACAATTCAGCCAGTTGCACCAGACTGGCCAATTGAACAAATCGCACGAGTTGATCGTGCCATCCTTCGTATAGGGGTTTTTGAACTTCTTCACAGGGGTGATGTTGTTCCGCCAAAGGTAGCTATCAATGAGGCGGTTGAGCTTGCTAAAGCGTTCGGTTCTGATAACTCAAGTAAGTTTGTGAACGGAGTACTTGGTACTGTGTATCGCAACACGACTGGGGATGCAGAAGGAGCTGGTAATGGCAACGCCACAGTTCGATAAATTCAAAAAATATTTTGCACGAAGAAAACCATCAATTCAGGAGATTGTTCGCGAGCCGACGGCTGGTGGAATTGTATTCCGTCATGGCGAAAAGGGCGTAGAGATACTGCTCATCCAAGACGCGAAAGACCGTTGGACAATTCCGAAGGGCCACATTGAGGACGGTGAGACGGCACAGCAAACTGCGCGCCGTGAAATTGGCGAAGAGGCGGGGCTTCACGAGGTAGACATGCTTGGCTGGCTCGGGAAGATTCACTTCCGATACCGTCGCATTGATAAGCTTGTACTCATGACAACCCAGATATATCTTGTGCGCGCTAAGGGTGACACAAACGCAATTCAAAAAGAAGAGTGGATGAACGGCATTAAGTGGTTTCCGTTCCATGACGCGCTTGACGTGATTGAGTATGAAGACATTGGGAAGCTAATGCTTCTGGCGATGAAACGAATTAGGCAGGAGAACCTATAGATGAGCGGAATGCAAACCGCACCGTATCAAGAATTTGCCCGAGAAAAACTAGGGTTTGAGTTTGAGAATATCGGTTTACTCGTGACGGCACTGACACACCGAAGTTACGTGAATGAGCACCGTAAGAGCGTGAGTGAGCACAATGAACGTCTTGAGTTCCTTGGCGATGCCGTGCTTGAGCTTGTGGTAACTGACTTTCTTTTTAGGAATCATGCAGAGGCTGAAGGTATTTTGACGAGTTGGCGTGCGGCGCTTGTGCGTACTGAAAGTATTGGTGAGGCGGGGCAGAAGCTTGGCTATGAGCCGCTTGTCCGAATGAGTCGCGGAGAGAAGCAGGGTGGTGAACGTGCTCGTTTGCAGATTCTGGCGAATGCCTTTGAAGCGGTGATTGGTGCGATTTATCTTGAAAAAGGATATGATGCAGCCGAGGAATTTATCCAGAAGCATATTACTTACAAGCTTGAAGGTATTCTGAAGGAAGGTTCATGGCGTGATCCAAAATCACACCTCCAAGAAGTGATGCAGCGTGTTGATAGCGTGACGCCACGCTACGTTGTTTTGGAAGAAGTTGGTCCTGATCATGACAAGGTATTCACTCTTGGTGTATATGCCGGTGGACGTATGGTGGCACAGGGCGTTGGTCCGAGCAAGCAGGCGGCACAACAAGCGGCGGCAAAAGCCGCGTTGAAGATTTATCAAGGCGCAGCCTCGTAGGACGCAGGGCGCTTGACTTACAGAGATAAAACCTGTAAAATAACCAAAGAGTTTTAATAAAAGACTAATAGAGATAAAGGAAGTTTAAATTTTATGCTCGCAATTCGTTTGCAACGTGTTGGACGTGCTGGGTACCCTACCTACCGTCTTGCAGTACAAGAAGCGCAGCGCCACCCATCAAGCGGTCGTGTTGTTGCGTATGTAGGTAACTACAATCCACACACCAAGGATGCTCATGTTCAGGTAGAACTTGCACAGAAGTATCTTGATAACGGCGCACAGCCAACCCCACGCGTGGTAAAGCTTCTTAAGGATGCAGGTGTTGTACTTCCTAAGTGGGTAAAGGACACTGCCGCTGATAAGCAAAAGGCTATCCGCAACCCTGAAAAGCTTCGCAAGAACCAGCCGAAGGAGGAAGCTCCTGAGGAAGTAGCTGAAGAGGCTGCTGAAGCGTAAGACATTGTCTTTCTATAGAATCGCTCCATCTCTGGGGCGATTCTTTTATTTAAGGTTTGCTGAGTGGGCTGTGCTACAATATAAGCATAACCAATTGCGATTGCCTGAGGGGCGGAGGGAAGTTACTATGTCGACCATTGACCAGCAATTTATTGAATATATCGTGAAATCTGTCGTTGGGCACCCAGATGATGTGGTGGTTGAGCGTGTTATTGACGAGAAGGGTGTATTACTGACTCTTACAGTGAATCCTGAGGATCTTGGCCGTGTTATTGGCAAGCGTGGCGTAACGGCACAGAGTCTTCGTACGCTCCTTCGTGCGCTTGGCACTAAAAATGACGCTCGGTATAATCTTAAGATTGTAAACAACGACGGCCAAACGGGCGCAAGTTTTAGCAGTGAAGATCGAGATTCTTCGGTTGATTCCGGGCAAAATAACGAGGGTGTGGAAAGCTCAACAGAGGAGCCTGTGGACAACACTTCTGACTACACAAAAAAGACCCGTCAAGAGCTTGCAGAACTCGACGATCTTGATATATAATCATAAACAGTTCAGCAACACTTGAACTGCGAGAACAAAGCTCTATGCGAGCAACTTCTATAAGAGTTGAGAGCCTTATATGTTCAAAAAGCCATCCGGTTTAGGGTGGCTTTTTGATTTGAAAATAAGAAGAGCCCACTTTGAGACTACGAACCCTATCGGGCGAGCTCTTCATAGTGGGCTAGGTGCGGTAGATGTGGTTGGTGACGAGGGAGAAGTCACGGTGGCGCTTGTTCTTGCCGTTTTCATTAAAACTCATGATACGCACCATATTGATTTTGTCGCCGTATACGGATGCCCAATTAATTATACTATGACAATAATTCACATAAAAGTCAATTTGTATGGTATAATTTAACAGATGAGAAAGTTCCAAGTTATTACTCTTTTTCCGGAAATGTTTACCGGTGTCTTTGAGAATTCTATGATGTGGAAGGCACAGAAAGATGGAATTGTTGAACTTACGACAATTAACCTTAGAGACTTTGGAATCGGACCCCGTAAGCAAGTGGATGATACTCCCTATGGTGGAGGTGACGGGATGCTCTTAAAGCCAGAGCCTCTTTTTGCGGCTATTGAAGCTGCTAAGCAAAATGACGCTACTGCCAAGGTAGTACTTATGACGCCTCGTGGTATGCGCTGGAAGCAATCCCTTGCTCAGGCTTGGGCGGATGACGCGGAGACGGGTTATATCTTTGTCTGTGGGCGCTATGAGGGCTACGATGAACGCGTGCTCTCACTTATTGATCTTCAGGTGCGCGTAGGGGACTACGTGCTGACAGGCGGGGAGCTTCCAGCTATGACGATTATCGATAGTGTTGTGCGCTTAATCCCTGGGGTACTTGGTGGTGCTGATAGTGCGGCCATTGAAAGCTTTTCAGACGGTGAGACACTTGAGTTTCCTCAATACACGCGTCCTGAAGTATTTCGTGACATGAAGGTGCCGGATGTCCTTTTAAGTGGCCACCATGGTGAAATCGCCAAGTGGCGTGCCGAGCAGTCAATAAAAGCTCAGGACTAATGAAATCACACCAAAAATAATACCCGCAGAGAGCGGGTACTATTCCGTTGTTGTGGTGGATTTAACGTAGAGCGATTAACAGCTACAATATTTTTTTGTTGAATTTTTGTTTTTGTAACATTCGCTTGTAGTTACTTTAGCATGGGTGTTTTGTAAGCGCAAGCATAATTATGAAAAAAGATAAAAATAACAACAGTTTTACAACCACCCGTTAGCGAATAGGTGGCTGTACTTACAGTGCATCCAGCGCTATACTGAATTGTATGAGATTTTTCGTAAAAGCAGAGCCTGCGCTACCGGCGCGTTCGGATCAATCAAGGCAAATTGCAGTTCTTCTGGCGGGGGTATTAACGGTTTTCTTAGTAACCCAACTTTTTACGTTCGATGAATTTATTGTACTCGCCGATACGTTTAAGCTCCCAGGTTTTAACGGTTTTGGGTTTGCTGCGAGTATCGTGGTATTCGAGCTGCTTTCTCTACCGTTTCTTTTGAGAATGGTGCTGAGTCCAGCTTTTCGTATTATGAGCGCTTTGAGCCTCGTTGTGGGTATGGTTTTGTGGCTGTATGCAACGATTATTGTCGTATTCGCGCGAAGCGTGGAGAGCTTGGGTATTACAGGCGGCTTAGGGACACTGACTCCGGGGTGGTGGTCAATATTTTTCGTGAGTGCGCTCGCTGTACTTGCAGCCTGGACGCTGTGGGGTTTGTGGCCGGCTCGACGGAAAGAGGCTAAGTAGTGGACTGCCCCACCTCGCTATGTAGCTTGCTATTTCATCAGTAAAGCAGTATACTATTTGAGTACTGCGATAGGGTGTCGCCAAGTGGTAAGGCACCAGGTTTTGGTCCTGGCATTCGGGGGTTCGAATCCCTCCACCCTAGCCACGATAGTAGTCAAGGAGTCTGTTTTTACGGACTCTTTTGTTATTATGAAAACAATGAAGAGACGCGCCGCTATGCATACATCTATTTTTGGAGCTATTTTAACTACTGGCCGAGACTTGGCTGCAACCCTGCGGCATGCACTTCGTCTGCCGTATGCGTTGAATATAAAAACGATACAGTCGCCGCGTCAGCCCAGACAGACCTATATATTTATTCATGGGATTGGCAACACGCTTCATTCTTGGGATGAGGTATACGAGCAGTTACCTGAAGATGTCCGAATTATTGGGGTGGACCTACTGGGCTTTGGCGATTCTCCAAAGCCCCACCGAGCCATCTACGACGCTCGCTTACAAGCACGTTCGGTTATGAGGACACTTCTTAAGATACCAATGAGGCAGCGACCTATCCTGGTGGGGCACTCGCTCGGTGCGCTCGTCGCAGTTGAGATGGCTAAGAGGTATCCTATTTTCTTTAAGCGTGCCGTACTTTGTAGCCCGCCTCTTTATATATCAGAGGGCGATCGTCCGCTCGGAAGGTTTTCAAGAGATGTTCTATTGCGCAGGCTATATAGAACAATTCGTCGCCACCCTACAGAACTTGAGCGTCTATCTCCACTTGCGGTGCGAGCAGGATTAGCTAATAAGTCTCTTTCGGTGACGGAGGAGACGGTGGGTGCGTATATTTCTAGCTTGGAGGCGAGTATAGTTAATCAGTCGGCCTTGCGTGATATTCCTAGGTTAAAGATTCCTGTTGCGATCCTCTATGGCACGCTTGACCCACTCGTGGTCGGAGCGCATATACAGGCGGTTGCGGGTAAGGGTTCGCATGTGAAGGTGTATAAAATCGTAACAGGCCATGAGGTGATGGGGCGGTATGCGAAACGTCTTGTTACGATTCTCTCGGAGTTGGAGCCCGTCTCGATTTAATTGGGATTTCAAGTGTGAACGTTGCACCGCGTAGGTGGTGTCTCTTTTCGTCGATGACACCATTTGAATGTAACCGCAGGTTGGATTGGAGTTGTGTTTTTGCAAGATTGCGAGCGATGAATAGCCCTGCGCCTAATCCTGATGGTTTCGTGCTTGCCAGTGGCGAGAATAGATTTGGCAATATTTCTGGCGCTATGCCGATCCCATTGTCGCTTATGGTTATTCTAATAAGCGCTTTTGTTTGAGAGATGCGCGCACATACCTGCGCCTCGGGGAAGTCAGAGCATGCTTCGAGGCCATTCTTGAGTAAGATAGATAAAATATGTCGTAACGCGAGAGGATCGCCGCGGGCTTTTATTTTCTTGTCCAGCGACTGATCAACAACGCATGTAAGAAGCGTGTGTCGAGCGTCAAATTGTATCTGAATATCATTTAGTGTACTTTTAAGAATCGAATAGGGGCGAATAGACTGCTCTGAATTGTAGGTATCGAGCTGGCGCCTCACTGTTTTCACCATTGCGGTAATCTGTGCGAAACTCTCTTGCGTTTCAGCGAGGGCTTCCGATATTTTTTTCGACCCTTGTAGGCCCTCTATGTCCATTCCGAGTATCGTGAGGTGATTTGAAAGTTCATGAAGTGTCGCCGCTGTATTTTGCCCAAGTGTGGCGAAGCTGTAGAGCTGCTGTACTTCTTTGAGTTGATTGGTGCGTAACTTTGCAGATTCTTGAGCGAGTTGAAGTTTTAGCACTTCTTTTTGTGTGCGAAGCTTCTTCTCTGCTTTGCGCGCACGACGCAGGGCATATTCGGAACGACGCATCGACAGCCAAGCTGTGAGTGAGAAGCTCATAATAACGGTTATATATGCTAGTACATCTAAAAAGGAGGTTTGTTGGGTGAGATGTTCGATATCTGGTTGATAAAAGCCGTAGTGGTGGATGAGCTGAATGAGTATAAGCCCAATACACAGAGACAGGACAATAATGAGCATGCGCTTAGTTCCGAGAAGCGCGCCAGTTAGTATGACGACAAAGCCGATAGTAATAAGACCAGGTGTGGCATTAATTCCCCAGAGATAAAGTGCAACCAGAGCGATAGCCGAGAAGAAGATTATGAGTAACCAGTGCGCAAGCGTCTCGTGCTTTTTCAGAATGAGGAGGCTTATTAGTAGGAGGCAGAGGAGGCTTGTAATGCCAATGTAGGCCCGGGTGTGTAGGCCTGTCCCGGCGGAAAAATCATTAAAGATGAGAATGGCCGTGAGAATTGTGGCTACGACAATTGATGTAGTAGTGACATTCTGACCCATCGAATGCTTTGTGTTACTAAAGAGGAGGCGTTTTAAAGATATGCCTGTGCTTGTTGATCTTTTCGTCATTCAGTACCGCCATCCGAGTGAGATTCAATCATATATCCGAGACCGTAGGCTGTTTTTAGTAGTTTCTTTTGAAAGGGCTTGTCTATTTTGTCGCGAATTTGCTTAATGTGTACGTCGACCGAGCCAGTCCAGTTATTTGCGTTTGCAGGCCACGCCTGAAGGACAATCATTTCTCTTGTTAAGATGCGTCCAGGATTCATGCAGAGATATTCAAGAATATTGAACTCCTTGCGACGAAGGGTGATAGGCGTGCCCTCTCTTGTGACGGTGCGGGTGTTCGGGTCAAGTTCAAGCGAATCAATGACAATTTTCTCTCTATAGCCAGCTGCTTGCTTTCTTCTGAGTAATGCTCTGATACGAGCGTGAAGTTCAGCCGTTTCGTATGGCTTCGTAATGTAGTCGTCGGCACCAATTTCCAAAAGATTTACCTTGCTGGCTGTTGAATCCTCTCCGGTTGTGACGAGAATTGCTATCTCAGGCCAAAAGGTCTTTATCTGTCGGCAAGTTTCTTCTCCGGTCATACCGGGGAGTCCGAGATCGAGCAAGATGAGGTCAAAAGGTGCGTCGGTAAGGGCTTGAAGTCCTGCTTCGCCTGAATAGGCGAGTTCGACAATATACCATTTTTGTAGTTTGTCTTTTGTGCGTTTCGCGAGCCGCTCGTTATCGTCAATAACAAGTATTTTCATAACTTTCCTTGTATATGTTTATGCTTATTTCTAGCTATTTTAGCGACTATTTGTTAAATAGTAATTAAATCACTCTATTTCGTTTAAATGACATGAAAAGCAGCGCATTTTGGAGTATACTAAGGCCAATGACGGCAGATGTATTTATACGAATTATTGCTGACGGTGCAGTAATACCGGTTGTTCTTATTGCCGCGTGGGCGCTTCTTTTTAAGGTTCCAAAAGGGCAACGTTTTGCTGCATATAGCAGAATTTTAATGGCAGGCCTTACTGCGTATATGATTGCAAAATTTGCCGGAACGGTATACCAGCCGACTGATATGCGCCCCTTTGAAGTGATGGGTGTTGACCCTGGAGCTTCATATCTTGATAATCCTGGATTTCCTTCTGATCACGTTCTTTTTGTCACGGCGATTACTCTTGCGGTTTGGTTTGAGACTCGTCTTCGGAAGACGACTGTTGTACTTGTGGTGCTCAGCGCTCTCGTTGCGATTGGTCGCGTCTTGGCGTTAGTACATAGTCCACTTGATGTTCTAGGGGGTGTTCTCTTTGCACTGATAGGTGCGCTGTGGTACGGTAGTAGATATATAGAGGAGCGTAAAGATGGCAAAGGTGGTGGTGGACAATCAAAACGTCGTCGCCCCGTGGCGATCTAGACTTCAATTAATTGGCGTTGCAGCAGGAGCTGGTGCGGTATGGTGGCTCATTACGAGCTTATTGGCGCGATATGCTATTGAGCCACTTGCCTGCAGGAGCACTGCAACGCTTACTGCATGTGGTGATGCGCCTACTATTGCGGGTTCGGTAGCCGCTGTTATGGTTGCGGCTGGCGCACTGTTTTTATTGGCGAGCATACGTCAGGCTCGTCCGATTCTCGTTATTACGGGCGCTGCAGCGACGCTATGGATGCTCGGGCTCTATGTAACCGGCCTTGTATGGTATGAGGCTATCTTTTGGTCTATTGTTGCCTATATTTTCGTATATGTTTTATTTGCGACTATTGGGCGCATACGAAACGTATGGATTGGCATTGCAACTGCGCTTATTTGTGTCGTTCTAATACGGCTCTTTCTTGCGTTTTAGTATCGGTGCTATACTGAGTATATGAATGAAGTAATGGTGGTGGTGCTCCTCTTTTTCGCGATTGTAGCGGGCGGGTTAATTGTATTTATTATTTTAAAAATCCAGGGGCGTTCTGGCCAAGGCGGGGGAGTGGAGCTCCTCAAGGCTGACGTGACCGAGCTTAATAGAACTGTTGTCGCACTTCAATCGGCATTAGGTGAGAAGATGGAGCGAAACGCAACATCGATGCAGCAATCTGTGCAGCGACAACTGGCAGAGAGCATGAAACTCGTTCATAACGTGTCCGATAGGTTGGCGAAGCTTGATGAGACAAATCGTCGCGTGGTTGATGTTGCTGATGAGTTGAAAACACTCCAGAATGTATTGCAAAATCCAAAGCAGCGCGGTGTGTTTGGTGAATATTACCTTGAGTCGGTTCTTTCGAATATTTTGCCGGTAAAGAACTTTAAGATGCAGCATTCATTCAAAGGTGGGGTGATTGCTGATGCGGTAATCGTGCTTGATAAGGGCCGCCTCCTGCCTGTTGACAGCAAGTTTAGTCTCGAGAACTACAACCGAATGGTTTCGGTGTCTGATAAGGCTGAGCGCGAGGTATTATTAAAAAAAGTTCGCACCGATCTTAAGGGTCGTATTGATGAGACGAGTAAATATGTTCGCCCAGAAGAGGGGACGATGGATTTTGCCTTTATGTTTATTCCAAGCGAGTCGCTCTATTACGATTTACTTATTGGTGACGTCGGCACTGGCTCAAGTGCTCGTGATCTTATCGAGTACGCCTTTCGTGAAAAACAGGTCATTATCGTGAGCCCTACGAGCTTTATGGCCTACCTACAGACAGTTCTTCAGGGACTCCGTAGTTTGCAGATTGAAGAACAGGCGAAGGGGATTCAGTCCCAAGTTGGTAAGCTTGGTCGTCACATTGCTGCCTTCGATAGCTACATGGATAAGCTCGGTAAGTCACTTGGAACGACCGTCAATCACTTTAACAATGCCCACAAAGAGCTTTCTAAGATTGATACGGATGTAGTGAAAATAACTCATGCCGAGAAACAGATTGAGCCAATTGTTGTATCGCGTCCAAACGAAGAGTAAGAATTTTACTGCCATTATAAAACCCCGCTTCAGCAGGCGGGGTTTTATTTTGATGTAATGCAGTACTAGCTGTTCTTGCCGTGAACGAGGTCACGGATAACAAATCCGAGTACGCCACCGATAACTGGAGCAAGCATGTAGATGATGTATGTCCAGTTGTTGGCGTCAAACGCTTGTAGTGAAAGGGCGATAGCAGGGTTGATGATCGCGCTTGCAGCAACATAGCCGGCAGCCGTAACCGCAACCATGAGTGCGATAAGAATACCTGTACCTGCAGTCCATGCCGCAGTAAGTGAATCCTTAAGACGTGTTGCATGTGCAATGGCAAATGCGAGGATTGCAGTACCAATGATCTCAGAGAAGACTACGAACATTTCTTTACCATCAAGGTTTGAAATGTCGTTTGCCGCAAAGAGGCTTGGTGTGTTACCCATCATTGACTGCTGTGCGGTTGGTTCGCCAGCACCGCCGAGGAAGGCGTTGAGAGCGAAGAAAGCTGCAGCAGCACCGAGGAACTGCGCAAGAATGTATCCGACGGCGCGGAGCCAGCCGATACGACGAGTTGCCCATGCGCCAATAGTGATTGCTGGGTTAACGTGTCCGCCTGAAACACCACCAATGATAAGTACAATTCCCACGAGTGCGAAAAGTACGAAGATCGGTTGACCTTGACCTGCAATAACAACGCCTGCAAGTAGGAATGTGCCGATAAATTCGGCAGCGAGTGCACGCCAGAACTTCGCTGACTTAACAGCTGATTCGACGTGTTGACCGAGGGACTGCTTCTTGGTTGATGTAGAGACAGTCTTTACGGTAGTTGTTGACGCTCGTGAAGCTGCTGATGACTTCGCCGAGGTCTTCTTCTTGGTAGAAGCGGCTTTTTTAGTTGTAGCCATATATTTCCCTCCTTAATGGTAAATATGCATACAGTATACCATAAACACTTCTTCAATAAGAGGGAATAGGGCAGATGGTATACTAAGAATATATGGGACTTTATCTAAAGCAGAATGAAACACGCTCGGAGCTTCGACAGCGTATCGAGAAAGAACTACAAGAGAAGGCGCGCAAGCGCTCTGAAGATACGGTTGATTTACCAGATGGTGTTGAGGATAGCGCGTACGTCAAAGATACGAAATCAACAACGGGCCTGGCATGGGTCTGGCTGGGCATTTTTATTGCAGTAATCGCACTGATAATCTGGCTCCTCGTAAGTACACTTTAAGTATATTTTTCATCCGCCCCTCTGTGCTACACTAGAATGAGTATGTCAGTAGTAGAAATTGAGAGTGTGAAGCAGGAGCTTCTTTTGAAAGTCGCCGTGAGTGATACGCCGCGTGATATTTTAAAGGCTCCAGAAATAAAGGCGCTCTACGCGCAAATCGGGTCGTTAGACCCAAGTGAGAAGGCGGCATTTGGTAAGCAGGTGAATGAGGTGCGCATTGCGCTTGAGCAGGCTATCCTAGATCGTGAAGAGGCGCTTGAAGCGGTGGACGTTGTGCCACTTGATATCACCGCGCCATGGGCTGCAAATGAAAAACAACCCGAACTTTTGCCGGTTGAGTTTGGGTCAGCCCATCCAATCAGTCAAGAGATTAATGTGATTGTTGATATCTTTACCCGTATGGGATTTGAAGCAATTGAATCTCGGCAGATTGATGATGATCACCATATGTTTGGAGCACTCAATTTCCCTAAAGACCACCCTGCCCGTGACGGGTATGACACCTTCCGTACTGAAGAAGGCTTTATTCCTCCTGCACACACTTCTACAATGCAACACCGAATTCTTAAAGAGGGTAAGGCAAAACTTGAACAAGGCGGTACTATTGCATCCATTAGCTATGGGCGCGTTTTCCGTAACGAGGACGTGGATGCGACGCATGAACATACCTTCTACCAGTGCGAGGGTGTGTTTGTGAGTACAGACGCAACGCTTGGCCAGATGCTCGGTACACTTCGTTCATTTTTTGAGTCCTACTATGGGCAGGCACTTCGCATTAAGACGCAGCCGGGCTATTTCCCGTTTGTTGAACCAGGCCTTGAGTTTGCCATTGAGAAGCCCGCATCTATTGGTGGAAAGCCGGGTGACTGGCTTGAAATGCTTGGTTGCGGCATGATTCACCCGAATGTCCTAAAAGAGGCAGGGATTGACCCAACGAAGTATCAAGGCTTTGCTTTTGGTGGTGGAGTTGAGCGATTGATTATGCTGAAGTACGGTATTGAAGATTTGCGCCATTTTGAATCAGCTCGATTGGCATTTTTGAGGAAGTTTGCACTATGATTATCTCTGTAAATTGGTTGAAGCAGTTTGTCGACATTGATATGCCGATTGATGAGCTTGTCACGCTTATTGGCGAGCGACTTGTTGAGGTTGAGGGTACTGAAGACCTCGCTGAAAAGTATAAAGACGTTGTAGTAGCGAAGATTATTTCTGCCGAAAGGGTAGAGGGATCTGACCACCTTTCACTCTTATGGATTGATGATAGTGGTGTAGTCCAGGACGTTGACCGCAACGAAGAAGGTTATGTACAGGTGGTGTGCGGTGCGCCAAATGTACGCAAGGATTTACTTGTAGCATGGCTTCCGCCAAAGTGCGTTGTGCCGGAGACATTCGGTTCGGACGAGCCATTCGTACTATCTGCTCGTCCACTTATGGGGCACGTGAGTAATGGAATGATTGCAAGCGCCCGTGAGCTCGATCTGTATGATGAACATGATGGAATTTTGGAAATTGATAAAGATGCAGCTGCAGGAAGTTCATTCGCTGAACTTTATGACCTGAACGACACGTTAATTGATATTGAGAATAAGTCGCTGACACACCGTCCTGATGCTTTTGGTGTGATTGGGTTTGCTCGTGAGGTTGCGGGTATTCAAGGAAAGCGCTTCGAGACTCCTGAGTGGTTAAAAGATACGGGCACTACACTTGGTGCTCACGTGGAGGGTTTTACGGCACCGCGTATTTATATTGAAGATGCTGGTCTATCAAAGCGCTTCCAGATGATTGTGCTTGATGGAGTTCGCGAGGATATGGCTTCGAGCGTGCAGATGCAAACCTATCTTGCGCGTTCGGGTGTGCGTCCAGTAAACGCAATGGTAGATATTTCAAATTACCTCATGCTTTTGACTGGTCAGCCGACACACATGTATGATTACGACAAATTGAAGGCTGTTGCTGGTGACACCTTTACGGTTGGCGTTCGCCTTGCGCGTCAAGATGAGACACTGACACTTCTTGATGGCAAAGAAATCACCATGGATGCTTCAGATATTGTCATTACGGCGGGCGATACTGCAATTGGGTTGGCGGGTATTATGGGCGGACAAAGCACTGCAACTGACGCTACGACAAAAACTGTTGCACTTGAGGTTGCAACGTTCGACCTCTATCATATGCGTTCATCACAAATGCGTCATGGAATTTTTTCTGAAGCAGTCACACGTTATACAAAGGGTGTTCCGGCTGAACTTGGCCGTCCAGTGCTGAATAAGACGGTGGGGATGGTTGAAGAGCATTTTGGGGCTCGAGTGGTGAGCGAAACGGTGGATGAATACGTAGGCGAGACCACTATTGAAGAGATTGGTATTGATAGCGAACGTGTCAACGCACTGCTCGGTACTCAATTTAGCGCCGAAGACATCGCGTCACTACTTGATAATGTTGAGTTTAGTGTGTCATTTAATGCTGACCGCAAGGGACGTGTAACAGTACCGTACTGGCGCAATGATATCCATATTCCAGAAGATATTATTGAAGAAGTTGGGCGTCTTTCGGGCTTTGATTCTATTAATGCTACAATGCCAAGCCGTGACTTTACGGCCGTACATCCAACGCGCTTTGATGATGTGCGCAATATTCTGCGTCAAGCGCTTGTAAAGTCGGGACTTAACGAAGTGCTGACCTATAGCTTTGTCCACGGTGATCTTCTTAAGAGGGCGGGGCAGCGTCTAGAAAATTCCTACCGAATTACAAACAGTATTAGCCCAGATCTTCAGTATTATCGTCAAAGTCTTACACCAAGCCTCTTGCAGCATATCAATCCAAATATTCGTCTTGGCTATGGTCAGTTCGGCATCTTTGAGTTTAACAAAGTGCACGAGAAAAGCTCTGGTCTTACTGACGAGTCTGTGCCACTAGAGAAAAACTCGGTCGCATTGATTCTTGCTGATGCGAAGAATACATCACGGACAGCTTACTACCAAGCTAAGTATGTACTTGAATACATGCTCAAGGCGATTGGAGTGACGGTTCAATTCTTACCGCTTGAAGGTGATATTGACGAAGCTCGCGCATCTGTCTTTGAGCCGAAGCGAAGTGCGCGGGTGGCAACACGTGACGGTGTGACCATCGGTGTTATTGGTGAATATAAAGCATCAATGAGTAAAACATTCAAGCTTCCTGCTTTTGCGGCAGGGTTTGAGCTTTCTGTTGATGAGCTTGTTGAGTGCGCCGCGGCAGTACCGGTTCACTACTCATCGGTGAGTCGCTATCCGGGCATGGAGCGCGATGTATGTTTCAAGGTTCCTCAAGAGGCCTCATACGCACAGATTATTGAAGCTGCCGAGAGTGTTTTGGGCGATATTGCCCTAGAGACGAGCATTGCACCACTTGATATTTATCAGCCAGAAGATGGTGAGACAAAGAATATTACAGTACGGATTAATGCGGTGTCGCACGAGAAGACGATGACAACTGAAGAGATGACGGCTGTAGTTGATGCAGTAATAAGTAAGGTGACTGAAGTAACGCACGGGGAGGTAGTGTAATGTCAACGACAAAAGGACAGCGAATCGGTATTTGGGTAATTGTAATCTTTATGGTTGTCGGTACGATTGGATCGTTTGCGATGATTGCGCTCGCAAATAAAAATGATGCAGCGGATACGGCTCGACGCCAAGAATTAGAGGCGAAGTACCAGAAAGAATACGACGCATATCAGGCGAAAAAGACAGCTCAAGATACTGAACTTTCAAATAAGTACTTTGCGACTTTTTCACAGTATAAAGACAAAGTTTCAACTTTTGACACTGCTTCTGTAAAAGAACTTGGCAAAGAAGATCTTGTGGTGGGCGAGGGGACCGAACTTACACCTGACTCAAGCTTCACCGCGTACTACCTCGGGTGGACGCCAGACGGAAAGATTTTTGATGGATCAATTGATGGTGAGAAGTTAAAAGCACCATTTTCTGTTGCACCAGGTTCAGTGATTAAGGGCTGGAGTGAGGGTGTTGTTGGTATGAAGACTGGTGGCGTACGTCTTCTCACTATTCCTTCTGATAAGGCCTACGGAGAGTCGGGCAGTGGGGATTCTATCCCACCAAATACACCACTCCGATTTGTTGTTATGGTCATTCCAACGCCCGAGGTGATTGCGGAACCATCCATTCCAGAAGAGCTCTATAGGTTTTATCAAAACCAGGGGATGATGTAATGACCGAAGTGATTCGCGATGTCTTGATGGTCGGCACGGGTCCAAGTGCACTGACCGCGGCAATATACACAACGCGCGAAGATATTGATACTATTCTTTATGAGCGCGCTACTATTGGCGGACTTGCTGCGACAACAGACATGATTGATAACTACCCTGGATTCCCAGAGGGTGTTCCGGGGATGGAGTTGGCTGAAAAGTTTGAAAAGCAAGTAGCGCGTTTTGGTGCCCAGATTGATTTTGGTGACATCTCTTCCGTGAAAAGAGAGGATGAATACCTCGTGGTTGAGGTTGACGGCCAGCCCGTGAAAACCCGTTCTGTGCTTATTGCAACTGGAAGTGATTATAAGAAGCTTGGCATTCCTGGTGAAGCAGAACTATACGGTCGTGGCGCGCACTACTGTGCAACCTGTGACGGTGCCTTCTACAAGGAAAAGAAGCTTGCTGTTGTTGGTGGTGGTAATTCTGCGGTTCAGGAGGCAATCTTCCTCACGCGGTACGCTTCTCATATTGATTTACTTGTACGCAGCTCTGTAAAGGCAAGTGAAGTACTGCAAGAAGATTTGCAGAAATATGTTGACGCAGGAAAGATTACGGTTCATCTTGAGACGAAGCCGCTTGAAATTACTGAAGAGGGTGGACGTGCTTCAGGTGTAATTATTGAAGGTCCTGAAGGAACTCAGACGCTCAATGTTGATGCGGTTTTCGTTTTTGTGGGGCTTATTCCGAACAGTGGATTTCTTAAAGATTCCGACGTAACGCTTGATGAAACCGGTTTAGTTGTAACAAACGAACGGTTTGAGACTTCTATGCCAGGTGTCTTTGCGAGTGGTGATGTTCGGAGCGGTGCTGTACGTCAGGTTGTTAGTGCTGCCGGCGAAGGTGCTGCTGTTGCCCTGACAATTCGTGAATACATCGACGACCTAAAGCGTCGTGGTCTATAGATTTATTTGTGAATCTTCTTATAGAAAGACTCGAGCTGCTTAATTATACTCTCATCTGCTGTTTCAATAGCAACTTCACGCGTACCTAAAAGAACACCTGTGTAGGCAAAGTTATGTGAACCGCTAATAGCGCGCTTCGTTCCATCTGGCAGTGTAAAGATAATGCATTTTGCGTGAAGGTATTTCTTTTGCGTGTATGCTGTTGCAAGGCCGCTTATATATTGACTCAATGCAATAACAAAGCGGTTGAGTCCTTCTGCTTGGTTGGTGCGGTTATAGTAAAATTCAGTCGGCTTTTTCTTGAGAATACGAGCTAGTCTTCCGGTGGGGCAGTATTGTGAAATAAAAACAATGTGCGTTGCTTGTTTGGCGAGTTCACAGGCGCGCCTGTAAATGATAGACTGCCCAATAAAGCCACCATCAAAGAGGACGTCCATCTGCGGATGTTCGTAGGCGACGCTCGGGTAATTAATTGTTTTGCGCTCCGCGCGAAGGATGCGCTTTTGTTCCTGGATAAGGCGGTCGGCAAGACGATTATCCGTAAGGGTGAACATGTAATCTTGATTTTTAATACCGCTATTATAGAGATTGACGCCTCCAAAGCTGAAGATGATATCATCGATGACGCACCACTTGCTGTGCGTGCGACCATTAAAGTAAGTGAGGCGATTTCGGCCGAGCCATGAAAACTTTACACCAGCCTTTTTGAGCGCTTTGACCATCTTATTCGTGGCTGATGCGCCAGAGCTGTAGTAGCGGAGTGGAAGAAAGCCATTACTTACTTCGCCGTACGTAAAGACGTCTGCGGCAACAATTACTTCTACGCCTCGGTTGGCGGCGGCTTCAAGCTCGGCGATGAATTCATGTGTTTCTTCGTGATCGGCAATAACCATGGAGAGCAAATAAATGCGTTTTGTTGCACCGCGCGCGGCTTCTGCTGCCGATTTAATATATTCTGATGGAGAGATTAATTTCACTAGTGTTAATTGTAGCACTGTCACCTCAAAACTGCTAAAATAAAAGGAGTAAGAATATATTTCAAGGGAGAAATACCATATGGCACATGCTGAAGTTGGCTACGGTGATGTTGAAAATAATGTCCTGAACGTTATTATTGAAATCCGTAAGGGTGAACGTAACAAATATGAATTTGACAAGGAAACTGGACGTCTTTTCCTCGACCGCGTAAACGGAACCTTCCTTGGCTATCCAGCTGATTACGGCTACATTCCAGAAACACTTTGTGAAGATGGTGACCCACTTGATGCACTGCTTATTATTGATGAGTCAGTGCCACACGGTACTGTTGTGCCATCACGTCCAATTGGCGTCCTTTACTTTGAAGATGACGGTGAAATGGATGAAAAGCTGATTGTTGTTCCTGCGGACGATATTAGTAAGGATCATATCAAGGAACTTGATGACCTTGGCGAAGCATTTAAGAAGAATGTTGAGCACTTCTATGCGCACTATAAGGACTGGAAGAAGAACTGGGCTGGTGTTGACGGTAAACTCCACGGCTGGGGTGATGCAGCTGCTGCTAAGGAAGTTGTGGCTCAGTCTATTGAGCGCGCCAAGGCGTAAGGAATCTTTTTCATTAAAAAGCTCCGTGATTGTAACGGAGCTTTTTGGTTGAGCGACTTATGTGTTTTTGCGCCGTGCTTTGTCGCGAATAATCGCTGCAGCATGGCTAATGCCTTCAATGGCACCGTTCTTGCGCAACTGGGCTTTGAGCTTTGTACGTGCATGAGTTGTCTTCACTAATTCAAGCCAAGATGTTTTTGGTTGAGCGGTCTTGCGCGTCACCACCTCCACAATATCGCCATTCTGAAGTGGTTTATCGAAAGGCTGAATAGCACCATTCACTTTAAAGCTATGGACATGTTTACCAATGTCGCTATGGACGAGGTAGGCGAAGTCGAGAGGAAAAGCACCTTCCGGAAGATTATAAATATCACCGCGCGGTGAGTACACAAAGATACGATCATCAAAGAGGTCGATCGAAAGCTGCTCACGGGGAATTTCCTCACCGTTACCAAGTTTGGTAGCGATTTCTTGTAGTTGCGAGATCCATTGCATGTGCCCTGGTAGTACGGCGGTGCCGTCTTTGCTCTTGCCTTTGGTGTACGCCTTGGACTTCTTCTGTTCGTTATAGTGGAAACTTGCCGCCAAACCACGTTCAGCGTATTCGTGCATTTTGAAAGTTCTAATCTGAAACTCTACAATTTGCTGAGATGGCGTAAGAACAGTAGTATGAAGGCTTTGATAGCCATTTGGTTTTGGAATTGCAATATAGTCTTTAATGCGTGCAATCATTGGCTGATATAGCGCATGGAGGATACCAAGAACGCGGTAGCAATCTTCCTTTGTTTCAACAACAACACGAAGCGCCATGAGATCATAAATATCATCAATATTACCATCTGTTTTTTTGAGTTTTTTATAGAGACTATAAACACTCTTAACTCGGCCATTAATTTCATTTTCAATCTTATTTTCTTTGAGTGTTTTTTCTACTTCAGCGCGTACAATCCCAAGTTTACGAGTGCTCTTGCCAAGGCGCTTGCGCATCTGCCCCTGGAGTCGCTTAAATTCAACTGGATCGAGATAGCTAAAGGCGAGCTCTTCAATTTGTACGCGGACACGACCCATACCGAGACGGTCGGCCATCGGGGCAAATACCTCAAGGCTCTCGCGAGCGATCTTAATCTGCTTTTCTCGGGTCATGTGTTGGAGTGTCTGAAGATTATGAAGGCGATCGGCAAGCTTAATAATGACAACGCGCACGTCTTGCCCGACAGCAATAAGAAGCTTTGATAAGTTATCAGTTGTTTGCGGAAGATAATGCATGAGGTCTTGCATGCCAGCACGCGCTTGAGATATTTTTGTAACACCGTCAACAAGAAAAGCAACGTCTTTGCCAAAAAGCGACTCTAGCTTTTCAAGCGTAATGTCTGTATCTTCAACTGTGTCATGAAGAACGCCCGCAAGAACCGTATCGATATCCATACCCCAATCTATAAGAATAGAGGTTACAGAGAGCGGGTGGATAATATACGGCTCGCCACTTTTGCGCTTTTGGCCTTTGTGCGCTTCGGACGCAACGTCAATGGCATGCTCAAGTTCGAGGAGTTGGTCCTTTTCGTAAAACGGCCGAGCGTGGTCTAAAAGCGCAGACTTTTTCATAGGGGTAGTATACTCTATTGCGAGATGATTGGGTAGTGTATATAATAAAGGCTAAGAACTAATGCTTATACAGCGTACGAGAAAGTCTTAAGGGGGACTATGGCAAAAACACGACTTGCAATTAATGGATTTGGGCGCATTGGACGCAATGCTTTCAAGCTTGCATTTGACCGAGAAGATTTGGAGGTTATCGCGATCAACGACCTTACAGATACTGCAACGCTTGCATACCTTCTTCGTAATGACAGTAACTACGGTACATATAAATATGAAGTTGGTCATGATGACACTGGTATCATCGTGAACGGACAGCACGTTGAAGTGACTGCCGAGCGTGATCCCGCATCACTTCCATGGGCCGACAAACAGATCGATATTGTTATTGAGTCAACTGGGCGATTTACCGATAGAGAGTCTGCCGAGCTTCACCTAAAGGCGGGTGCAAAGCGAGTTGTGATTAGTGGTCCAACTAAGAGCGAAGGCGTTGACACGCTTGTACTTGGCGCAAATGAAGATGCCATTGAAGGCTCAACGCCAGTGGTAAGTAATGCAAGCTGTACAACTAACTCACTTGGTGCGGTGATGGCAGTACTTGATGCTGAATTTGGAGTTGAGAAGTCACTCCTTACGACCGTCCACAGCTACACTGCAAGTCAGGCGATTCAGGATGCTCCATCTAAGGACCTCCGCGAAGGCCGTAACGCTGCAGAAAACATTGTCCCAACAACTACCGGTGCGGCAATTGCAGTAACGAAGACGCTTCCGCAACTTGAAGGGAAGTTTGACGGGCTTAGCATCCGTGTTCCAACCCCTGTTGTTTCAATCAGCGACGTTACGGTGCTTTTGAGTCGCGATACAACTCCTGAAGAAATTAATGATGTATTCAAGCGCGCGGCGGCAGATCCATTCTACCGTGGTATTCTTGGCGTCAGCGAAGAACCCCTTGTCAGCCGTGACTACATTGGTAACAGTCACTCAGGTGTTGTTGACCTTCTTCTTACAAAGGTGGTCGATGGCAACCTCGCTAAAATTATGGTGTGGTACGACAATGAGTGGGGATACTCAAACCGACTTGTTGAGCTTGTTGCGGATATTGCAAAGGGACTTCGAGCGTAGTTTTGCTATAAGGGTGGAAATATGAAATTGTATATAGGGGCAGATCATCAAGGGTATCATCTAAAGGATGAGCTCTTTGCCTATCTTTCAAAGCGTGGCTATGATGTTGACTCCGTAGGAGAAGATCAGCTCGATCCGACCGACGACTTTCCTATTTTTGCTCAAGCGGTTGCCTTGAAGGTGCTTGGGAGTGATGATCGTGACCCGCGCGGAATTCTTCTTTGCGGAAGTGGTCAGGGTATGGCTATGGCTGCTAACCGCTTCCGCGGTATTCGGGCGGGTGTTGTCTGGGATGCGCATGAGGCTAAGATGGTGCGTAACGATCTCGATAGTAATGTGCTCTGCTTGCCGGCACGTTTGTTGACCGATGCAGATGACGCTGCATGGGAAGGTATTCTTGAGACATGGCTTAACACGCCTTTTTCTGGTGCGGTTCGTTTTCGTCGTCGTAATGCCGAATTGGACGGACTTGCATAATGAGCGTAATCGTTCCGACTATTATGGCAGAAACGGTAGACCAGCTTAAGGCTTCTATTGATAGGCTTCACCCCTTTGCTAAACGAGTTCACTTCGACCTTGCGGATGGAGATTTTGCACCGACGCTTCTTATTGAACCTGATAAATTATCATGGCCTGAGGGGTGGGAAGTCGACATCCATATGATGTATGCGCGCCCTTCTGAGCAGTTGGCTCATATTGTTCAGCTTCGACCTAGCATGGTTGTGCTTCATGCCGAGGCGCAAGAAGACATTGTTCCACATCTCAACTTTCTTAGGGAGCAGGGCATTAAGGCGGGTGTTGCGCTTCTGAAATCAACGGTCCCCTCTACTGTTGAAGCTGCGATTCAAGCGGCTGACCACGTCATGATTTTTTCCGGAGACCTTGGAAAATTTGGCGGTACTGCAAGTATGATGCAACTTGAGAAGGTTCGGCTTGTAAAGAAAATTCGTCCAGATGTTGAGATTGGCTGGGATGGTGGTGTAAGTCTAGAGAACGCCTATACACTTACACAGGGTGGAGTAGATGTACTGAATGTTGGTAGTGCAATTGCGCAGGCAGCCTCTCCTGTTGATGTATATAACGGATTAGTAAAAGAAATTAATAAACACGGAGTAATTTAAGGTGGGAAGTTTAACAATTTCACAATTAGAGCAGAAGGCGAATGTAATTCGGCAAGATATTATTCGCATGTTACAAGAGGCGGGGAGTGGCCATAGCGCAGGTCCGCTTGGGCTGGCTGATATATTTGCGGCGCTCTATTTTGATATTCTGAATATTCGCCCGGAAGAGCCAGAGTGGACGGAACGAGATGTCTTCTTTTTGAGTAACGGTCATACCGTTCCTGTGCAGTACGCTGCAATGGCCGAGGCTGGTTTCTTCGACAAAACTGAGCTCTCTACACTACGAAAGCTTGGCTCTCGTCTTCAGGGACATCCAGAGCGCGAGAAGCTTCCAGGGATTGAGTCAACCAGTGGACCGCTTGGTAGTGGGCTTTCGCAGGCATCCGGCTATGCGTATACACTCCAGTACCTTGATAAGAATCCGCACCGCTTCGTCTATGTTGTCATGGGTGATGGTGAGCTTAACGAAGGAAATATTTGGGAAGCGGCGATGTTTGCTGGAAAGAATAAGCTTGGTCAGCTTATTGCGTTTATCGACCGCAATAATATCCAGATTGATGGCACCACGGAAGATGTGATGCCACTAGAAGATCTCCGTGGCAAGTGGGAGTCGTTCGGCTGGCATGTCCTTGAGATTGATGGGCATAATATTGAAAGTATTATTGATGCTGCAAGCCAGGCGCGGGCAATTACGAACCGTCCGACGGTGATTATTAGTCACACCATTCCAGGTAAGGGTGTTGACTTCATGGAATATAACTACAAGTGGCACGGTATGCCACCAAACGCCGAACAGGCCAAAGAAGCGCTTGAAGACTTACGTACACTCGGCGGTAAAATCACACACGAAGGAGCGGCATAATGTATCCACTGCGAGATGATATCTATAGTAACGATGTACCAGAAGAGCCGACCCGTGCCGGTTTTGGTCGCGGTTTGCTTGCGGCGGGCGAAGAGAACGAAGCGGTTGTTGCGCTCTGTGCCGACTTGACTGAAAGTACCCAAATGCACCTTTTTAAGGAAAAGTTCCCTGAGCGATTCGTAGAAATAGGCGTGGCTGAGCAAAACCTCGTGACAGTAGCGAGTGGCATGGCTCGTGCGGGAAAGATTCCATTTACCAGCAGTTACGCAGCGTTTAGTCCTGGGCGAAACTGGGAGCAGATCCGTACAACGGCAACGTTGAATAATCAACCGGTGAAGATTGTTGGATCCCATGCGGGTGTAAGTGTTGGTCCTGATGGTGCGACGCACCAAATGCTTGAGGATATCGCTTTGATGCGCGTACTTCCAAACATGGTTGTCGTTGCTCCTGGTGATAGTGTTGAAGCCGAGAAGGCGACTCGTGCTATTGCAAAAAACGGGCAGCCGAGCTATCTGCGACTTGCTCGTGAAAAGACACCTATTTTTAGTACCGAAGACGCTCCGTTTGAACTTGGTAAGGCATATGTGCTCAAAGAGGGTACAGACGTGTCACTCCTTGGTACGGGGACACTGTCATACCAACTTCTTCTCGCCGCGAAATACCTTGAACAGCGTGGCATCAATGCTGAGGTTGTGCACGTGCCAACGATTAAGCCGCTTGACGAAGAGACAATCCTTGCAAGTGCACGCAAAACTGGACGTGTTGTTACTGCCGAAGAAGCACAGATGGCTGGCGGCTTTGGTGGTGTGGTGACCGAATTCTTGAGCGCAACGCTACCGATGCCAATTAAGCGCATCGGTATGGCAGACAGGTTTGGTGAATCTGGTGCACCAAATGAGCTTCTTGATTACTTTGGTCTGACGGGCGAGAAGATGGCGGAAGAAATTTTCCGATTTACCGAGGAGATGCCTCGCTACCATCAAAACTAGATACTGTCACTCTTTGCGCACTTTCTGCGTAGAGACCCCATAAGCGTCGTACGATGCTTGGTTCAAAAGTAACAGGACATCCGATGGCCGGCTGAATATTGACGTCTTTAAGCGCAATAGTTGGCTGGCCATTTGTAATATCACAATCTTCGCGCGTTAATATACCGCGACGATCTTTTTGCGTGACCGCGACGGGTACCTCGGCGTTATTGGGGTATCCGGCCACAAACTCAATGCCACCTGAGCGTGATGACTCAAGGTGTTCAAGAGCGTGCGTCCAATTGTCAGGTTGTGTCAAATAGGTATTGTAGTAAGCGGAAAAACGGTAAATATCAAGCTTTGCGAGTTTATCAAGAATGCGCCAGTTATCTGTGTGCGCGGCCACTTCTGTACCTAGGGTAGTGTTGAGCATGCGGAAAATGCCTTCAGCGCTGTTAATAAAGGTGGATGTGCCCGCCATAATAGTAAGTTCAACAGTATCCCACTTGGCTCTATCGAGTGCGACGCGCCTGGTTTGCGAGGCGGTAAGATTTGCAAGATGCTCGGCGTATGACTTGGAGTGTAGTGTTGCAAAGATAGAGCTTTGAATTTTCTTTGAAAGTGTTGCCGATACGTCCTTCAGTGTTTCTGCCGCCGCGGTATCTTGCAATCCAGAAGCACCATCTAAATACTCTGAAACCCCAGTGTTAATAACTTGCGCCAGTACTGCGTAGTGGTCACCTCGGTTTTCAATATCATCCGCGCTTTGGGGTGGGCGAATGGTTGATTCGTGTGAGCGAAATTTCATAATTGCTTCGGAGCGAGGGGTGGTCATGGTATTTATAGTATAAATATGGCACTACGCGCATGCAAACATAAGTGGTATACTAGACTTAACGGCTAAAAGCTTAATTTTAAAGGGGGGATTCCTGTGGGTCTTACTATATCTGAAATTCGCGATAATACGATGCGCGCACGTCACTTAATGCAACGTACGAGGCAGCAGCATTTTGCGGTCGGTGCATTCAATATCGACAATCAAGAAACACTTATTGCTATCTGTAGGGCGGCGCAGAAGCTCAACTCTCCAGTGCTCGTAGAAGTGAGTGATGGCGAGGTGAAGGCGCTTGGTCTTGAGAACGTTCGTGACATGGTGGATAACTATAAGAAGGAATATGGCATTGAGATTTACCTTAACCTTGACCATAGCCCGTCAGTAGAGGCGGCAAAGCGGGCAATTGATGCCGGCTACGAGTTTATTCATATTGATATCTCTCAGGCAAATCACGGTGCAACTGATGAAGAAATTATCGCCAAGACTAAAGAGGTGGTTGAATATGCTAAGTTTACTGGTGCGCTTGTTGAAAGTGAGCCACACTACTTTGGCGGCAGTAGTAATGTTCACGACGAAGAGATCAACTACGACGAAATCAAAAAGACATTCTCTACCCCAGAAGGTTCAAAGGCATTTATTGATGCAACTGGTATTGATACATTTGCTGCGGCAGTTGGAAACCTCCATGGTAAATATCCTGTACCAAAAATTCTTGACCTTGAGCTTCTTCAGGCGATTCGTGATGCAATTAGTTGCCAGATTAGTCTTCATGGTGGTTCGGGCACTCCAATCCATTTCTACGAAGAAGCTGCTCGTATTGGGGTAAGTAAGATTAATATTAACAGTGATATGCGTTTTGCCTTCAGGAATGAACTTGAAAAAGTACTCAAGGAGAATCCAAACGAATATGCAGTGGTGAAACTGATGCCACAAGTGTATACGGCAGTTCAGGCTGTGGTTGAAGAAAAGATTAACGCTTTTGGTAGCGCTGGAAAAGCGGTGGTATAGACACGTGACATCTCCGACAATTGTTACTATAGGTAAAGCAACACAAGACGTTTTCTTGCAGAGTTCGCAAGATTTCGCCCAGTTTGAACACAAGGGTGTTCAGTATGAAAGTCTCCCTGTTGGACAAAAACTCTCACTTGATAATGTTATTTTTAGCACCGGTGGAAATGCAACAAACGCCGCTGTTACTTTTGCGCGACAGGGGTTGCATAGCAAGTATATCTGGTGTCTCGGTACGGATATTGCCAGTGAAGTTATCCTCCAGAGTCTCGACAAAGAGGGTATTGATACGGCAAGCGTTTACCAAGGCGCTCAGTACCTCTCAAGCTACTCGGCGATTCTCATGTTGAGCGGTGGTGAACGAACAATCTTTAATCACAAGGGAAGTATGCCAGAAGCAAATAGCCCAGACTTTGACTTCTCTGCGCTTGATGGCGCTGACTGGGTCTATCTTTCGTCACTTGGTGATATGGAGCTTCTCGAGCGCATTGTGAGCTATGCAGTACAGCAAAATACTCGCATTATGTTTAATCCGGCAGGCTCTGAGCTTGAAGAGAAGGATAAGCTCAAGGCACTTCTCCCCGATATCGACGTATTGACGCTTAATAAAGAGGAAGCGCAAATGGTAGTAGATGGAGACACACTTGAAGAGCTTGCGCGTCGTTTGCAGGCATATTGTCCGGTTGTGATTGTATCCGATGGTCCAAATGGCGCCACTGCTACAGACGGCAAGACGATTGTACACGCAGGTATGTATGAAGATGTTCCGGTAATTGACCGCACCGGTGGTGGTGATGCTTTCGGTTCGGGCTTTTTAAGTCAATTTGCGCAGGGTGCCAGCTTGAAAGATGCAATTATCTTTGCAAGCGCGAATTCAACCTCGGTTGTTCAGAAGATTGGCGCAAAAGAGGGTATTCTCTATCAGGGCGTTGAGCTCCATGATATGCCGCTAACAGAAAAAGAATTTTAATCCAGAAGGGGTGGGGTATGGCACGATTTTTACGAGACTTGCTTGATGCAGAGGAGCCGGTATTTACGCAGTCGATTCGGCAGCTTGAAGAGGTGAGTGGCCGAACTGGTGCGGATGTTAAGCTCATTGGTGATATTACAAAAATGGCACACGACAGCATGCGTGCATTAGGGCTAAATCCAGCCGCATCTACCGGTGAAGAAGTGTATCGAGCACTTCTTGGGCGTGTTGAGACTGATATGAAGCGTCTAACAAAGATCATTGGCGCAAATGATCCAGAAGATGTTCGTCATCTTGTGCCGTACATGATTGACGCTGCTAATAACGTGAAATTTAATCGTCGTGTATTTGTTTTAAAGCACGACAAAGCGAAGGACCTACTTCGCAAGATGCCGCCAAAGCAACTCATGAAGAAGCTTGGCTATGACGATATCGAAATGATGTTTGCGAATGAAGATTTCGATGAAATCTATACCGCGCTTCGCTTCTCTGAAGGCCCGGAATGGCTTAATGAGTACAATGAGCTCTTTAAGACAGTGAAAGCGACCGACTACGAAGAGCGAGACATTCGTATTATTCAGATGAATCAAGAGAAGTACGCCGACCTTGCTGCGGGGTTTGTTCAGAAGAAGCTTCATAACGTAACGCACACCAAGGAGCTGGGGGTGATTGTTGTCGTACCAATGAAGGCGCGCAAGATGCGTGGACTTGTTCTTAAAACGCTCCCGCTTCTGCTTCACTACATGAATGAAGTGAAGCTATACTCCACCTTCTTCAAACTCAAGAGTACAAAGCCGAACTTTGGCCGTACTGTCGTTGAGACACTGATTGCTGACCCAGGAACGGGCGGTCAAATGGCTGGTAAGCGTGTACACTGGCGTGTTATTCAACGGTACCTCGGGAAACATAAAGAGGATTCAATTAGTAGCGTTGCCTTTGAGCCACACGTACAGCCAGAGGATCTTCACTGGCGCCGCGCCGAAGAGCTACTTTATCAGATTGATCCTGAGCTCGAGTTTTGGAAGGACCGTGATTACGTCGCGCTTAATTATGACGGATTCCCGGTTGCGTTTAACTTATTTGATGTGAGCTTTGCCTACTCAAATAGAGAGACGTACGAGGGTCGATACGCGTATCACTTCCGTGAAAGTCTTTGGAATGAAATATTTATTCGTTATATGGGCCTAAAGAATCTTGCCTCACAGATACTTGAGCAACTTGATAATGATAAGATTGCACCAGAATTACTTAAGGTAGCAAAGAAGCCGCAACGCAAGAAGACGTTGGATACCAATAAGAAGGTTAATAGTGGTAAGAATCTCCTGCTTCGTAAGCGCATGATTGATGCTGCCGAGGGCCGGCTTACCACTGTTGTAGATGAGCTTGAGCAGGCATTTTCTATCCTTACTCAACATGAAAAAACAGTCACCATTTTTGGGTCGGCTCGCAAGCCTCAGAACGATGAAATTACACAGGGTGCATATGACTTGGCCGCACGTTTGGGGCGCGAGGGATATGCGGTTGTTACCGGAGGCGGACATGGAGTAATGGAGGCAGCCAATCGCGGTGCGTATGAGGCGGGAGGTGAATCTATCGGACTTAATATCCAGTTGCCATTCGAACAGACGTTGAATGACTACACAACGGCAAATTTTGAGTTTCGTCACTTCTTTGGGCGCAAGGTATCAATGACACTCGACGCAAGTGCTTTTGTCTATTTCCCTGGTGGCTTTGGTACATTTGATGAGCTATTTGAGATACTCGTGCTTATGCAAACTGGAAAGATAGATCGTGTTCCGGTGGTGCTTGTTGGGTCTGACTTCTGGCGACCATGGGACGCGGTTATTCGTGAAGTGATGCTTGATAAATACAAGGTTATTTCATATGAGGATACCGAGCTCTACCGCATTTATGACAATTACGATGATATAATGAACTATATAAATACGGAATATAGAAAAACCCGTAAGTAAGAGGTGTTATGACACGGCATACAAAACGAGTAATCGGCGCAGTAGGAATCGTCCTGTTGGTGTTTGCTGTGTTTATAGGTATTCTTTTTGCAACCGGAGTGTTTAATTCAAAAGAGACGCAGCCTAAGCAGCCAACGGATGCATCTTCGGATCAACCTCGGCAAGAAGCTCGTGATACGACAAAAGAAGAATCGCCTGCAAAGCCCGATACGAGCGCCGAGGATGAGGCGAAAAAACTCGATCCCGCAACACTCGGAACGGTTGATATTACTCCTGTATCCCTCACGGTTTCTTACGTAAAGGGTGTTGGTGGTTTTGAATATGAAGTACTGCGGGCGAGTGGTGGCCGGAAATACGTTGAACTGCGCAATGAGAAGCTTATTGGCACAAAGTGTAATGATGATGTCGGTGTCTTCGTTTCGATTGTCGAGGCACCAAATGAAAGCGAGAAGGCGACGATCTCCAAGACGACTGATGTCGACGGTGTTCAGTATGGGCTTTCCGTCGCTTCGCCAACGTGTACGAGCGACCCCGAGTTGCTTCAGCAGTATCAAGATGCATTCTCAAAACCCTTTGGTCTTCTTAAGAAGTTGAATTAAGAGTATACTAGAGGGGTGGAGACTCCTTTTGTATTAAATTCAGCCTATCAACCGACCGGTGATCAGCCATCGGCTATTGCTCAATTGGTAGCAGGGTTAGATAAGGGTGAAAAGGAGCAAACATTACTTGGTGTCACTGGTTCGGGTAAGACCTTTACTATGGCGAATATCATTGCCCAGCGTCAGGCGCCAACACTTATTTTGGCGCACAACAAGACGCTAGCTGCACAACTTTACAGTGAATTTAAGGCTTTTTTCCCGGACAACGAAGTTCATTACTTTGTGAGTTACTTTGATTACTATCAGCCAGAGGCATATATTGCTAGTAGTGATACGTATATTGAAAAAGACAGTAAGATTAATGACGAAATTGACCGCCTCAGGCACGCTGCTACCACTGCGCTTTTGACGCGGCGCGATACAATCATCGTGGCCAGTGTGAGCTGTATTTATGGTATCGGTTCGCCAGACGACTATGCCGAGATGTCACTTCTTGTTAAGAAAGGTGAGCGGCGCCAGCAGGATAAATTCGTCCGTCTTCTTTCTGACATCCAGTACCAACGTAACGACATTGATTTTCATCGCGGTACTTTTAGGGTGCGTGGTGATATTGTTGATGTTTTCCCTGCTGGTAGCGACGTAGCGTATCGCATTGAGTTCTTTGGCGACGAGGTAGATCGCATTACGCAAATTGACCCACTGACAGGTGAAATCCTGGCGGAGCCGGCGCAAGTTGCTATTTTCCCGAGCAGCCACTATGTTACACCAAAGGAAAAAGTGGCACGTGCGATTGAAGGTATTAAAAAAGAATTTGAAGAGCGAATGGAATTCTTCGAAAAGCATGAAAAACTTCTAGAAGCGCAGCGTCTTGCTCAGCGCACTAAATATGATATTGAAATGCTTGAAGAGACTGGTTTTGTGAAGGGTATCGAGAATTATAGCCGTTACCTGACAAATCGTGAACCTGGTGATCAACCGGCGACACTTCTCGACTACTTTCCTGATGACTTTTTACTGTTTGTGGACGAAAGTCACATGACCCTACCGCAGGTGAGGGGTATGTATAACGGTGACCGTGCGCGTAAAGAGGTGCTAGTTGAACACGGCTTCCGCCTTCCAAGTGCGCTTGATAACCGCCCGCTTACGTTCGACGAATTTAATCGTCATATTAATAAGGCAATTTATGTTTCGGCGACACCGGCGGACTACGAACTTTCACACAGCCCAGAGCCTGCACAGCAGGTGATTCGGCCGACCGGACTTATTGATCCGGAGATTGTGATCCGCCCAACAGAGGGGCAGGTGGATGATTTGATTGCTGAAATTCGCGAGCGTGTTGATAAGCATCAGCGTGTCCTCGTGACAACGCTCACTAAACGTATGGCAGAAGACCTCACCACCTACCTACAAGAACTAGACATTAAAACGGCGTATATTCATAGCGAAGTAGACACTCTAGAGCGAAGTGATATTCTGCGCGATCTCAGGTCGGGTGTATATGATGTCTTGGTTGGAATTAATCTGCTCCGCGAAGGGCTTGATTTGCCTGAAGTAAGTCTTATTACTATTCTTGATGCCGATAAGGAGGGATTCCTGCGTAGCGAGAGTGCGCTTATTCAGATTATTGGTCGTGCTGCTCGACACGTTGAGGGTAAGGTGATTATGTACGCGGATAAGCGCACCGACTCAATGAACCGTGCCATTAGTGAAACCGATAGACGACGCAGTATCCAGACTGCCTACAATGAAAAGCATGGTATTACACCAACAAGTGTTGCTAAAGAGATCGATGAAGGTCTTCGTGCGATTATTCCAAAGAAGGAAGATGACAAGCCGAAACTTGATCTTAAGAAGATTCCCGTTGACGAATATGGCGGACTCATCAAAGACCTTACTGCTCAAATGGACCTTGCGAGTGCGAATCTCGAGTTTGAAAAAGCTGCCGAGCTGCGCGACCTCATCGGCGAAATTAAGATGAAATTATAGTATACTATATACTATGACAGACATTACCACCGCAGATGTGCAACGTCTTGCACAATTAAGTAGTTTGCAGCTTTCTGATGATGAAGCTACATCTCTCACTGAAGATATTAAAAACATTCTAAATTATGTTGAGCAACTCTCTGAGCTCAATACTGATGGCGTTGCGCCCACCTATCAAGTAACCGACCTTGAGAATGTATGGCGAAGCGATGATGTCGACACATACGGGCTTGAGCGTGAAGCACTGCTTGAATTGGCGCCAGACACGTTAGCTCATCAAATTAAAGTTCCGAAGGTTTTATAGCTCTATGGTAATGATTTCTGATTTCTTAGGTACGTCTGCAGTAGAAAATGTTAAAAAGGCATTAAGTGCCGCGCGTGAAAATGAGTCGTTTAACGCACTTATCTCACTGAGTGAAACGCGCGCACTAGAGCGTGCGCAAAAAGTTGATGCTGGCGAAATTACCGGGCGTCTTGCTGGTGTGCCATTTATTGCCAAAGATAATTTTCTTACGCTTGGCGATACAACAACCGTCGCTTCTGATTTCTTAAAAAACTTTGAAGCGCCAATTCAGGCAACGGCAATTGAAAAGCTTGAGACTGAAGGTGCGATTTGTATTGGTAAGGCAAACCTTGATGCTTTTGCGCATGGTGGAAGCACGGAAAATTCTGCTTTTGGGCCAACTAAGAATGCTCATGATGAAACACGTGTTGCCGGAGGAAGCTCTGGTGGCTCCGCGGTGGTGGTCGCGCTCGGTATTGTTCCGTTTGCACTCGGTACAGACACGGGTGGTTCTATTCGTCAGCCAGCCAGTTTCAATGGTGTTGTTGGTGTAAAACCAACCTACGGCACGGTAAGCCGCTTTGGTGTTGTTGCTATGGCGAGTAGTACAGACACTATTGGTGTTTTAAGCTCAACAGTTGATGACGCTGAGCTCGTGATGGATATTATGAGTGGTCGTGATTCACGCGACATGACAACGCTTCCAGATTTCTTTGCACCAAAGCAGGAAAGTCAGACAAAACGCGTTGCGGTAATTAAAGAATTTATGTCAGACGCGGTCAATCCTGAAGTTCGCAAGGCGACTGAGGTGTATGTTGAGGCGCTAAAGGCGCAGGGTGTAGAGGTGGGTGAGGTGAGTCTTCCAATGCTTGCGTATGCACTACCAACCTACTATATTGTTGTGCCGGCGGAGATTAGTAGCAATCTTGCGCGCTATGACGGTGTTCGCTATGGAGCGCGTTCTCCCGAGGCATCTTCGCTTGACGAGGTGTATGGGCTTTCGCGTGAGGCAGGGTTTATGGCTGAGAACAAACGCCGCATTATTATTGGAAGCTACGTACTGTCGAGTGGCTATTTCGATGCGTATTACCTTAAGGCACAGAAGGCTCGCACACTTCTTATTAATGAGTTCAACAAGGCCTTTGAATCATATGACTTCTTGATTGGTCCGGTTGCTCCAGATCCAGCCTTTAAGATTGGTGAAAACAGTGATGATCCAGTAAAGATGTATATGGCTGATATTATGACTGTTCCTGCGAGTCTTGCCGGGCTTCCAGCTGTAAGTATTCCGGCGGGCGCTACTAGCGAGGGGCTTCCAGTTGGCGTGCAGATTATCGGACAGCGTCAATCAGATGCCGAACTCCTTGCATTCGCAAAAAGGAGTGTGTAGGTAATGGATCAGGCGACATCAATCATCTTCTTTTTGGCAGCCGTATTAATTACCGGCGGAATTCTATTTGCGATTATTTCCTTTTCTCGTCACGCTCCGAAAGGCTTGAAGCAAGACTATTACCGGAGTCAGTGGCTTTCTATTGAATCACAGCTCAAGCGTGAAGAACCTCACAGCTACACGGTGTGTATTCTGAATGCCGACAAGCTGCTTGATAAAGCGCTGCGCGAACGTGGTGTGAAGGGCGAGACGATGGGTGAGCGTATGAAGAGTTATCAAGATAAATGGTCAAATGCGCAAACCGTCTGGACGGCACATAAGATTCGCAATAAATTGGCACACGAAACCGATGTAAGTATGAATTATGATCAAGCACGTCGCGCCCTAGCTGCGTTTCGTCAGGGATTGAAAGATGTTGGAGCTTTGTAGGAGTAGCGTATGATAAGTCAAGAAATTTTAGATACATATGAAATGACAATCGGGATTGAGTGTCACGTTCAGCTTGCAACCAAGACAAAGCTTTTTAGTGCAGCGGATAATGATGCTCGTGATGCCGAGCCGAATAGTAAAGTTGCGCCAATTGACTTTGGACTTCCGGGAATGCTTCCGGTACTCAACCGTGAGGCGGTTAATCTTGCCATCAAGGCTGGTAAGGCATTGAATGCCGATATTGCACGTGTGAGCCGGTTTGACCGCAAACACTACTTTTATCCAGATCTTCCAAAGGGCTACCAGACCAGTCAGATGTACCACCCGATTATTCTTGAAGGATTTATTGATGCGCCACTTGAAGATGGTTCATCAGTTCGGGTTCGCGTTCATCACGCACATATGGAAGAGGACGCTGGTAAGCTGACTCACTTTAGTGGGTATAGCCTTGTTGACCTTAACCGTGCTGGTACACCGCTTATTGAGATTGTTTCCGAGCCGGATATTCACTCTGCTGCCGCTGCGCGTGCGTATGCAACTGAGTTGTATCGTCTCATGACATACGCGGGTGTTACCCATGGCGATCTCTATCATGGCAACATGCGCTTTGATGTTAATATTTCTGTTGCCAAGAAGGGCGCTACCGAACTTGGTAAGCGTGCTGAGGTGAAGAATCTTAATTCATTCCGTAGTGTTGAGCGTGCAGCCGAGTTTGAATTTAAACGTCAAGTTGAACTTATTGAAAACGGTGGACAGGTAGTGCAGGAAACTCGCGGTTGGAATGATGACAAGCAGGTAACGACGAGTCAGCGTTCTAAGGAAGATGCGCAAGACTATCGCTACATGCCAGATGCCGATATTCCACCAATCGTCTTGACTGATGAAGAGATTGAGCAGATTCAAGCGCAAGTGCCAAAACTCCCGCCACAGTACCGTGAAGAATTTTCAGCTCTTGGTGTGGATAGCTCAGTAATTGGGAAGATTATGTCTCGTCAAGAGTATGCTGAGATTGCCTCGGAAGTACTGGCTAGGGGTGGTGCTCCGGCTGGAAAGCGTGTTGCGAATTGGATTGCAAGCAATTTAAGTCCTGAAGAGACCGAGGGTGATGTAAAGATGCCAAGCATTCAAGACTTGCTTACGCTTGCTGAAATGGCTGAGAAGAATGAGATTAACTCAAACGCTGCCGTTGAACTCTTTAACGCGCTAGTTGACGGAGCGACCAATCCTCGAAAGATTGCTGAAGATAAAAACCTTCTTCAGGTAAGTGATGAAGGTGCAGTAGCGGCAATCGTCGACGAAGTGCTGGCCGACCCGGCAAGCCAAAAGGCGGTCGAAGATATTAAGGCTGGCAATGACAAGGCTGTTGGATTCCTTGTGGGGCAAATCATGAAGAAGTCGCAAGGAAAAGCGAATCCGGCGATGGCCCAGAAGTTGATCCGAGAAAGGCTGTAAGGTGAGCGCCGGACCTTATCTTGTAATCATTCAAGGTGCGCCCGGCGTTGGTAAGACGACTCTTTCATATAAGCTGGCCAAAGATTTATCATTGCGGTGTATCTCAAAAGACGCGCTCAAGGAAATGCTTTATGAACAGTGGGGTGCGCCCCACTCCAATGAAGAAACGAAACTTTATGGAAGAATTGCCATTCGCTCCATGTATGTAGCGGCTGATGAGTATCTTCGCGCTGGACAGACTGTCATAATTGAATCGCCACTCGAATCGCAGTTTGCGCTTGACGATATCGCCAAAATCATTAAGCCAGAGCGGGTTATTCAGCTGCATGCGTTCTGCGACCCGGCCGTACAGATTGAGCGTTTTCGCAGGAGAGTTATAGACGGTTCACGCCATGTTGGTCATGGAGACGCTGAGAGTTTCACTCAAGAGGATGCAGAAGCATCCCAGCGGAGTAATCGGGCACTTTCTGGATTTATGACCATCCCTGTTGATACGACACATTTTGGCGAAAACGAGTACGATGGTCTATTAACTCGTCTAAAGGAGGAGATGGTATGAAGCAACCAACAAAAGCAATCATCTGTGCAGCAGGGCTAGGAACACGATTCCTGCCGCAAACAAAGGCAATGCCAAAAGAGATGTTGCCTTTAATTGACCGTCCAGTAATTCAGGTTATTGTTGAGCAAGCTGTCGCTGCCGGCGTGACGGAAATCATCATTGTTACGGGTAGTACAAAGCGCGCAATTGAGGACCACTTCGACAGGAGTGATGAACTTGAAGCCGAGCTTCGTGAGAAGGGGAAGTATGACAAAGCGGATGAAATTAAGCGTATCGCGGAGCTTGCAAATTTTGTGTATTTACGCCAAAAGGGCTCTCCCAAGGGGAATGCTCGCCCGATTCTAAATGCACGCCATCTTATTAATGACGATGAACCGTTTTTCGTATTTTTTGCAGATGATTTCTTCCGGAGCGAGTCGCCGTGGCCAATTCAACTCAAAGAGGCGTATGAAAAGACAGGGAAGTCGGTTATTTCGCTCATCGAGGTTGAGAAAAAGGATGCTGACAAATATGGCATGGCAATTTTGAAAAATGAAATTTCGGATCGACTCTTTGAACTTGGTGGGTTGCAAGAAAAGCCTGGCGCTGAAAATACACCTTCAACATTTGCATCGGTTGGAAGCTATCTGCTAACACCTGAAATTTGGCAGTATCTCGAACAAGAAAAGGTAGGCAAGGGCGGTGAGATTGGTCTGGCGGACAGTTTAAACGAGCTTGCTGAAGCGGGTGGCGTGAACGGCTACTTTATTGATGGCGTGTGGCATGATACCGGTGACCAGCTAAAGTACATCAAGGCAGTGATTGACCTCGCGCTTGAAAGTGATGAATATGGCGCAGAACTCACCGACTACCTTAAGGGGCGGCTTGCGCAGTAACCTAAAGGGTTATATACTATAGATAGAATAAACCTATACCGTAAAGGGGATTGCACATGAGTACTGCGGCAGAAATTCTGGTCATTATAGTATCGAGTGTATTGGCGGTGTTCTTGATTGTATCAATTATTTTGGGTATCTATCTCATCCGCCTTTCCATCCAAATAAAAAATCTCACAAAAACCGCGCAGAATACCGTTGATCATATTGATTCTGCTGTTGTGGGTGTATCGCGTTTGGCATCGCCTGTGTTTGTTGCAGAAATGGTGGCGCGATATGTGAAGAAATTCACTAAGAATAGTAATAAGAAGGGGAAGAAATAATGGCGAAGGGTAAAATTGCACTAGGAGCATTCATTGGAGCGGCTGCGGGTTTTGTAGCGGGTATTCTTACTGCGCCAAAGAGTGGTAAAGAAACGCGTAAGGACCTTAAAAAAGCAGGCGAGCATGTAAAAGAAGTTGTGTCCGACGAGGCTGGAAAAGTCCGTGATGTAACAACAAAGACTGCGCATGACGTAAAGCTAAAGGCTGAATCTGCTGCACATGAAGTCGCACAAAAGGCCAAAGACGTCAAGGAAGATACGACCGAGCGTGTCGAAGAATTCAAGGGCCGTGTTGAGCAGGCTGTTGACGGTGCTCGTAAGGGGTTTGCTAAAAAACCACCTGTAGCGAAGAAATAATAGCCTCTCATGGCTAAGAATAAGGATACTCAACCGAATAGTGCTCAAAAAGCAGTGCGGACTACTAAGAATATGACAAAAAAGATTGCACGTAAAGTTCAGGCGGATGTAGAGACTGGCGCGCGTAAAGACATTATTGAGCAGCTTTTTTATGATTTCCATAAATCGCGTGCGCAGGTGTATTGGGCGAATTTTTTCCGTGGTATTTTCTTCGGAGTAGGCAGTGTTATTGGCGGTACTATTGTTGTGGCGGTTGTCGTGAGCATCCTTTCGTTGCTCACCGATGTACCGGGTGTATTTGGTGAATTTATTCAGTACATCGTTGATATCGTAAAACACGGCAGAGCATAATGAGGTCGCCTTCGGGCGTAAATTTTACTACAGACCAGTAAGGGGAGATTGGGATATACTATTGATATGACAGAGGAGGCGGTACAGACATCTGCGGATGTGGAGTTAAAGGTTTCAGATTACGTGCACTTGCACAACCATACGCAACATAGCTTGCTTGACGGTTTGAGTAAGATTCCAAAGCTCGTGGAGCTTGCTAAGGAAATGGGTATGGAAGCCGCTGCTATTACTGACCACGGAACTCTCTCTGGTGTTCTTGATTTTTATAAATCAGCACAAAATACGGGCATTAAGCCAATCTTGGGAATGGAGGCGTACGTAGCTGCTCGTAGCCGTCACGACCGCGACCCTCAAAAAGACAAAGCTCGGTATCACCTTATTATTCTCGCTATGAATAATACAGGCTACCAGAATCTGATGAAGCTCAGTACGACCGCTAATCTTGAAGGTATGTACTACAAGCCTCGTATCGACCATGAACTATTAGAGAAATATAACGAAGGCCTTATTATTCTTTCTGGGTGTGCAAGTGGTGAAGTTGGAGAGAATCTTCGCGCCGATAATTACGAAGAAGCAAAGTCAATCGCCGCATGGTATAAGAGCGTTTTTGGCGATAGGTATTATCTCGAGCTTCAAGACCATGGACATCCAGATGCTCCGTCTCCATGGGACGTGCAGGTAAAGATTAACAAGTATCTCGAGCAAATTTCTCAAGAGCTCGATATTCCAATGGTTGTTTCCAGTGATGGGCACTACTTGACTCACAATGACCAAGACGCGCATGAAATCCTTCTCTGTGTTGGTACGGGCTCATTTTTGAGTGACGAAAAGCGCATGTCTCTGAAGGATTTTGAACTGCACGTGACTGATCCGAAGGATATTATTGGACGGTGGGGTAAAACAAACCCGCAAGCCGTGCGCAACACGAAGTTGATTGCTGATCGTTGTGATGTCAGTATTGAGCTGGGTGGTATTCTTATTCCAACCTTTCCAACTCCAGAAGGTCACGATGAAAAGACCTATCTCGATGAACTCGTCTTCCAGGGGCTCGCGTGGCGCTATTGTGATGAAGTGAAAACTTTGGAAGATTCCGAGAAGCTTACGGTTGAAGAGGCTCGTAAAATCATTCCAGAAAACGTGCTTGAGCGAACCGACTACGAGCTCGGTGTCATTGACCGCATGGGCTTCAACGGGTACTTCTTGATCGTCCAGGACTTTATTAACTGGGGTAAAAATCAGGGAATTATCTTTGGTCCGGGTCGTGGATCTGCGGCCGGGTCTATTGTGGCCTATGCAACTCGTATTACAGAGCTTGACCCGCTCAAATATGACCTCCTCTTTGAGCGTTTCTTGAACCCTGACCGTATCTCTATGCCAGATGTGGATATCGATATTCAAGATACGCGTCGCAACGAAGTGATTCAGTATTGTACTGAAAAATATGGCACTGAGCGTGTGGCAAATATTGTAACATTCGGTACCATGGCAGCTCGCGCGGCCGTCCGTGACGTTGCTCGTGTGCTTCAGGTGCCGTATGGTGAGTCTGACCGTATTGCGAAACTTGTGCCACAGCCAGTACAGGGGCGCCACATTCCCTTGGCGGTAAGTATTGTTGAAGATGCTGATTTGAAGGCGGAGTATGAGAATAGCCCTACTGCAAAACGGGTGATTGATTTTGCTATTCAGCTTGAAGGGACGATTCGTAGCCATGGTGTGCATGCTGCCGGTGTGGTGATTGCACCGGATGACATTGTGAAGTTCCTTCCAATTGAAATGTCGCAGAAGGGTGTGCCGGCAACGCAATTCCCAATGGGACAGGTTGAAGAGCTTGGACTCCTCAAGATGGACTTCTTGGGTCTCTCTAACCTCTCTATTATTAATAATGCGCTCCGTATCATTAAAAAAGTGAATGGGGTTACGATAGATCTTGGCGACATCCCTCTTGATGACAGCGTAACGTATGAGCTCTTCCAGCGTGGAGATACGACTGGGGTCTTCCAACTTGAATCTGCCGGAATGAAGCGATATCTCCGAGAGCTTAAGCCGACGGTGTTTGAGGATATCGTGGCCATGGTGGCATTGTACCGTCCGGGTCCAATGCAGTTCATCGACGACTTTATTAAGCGCAAGCATGGTGAAAAAGAAATTACTTATATGCACCCGAAGATGGAAAATGCACTCAGTACGACGTACGGCGTCTTGGTGTATCAAGAGCAGGTGATGCAGATTTCTCGCGAACTTTCTGGATTTACAGGGGGGGAGGCAGACACGCTCCGTAAGGCTATTGGTAAAAAACAAGTTGAAACAATGGCAAAAATGAAGGAACGCTTTATTGATGGTGCTGTTGAGGGGTCTGGAGCCAAGCGTGAGGATATGGAAGTATTCTGGAAGCAGCTCGAAGACTTTGCAGCCTACTGTTTCAATAAATCCCACGCCGCTTGCTACGGGCTTATTTCGTACTGGACCGCATATCTTAAGGCGCATTACCCAGAGGCATTTATGGCGGCGCTTATGACGAGTGACGCAGACGATACCGAGCGACTTGCGATTGAGATGACCGAATGTAAGCACATGGGCATCAAGGTACTCTCGCCAGATGTAAATGAAAGTTACGTTGAATTCGCGGTCGTGCCGGGTAAGAAAGAGATTCGCTTTGGCATGGCGGCTGTAAAGGGTGTTGGTGTTGGTGTGGTTGAGGAGATCCTTGAAGCGCGTGATCGCGATGGAAAATTTCTTAATGTTGAAGATTTTGCCAAGCGTGTTTCAACTCGCAAGGTAAATAAAAAAGCTTGGGAGTCGCTGATTCGCACTGGAGCATTTGATAGTATGGGTGATCGCTCTGACCTTCTTTTCAACCTTGAGACAATTCAGGCGTTTGCTTCAAAACTACAAAAAGAAGCATTAAGCGGGCAGACGGATTTATTTGGAGTGCTTGCAGAGGCGGCTCCTTCTATGCAGCCGACCGTTTCGCTGACTCCAGCGCCAGTAAAGCACACTGATCAAGAGCGCTTGACATGGGAGCGCGAGCTTCTGGGGCTCTATATTAGCGCTCACCCTCTCGATAACTACGATGCATACTTCCAAGAGCAGACCGTGCCGTTGACGGAAATGACACAAGATATTGACGGCAAGGCGCTTACTATTGGTGGGCTTGTTTCGGCTGTGCGCACAATCGTAACAAAGAGTGGCACGAAAATGGCATTCGTGAAACTTGAAGATAAGACAAGCGAGGCTGAGGTGATTGTCTTCCCGAATCTTTACGAGCAAGTTGGCGCTAAGCTTATGCAAGACGCTGTGGTGCGTGTTTCCGGTAAGGTATCGGCGCGGGATCGTGATGGAAATCTTACGAGTGATGTGAAGTTAATTGCCGATGATATTCAGCCGGTTGACGAAGAGGAGCTTCGCACGTATGAGTCGACAGGCCGTGCAATGGAGAAGCCAAAGGCGGGCAAGGTGCCACTTGTAAAGCGCAAGCCGGGCGGTGGTAATGGCGGAAGGGGTAACTGGGGCGGTAATGGCGGCGGCTCAAATACTGGTGGTTCAGCGGCTGCTGGGCCGGGAGCTTCTGTAAGTTCAAGGCCAGTCGGTCCACCGCCGGTTGCCGAAGAGCTAAAGACTGTCTACGTACACGTAAAGAATCCTGAAGACCAAGAAGGGTTGATGAAGGTGAAGCAAATTTGCGCGCTCTTCCCCGGACTGTGCGATATGGTGTTGGTACTTGGTCCCGATAAGCAATCTGCAATTAAGATGCCATTCCGCGTAGATGGGAGCGATGAGCTCGTGGGGCGTTTGGTGAAGATTTTGGGCGAGGATGCGGTTGCGCTGAAATAAGTACACTTAGTGTACGGAGAGCTCATAGAGCGCCACGCCTGCTGCAACGCTCACGTTAAATGACTCTTTCTTTCCCTTCATGGGGATTTCAATAATATCCTCGCACTGCTCAAGTATTTCCTTTGGAATTCCTTCCACTTCTTCGCCTAAAACAAGTGCAATCTTTTCTGGCGTACTGTATTCAGGAAGCAGGATGCTTGTTGGCGCTTGCTCAAGTCCCACAATAGTAAATCCGTCAGATCGTAACTGGGAGAAGTCTGGCGTATCAACGTACTCAAACGGTACAATTTCCTCGGCACCAAGCGCAGTTTTATGAATTTGTTTATGAAGCTTTTCAGCAATATGCGGAAGGCGAGTATCTTTGGCTCCATTTGTTAAAAGCGGGTAGGGGCTATAGCCACTTAAGATTATTTTAGAAATCCCAAAGCCCTCGGCGGTTCTAAAAATCGCCCCAACGTTGTGGGTTGAGCGGATATTATGGGCAATAACGATTATCTCGGGCATGATATATGCATTATAGCACTTATATCGTTTTCGATATGTTAATAGATTTACGCTATAAAATGCTTACGTTTTTTGGTACTATAAAAGCAATGGACGAACAAAAAATACAAGCACAGGCACGTGACGTAGACGAGCAGAGTACACAAAAACGTGCTGCGATTCTAGGGATGTCGTATCTTGATACGCGCCCAATCGAAGAAACACTTCCACTACTAGAGGATGTGCTTGATGTTAAAGAGATGCACAAGAGCCGTATTGTTCCGCTTATTGAAGGTGATGACTCGCATCCTTGGGAGTTTGGTATTACAACACAAACTCCACAGTCGCTCCTTAAAGAGATAAAAGATAAGTATGCAGAACGCGCGCATGCGGTGCTTTTCCATCTCATTAGCCAATACGGTTTCCGTGCCTTTATGCTTCGTTACGATCCTCCAGTCGTAGTCACCTATGATGACATTAAGATTGCAAACGAGGGCGACAGTGAAACGATTGATCAAGTAAGCAAGACACTCAACAGTGTCGGTACGGACGATTTGTTTGATTATCTTATTACGCAGGCCGACCAGCTCGGTGCGAGCGATATCCACATTGAAAACCAACGGAATACTATTAGGATTCGTCTGCGTGTTGACGGTGCGCTTCACCCTGTTGCGACCCTAGATCAAGACAGGTACCGTATTATTCTGGGTACGTTGGCGTCGCTTGCAAACCTTTCGACGGCGTCAACCGAGCCACAGTCGGGACATATGCAAAAAGAGATTCAAGATCAGGACGGATCTCGCATTCTTAATATGCGTATTGAGACGGTTCCGACTATGTACGGGCAAGATGCGGTAATCCGTCTCTTTAACTACGATGAGTCGATGCTTAATCTCGACCGTCTTGGTATTGCTGAACGAGAACGAACAGAGATAGATGAGGTAATTAGCCATCCGCGTGGAATGGTGCTCATGGTTGGTCCGACAGGAAGTGGTAAGTCGACCACCCTCTACAGTATGATCAGCGCACTCAATACGACCGATCGCAAGATCATTACACTGGAAGACCCAGTCGAATTTGGTGTTCCTGGAGTAACACAAATCCCCGTCGATACTACAGGTGGGCAAAGCTTTGCAGATCACCTGCGCTCGGTACTCCGTCTTGACCCTGATGTTGTGATGGTGGGTGAGATCCGTGATGCTGATACGGCGCGTACGGCAATTCAAGCATCAATCACGGGGCATCTTGTACTATCTACATTCCATGCCAACAACACCTCTGCCGCATTTAGTCGTATGATCGATCTTATTGGTGTAAATCCAATTTTTAGCACAGCAATTCGCCTCGTCATTGCACAGCGTCTTGTTCGGCGGCTTGATGATGACACCAAAGAAGAGTATGAACCGGATGAAGCAACGAAGCAATGGATTAGGGATACCTTGAAAGACTTGCCGGATCATGTTGAAAAGCCGGATCTTGATGCTATAAAGCTATGGCGACCTGTCGCAAGTGAAAACTCACCGTTTGGCTATAACGGCCGTATGGTTGTTATGGAGCAACTTGTTCTTACGGAAGAGATCCAGAAATTTCTTCGCGGTGATGTATCTGACGTGCATGCCGAAGTAATTGAAAAGACCGCCCGTGAAGGAGGTATGGTGACGCTACTTGAAAATGGAGTACTAGCTGCACTTCGCGGCGAGACAACGCTCGATGAAATTAACCGCGTTATTTAATTAGCAAGCACCCTTACCCGCACCTGTTTAACTCTTTCAATTCTACCATAAACGTGCTATAATACGTAACTGATTGTATATAGTAACCGTCTGAGGTGAGATGGTGCGGAGCCGTAGCAATACAACTACGTGGCCGACCAGAGGTACGCCGAGACACTAAATTAGAGGAAAATCATGAGTTTTGAACTTATCCAAAAGGTAAACAACGAACAGCGCAAGGCTGCAGTTGTTACTGCGAAGAGTGGCGACACGGTACGTGTTCACCAGAAAATTAAAGAAGGTAACAAAGAGCGCGTTCAGGTATTTGAAGGTGTTGTTATTCGTGTTGACCGTCAGAAGTCACACACTGCACGTATTACTGTACGCAAGATTGCAAGCGGTGTTGGTGTTGAAAAGAGCTTCCTTATTCACAGCCCACTCGTAGAGAAGATTGAGATTACACGTCGTGCTAAGGTTCGCCGTAACTTCCTTTCTTACCTCCGTAACCGTAGCGGTAAGAGTGCTCGTCTTAAAGCGGTTAAGTTTGACCGTGAGGGTGTAAATACACTTCCTGAAGTAAAGGAAGAGGCTCCAAAGGCTGAAGAAGCTACTGAAACTCCGGCTGAAGAGAAGTAAATCTCTCAATAACTAAAAACGCTCCGTGAATTCGGGGCGTTTTTCTTTGTTACAATAAGTACATGATACTTGGGATTGATGAAGTTGGTCGCGGACCTTGGGCGGGTCCACTTGTCGTTGGTGCGGTAGTGCTGGGTGATGCCCAGATTGAAGGGCTTAATGACAGCAAGCAACTTACCAAGAAAAAACGTGAAGCGCTTGAGCCTGAAATCTTAGAAAAAGCTTCGGCTACAGGACTGGGATGGGTTTCGGCTGATGAGCTTGATTCATTAGGGCTGAGTGCTGCACTTCGTCTTGCAACAATTCGTGCCGTCAAAGCCGTGGACGAAGCAAAGATAGCTTATGATGAAATTATCATTGACGGAACAATCAACTTCTTGAGCGATACGCCAAAAGGGAAGTATGTTGAAACAATGCCAAAAGCTGACGGGCTGATTCCAGCGGTAAGCGCGGCATCAATCATTGCAAAAGTAGCGCGTGATAGATTCATGGAAGCGCAAGACGCTACGTATCCGGGGTATTCATTTGGTGCTCATGCGGGCTATGGCACGGAAAAGCACAGGGCTGCAATTGAACTACTTGGTGTGACGCCACTGCATAGATTGAGTTTCGGGCCATTAAAGAAATACGTCGACACTGAAACCGCAGTTGTTACAACAAAACAGATTGGGGATGCTGCGGAAAATGTCGTAGTAGACCACCTTAAAGACTTAGGACATACTATTATTGAGCGTAATTGGCGCACCCGGTTCTGTGAGATTGACATTATTTCAGAACAGGACGGCAAACTCTACTTTACAGAAGTGAAATACAGAAAGAATGACGATTTCGGCGGAAGCGTGGCTGCAATTACACCCAAAAAACTACAGCAAATGAAGTTTGCCGCTGAGCTCTATCTGGCTAATAAAACTCGCGACACTCCTGCATATCTTGCCACTGGTCTTGTGGACGACGCAACTATTCAATGGATGAAAATTGATTAGTTGGCTAGAGGGACTTCAGTGTTTCAATAACTGCCGGTCCATCATTCTCAATAAGCATAACGCGCGCCTCAATCTCGGTACTACCAAGCGTAATGACGCGTGAAAGTGATGCATTAGCAAGCATGGGCTCGAAGAAAGCCTTATACTCGGCGAACTGCTCTGCCGTCATGAGCCCTGAAGCTGCATACTGCGGGAAGTAATCGTAGCTCTTGTCTCCGCCAAAGGTTTCCTCAATCCACTGCCAGTGGCTCGTGAGCCAATTCCATGCAGCCGTACGGGCGTAGCGGTTGCGAATCAGGTATGCAAACCAGCGCGCGACGTCTTGTGGTCGTACGATTGTACTGTCGGTGATGCTCTTTAAGAGTGTCGCGATATCTTCTTCTGAACGAGAGCTCGTTAGTCCGAGGCAGATATCCTGTGCAAGCTCTGCGTCCTGTGTAGCCGTGTACGCCTCAATAAGATGCTCGGTGATTTCTCCTGTAGTATCATGGCGCACGACACTACTAAGGATGACAGAACGGAGTTCTGGGTTGAGTGCTTCAAGGCTGTTTTCCTTAAAGCGTCGCTGAGCTTCGGCAATTGCCGCGGCATCTTCACCGTAAAGCATCAGACTAATGATAGTACCGCGCAGTTTTTCAGTCTCTGCTGTTTCATTTGGTTGCGACTCCCATCCGAGCGTGTCGTATTGCTTGCGTGCAATCTTAGCAGAAAGTGCACGGAGTGCTTTCTCGGCTTCTTCATCGGTCTCGACAAACTTACGGAGTTCTGCAAGTGCGAGGGAGATGATTCCCCATACCGGTTCACTTGTTTCATTTTCGTATGCTTCAAGGATCGGGAGGAGCTCTGCGCTCGCAATGCGTCCGGCACGGGCAAGAAGTGTCATGTCATTAAGAAGGCTGAGACGATCTACCTCGGTCATTGTACCTTCCTTAACCTTGCCAAGAAGACGCTCTAAGAGTTCGGGGCTGTAGTGGGTGATAAAGTGCGATGCCGCCCCCACATTAAATTGAAGAGGTGTATCGTGGTGGCGGTGAATTGTCACTTCGCGCTCACTCAAGATTTCTGGCATTTCTGAGCATGATGAGTTAAGCGGAATTGGCCAAAGCCGGTTTGACGGTTCGTGCTTGCCAATAAAGAACTGGCTCTGCGTAAGTGTGATATTTTGATCTGCATCACTTGTGACATCAAGGACTGGGTACCCAGGCTGGCTGATCCAGGTATTCATCATGCTAACGATATCTTTGCTACTTGCTTTGCCGAGTGCATTCCATAGGTCATCGCCCTCTGTATTGCCGTAGGCGAATTGAGTGAAGTACTCTTTGAGTCCTACCTGGAAGGCCGTATCGCCAATGTACTGGCGAAGCATGTGAAGGAGGCGAGCGCCCTTTGCGTATACAATTGCGCCGTCAAAAAGCGTACTGATTTCGTCTGGGTGATTCACGTCCATTTGGACAGACTGCACGCCATCGATGGCGTCACGGCGGAGCGCCATAATGCTTTCATTTGAAGCGAAATCAAGCCAAATGTTCCACTCTGGGTGAAGCGCATCAACAGCGATATATTCCATAAGTGTTGCAAAGCTTTCATTGAGCCAAAGGTTATTCCACCACTTCATAGTCACAAGGTTGCCAAACCATTGGTGGGCGAGCTCATGAGCAATAACGGTCGCAATGTATTGTCGACTCGAAATACTGCTCGTTGCAGGGTCTGCAAGCAGTGCAATTTCGCGGTAGGTAACGAGACCCCAGTTCTCCATGGCGCCACTTGAGAAATCCGGAAGGGCTACGTGATCTGATTTTGGCAGAGGATAGGGGGTGTCAAAATACTCATCGTAAAATTCAATAGAGCGCGTAGCGATGTCGAGCGCAAAATCGAGACTCTCCGACTTCTGTGCCGGAGTTGCCCATACGTTCACCTCGACGCCGTTTTTTGTAGTGGCAGTTTTGCTATGCATTTCGCCTATCACCCAAGCAAGCAGATAGGTGCTCATTTTTGGCGTCGTTTCAAAAGTAGTGATGAGCTTATCGTTTTCCTGCGACTGCGTCTTAATCGGCATATTTCCAAGCACAGTGATTTCAGGAATTGTTGTAAGCGTTACATCAAAAGTTGCCTTTGCGGCGGGTTCGTCAACACAGGGAAATACCTCGCGTGCATGGTGGCTTTCAAATTGGGTAGCAATAAGATGCTTCTTATCACCTTCGTGCTCAAAGTAAGCGGGATACATACCATGCATGGCATCGGTTGCAGTGCCGCTAAATGTAATCACAACCGTATGGGTGCCCATATGAACATCTTTGTGGGTAATATGGAGCTCGTCGTTTTCATGGTGAGAAAATTCAGCCGTCTTGCCGTCAAAAATAACACTTTCAATCACGAGGTCTTTAGAGTGAAGCGGAAGATACGAAGATTCTTGCATCAACTCGCCGTTAATCGTTACAACACCGGTGAAGTTTTTGGAAGCGTGATCTATGGCAAGGGAGAGTTCATAATTGCTTGGTAGGAAAATCTGAGATAGTTGTAAAAGCTGAGTCATACTTTCTATTGTAGCATTTTGGCGTAGTAAAATAAGGCTATGAGACGACGGAGGGCAGTTGTGGTGTTGATTGCAATGGCGGCATTTTTGACGCTCATTTTCTCTGCGCCCATTGTCTTCCAGGATTTTCTTCACGATACTTTTGCACCACTTTGGGAGAAGGTTATACCCCATGATTCCAACAAAGCAAAGACGGAAGGTGCCCAAGACTCACTGACAATGCTTGACGCACTGTCCGTGAAGGGGCGCGCACCAAAAACGGGCTATGCGCGGACGGAGTTTGGCAATGGCTGGGGGAAGATCCAAGGTTGTAGCGTGCGCCAAGTGATTCTCCACCGTGACCTAAAGGATAGTGTCATGAAAGATGAATGCACTGTTCAATCTGGTGTGCTTGACGACCCATATACCGGCAATGTTATTTACTTTGATCGGTCAAATTCGGCCACTGTACAGATTGACCACGTCGTAGCATTATCTGATGCTTGGCAAAAAGGCGCGCAGAATCTTTCAAAAGAAAAGCGGGTTGAGTTGGCAAATGACCCCTTAAATTTACTTGCCTCTGACGGTCCGGCTAATCAACAAAAGGGTGACGCCGACGCAGCAACATGGCTACCGAAGAATAAAGCATTCCGCTGTGAATATGTAGAACGGCAAGTAGCGGTGAAGTATAAGTACTCGCTCTGGGTGACTGATAGTGAAGAGGGGGTAATGCGCGAAGTGCTAAAAACTTGCTAATACCTAGTAGACTTGCTATACTTACGTTAGTACATTCCGGCCGGCAGGTCGGATTTTTTACTACCAGGACAATTTATTTTAATGAAAGGAAACTAAAATGGATGAACTCAATCTAAAGCAGCTTACCCTTGCGGTGCGCACCATTGCTGACGAGAAGAACCTTCCGGAAGAAACAGTGATGTCTGTGATTGAACAGGCAATTGCTGCTGCATGGCGCCGTGATAACGGTGAGCGTGACCAAGAAGTTCGCGCTGAACTTAACGTAAATGACGGGACTGCTGAAGTATTCGTAGGTCGTGAAGTTGTCGAGACTGTTGGAAGCGACGCACACGAAATTAGTCTCGAAGATGCACGCAAGGTAAAGGCTGACGCTGAACTTGGTGACATCATCGAAGATAAGTACGAGGTAGAAAGCTTTGGCCGTGTGGCTGCGCAGACTGCAAAGCAGGTAGTGCTCCAGCGTCTTCGTGAAGCTGAACGTGAAGTAGTGCTTGAGGAGTTTGAAGACAAGATCGGTACTGTTGTAACTGGTGTTGTTCAGCGCGTTGAGCCGCGCGTAGTCCGTGTTGAAATTGGCAAGGTGAGTGGTATTATCCCGCAGAGCGAGCAGATTCAAGGCGAATTCTACAGCGTTGGAAGCCGCATTAAGGTATTCATCAAGGATATCGAGCGTGAAAACCGTGGTCCACAGCTTATTCTTAGCCGTGGCAACGAAGCATTTGTTGAATATCTCTTCCGCCAGGAAGTTCCAGAGCTTGAAACTGGTGCCGTAGAAATCAAGGCAATTGCCCGCGAAGCCGGCCGCCGTACCAAGCTTGCAGTTGCAAGTACCGTTCCTGGTGTTGATCCGGTCGGTACATTTGTTGGCGGACACGGTACTCGTGTGCAGGCGGTTATGAATGAAATTGGTGATCAGGAAAAGATCGACATTGTTACTTACGACGAATCACCAGTGCAATTTATCATCAATGCGTTGAGCCCTGCTGAAATTCTTAAGGTAGAACTTAACGAATCTGCAGAAGAGAAGCGCGCGAAGGTGTATGTTGCTGAAGATCAGCAGTCAATTGCGATTGGCCGCGGTGGACAGAATGTTCGTCTCGCAAGCCGCCTTACTGGCTACGAGCTTGATATTGAGCAGGGGTCTAATGAACCAGCGCCAAAGGCTGAAAACAAGCCACGCAAGAATATTGAAGACAGCCTCCTTTCTGCTGTTGAAGAAGTGACTGAAGAGTAAATCTTTATTTCACAAAATTAATACGTCTATGGTAATCTTACTGTAGGCGTATTTTTATACGCAATTACAATTTGGCAAAAACGGCCTAACCTGAGTAGTTTTTAAAACGAAAGGCACGGACGAAAAATCCAGCAAAGAATACCAAACCCGTCGTTAGGTATCTTTGCTGGTCATGGTTGGAAACTCCCGTGGGGCCGAGAGGTCCGCTTAGCGGCGGGTTTCGTGTTTCTCGGCTCCATAAAATCACACAAGGAGAAATAAGGATGGGGCGATATGAAAATAGTACACGGCAGAGAGGCGTACGAGGGTTTACGATAGTTGAACTTCTGATTGTAATAGTTGTTATTGCGATTCTCGCAGTAATTACAGTGACGACGTATAATGGCATTACCCGTAAGGCTGAGGATGCCTCATTGTTGGCGGTGTTGGATACGTATGAAAAGGCGGTGAGGCTGTACTATTCAACTTACGGAACGTTCCCTTCTACGGAACATCGAGGACTCTGGAGTTGGGTGTGCTTAGGAGAAGTGTACCCGGAGGAGAACGGCTTTATGCAGGGTGAGTGCGGTATTCAGGGGGTGTCACCCAGTGCGACCGTGGATGAGTCTATAAATATTGCACTTCGCGAGTTCGTGCAGCCACTTCCGGACACTCATCACATTAAGGTGGGGACTCTAGTTCGTGGATTTACCTATCAGGGGGTGAGCAACCACCCGGTTCATGGCTCTACGGCAGCCATAGGCTATTATATTGAAGGAGATAGACCGTGTGGTCGCGGCAAGAAGATGTTAGCATCCGGAAGTCCTGAAGTTCCACAATTCACTATGTGCACCTTGACGATAGTAGTAAAAAATTAGCACTCACTTGCCCTGAGTGCTAATTCTCTGCTATACTATCTATAGGTACCGCAAGAAACAACGTATTACGCTTGCGCTTCACCTTTGGAGGATAGATAATAGAATTATGAATGATGATTTTTCAGACTTTATCGCGCATCTCACTGAGAACGCCAAGACAAGTCTTCATCATGCAACCTTGATTGCCCAGGGCTACGGTAGCTCCTATATTGGCACTGAGCATCTCTTGCTTGGTGTAATGGCACAGAGCGCCTCTGTTGGCGCGAAGATTCTTGCTGACTCTGGTGTAACACTCGACCGTGCGCAAGCTGCATTGAGCGCTGTTCCTGTAGAGAATAACTTCACCGCCGGCGTACTAACAAAGAGTTTGAGCGAAACCGCTAAACTCACCTTAAAGATGAGTTGGGATATTGCTCAAGAGTTCCATCATGATCATCTCGGCACGGAACATATCCTCTATAGTATTTTGACGCAAAATAATGCTCGCGCTACCGTCCTCCTGCGTGACATGAGCGTTGATATTCCTGAGCTCGTCGCCGAGCTTGAAGGCTATCTTGACCGCAACAGCGACGTCGCTGAAGAGCAGGAAGAAGGCCTTCGTACGAAACAGCGCCAGCCTCGCGAAAAGGGCATGCTTGGTCTCTACGGGACTGATCTTACGGCACGCGCAAAAGCAGGCCAGCTTGACCCTGTAATTGGTCGTACTGAGCAAGAGCAGCGCGTGGTAACAATCCTCACGCGTCGTACCAAAAATAACCCCGTTCTCATTGGTGAGCCGGGCGTTGGTAAGACTGCGGTTGTTGAGGGTGTCGCGCAGCGCATTGCAAACGAGGAGGTGCCAGAGCATCTACTCGATAAGCGTATTATTCAACTCGACCTTGCAGGTATGATTGCCGGCACAAAGTATCGGGGTGAATTTGAGGAGCGTCTTAAGAAGGTACTCCAAGAGCTGCAAGAGCAGCCAAATGTCATTATCTTTATTGATGAACTCCATCTTTTGGTTGGCGCCGGTGCAGCAGAGGGTGCGCTTGATGCGGCGAATATGCTGAAGCCAGCGCTTGCGCGTGGTGAGGTTCGTCTGATTGGTGCAACTACACTTGATGAATATCGCAAGCATATTGAAAAAGATTCAGCGCTTGAGCGTCGCTTCCAAACTGTTATGGTGCCAGAGCCGAGTGTAAAAGATTCAATTGCAATCATGAAGGGCCTTCGTCCGTACTACGAAAAGTACCACGCCGTTTCCATGAGTGATGAAGTAGTGGAGGACGCTGTCTATATGGCCGACCGCTACGTCAGCGAACGTTTTATGCCAGACAAAGCCATTGATGTGATTGATGAAGCTGCGGCGCGTGTCCGTGTAAAGATGGGACACAAACCAAGCAAGGTTCGTGATTATACTAAAGAACTCAAGCATCTCAATGAAAAGATGGAAGAGGCGGTCGCGGCTGAAGAGTATGAGCGTGCGGCACTGTATAAAACTCGCGTGAGCCAAATTAGTGAAAAGCTTGAAGCTTCCCGCGCTGAATATGAGAAGAAGACACCGGTTGCACTGACCTCTGATGATATTGCCCATGCAATCGCACAAATGACCGGTATTCCTGTAAAACGTGTCCAGAAGTCCGAGGCTGGCATGCTACGTAAGCTTGAAAAGCATCTCGGTAAGCACGTGATTGGTCAGGAAGAGGCGGTTGAAAAGGTCTCTCGTGCAATTCGTCGTAGTCGTAGTGGCGTAGCGAGTAGCCGTCGCCCAATTGGTTCATTTGTATTTATGGGTCCAACTGGTGTTGGTAAGACGGAGCTTGCTCGCGTGTTGGCGCGCGAAGTCTTTGGAAGTGAAGACGCGCTCATCAAGATTGACATGAGCGAGTTTAGTGAACGCCATTCAACCGCACGGCTTGTTGGTGCGCCAGCGGGATATGTTGGCTATGAAGATGGCGGACAGTTGACTGATAAAATCCGTCGCCAGCCGTATAGCGTCGTGCTCTTTGATGAAATTGAAAAAGCAGACCGGCAAGTCTTTAATCTTCTTTTGCAGCTCCTTGAGGATGGAAAGGTGACTGATGCCAAGGGCCGTTCTGTGGACTTTAGTAATACCATTGTTATCCTCACAAGTAACCTCGGTGCAGATAAAATGTCCAAAGAATCGCAACTTGGATTCAGGGCAACGTCACGGCAAGATCAGAAAGCGCTTGATGAAGTGCATGCTGAAAATGCAGTAGCTGCACAAAAAGCACTCGGCGATATCATGCGCCCAGAGCTCATTAACCGCTTTGATTCAATCGTAACCTTCCGCGCACTCACACATAAGGAGGTTGGTAAAATCTTTGATGTACTGCTTGCCGAACTTCAGGAAAGATTGGTGCGCAAGGGTATTAGCCTTGTAGTATCTCCGTCCGCAAAGAAGCTGATTATTAAAGAGGGGTATGACGAGAAATATGGCGCACGTCCACTTCGCAGGGCGATGCAGGAAATGCTTGAGCATGATATTGCGGATGGTATTTTGCGGGATGCTTATGAAAAGGGTACGGTACTGAAGGCTGTTGCAGTTAAGGGAAAGGTAGTTCTTGAAGTCCAGCAAGCACAGTAAGCGAATTGCTGCTTTTGCATCATCGCTCGCAGCAGTGCTTTTCATTGCGCTTGGTATCTTTAGTTTCCTTAACTGGCAAGCGATTTACGATACTATTAAAGCCGCTGCGTACAAGCCGTCTGTGGAGGTAGCGGCGATTGAACGGAATGTCGTGTTTACTTCTGCTGGGACTCGTATTTTCCATGCTACACAGCCTAGGGTAGTTGATGCTGGGGAGTTTAATAATTCATGTCCACGCCAAGAGGCTGCAAGCGCTATTGTGGGGTGTTACACGCCCAATGATGAGGTATTCATCTATAATGTAACGAACGAAAAACTTAACGGTATTGAAGATGTTACTGCGGTGCATGAGTTTCTTCACGCTGCCTGGCGGCGCATGGGCAGTGCGGAGCAGCAAAAGATTGGCGCCGAACTACAGGCTGTCTACCAGGAGAAGGCAGATGCCAAACTCAAGGAGCGGATGGCGTATTACGAACGCACTGAAAAGGGACAGGAGATTAACGAGCTTCATTCCATTCTCGGTACCGAAATGGCTGGCTTGAGCCCAGAGCTCGAGGCGCATTACGCGCGGTACTTTAGTAGAGAAAAAGTTGTCCAGCTCTACGATTCGTATCAACATCAGTATGAGCTCTTAGAGACGAAGGCAAAAGACCTGCAAGGTGAAATGAAACAGTTGGCTGATTCTATCACGTCGCGAACAAATACGTATAATACCGAGGTGGCGAACATGGAGACGGTGATTGCTACATTCAACAGCCGCGCACGTAATCAGGGGTTTTCTTCACAGGCACAGTTTGACGCAGAGCGAGGTCAGCTCATACGACGGATTAATGCACTAGATGCGAGTAGGGATTCGATTAATCAGTCAATTGAGCACTATAACGAACTCCGTACCGACTATCAGCGGATTGCGAGTGAGATTCAAGCATTAAATAATAGTCTTGATAGCTTCAAGGCACTTGAGCGCCCCTCTGGTGTTCAGCAAATTTAGGATGGTACACTAAGTATATGGCGAAAGCAAAAACACAATTTATCTGTCAATCATGTGGCGCAACCTATAGTAAGTGGGTAGGGCGCTGTGAGAATTGTGACGAATGGAACACACTTGTTGAACAAGTTGTTCAAAGTGCTGGTCAGTCTTCTGTTGATAAGGCTGCCGTAAGTGGCAAAAAAGTGAAGGTTGAGTCTATTAAGACTGCCAAAGAGGCGAAGTCGGTACCTCGAATCGAAACAGGCATAGGTGACCTTGATGTTGTCTTGGGCGGTGGCATTGTGCAGGGCTCTGTGACATTATTGGCCGGTCAGCCGGGCATTGGAAAGAGCACAATCTTATTACAGATTGCGGCGGCGATTGCTCGCGGTAATCGAGTGCTCTATATCAGCGGTGAGGAATCTGCGCATCAAGTTGCTTTAAGGGCTGCTCGACTCGGCGCAACTAATACTGAAAAGCTTGATTTTGCAGCTTCAACCAGTGCAAATGATATTGCGGCGACGATTCGGGATGATAAATACGACCTTGTGATTGTTGACTCAATCCAAACGGTCTCGGTTGATGAAATTACCAGTGCACCGGGAACGGTGAGTCAGATCACAAACAGTAGCACGGTGCTTATTCGTGCTGCAAAGTCAGCTGGTTCGGCGATGATTTTAGTCGGGCATGTGACAAAAGAGGGAAGTATCGCCGGGCCGAAGGTCCTTGAGCACCTCGTGGATGTTGTGTTGCAGTTTGAAGGCGACCGCTATGGTGGTTTCAAGGTGGTGCGCGCAGCCAAGAACCGATTTGGCGCTACGAGTGAAGCGGCGATTTTTGAGATGTACGAAGACGGTCTAAGGGTGGTCGAAAATCCATCCGCGGCGCTGCTTGAAGAGCGCCAGTCTTCTGATGGATCCGTGGTACTCGCAACACTTGAAGGTACGCGCCCACTCCTTGTAGAGATTCAGGCACTTGTGAATCCCACTAGTTTCGGGTATCCTAAGCGTACAGCAAGTGGTTTTGATTTGAACCGCCTCAACGTTCTTATTGCGGTCTTAGAGCGCCGCACAAAATTGCAATTATCTGATAAAGACATTTACATCAACGTTGTGGGCGGACTCAAGCTCAATGATCAAGCGGCCGACCTTGCGGTCTGTATGGCAATTGCCAGCGCTGCGGCAGAACGCAAGATTAACGATAAGACGGTTGTCTTTGGTGAGGTTGGCCTTGGTGGCGAAATTCGCTCTGTTATTGGGGTGGAGAAGCGTATTGCTGAGGCGAAGAAGCTTGGCTTTACCCATGCGATTGCTCCCCGTACAAGCACTGCATCTTCATTTGTGACAGCAGTGAAGGATGTTCGCTCTGCGCTCATAGACTACTTGCAAAAGTAACCTTAAAAAAGGAAAACAATGGAAATCATTATACTTATTTTGCTGCTTGTTATTGCAGCAGAGGTCACCTATTTGGCGGCTGAATCATATCGAAAGAATCGTCCCGTTAGTCAAGCGCCTATTTTTGTAGACACTTCGGTGCTGATTGATGGGCGTATTGTAGCAATCGCTGAATCGGGTTTTATTGCACGTCCGCTCTATATCCCACGGAGCGTCGTTGGAGAGCTTCAGTTTCTCGCCGACAATTCCGATAGTGAAAAGCGCACGCGTGCTCGTCATGGGCTGGATGTTATTAATCAGCTTCAGTCTATCGCTACTGTTGATGTAGTTATTTTTGCCGATGGCGTACGAGCTGAAGAGGGTGTCGATAATCGCCTGCTTGAGCTCGCGACGAACCATAACGGAGCACTCTGTACGATTGATTACAATCTCAACAAAGTTGCCGTCGTACAGGGCATTCAAGTGCTTAATGTAAATGAGCTTGCGAAGACACTTCGCATGGCGTACCTTCCGGGGGAGAAGATGAAAATCGAACTCTCGCAGAAGGGAAATGAGTCACACCAGGCGGTCGGACATCTCCCCGACGGCACTATGGTGGTTGTAGAGCATGCTCATAAGCTTATCGGTTCAATTGTTGAGGTGGAGTTCATTCGTGCGCTTCAAACGGCAGCCGGTAAGATGATGTTTGCTAAGGTCGTCCAGTCGGTCGCGGGTTCAAAGAGCCAAGTGCGAAAGGCAAATCGCAAGACAGCCGAAGAACAGGCTATTCCAAAGAATCAAGCAAAACCAATCGTTAATCGCGCAAAAGGTACAAAGCCTGTGGCACCTGTTGAGGTTGCCTCAAGTCCTGCAAAGCCTCGCTCGACAAATCAACGCACGGCTCGTTCGAGTCTGCAAAAGCAGCAACAGAAGGCTCAGGGTAAGCCAGCGCCAGTACGAAGGAATAATCGCCGAAAGTCACCAGAAGATAGCCTTGTAGAGCTAGCGAACAGCCAGTAAGTGAATGTAACTACTACCGGATACAATAAAACACTGCCATATGCGGCAGTGTTTTATTCTTATTGAGAGCTATGCCTACTGTAGCGTTTGGCTGAACGTATAGAAGCCTGTATCAGTGATGGATACTGAAACGCCACCGTCAGAAGATCCCTCGGGATAACGACCTGTATATTCGTTGCCTGACTTACTGAGTGATACCGTAGTGCCGTTTACTGAAGCAGTTACTCCCGAGCCGTCAACGCCGAATTTTCCAGGTACGACCGTAATAGTGAAGGAGTTTCCAGACTTCCTTAATGAGGCGCTTGGTTTCGCATCACCACAGCTATGAGCGTCATCATCTTCTCTGTAGTTATATTCTGCTGGCACTCCGCTGTACACGTCCTTCTTTGTAACAGGGTCTTTGCTCTTAGTGACGCTGACTTCAATTCGCGCACCTTCTGGTGTACAGTCGGTAGCCTTCTTTTTGGATACCTTGTCGAAAACGATCTTTGCGTTTGAGAGACCTTGGTTCTTGTTCCACCATGACGGGTAGACTTCCTTGCCAATTCGCTGGATACCCTGAGGTTGCGCGTACCAGTCGTTTGTCTTCCATTTGCCTTCAGGACCATATACCTCTTGGTGCGCATACTGCATTACAGATGCAACGATAGGGCTACCGATTGAAGATGTACCGTTCTTTAGAATAGTGGTATCAGGGTTACCAAGCCATACACCCATAGTGAGTGCTGGGCTGTAACTGAACATCCAGAGGTCTTTGGCAAATCCGCCCTTGTCGGACGTACCTGTCTTGGTTGCAGTTTTAACACCAGGGATACGTTTTGCTGCGTAATTTCCAAGTGCAGCGCTTGCATTCTGGTCAGATAGAATGTCAGATACGATATAGGCCGACTGCTCATCAATGATGCGTTTTCCAGCTGTATCTGTCCACTTTTTTAACGTTTCGCCAGAACTATTTTTTACTTCTAGTATCGAAGATTGTTGCTTGTATACACCCCCACGCGCAACTGACGTGTAGGCATTGACGAGGTCAACTTGAGTAAGGCCACAACCACCGATTGCCGCTGCAAGACTGGCTGTACGGTCTGCACCCACGGTACAGTAGCTCTTTGCTCCAAGGTCGCGAATCTCCTTGATAGTAGGTTCTACGCCAGAGATGTTCATCGCTTTTACTGCGGGCACGTTACGTGACGTTGCAAGGCTTGTGCGGATAGTTGCGTTACCGATGTAGCGACGGTCAGCGTTCTGTAGTTTTGAGCCATAAATTTTATCAATCGGTTCGTCTACAAGGATTGTTCCACTACCGAAGTTCTGCTGGCCTTCTGGTTTTTGCTGGAAGAGCTGTGTGAACACGAGTGGCTTAATTGATGACCCTGGTTGAATGTATGCAGTGGCTGCATTGTCTTGACCGAAGCCTTCATAACTAAAGTCTCGGCTCCCCATGAGTGCAATAATTTGGCCGGTCTTTGTGTCTGCTACGGTTGCGGCACCGTTACTGAACCCTGCCCAGTTTGGTGTTGTTGACTTGAACATGTCTGTCATAGACTCTTCAAGTTTGTCTTGAATACGCACGTCAAGCGTTGTCTTTACTGTAAGTCCACCGCGCCCAACAGTTGCTTTACCAAGCTCCTTTTCGAGCTGGCTGCGCACCATCTGTACGAAGTGCGGAGCGCGGATGCCTTCGAATTGGCTACTCTGGAGTTTCAGGTTATCAAGAATAGGAACGGCAATCGCTTCGTCGTATTCTTTTTGGGTAATGTAGCCTTCTTCTTTCATCGCCACAAGAACGTGATGCTGGCGCTGTACGAGCCCGTCGTGTCCGGCTACATTGTATGGGTCAAAGACAGTTGGGTTTTGGGGAATTGCAGCAAGAAGGGCTGCTTCTGCGACGGTAAGGTTCTTTGCTGACTTACCGAAGTATGTTTGTGCACCGGATTCAGCGCCATTGCGACGCCCGCCGTATGGTGACTCATTAAGGTAAAGTGTGAGGATTTGATCCTTGTTATACATACGCTCGATCTCAACAGCAAGAATGAGCTCTTTAATCTTACGTGGAATACCGCCAAGGCCGCGATTACCAGATTCCTCCGAGAGGAAGACTTGCTTTACGAGTTGCTGGGTGAGGGTTGAGCCACCTTGCGTACTTCCGCCGGTGAAGTTGTTGACCATCGCACGGAAAGTACCGGTAAAGCTAAGGCCACCATGTTTGAAGAAGTTACGATCCTCAATAGAAACAGTCGCGTCTTTTAGGTGTTGGCTGATATCTTCGCTTTTTACGACGAGACGATAATTGCTGTCACCCTTATCTTCCCAGAGGAGCGTTCCATTCCTATCTGTGTACTTGGTCACGGTCGACTGAACGCGTTTATCGATTTCACCTGGACGAATTTGGTCAAGGTCTTTCCTGAAATAAGCAAAGAGGCCGCCAACAAAAAGCGCAACAACGAGAATAGAAATACCGGCGATTTTAAGCGCCATGCGGCCACCTTCTTTGCTGAACCAGTAGCCCCAGAAGCGCTTTGGATGCATGCGGTGCATGAAGCGTTTTACGGGATCTTTTGGAAGCGTTGCGCGATATTCAGCGCGCTTGCGTGACTCATGATCTTTCCGTTCTTTACGTTTTTGTGTCAAATTAGAATACAGCGCGTGTGGACGCGTTGTCTTTTTTGCACGTGACGAAGTAGTCTTGTGCGCCTTTTTCGGTGCTTTGTCTGTACTCACTTTCCCTCAATTTCCCATAAGCAATATACTGTTTCAGTATAGCATGGTTTGGGTAGGCTGCAGTTGTTTTTAGCCCAATTCTCACGTCGCTACATCTTGTATCGCCCAAGAGATTCTCGAGGCACATCGGGAGTCTCTCGGGCGATAGCGTAGAGAGGATGTCCAACATGAGAATTGGACTAAAATCAAACCAACACAACGTAAACAGGGGTGTATCTGGTATAATAAATAAGATTTATAACTAACCCGAAAGGAAATCATGACGCTTTCTGAAGAACTGACATGGCGTGGTTTTGTGAACCAAATGACCTACCCTGATATCAAAGCCCTAGACGAGGGTCAGATTTCTTTCTATTGGGGTGTTGACCCAAGTGCGGATAGTATGACTATTGGCAATCTTGCGGCTGCTATGATGGTGCGTCACTTTATCAATGCTGGACACAAAGCATTTCTCTTGGTGGGTGGCGCAACCGGTATGATCGGTGACCCAGACGGCAAGAAGGATGAGCGGAATCTTAAGACGCTCGATGAAATTGCTAAGAATAAGGCGGGTATCTCTGAGCAGTACAAGACAGTATTTGCCGGGCAGCCGTTTGAAATTGTCGATAATTATGACTGGTTTAAGGACATGAACTACCTTGAATTCCTTCGTCTTGTTGGAAAGCATGTTCCGATGAGTCAAATGCTTGGCCGTGAATTCGTGCAGTCTCGCTTGAGTGAAGGCGGGGCGGGTATTAGCTACGCCGAATTTAGTTACTCGCTTATTCAGGGATACGATTTCGTCCATCTTTACAAGAATCACGGCGTCACGCTTCAGCTTTGCGGTGCGGACCAGTGGGGTAACTCAATTGCCGGCGTTGACCTCATCCGCCGCATTGAAGGTGGTGAGGCGCATGTCTACTCAACGCCACTCATCTATAACAAAGCGACAGGACGCAAGTTTGGAAAGTCCGAGGATGGAGCGGTGTGGCTTGATCCAACTAAGACGAGCGTCTACAAATTCTACCAGTTCTGGCTGAATGCCGATGACGAAGGTGTGGTTGATTACGCAAAAGTATATACACTCTTGAATCAAGAAGAAATTGCCGTGATGGCAGACCAGGTAGCAACTAATCCTGGTGCTCGTGAAGCGCAAAAGACACTTGCTCACGAGGTGACAAAGATTGTTCACGGTGAGGAGCGTACCTCGCAAGTGGAAAAGGTAACTGAAGTGCTCTTTGGTGGCGCATCTGTGGCTGACCTTTCTGGCGCAGAGCTTAAAATGCTTGCGGGTGAAATTCCAACCGTTGCGCTCGGTGTCAACATTGTCGATGCACTCGTTGATGGTGGGGTTGCCAAGGGAAGTTCTGATGCCAAGCGTCTCATTAAAAGTGGTGGCGTTTCTGTAAATGGCGTCAAATTGAGTGAACCTGTTGCGGTGTCTGAAGTAAGCCTTATCAAGAAGGGTAAGAACAGCTTCATTCTTGCTAAATAAGCATAAACATGATATAATAGAAAGATAGGGCTCGGAATGACGAGCCTTTTCTTGTTACAATAAGGATATATGAATCTTACAACCTCATTGGAGCGCATAAAAGGGGTAGGTCCACGCACGGCTGAGCAATTTGCCAAAGCCGGACTCTTCACTGTGGGTGATCTTTTGACGTTCTTCCCAAGAGGGTATGAGGACTTCTCTCACGTTACAAAAATTACCGACCTTAAGCCGGGTAAGGTGACGCTCCAGGCTCGGTGCGAAAAAGTGGAAATGCGCTCTGTTCGACGCGGTATGCGAGTAGTAACAGCGACGCTGGCGGATGATTCCGGCAAAGTACAGGCCGTGTGGTTCAATCAGCCGTATCGCGTCACACAGCTCAAAGAGGGCGGCGAGTTTCTCTTTTCTGGTGAATTTGAGTTTCGCTACAATCGCTACCAAATCACCAATCCAAGCGCGGAAAAAGTGTCTGACATTGACGCTTCAGAGGGCCACGATGCAATTATGCCTATCTATCGCGCTATTGCTGGCTTAAAAACCTCTTTAGTGCGTAAGGTCCTTCAAGAACTTCAGCCACTTATCACCATGCTCCCGGAAACACTTCCGCAAAAGGTACTCGAGAAGGAAAAGCTTGTGAGCTATAGCGAGGCGGTGCAAAACATCCATTTTCCGGCTACAGTTGACGCCATGGAACAGGCGAAGGCTCGACTTTCTTTTGAAGAACTCTTCCAACTCCTCTTGGCCAGCCAACTGAATAAACAGGAGCACGGCAAGTTGTCCGGTATTGCTATGCCGTTTGCTCAAGAAATTATTAAATCATTTGTTGAAAATCTTCCTTTTGGTTTAACTGGCGCTCAGCGAAGGGCAGTCTGGGATATCTTCCAGGATTTTGAAAGCGCAACACCAATGAACCGCCTTCTGCAGGGTGATGTTGGTGCTGGCAAGACAGTAGTGGCGGGAATGGCAGCGAGGCAAGCGGCGCATGCGGGCTATCAAACGGCTTTTATGGCGCCAACGGAGATTCTTGCTCGGCAACACGCGCAAACGCTTGATGCTCTTTTGTCACCCTTTGGCTTAAAGGTGGGTCTACTGACCGGTGGCGTGAAAGGCGCGGCTCGTAAGGCACTCTATGCTGCAATCGCCGAGGGCGAGGTAGATGTTGTCGTGGGGACACATGCGCTTATTCAATCAAAAGTAGTATTTCATACGCTCGGGTTTGTGGTTATTGATGAGCAACACCGCTTTGGCGTGGCGCAACGTCAAGCTCTACTTGATAAATCTCCAGTGATGCCACACCTTCTTTCTATGACTGCAACGCCAATTCCTCGCAGCTTGGCTTTAACCGTGTATGGTGAGCTGGATATCTCAATTCTTGATGAGAAGCCGGCGAATCGTCTCCCTATCATTACGAAGATTGGCTCGCCAAACAGCCGCAGTGAAGTGTATAAAAAGATCGATGAAGAAATTGAAAAAGGCCGCCAAGCCTACGTTATTTGTAATCTCATCGATAACAATCCCGACAATGACCTTGCAAGTGTTGAGGTTGAATATAAGCGCCTACGTAATTCTGTCTTTAAGCATCGCACAATCGGGCTTTTGCACGGCCGACTCTCTAATACAGAAAAAGATGAAGTGATGGAGAAGTTTGCTAAGGGTGAACTGGATATACTCGTGAGTACCACGGTAGTTGAGGTGGGTGTAGACGTGCCAAATGCAACTATTATGCTAATTGAAGATGGTGACCGTTTTGGCCTAGCGCAGCTTCACCAGCTAAGAGGCCGAGTTGGTCGTAGTGCGCATCAAAGTTACTGTTTTATTATCCCAAGTGGTTCGCAAAAGCCCTCGCAGCGTCTTCGCGAGATTGAAAAAAGTAACGACGGCTTCTATTTGGCAGAGGTGGATCTTGAGCTTCGTGGTCCCGGTGAAATTTATGGACGTTCTCAGCATGGCGCGCTCAATCTCCAGATTGCCAGTCTTGCTGATGCAAAAATGATTACCCGTGCCCAGAAAGCGGCGAAGGCCTTCGTTGCTTCTGGTGAAAATCTGCTACACTATAAACAGTTAGCGAAACAGGTGGAGGCATATCAACGCCTGACAACCTTAAATTAAAAGAGAAACGACAAGAGATTTTATGTACGCAGGAACCACTTTTCGACACCAGTCGGGAAACATTATTGGTGTGCACCAGCGAATTGACCGCGTGGCGCGTCGTCATGTTGTGAAGCATATTCCAGAGGGTTCGTTTTTCCCAAGTATAAAAACAATTCTCCATTTTGAAGGAAAGAATGGCCCGGACGGCATTAAAAGCAAGAGTCCTTCGGTGGATGAGCCGTGGCATTTTATAAATCCATCCGCGGGCGAGGACGACCCGCTCGTACTAGCGATTCGAGATCATGTTGAAAACTTGACGACTGCCCTTCGCCTTAAGGATGAAATCCGTGCCGGTTTTGAAGCGGCCTGGCTGGCGCATGCAATAACGGATGGACTTACTCCAGCGCACCACTATCCGTTAGCGGAGAAGATTGAAGAGCTTTGGGGTAAGCCACACCACGAACGAAGCTCGCGTCGTGACAAGATTATTATCAAGGGGAGCAGTAAGCGCGACATGCTTTCTAAAAACTGGCAATACTGGGGAAGTAGTGGCATTTTCAACCTGCACTGGCTCTTTGAGTTCGGAGTTGCTTCAGCAATTACGACGAGTCGTTTCACCGATATTGGCGTCACTAAGGAGGACCTTAGGGTGGTAGAAGAAAAGGGCTATGTCGCGTATTTTCTAAAGTCAGTTCGGGACGTTGATACCCTCGGTATGTACGAGTCGTTCGAGCGCACTGGCTGGTCAACCCGGCTTGGTCATATGACACGGAGTCAACTCGCGCCCATTATCATGAGGAACGTTTGCCTCGCTTGGTATGTGGCTCAGAAAAAAGCACTTGAGGAGGGCGAACTATGAATGTGCGTTTAATTTCCGGCACGTATGGCGGCCGAGTTATTGAAGGTTCCGGTACAGACCGTACCCATCCAATGAGTGAGCGGATGCGCAGCTCGCTTTTTAACATTGTGGGTGACGAAATTGAAGGTGCACGAGTGCTGGATGTTTTTGCGGGCAGTGGCGCGCTGGGGCTCGAAGCATTGAGTCGTGGGGCAGAGTCGGCTACGTTTATTGAACGTGATCGTGTGGCTCAAAAAATTATTGATGCAAATATCACAACACTTAAAATCGACAAAACAAAAGCGAAATTAGTAAAAGCACCAGCAGCAAGCTGGCTTCGCACTACTGATGCGGGGCAATTCGATATTATTTTCGTGGATCCGCCCTACCACGATCTACAGTTATCCACAGTTGCTAAAATTTCAGGTCTTTTAAAGCCAAACGGGCTTATGGTATTATCATATCCAGATAAGGCGGAGGTGCCCACCGAATTAGGAGTTGTTGTGGTGGACAATCGTAGTTACGGAAACGCGGCGCTTGCGTTTTATCGAAAGGAAGATGTTTAGGCATCTTCTTTTCTTTTGCGATGATTGATTACAATCCCTATTGGGTGTACTATATTCGGAACATCTGATGAGGTATGAAAATGAGTTTACTTGAAATTCTTACGCCACAACCAAACTTTCCTGACGAAGATTTGCAGGAAGACAACATAGCGCACGTAGAATATTACTTGCAAAATGACCCGGGCACCTTGGTATATGAAAAAGACCTGCGCGAATCAATGCGCATGCTTCATGTGGTTGGCCATAACGCTCTACAGATTTGTGGCGTAGAGGTTGATTATAGCGAGGATGAGTACCACGCCTTTTGTGAAGGCTTTGCTGCGCTGGAGTACGCCAGTATCCTTGTAAGACAAAAACAATTGAGCGGTTCGATGATGATTGCAAATACCCGTAATCTTCTGATAGATATGGGTGAGATGACTGACTTTGAAGTGGCGAGTCGACATGGAGTGTGGATGGAGGCGCATCCAAATACCTTTGGTGTCGTAACGAAGGCCGGAGCGGTGCGGAGTGAGACGATGAAGCAACTTCAGGCTCGTGCGGTCGGAGCTCATATAGCAAGCGAGTTGCAAGCTGCTGCTTAAATAAAAAAACACCTCAAAGGGTGTTGTTATACAGAGTGGCCAAGATAGATAGTGTCTTGGCCACTCTGTCTTCTGCTGAAGCATGTTCTGGGCGAATGCATTGAAAGTACATCGCGCGGCTCCTTTCTAGGGCGCAGAATTAGATATCTTCTATATCCTCAAAGAAGATTCGTGGGTCTTCTATCTCTTCCCACTTACCGGTTAGGCAATTCAACCCCTTTATAACGACAGTCCAGTCGTCAGGGTTGTGTATCTCGGCATGGATGGTCGCACGGTCGGTGCCGTTTATTGAGATCGGCATAAGACGAGATAGGTCTTCTGCCGAATCTGCTACGCAGCCATCTATGAGCTTTCCTGTGAAAGCGTTTACGACATGTAGTCTATATGACATAAAATGTGCCATTGTGAACTCCGTTCAAGTAGGGCTATACGAGTATAGCGAGTTGGGATTCTCTAGAGGTTGGCGAAAATGTATGGACATCTATCCTATAGAGACGTCGGTGCACGCGCGTGCAACCACGTCTCCATAGGAATGCTTCAGTAATGGTAAGGTGCTTCGGAGTCTTTTTTGGCTCAACAAAACTTTTATATAATACCATCAACAGGGGTATTTACGAAGCATAAGGGATATAGAGTAATAAAAACAGCCCATTAGGGGCTGTTTTTTCTAGAGTCTATCCTGGTGCGGATGAAAGGACTTGAACCTTCACGCCCGGAGGCACTAGTTCCTAAGACTAGCGTGTCTACCAATTCCACCACATCCGCAAATGCACTTTACGCTGAGCGTGTCTACGATTAACTTGCGTTTCACGCAGCACCACATCCGCATGTAGTAACGTGGATATTCCACGATTGGATAACTCATCACCAACTATAGCACGGATACGCTCCTTTGTCAGCAGTTTTTCGGAGTATTTTTCCTAAATACCGCTTGTGGTATCATAGAGACAATACATTAGACAATTCTAGGGGATTACAGAGGGATGAACAAAGTTGCGACGTATTTGAATGAACACCTTGCCGGCGAGGTGACGAGTGCAAAGTCTGTCAGGCAGCGCTTTTCAACTGACTCAAGTATTTTAACAATGACCCCTGAGCTTGTGGCCTTCCCTCGAAGCACACAAGATATTCGCAAAATCGCTCGCTTTACATGGCAGCTGGCCGAAAAGGGGCATCCGCTTTCGCTGACAATGCGTGGCTTTGGCGCGAATGTGACCGGTGCGGCAATTGGCCGCGGAATTGTGGTTGATACGGCAACGTACCTCAATGACATCCTTGATATCGTCTTCAAGGAAAAGCTTGTGCATGTGCAGCCGGGTGCCTCTATCGCGGCAGTTGAGGCAGCGATTCGTTGGCAAGGGCTGACGCTTCGTGGCTCACGTCACTATACGGCTCGCGATATGTCGATTGGCGGCATCTTGGCAAGTGATAGCTACGGAGTTGATGGAGCGTTGGCAGACTCTATCGACCGCATTGAAGTGGTGCTTGCAAATGGTGATACGCTCGAGACCGGTAAGATGAGCAAGCGAGAAGTAAACCGCAAGCTCGGATTGCAGACGCTTGAGGGTGAAATTTATCGTAAGCTGACTGCTCTTTTTGAAGACAACGAAGCGCTGATTGAAAAAATCGGCAAAAAAGCAACGCAGGATAACGCTGGCTACGCACGAATTACTGATGTTCGAGGTAAAGATGGTTCGTTTGACCTCACGCCACTCTTTATTGGAAGTCAGGGAACGCTCGGTATTATTTCCGAAGTAGTCTTGAAAGCGGACTTCTTCTCGCAAGATTCAACGCATCTTGCAATTGTCACCGACTCTATTCAGACCGCTCGGGACATCGCAGAGCGCATCGCAGAACTTCAGCCTGCAGAGTTGGCAATTTACGACGGTGCATTATTCCGTGCGGCGGCACGCTTTGGCGTTCGCGTGGCGATGCTTGGCTCTGAAGGCCAGCTCGGTGCTGTACTGTACGTTCGTCTTAACGAGATTAACGCTCGTGCGCAGAAAAAGAGTGCTAAGAAAATCAAAAAGCTGCTTACCAAGATGGATATGTCGGCGTTTGATTCAAATGAATACGACGACGATGAATTCGTTGGTATTGCTTCAATTCCAAGTCGTATTGTTCGCTCGGTTGACGACTCTCGCTCGGTGCTTCCGGTTTTTGACGGCATCTCTATTCCCGCACTTCGTCGTGAGGAATTCGAGATTGCACTTCGTGAGCTTGAAACGCGGCATCATATAGAACTTCCTGTGGTGCTTAATGTACTTGCCAATACCTACGATCTCTACCCTGAGCTTTCCATCAAGACAGTGAGCGATAAGCAGCGTCTCTTTAAGCTCATGGCGGATATGGCTGTTGTCGCGAAGCGTTGTGGCGGGTCATTTGTTTCAAGTGGTGCAGAAGGTCGTGTCAAGGCGAATGCGGCCTGGGCGGCACTTGATGAAGATGAAATTGCCCTCTATCAAGAGATTCGCGCAATCTTTGACCCTCTTAAGACACTTAACGTTGGGGTTAAGCAAAAGACAGAGCTTCGACAAATTGTCTCTTCGCTACGAAATGATTACGGTCAAGACAGTCTTCTTTAGGGTTGTAGTACACTATTTTATATGGAAGATACGCGTAATGTCGTAGATGGCTACAAAGGTCAGTCGATGGAAACTATTATTAATGACCTTGATGAGAAGCGTATTTCTCTTGAAATTGCGGTTGAGAATGTTACTCGTGATTACAATATGGGGACGATTGTTCGTTCCGCCAATGCGTTTAATGTGCGGAAAATTCATATTATTGGTAGTCGTCAGTGGAATAAGCGGGGCGCGATGAAAACAGACGCCTATATGCATATCGAATACCACAAGACTGTCGATGATTTTTATGTGGCAGTGCGCAACGCGGAGAGGCAAGTCGTTGCGGTTGATATTGTTAATGATGCAAAACCACTCCACGAAATGCCGCTACCGGAAAATGCAGTACTTGTATTTGGCGCAGAGGGTCCGGGCCTTTCCGAAGAGCTCTTAGGCCAAGCGGACAGTGTGGCCTTCATTGAGCAATTCGGCTCAACACGGTCTATTAACGTGGGCGTAGCTGCTGGTATTGCAATGTACACGTGGGTGCAGCAGCATGTCTACGGTCTTAAAACCACTCGGTAGACTTACCTCCACCCCTGATACGTGGAAGCGGGTGGTTGAGTACCATGGGTACGAAGAATATGGAGCGCCTATTCTTGAGCCGCTTGAACTCTATGCTGCCAAGAGCGGGCAAGAGCTTATTAATGAACAAACGTACGCTTTCACCGACAGGGGTGGACGCGAAGTGTCTATTCGTCCAGAGATGACTCCGTCAATCAGCCGTATGGTTGCGGCGAAGCGTCAAGAACTAGCCTATCCGGCGCGTCTTTATTCTATTGCTAACTTCATGCGCTACGAGCGTCCGCAGCGCGGCCGTGAACGCGAATTCTGGCAATTAAACGCTGATATTTTTGGTGTTGATGGCATCCAAGCAGATATTGAAATTATTACTATTTCAGACCAGATTCTAAAAGAGTTCGGCGCAACGTCTGGTGATTATATTATCAAGATCAACAGCCGTGTATTTATCAATCATATGATGACTGAGTATCTTGGGCTTGATGACGAGCGTGCGCTCCAAATGACTAAAATCTTCGATAGGCGTAATAAGTTGACCGAAGAAGCTTTTACGGAACAGGTAAAAACACTCCTTGGCGACGAGGCTGATGAGAAGCTTGAAAAGACTATTGCAATCACTAAAGCAACAAGTGTTGAAATACTCCCTGATGAGTTGCAGCATACAGACTCGCTCAAAGAGATTCACACTATCTTTGACAATCTCCAGCGTCGCGGTGTGACTGATATTGTTTTTGACGCTACGCTAATGCGCGGCCTTGATTACTATACTGGAACAGTGTTTGAGGTAGCGGATACACACCCAGACAACAATCGCTCACTTTTTGGCGGTGGCCGTTACGATGGTCTTGCGGGGCTCTTTGGCGCCGAGCCTATTAGCGCGGTTGGCGTTACCCCTGGAAATACGATGATCGAACACTTCCTCGAAGTACATGGATTGCTTCCAGACGATGTATCTAAGACGGACGCCTATGTCGTTACTATTGGCGATGCCGAAGAGGTTGTCGCAGGTGCGCAAAAGCTTGCAGCCGAGCTTCGTGAGGGTGGCCTGAATATCGAAGTTGATATCACGGGGCGTAAGTTGGATAGGCAAATCAAAGCTGCAGCCAAGAAGAATATTCAGACGGTTATTTTTGTCGTGCTTGATGAAATTGCAGTGGACTTGTATTCGGTTAAGAATCTATCCTCGGGTAGTGAAGTGAAGTGTACGTCCGCAGCTATTGTGACTGCTCTGAAGTAGGGGTTTCTTGCTCCACCTCTCCACCTCTGTTATACTGAGAAGTAATGAAGACGACAGTAGAGAATATATCAGAGACCAAAGTAAAATTAACTATTTCCGTAGACGCAAAAGCACTTGCTGATGCTGAGAAAGTTGCCCTTGTAAAACTAAGCAAGGATGTAAAGGTTCCCGGCTTCCGTAAGGGTAAGGTACCAGCAAGCGTTGCCGCAAAGCACGTTCAGCCACAACAGCTCCAGGAACAGCTTCTTGATGATGCAATTAGCAAGGCTGTAGCCGAGAGCTTTATCGCAGAAAAAATCCAGGCGCTTGACCGCCCTATGGTTGACGTTAAGAAGTACGTACCAGGTGAGAGCCTTGAGTTTACCGCAGAAGTGGATGTACTTTCAAAAGTGACCCTTGGTGATTACGCAAAGCTTACCGCAAAGACCGAAAAGGTAACTATTTCTGACGCTGATGTTGATGAAGTAATCGGCCGTATTCAGCAAGGCTTTGCTGAGAAGAAGTCGGTTGACCGCAAGGCAAAAGAAGGTGACGAAACAGTGATTGATTTCGTTGGCAAGAAAGATGGCGTTGCGTTTGATGGCGGCACCGGTACAGACTACACACTGAAGCTTGGTGGTGGACAGTTTATCCCTGGTTTTGAAGAGGGTGTTGTTGGCCATAAAGCGGGTGAGGAGTTTGACCTTAACCTTGAATTCCCTGAAGAGTACCATGCAAAAGACCTTGCCGGTCAGAAGGTTGTCTTCACTGTAACGCTCAAGGAAGTAAAGGAGCCTCAGCTTCCTGAACTTAACGACGAGCTTGCCAAGAAGGCGGGTCCATACGAAACGCTTAAGGAGCTCAAAGAAGATATCAAGGCTGAAGTAACCGCTCAAAAAGAACGCGAAGCAAGCGACAAGCTAAAAGATTCACTTGTAAACGAGCTGATTGAAAAGAGCGAAATCCCAGCGCCTGAAGTGCTCGTGGAAGACCAAATGCGCTCAATTGAACAGGACTTTGTGCAAAACCTTATGTACCAAGGCCTTTCACTTGATCAATATGTTGAGACAAGCAAGTTCAAGGATATTGATGAGTGGCGCGACAAAGAAGTCCGAAAGAGTGCTGAAATGCGCGTTAAGGCGGGGCTTGCGCTCTCAGAACTCAGCAAGGCAGAAAACATCACCGCAACTGATGAAGAGATTGATGCGCACGTTGCACTTTACAAGCAGCAGTACGGCAATAATCCTGAAGCACTCAAGCAGTTTGATTCACCGGAAGTACGTCGCGATATTGCAAACCGCTATGTTACCGAGAAGACAGTAGAGCGCCTCGTAGAGCTCAATACTAAGAAGTAAGCACTCAGGTAAACACATAAATTAGCACTCTATTTACACGAGTGCTAATTTTCATGTATACTAATACTATGAATAAGCCATCTAACTACTTAGTACCAACCGTTATTGAAAAGTCGCACGATGGTGAGCGTGCCTTCGACATTTACTCACGTCTTTTGAAGGACCGTATTATCTTTCTAGGAGATGAAGTGAATCAGCACACTGCCAACATTATTGTTGCGCAGCTTCTCTACCTTGCCTATGAAGATCCAAAGAAGGATATCCAGCTCTATATCAATAGCCCCGGCGGCAGTGTCTATGATGGCCTTGGCATTTATGACACCATTCAACATATTGCGCCAGATGTTCAGACAATTGGAATTGGGTTGCAGGCAAGTATGGGCGCATTCCTTCTTTCGAGTGGCACGAAGGGGAAGCGTTTTGCTCTTCCAAATAGCCGTATTATGATTCACCAGCCTTCAAGTGGCACACAGGGTAAGATTACTGATCAAGAAATTAGTCTTCGCGAAGGTCTCTATCTAAAGAAACGCCTTAATGAAATTCTTGCAAAAAACACTGGACAGAAACTCAGTAAAGTAGAGAGCGACATGGAGCGAGACTTCTGGATGAGTGCCGAAGAAGCGAAGGAGTACGGTATTGTTGACGAGGTAATTGAGAAAGCCTAGGCATATGGAGAGGCACGCCACATCACCAGAGGGGCTGAAGTATATTAATTATGACTTCGACTTTATGGTGAGCGATAGCGCTCCTGGGGTGAATACTGTCTTTCGGCGTGCTGCGCTCATGCATCTCAAGGAGGAAGGTGAGTCGCTTAACCCAACCTTCAAATACGGCGAAATGACCTATAGTGGCAAAGTAAACGGGTATTTTGCAATTTACGCGGAAGCTCAACAGGTCTATAGCTGGGCTGAGGCTGAAGCTCGGCAGGAAGTGCTTTTTGATAAAATTGTTACAAGTCTTGGTCGGCTCGGGCTCACACTTTTAAACCGAGATTATAGCGATCATGATGGCGACATGACACTTGTTGATACTGAAGGTTCTAGAGTTGCCATCCTTGGCAGCCGAGGCGCGTGCGGGGGTAACGACGACCCGCTGAATGGTGTGGTGCGCTACTGGGGAGTCAATGCTTTTCCAGAGGTAGACTTGACAAAAGCAGTATAAAAATGCTATAATAAAAGGATACTTGTTCTTTTATCAATTAGACATACAACCCGAAAGGAAGTGGTGCTTTATGCCCATCACCGAACTGCCCGTAACGGGTGGGATGACTCGTCGCGAAAAGTGGAAGGCGATGTCGCCCGGCCAGCGTGTGCGCACGGCAATCAGCTTGACGGCAGGGATGCTGTTCGTGCTGTGCATGGCCGCTAGTAGCGTGTTCGAGCGCAACAAATAGCGGAGTCGTCGGTCTAGCCCAAAGAATAAGTTCCCCGCACGGCGGTAGATATATACAGAGATGTATATGTCCCGTCTGCGGGGTTCTTTTTTATTCTAAATACCTCTTGACCTAAAGACAAAAAACGTACATAATGGGTACTAAGAAGTAGTGTAGCCCTGTTTATCTATGTCTGCGAGCTTACAATGCCCAGGCTACGGCCAAGTAAGATGACATAGATAACAATTGGAATGGACGTGGCAGTCCCATTCCTATGTTTCAGAGGTTAAGGGAATCTTCGGCGCCAAAGAAACCCATATAAACCAATAATTAAGTGTGAGGTCCATTTATTTATGGCAAGTACGAAACGTACAGACAATTCGCGTGTGTTTTTCACCAGTGACGACACCGCGCTTCCACTACCAAACTTAATTCAGCACCAAAAGGATAGCTGGCAGGAATTCGTTGAAACGGGTCTTGGCGAAATTTTCGCAGAGCTTAACCCAATCGATGATTACACCGGTCAGAAGCTTTCTCTCCGTTTTGGCAAGTATGCGTTCCAAGAGCCTAAAAACTCTGAGCAGTTTGCTAAAGAGAACAACCTTACCTTTGACGCTCCACTTCATGCAGTTGTTGAGCTCACTAACAAGGTAACCGGTGAGGTAAAAGAGCAGGAAATCTACCTTGGTGACTACCCGTGGATGACCGACCGCGGTACATTCATTATTAACGGTACAGAGCGTGTAATCGTTTCACAGCTTATCCGTTCATCTGGTGTATTCTTCACCGCTGACCGTGCTGCAATCCGTAATTTCTACGGTGCAAAGCTTATTCCAGGCCGTGGTGCATGGCTTGAATTTGAGACCGCTTCAAACGGTGCTATCTACGTAAAGATCGACCGTCGTCGTAAACTGCCTGTAACGACACTTTTCCGCGCGCTTGGTTACAACAAGACAAGCGAAATCAAGGAACTCTTCGCTGATGTTGATACTGGTGATGTGAAGTACATGGAAGCAACGCTTGATAAGGACCCGGCTCGTGGTACAAACGAAGCGCTTATTGAGGTATATCGCCGCCTTCGCCCAGGTGACCTTGCGACCGTGGACAACGCAAAGCAAATGATTGAGCGCATGTTCTTCGACTTCAAGCGTTTTGACTACTCTCGTGTTGGTCGCTACAAGATTAACCAGCGCCTTGGGCTTGATCTTGCAAACACTACAGAAAACCGTGTATTCCAGGTTTCTGATCTTATTGCCATCGTTAAGGAAGTAATTCGCCTTAACAACACACAGGAAGCTGCTGACGATATCGATGCGCTTTCAAACCGCCGCGTAAAGCTTTGTGGTGAGCTCGTTGCTCGTCAGTTCCGCGTTGGTATGCTCCGTATGCAGCGTAATGCTATGGACCGTATGTCAATGTCTGACCTCGAGACAGTAAGTCCTTCACAGCTTATTAACGCTCGTCCAGTTGTTGCCGCAGTGCGTGAATTCTTCGCAAGCTCACAGCTTTCACAGCTTATGGACGAAACCAACCCACTTTCAGAGCTCGCTCACAAGCGTCGTCTCTCATCAATGGGTCCTGGTGGTCTTTCTCGTGAACGTGCCGGCTTTGATGTTCGTGACGCTCACCCAACGCATTACGGTCGCCTTTGTGCAGTGGAAACACCGGAAGGTGCAAACATTGGACTCGTACTTAACCTTGCGGCATATGCACGTGTGAATGAGTACGGTTTCATTGAGACACCATACCTCAAGGTAAAGAACGGTAAGGTGACTGACGAAGTGGTCTACCTCGATGCTTCACAAGAAGCAACAGAAGTAATTGCCGATGCTGGTGCTGAGCTTAATGAAGATGGTACATTCCGTGACGAACGTGTTTCTGCACGTAATGAGCTTCTCCCAGAGCAAGTTGACGCAGCTGAAATTACATTCATGGATGCTGCACACAAGCAGATTCTTGGCTCAACCGCATCACTCGTGCCATTCGTTGAAAAGAACCGTGTTGACCGTTCATTGATGGCCTCAAGCATGCAGAAGCAGGCGGTGCCACTTCTTCAGCCAGAATCACCAATCGTTGGTACTGGTGTTGAAGATGTTATTGCGCGCAATACAAGCCAGCTCGTGCTTGCCGAAGGTGCTGGTGAAGTGATCCGCGCCGACGGTGACGCAGTTGAAGTGAAATACAAGGATGGTGTTAAAACCTACGAACCTATGCACTTCATCAAGTCAAACGATGACCGCTCTATCAACCAAAAGGTTCGCGTGAACCGTGGCGATAAGGTGAAGGAAGGCGATATTCTTATTGAAGGTGCCTCAATTGACAAGGGTGAAATCGCTCTCGGTAAAGACCTTATCGTAGCCTTCATGCCATGGTCTGGATACAACATGGACGACGCGATCGTACTTTCACGCCGCCTTGTATCAGACGACACACTTACAAGTGTCAACATTAAGGATTACACTGTTGAGGTTCGTGAGACTAAGCTTGGTCCGGAAATTGTGACTCGCGACATTCCAAACGTTTCAGAAGAATCACTTCGCCACCTTGACGAGAACGGTATCGTTCAACTTGGCTCTGAAGTTAAGGCAGGTGACGTACTCGTTGGTAAGATTACTCCAAAGGGTGAGCAAGAGCTCAGCTCTGAAGAGCGTCTTCTCCGTGCTATCTTCGGTGAAAAGGCGAAGGATGTGCGTGATACCTCACAGCGTATGAACAACGCTGGTGGCGGTAAGGTTGTTGGCGTTAAGATCTTTAGCCGTGAAAACGGCCATGAACTTAAGGCTGGTGTCCTTATGCAGATCCAAATCTTCGTTGCACAGCTTCGCAAGATTTCAGTAGGTGACAAGCTTGCTGGACGTCACGGTAACAAGGGTGTTGTGGCTCGTATTCTTCCTGAAGAAGACATGCCATTCATGGAAGACGGTACTCCGGTAGATGTTGTCCTTAACCCACTCGGTGTGCCAAGCCGTATGAATATTGGTCAGCTCTTTGAGACTCACCTTGGTATGGCTGCACGTGCCCTTGGGTACAAGGTAGCAACACCACCATTTAACGGAATTCCAGATTCAATCATCTCTGATGAGCTTGAAAAGGCTGGATACGCTCGTGATGGTAAGAGTCAGCTCTTCGACGGACGTACTGGTGAGGCCTTCGAGGAACGAACGACTGTTGGTGTGATGCACATGCTAAAGCTTCACCACATGGTTTCTGACAAGATCCACGCCCGCTCAACTGGTCCATACACTATGGTTACCCAGCAGCCACTCGGTGGTAAGGCGCAAAACGGTGGTCAGCGCTTCGGAGAGATGGAGGTGTGGGCACTTGAAGCATACGGTGCCGCTGCAACACTTCAGGAAATGCTTACTATTAAATCCGACGACGTTTACGGACGTGCGAAGGCGTACGAATCAATCATTAAGGACGAGCCAATCGTTGGTCCGAAGCTTCCAGAGTCATTCAACGTGCTCGTGAAGGAACTTCAGGGTCTTGGACTTCGTGTTGACCTTATGGATCAGAGCGAAGACGAGATTGTTGATGCCGAGCAAATTATTGGAAGCGTTATCAACGGACAGCCAGTCGCGGCAGATACTGTGGACCTTGGTGATGACGAAGTTGAAACTGTTCTCGACGAAGCTGATAACATCGGTGACGTAGAAGACGGAATGAGCATCCAGGATATTGATGAAATTGAAGAAATTAAGGAGGAGGCGTAATATGTCACGAGTTGTAGCTAACAACGGTGGAATTACTGACTTTGACGCAATCCGCCTCAGTGTCGCTAGTGCAGACGACATTATGAAGTGGAGTCATGGTGAGGTTACTAAACCTGAAACCATTAACTACCGAACTCAGAAGCCTGAGCGTGACGGTCTTTTCTGTGAGCGAATTTTCGGTCCAGTAAAGGACATTAACCCACACGACTCAAAGCTCAAGGGTGTTCGTTCACGCGAAGCTGCGGTTGATAAGAATGGTGACCTTGTTACCAAGTCAATCGTACGTCGTGAACGTATGGGACACATTAGCCTTGCTGCGCCAGTTGCGCACATCTGGTTTATGCGTGGCACTCCAAGCGCAATGTCACTCCTTCTTGGCATGACTGTGCGTAACCTTGAGCGTGTTGCGTACTTTGCAACCTACGTTGTTCTAAAAGCTGATGAAGAAGCTCGCGACAAGTTCCTAGCTGATCTTGAAGCTGAAACTGAAGCTGGTCGCATGGCAATCAAGATGCGTTACGAGAAGGAAGCAGAAGCTGAAGGTGCTGATGTAAAGGCACTCGCTGAAGCGCAAACTCGTGAACTTAACGACCTTGACGAATCATACATCCAGAAGAAGACACAACTTGAGAGCCTTACAAAGCACTCACTTATGAGCGAAGTTGACTACCGTAATCTTCCAGAAGAATACCAAGATCTTATCGAAGTTGGTATGGGTGGTCTCGCACTTAAGGCGATGCTTGATGAAATCAACCTTGATACACTTATTGCAGAACTTTCTGAAGAAGTTGAAGGTGCAAAGGGTCAGCGTGAGAAGAAGCTTCTTAAGCGCCTTAAGGTACTTGAAGGTATGCAGGCTGCTGGTATTCAGCCAGGGGCACTTGCGCTCACCGTGCTTCCAGTGATTCCTCCGGATCTTCGCCCGATGGTGCAGCTTACTGGTGGACGTTTCGCGACATCTGACCTTAACGACCTCTACCGTCGTGTGATTAACCGTAACAACCGCCTTAAGAAGCTTATTGACCTTAACGCGCCGGAAGTAATCCGTCGTAACGAAATGCGTATGCTCCAAGAAGCTGTTGACGCGCTTATTGATAACTCAGCGGCTCGCGGTGGACGTGCAGTAAATGCAACCGGTGGACGTCGCCGTCTTAAGTCAATCTCTGACATGCTTAAGGGTAAGCAGGGACGTTTCCGTCAGAACCTTCTTGGTAAGCGTGTAGACTACTCTGGTCGTTCAGTGATCGTGGTAGGTCCAAAGCTTAAGATCAACGAATGTGGTCTTCCAAAGCAAATGGCACTTGAGCTCTTCAAGCCATTCGTGATTAGCTGGCTCATCCGTGGCGAACACGCACACAACATTCGCTCAGCAACTCGTCTTATTGAAGCAGGCGAAGCAGTGGTGTGGGACGCGCTTGATGCAGTGATTGAAGGTAAGTACGTGCTCCTTAACCGTGCACCGTCACTTCACCGTCTTTCAATCCAAGCTTTCCAGCCGCGCCTCGTTGAGGGTAAGGCAATTCAGCTTCACCCACTCGTAGCGAACGGTTTCAACGCCGACTACGACGGTGACCAGATGGCGGTTCACCTTCCGCTTTCACGTCAGGCACAGCAGGAAGCTCGCGAACTCATGAGCGCGACAGCAAACCTTCTTAAGCCAGCTGATGGTGCGCCAGTGCTTTCAATTGCACAGGACATCGTGCTTGGTAACTACTACCTTACCTATGACAAGCCATCTGCGCAGACTGCAGAAACAAAGCCGTTCAGCTCTGTTTACGAAGCAGAAATGGCCTACGACAACGGAGTTATCCAGCTCCAAAGTCCAATCCGTGTATTTGCAAAGGGTGAAATCCGCAACACAACACTTGGACGTGTCTTCTTTAACGAAATTCTTCCAGAAGAATATCCATACGATGATAACGTACAGAACAAGAAGCAGATTAAGAAGGTGCTTAATAACATCTTCCTCCAGTACGGTGCTGATGTTACCGCTAAGACTGCTGACCGCATGAAGGGTCTTGCCTTCCGCTTTGCTACCGTTTCTGCGGTATCAACTGGTAAGGACGACTACATTATCTTTGATGAAACCGATGAATTCATTGCTGAAGGTGACGCGAAGGCTGCACTTATTAGCGAGCAATTCAACCAAGGTCTCATTACAGACGAAGAGCGCTATAGCCTTACTGTTGCAAACTGGCGTGGTGTGACTCGTAACCTTGAAACCTTCCTTAAGGATAAGCTCAAGGATATGGACACCAGTGTTTCTGTGATGGTAAACTCAGGTGCTCGTGGTGATATTTCTAACGTTATGCTTGCGAGCGCCATGATTGGTATCATGGTTGACGCGACAAACCGTGAAATTGAGCTTCCGATCCGTTCAAGCTACAAGAAGGGTCTTTCAAGCCTTGAACAGTTCGTGGCAACTCGTGGTTCACGTAAGGGTCTTATTGACACCGCGCTTAAGACTGCCGACTCAGGATACCTTACTCGTCGTCTCGTTGACGTGTCTCAGGACGTGTTCACTGTAGAAGACGCAGAGGGTGATGACGACGGATTTGCAATCTACCGCGATGAAACTGAACTCACTATGATCGACTTCGGTAATCGTCTCTACGGACGCTACGCTGCAGAAGATATTGCTGGTCACGTCAAGAAGAACGAGCTTATTACTCGTGAAATCGCTGACGAAATCCAGAACGACGCAGATATCACTGAAGTGAAGATCCAGTCAGTTCTTTCAACCAAGAACCTCCGTGGTGTGCCACGTAAGAGCTACGGTATCGACATGTCGACTAACCAGCTCGTTGATAACGCGCAGCCAGTTGGTGTGATTGCCGCTCAGTCTGTTGGTGAGCCGGGTACACAGCTTACCCTCCGTACATTCCACTCAGGTGGTGTGCAGGAAAGCGACATTACTCAGGGTCTCCCTCGCGTTGAAGAGCTCTTTGAGGCACGCGCACCAAAGGGTCAAGCATACATTACTGAAGTAACTGGTATGGTTGAAGCTTGGGAAGATGGCAAGAAGTACGTTGTACAAGTAACTCCAGAAGCTGGTCACGTTGAAAAGATCGCTCTTGAAGGCCGCACTGCGACTATCAAGAACGGTGCTGACGTAAAGGCTGGTGATGTACTTGCAAGTGGCGAAAGCGAAAGCAAGCCAATCATCTCGCCATTTGATGGTGTTGCAGAAGTGACTGCTGACCACGTTGTTGTTGCAGCAAACGCTGGTGCTCCAGTACGCTACGAAGTTCCTGGTGTGATGCAGCTCCTCGTGAAGAGCGGTGACATTGTTGAAGCCGGTGACCGTCTCACTGGTGGTTCACTCAACCTTCACGACCTCATGCGCCTCAAGGGTGTGGAGGCAACGCAACGTTACATTATTAACGAAGTGCTCCGCATCTACGCTGCGCAGGGTCAGGACGTTGCCGACAAGCACCTTGAAATCATCGTGCGCCAAATGTTCAGCCGTGTTCAGGTTGAAGATCCGGGTGATGGTGACTTCGTAACTGGTGATGTTGTCTCACGTGCTGCTGTAGTTGAAGCAAATGAAAAGCTCGCCGCAGAAGGCAAGGAAGAAATCAGCTATACGCAACTTCTTCTCGGTATTACTAAGGTATCTATCTGGTCTGATAGCTGGCTTTCAGCCGCATCATTCCAGGACACCACCCGTGTGCTCATCAACGCAGCGGTCAGTGGACGTTCAGACAACCTTCACGGACTCAAGGAGAACGTGATTATCGGACGTAAGATTCCTGTAGGAACCGGTGTTGATAGCGCAACTGCACTTGATACACTTGAGAGCGATATCGCTGACGAAATCGCAGAAGACCTCGAACTTACAGCGTAATACGCCGAGGCAAAAAATATAGTAGCACTCCGAAATAGGGGTGCTATTGTATTTTTAGCTGTTTTGTGGTATAATTTAGTAAAGTCCGTACATTTACAGTTTACTTACCGCCGAAAGGGGAGGCGTGGAAGCAGTTACGTCCGAAGAAGAGGTCATGAAGGCTACAGAGGCTTTCAAGGAGCGTGTGCTCGCCCTTGTGGATGAGCGACGTGTCAACATGATCACGCGTGAAGTAAATCTTTACGCGATCTTGAACGAGCCCGATGACATTCGGTCGCTCGCTAATGCCATTACGGCATTCCTGAATTCGATGCGCGAACACACTCGGGGAAACGACATCGTGGCCCAGAGCGATCGTGCACTCTACGAAGAGCTTCGAGGGCATCTCGTGATGCTTCAGGCTGAGATGAATAATTTCTTGCGCCGGTCTTAGTCGGTGCTAGTGAAAGGGGTGTAATCGTGGTTGAAATGGATGAAGAAACCATGGAGGACGAACTGGAAGAGCGCAAGGGGAAGATCCTGAAGCTCATTCCGGCAAGCGGCCGCTACTACAAGTACCGAGTCGAAGCCGAAGAGAGCATCGATGGTGCAACCTCGCTGAAACTGCTCTCGGACGCCATCGACGCCTACCTGAGCGACATTCGACCCAACGATAACTCGAAGGGTGACCATACGTCGCCTGCTCATTCGGAGACGGCGCCGATTTCGGCGTTCAACATCATTCAGCGAAACCTCCTGAAGGAGAAGTCGGAGATCGACGAACTTCGCAGAGTGGTGGTCATTCGCGAGGATGACGAAGAGCGGTAAGCGCTAACGGGCTCTGCCCGCTGAAAAGGTTTGAGCAGTAACATGCTCTTAACCGCTTCGGCGGGCCTTTTCATTTTCTAGAATTCATACTTGACATACTTTTCATACTTTCTGTACAATAAGTACGTTATGGAAGATAAAAAACTATTCGGTACAGCAACGGTTGGCGCAAAGGGGCAGGTGGTTATCCCTGCTGAAGCACGCGAAGCGCTTGATATTAAGCCAGGTGATAAGCTGTATGTTATTGGTTCTCACCACAAGAAGGTGGTTGGGTTTATCAAGGAAGACCAGTTAGCAGAACTTGTGAGCAAGTTTGTGAATATGGGCGAAACGTTTTCTGAATTTCTCGAAAAACATAAGTAAATAGAAAAGGAAAAAACTCTGTGCACCATCATTTAAGTTTGCGCAAAAAATTGATTATCATGATTTCGGTCATGGCCAGTCTTTTTTTGGTGGCGCTTGATCAGACAATTATCGCCACTGCGCTTGGCAAGATTGTTGAAGAATTTAATGCCTTCAGCTCACTCAGCTGGATTGTGACGGCATATCTTATTACAACAACCCTCACCGTACCAATTGCCGGTAAGCTTTCCGACCTCTTTGGGCGTCGCAATATCCTTCTTATTGGTGTGGCAATCTTTGTGCTTGCTTCACTTTTGAGCGGTATGAGCAGTGATGTCACGCAGTTGATTATTTGGCGTGCCGTACAGGGTATTGGTGGCGGTATTATTACTGCTAACGCCTTTACTATCGTGGGCGACCTGTTCGCTGCTCGCGAACGCGGTAAGTGGCAAGGGCTTATTGGGGCGGTCTTTGGGCTGAGCTCTGTTGTTGGTCCACTGCTTGGTGGCTGGCTCACCGATGGTCAATCATTCTTTGGTCTTACGACAGATTGGCGCTGGACGTTCTTTATCAACGTGCCAATTGGTATTGTTGCCTTTATCTTGATTGCTATTAATTCGCCGGCTTTGCGCCATGCGGTGAAGGCAAAGATTGATTATCTTGGTGCGGCCTTCCTTTCTGTTTCACTTGCTACACTTATTCTTGCGGTAGATAATACAGAAACTATCTTTGCCGACCTTCTTTCTACAACTGGGCTCACGCTTGCCGGTCTCCGCTTAATTATGTTTGGCATTGTGGCTGTAGCTATGACTGGGTTTATCTACGCGGAACATAAGGCACAGGAACCAATACTTCCGCTCCGCTTCTTTAAGAATCGTAACTATGTCTTGGTACTCACTATTGCGCTTCTTTTTGGTGCGGCATTCATGGGTTCAATCCTTTACCTCACACAGTTCAACCAGCAGGTATTTGGCGCAACACCAACTGAATCAGGCCTCATGCTTCTTCCAATGGTGGCGGGTATTATGGCCTCAAGCGTTACGTCTGGGCAGATTATTTCCCGTACCGGAAAGTATAAGATTTTCATGCAGATTGGATTTGTTGTTGCAACAGGCGCAATGATTGCACTGACGTTCCTTACCCCAGAAAGTTCATATCTTTACGAAGCAATCGTGATGGTAATCCTCGGTCTCGGTATGGGAGTGGCAATGCCAATCCTTAACCTTGCGGTTCAGAACGAATTTGAGCAAAAAGATCTTGGTGCAGCAACCAGCTCAAGCCAACTGTTCCGAAGCCTAGGTTCAACTATTGGCACCGCTGTATTTGGCGCAATGCTGACTGCAGGTATTGCAACGCAGGTGCCGAAGATGCAAGATACTGCCTATATTCAAAACCTCAAGCAGTCATCACAAGTGAAGGACATGGATCTTAACAGTGCAGATACGCTCTTGCGACTCAATATGCCAGACGTAAAAGGGCAAATTAGCGACGCGGCAAACGCGCAGTTTGGAAAACTTCCTATACCCGTGCAACAAAAGGCCAAAGCTGAGTTTACTACAAACCAAGAAAAGTTCGGCAGTATTGTGACCCATGCCTTCTCTGATAGTCTCCATAAGATTTTCATTGTAGCTTCAAGTATGATTGGACTGGCGGCGGTGATTGCGTTTACTGTGAAAGAAAAGACGCTTCGGGCTGCGAAGAAGGAAGAGACGCCGGGGGAGGAATAGGAGCCTATCTCTTTACAAAAAGGCTTCAAAGTGCTATCATTACAGATGAGTTTCCGTTTACTGTAAAGATACGCGTGTACAAGATATCTCTACTGAGTAAACACGGTAATGTGAGGCATGCTGAGCTTCCATTACACCCCGGCAGATTTTACTGAATGTCGGTCTCCCAAGAGGTGGGAATATATAAGTTTTTAAGAGGAAATTAATTGTGCCAACAATCAATCAACTCGTGCGCAAGCCGCGACATACTGCCAAGAAAGCAAGTAAGTCTCCAGCGCTTGGCCGCATCCAGAACGCACTTAAGGTGCGCTACTACAACCAAGATGCTCCACTTAAGCGTGGTGTATGTATCAAGGTAACAACCAAGACACCAAAGAAGCCAAACTCAGCGCTTCGTAAGGTTGCTCGTGTTCGTCTTACAAACGGTCACGAAGTATGGGCTTACATTGGTGGTGAAGGTCACAACCTCCAGGAACACGCCGTAGTGCTCGTTCGTGGTGGACGTGTGCCGGACCTTCCAGGTGTTCGTTACCACATCGTTCGTGGTGCGCTTGACCTTCAAGGTGTACAGAATCGTCAACAAGGCCGCTCTAAGTACGGTGCTAAGAAGGAAGGTAAGTAGTCATGCCGCGTAAGAAAACTGTCAGCCTACAACGCCGTCTTAACCCAGACCGCAAGTACCAGAGCGTTCTCGTGCAGCGTCTTATCAATAAGTCTATGATTGATGGTAAGAAGCTCGTTGCTGAACGTGCAGTCTACGCTGCGCTTGAATCAGCTGCTAAGAAGCTTGATAGCGAAAACCCACTTGAAGTGTTTGAAAAGGCACTCAAGAACGTTTCACCAAACTTCGAAGTGAAGTCACGCCGTGTTGGTGGTGCAAACTACCAGATTCCGTTCCCAGTAGCGGGTCACCGTCAGCTTCACTACGCGTTTAGCTGGATGGTACAGGCATCACGTGCTAAGTCAGGTATGCCATACAGCCAGCGTCTCGCGCTTGAAATCGTTGACGCTTACAACGAAACTGGTGCAGCCTTCAAGAAGAAGGAAGACACGCACAAGATGGCAGAAGCAAACCGCGCGTTTGCACACTTTGCCCGCGGTTAATCAGAATTCCGCACATCAAAACACCCGCTTCCGTGAGGCGGGTGTTTTTGTATTGCCCAAGACGTGATTATTGGGTATAACTAATCATAGATGAGGGGCGAAAGTTTACGTCAAATAAAAATAGATAGAATTAGGCGACGGGAAACGCTTGAGGGCTTAGTGGGACATGCAGAGCGCCTAGAGATTATTAATGGTCGCCCGTTGGTAGTCGATAAGTTGCCTGCGCCTATTGATGAACACGGAATCCCCCGGGTTGAAATAATGATGCCGCAGCTCCTTGGACAAATGGCTACTCGCTATGTTTGGACGGGGAGGTTTGATCTTCATCACATGGCAACACCAAAAGCTGATTATAATATCGTTCCGGATAATGTTGGCAAGGCTTTTCGTAGTTTATCGGCACTAAAGCTTGAAATACCACGCCAAATGCATAATTTTGCACACGAGTTATTTCTTAATCCGAGGCGACCGCCAGCCGATGCGGTTATGCGTCAAGCGATTCTCGAGAACGAGCAAATGCGAACATTAAATGCAATTATGAGCGATGAGCCTGATTCAGATAAAGCTCAAATGTTGGTGTGGGATGCGTTAATGGACATGGTTGATCCACGCGTTGACATCATGCCAAGTAGGGAAGAGCTCGCAGATATGGAGTTTTATGACTTGCGCCGTACGGTTGCGTCACTTATAAGTGTGCGCCGGTATGCGGACAAGACACTAATTCATCCTGCAATACGACCACGCGAAGCACGGCGGCATAGCATTGTGTAGGTACGAGCCCATAAGGGGCTATTTTTTAATTGTGGTTATGGTATAGTGGCGGTAATATGAAGATTTTTTCTCGTAACGGTTTTACAATTATCGAACTGGTGGTGGTTATCGCTGTCATAGGCATACTGACAGCAGTGGTAATAGTTGGCTATGGAGCGTACCGGAGAGGTCTGGCAGATAATACGATGAAGTCTGATTTAAGAGGGACGTCGGCGGCGCTTAATGATCATCGAAACTTTAACAATGAATATCCAGATAACCTTGATGAGACCAATAAAGTGCAGAGTGAAGAAAACTCAGTTACGTATACAAGGCGGGGTGTCGGTTTCTGTCTTGAAGTAACGTCGACTAAGAGCAGTAAGCGGTTCTATAAGACCGAAGATAGTGAAGGTGAGGGGTTATGTCCGCCACCCGCCCCTATTGCTATGCAGATGCTTACTACAGGTGGCTGCTCAACCACACGCATGCTTGCGTTTGACGTACGAGACGGGCTGTCATATTGGGTGCAAAAGCTTGCCGACGGAAAGTGTTGGATGCTAACAAGCCTTGCGTACTCAGGAAGGGGAACTGATACATATGGTGATGCGCAGAGACTTGAAGATCTTACGAGCGACACAACGTTCTCTCCCTCTACACCTGCGTTCTATGCGAATAGTTCGAACCGACCCTTTACACCAACCGCACCTTCAATCTCAACGGACGGCGGAGCTACAGGGGAGCAATACGGGTATCTTTATAACTGGTGTGCAGCCATGGGGGGACAAGCAAGGGTCTGTCAAGAAGACAGTAGTGCATTGGACTCATCCATATCGATTTGTCCAGCTGGCTGGAGGCTTCCGTCGAGAGTCGAGTATCAAGCCTTGATAGCAGCGATAGGCGCAACAAATTCTACTGCTGGTTCGCAGGTGTTGCGTACTACCTGGCTCGCGCAGTATTCTGGCCACTGGGGGATGTATGGCTGGATAGGTGCCTTTGACGAACAAGGTACGGCTGGATACTTCTGGTCGGGAACTGAAGCATACGCCGGTTCCGTAACACATGCCGACGGATTAGCGTTTACCTACAGTAGCGTAGGTATTGCCTCGGCGGTGATGAGCGATGCCGCTCTTGCTGTACGCTGTATGACTAAGTAGTATATACTGGGTGTATATGGCTACATTCTCATTTGATACAATCTCAGACTACGACAAGGCGGAAATGAACAACGTGTTCATGCAGGTGGAGAAAGAAATTGGCGGACGCTATGATTTTAAGGGGTCTCCGGCAGCTATTGAATGGCTGAACGACAAGAAGGGATTTAAGCTTGTTGGCGGAAGTGCATGGCAGGTGGAGGCAATTCTCGACATTGTTCGTAAGAAGCTTGCGGCTCGTAATCAGTCAAGCAAGGTGCTTGACCTTTCAAAAGAGGTGATTGAGCAAAATCTCAAAGCGACGCAAGATATTCCGTTTATTGCCGGACTTGACCAAGATAAGGCAAAGAAAATTACAAAGCTCCTTCGTGATGAGCTTCCGAAGGTGAAGGCGCAAATTCAAGGCGACGCCGTACGTGTCACGAGCGGAAGTAAAGATGATCTCCAGAAGGCAATGCAGCTGATGAATGAGGCCGATTTTGACTTCCCGTTGCAATATACGAACTATCGCTAAGTGATGTTTCTATAGGCTGCGCTTGTCTTTGTAAAAATTGGGCGTATACTTGACCCTACTATGATAGAGCGTGATATTATTCCCCAAGATGATAATCAAGACGTTAATTTTTTTGACCAGCTTGAACTACTCGATAAGTCGGTGACAGACCCGTACGTTGATAAAGTCGTAAATGATGCCAGGTTATACAATCAGCTCTTCGCGGAGCATACACCTTCGGACCAAGAAAAGCAGGACGCTATACAGGATTTAGACGGGCGGTGGTACGAATTAATAGGGAATGTGGTGTCGCTTACTGGTCGTGTTACGATTCCGACCGCCTCGGGTGAGCTCAAGGAGGTGTTGGTGGATCGTTTGCCTGTTGAGACACAGGGCTTTGGTGGTCGAACGCGTCCGCAGATTATTGGCGGTGAACAGATCGGCGAGGTATTTCGAATTGGTCATTATGTCAAGACAAGCGCCGCAACTATCGTGGAAGCGGGTTACATGCTTCCGGAGGACTTCGGTGTTGCAGTAGACGAAGATGAGGGCCAGGCGGACGAGGAGCATATCCGGCAAGCGCTTGCTGATATTGAAGTACGACTTGAGGGTGACGTAGACGATTCCTTGCTTGAATATGAGGGAACCTCACTAGAGCGGGCACGCTCGTGGATAGAAGCATCGTGCCCAGGCCTTATAGATGAGATTGATACCTACCTTTTAAACGACATTGAAGGTGATAATGAGCCGATTTATGCGCTGAGTAGACTCGATCTTGGTGAGTATGCGGCCGTTAGCGATGAGTTTACGCAGGAGTGTATCGAGATGCATATTAACTATATGCTTAACTTTGATATGAGGGCTCCGTATGAAGTGATACTTAATGGCTATATGGTCTCTGCAGTCGAGGAAGACACAACACTCTACAAAGTCGAAGACCTGCACGTCCTTACATATATGACACAGGTGTACATTGTGCCTCATCCGTCGGCTGATGACGGTGAAGGACTATGGCAAATAAGTGTAGCGGCTAACTTTGTTCACCAAGACCAGAGTTTAGACGGCGCGGAATTTGTTATTCCACTAGATTCAATTAGTGAAGTCAAGTCACAGCGCCGCATGTATTACGCTGGCCTCTAGAAACAAGCCTCCTCTTGTGGTATAATAAAACCAAAGTGCTGTTCATTTTGTCAAAAAATAGCAGTCCACAAACGTAATCTAATAATTTCAAAGGAAGAGCTACACCGTTATGGCAGCAAAAGACGTCCCACTAAAGGACTATCGCAATATTGGTATTATCGCCCATATTGACGCAGGTAAGACAACAACAACCGAAGGTATCTTGTACCGTACTGGTATCAACCACAAGATCGGTCTTGTGAAGGGTGATGATCCAGCTGGTGCAACAACTGACTGGATGGCACAGGAAAAAGAGCGTGGTATTACTATTACCTCAGCTGCTGTAACTGCATTCTGGAAGGGTCACAAGATTAACATCATTGACACTCCAGGTCACATCGACTTTACCGCAGAGGTAGAGCGTTCACTTCGTGTACTCGACGGCGCGGTAACTGTCTTTGACGGCAAGATGGGTGTTGAGGCTCAGACTGAAACTGTATGGCGCCAAGCAAACAAGTACGGCGTGCCTCGTATCTGTTTCATCAACAAGATCAACCAAATAGGTGGTGATTTCTGGAAGAGCCTTGAATCTATTCACAAGCGTCTTTCTAAGCAAGCGTTCCCAATTCACATTCCTATTGGATTTGAAAAAGACATCAACGGTGTTGTTGACCTTATCGACATGAAGGCATACACCTACTCTGATTACGCTGATAAGGAGCTTATCCCAGGTGAAATCCCAGCAGACATGCTTGAGCGCGCAAAGAACGCTCGTAGCCTTCTTGTAGAAAACGCTGTTGAAGCCGACGATGAGCTTATGATGAAGTTCCTCGACGAAGGTGAAGATGCAATTACTACTGAAGAACTTAAGTCTGCACTCCGTAAGCGTGTCCTTGCTGGTGACTTCTTCCTTGTTACTGGTGGTGACGGACGTGGTGTAATCGTTGAAAAGGTGCTTGACCTTGTTGCCGATTACCTCCCATCTCCACTCGACATTGAAGCCGCTCAAGGTGTAAACCCAAAAACTGGCAACGTTGAAGAGCGTAAGTCTGATTCAAGTGAACCGCTTGCGGCGCTTGCATTCAAGATTGCAACTGACCCATTTGTTGGTAAGCTTATCTTCATCCGCGTATACTCTGGTGTGCTTAAGGCTGGTAGCTACGTACTCAACACCACTTCAGGTGAAAAAGAGCGCGTTGGACGTATCGTCCGTATGCACGCCGACAAGCGCGAAGAAATCTCTGAAGTTACCGCTGGTGACATCGCTGCCGTTGTAGGACTCAAGGATACCTTTACTGGTGCAACACTTGCAGATCCAGCGCACCCAATCCAACTTGAAGGTATCGAATTCCAAGATCCTCCAGTGTCAATTGCTGTTGAGCCAAAGTCTAAGGCTGACCAAGAAAAAATGGGTATTGCCTTGCAACGCCTCGCTGAAGAAGACCCAACCTTCCGCGTTCGTACTGACGATGAAACGGGCCAGACAATTATGTCAGGTATGGGTGAGCTTCACCTCGATATTCTCATTGACCGCATGAAGCGTGAATTCAACGTTGAGGCAAACATTGGTGAGCCGCAGGTTGCCTTCCGTGAAGCAATTCGTGGCATGTCTGAAGCGCAGGGTAAGCACGCTAAGCAGTCCGGTGGACGTGGCCAGTTCGGTGATGTATGGATCCGCTTTGAGCCAACCGAAACTGGTGAAGGCTTTGAATTTGCTGACGAAATTAAGGGTGGTGTGGTTCCACAAGAGTACCGTAAAGCTGTTGAAAAGGGTATCAAGGATACGCTTGAAGGCGGTGTTATTGCTGGCTACCCAATGATCGGTGTTAAGGCGACACTTTACGACGGTTCATACCACGACGTTGACTCAAGCGAGCTTGCCTTTAACCTTGCTGGTGTACTTGCTGTAAAGGCGGGTATCCCGCAGGCGCGTCCGGTAATTCTTGAGCCTGTCATGAAGGTTGAAGTTTCGACTCCAGAAGACTTCATGGGTGATATCATCGGTGACCTTAACTCTCGCCGTGGGCGCATCGACGCTATGGACGATATCCCTGGTGGCGCTAAGCTTGTCCGTGCCTTTGTGCCACTTGCGAACCTCTTTGGCTACACAAACGACATCCGCTCAATGAGCCAAGGTCGTGCTGCATCAACAATGGAAATTGCTCAGTACGAGGAAGTTCCGCCAAATGTTGCACAGGAAATCATCGAGAAGCGTACTGCAAAGTAGCACTTGATACGAAAAGCGCCTCAATCTATGGGGCGTTTTTTATTTACCATAGAACTATTTAATTTTATATCCGTACTATGAGAGTATGGAGCAAGCGATATACGAACGACCAAGAGAGAAGCTGCGTCACCACGGGGCGCATTTTCTTACGACAGTAGAGTTACTTCAGGTCTTGATTGGAGCAGGCACGGCAGGGGTTTCGGGTGCGAAGCTTGCGCGTAAAGTTGCGAAGTCGTTCGCTACTACTGAGCCTAACTACGAAACGCTCATTGTTATACATGGGCTTGGTCATGCAAAGACAAGTCAAATACTCGCAGCGGTTGAGTTTGGCCGACGTATGGTTCGCGAGAATAGTGACGGAGTGCTTGTGCATGATATTCCGCGAGAAGTGTTTACTGCCAGTCTCAACGAGGCGATGGGTGCAAAGAGTATGGTGACATGCTGCTGGTTTGACGGTGCTATGACACCAATAGGGCTAATGCAGTACCGCACACATCGAGGCGAGCAAAGTGAGTTGCTTGCGCGAAGAATCCTTTCTGATGCATTAGTTGTGTCCGCACGTAATATGTTGATCTTTTATCCTGCATCGAGCCGAAGTTTAGTGCCGGAGACGCAAGAAATGAGCTTTGTCCGTACTATTGCTGACATGGCGCGTTATTTTCATATTGAACTCAAGGAAGTATGTGCATTTCATCAGAAGGAGTATGTGTTTTGGAAGAAAGAGGTGGTGTAATGAGAGATGTGCCATTTTTACACCAAGGTTTTAGGCAGATGATTGACTGGTTTGAGCGAGCTCAAATAGACTATCGGGAACATTTCCTTACGTTATATATTGCGTACAATGCATGGTATAGAGAGGTAACTGGACTGGCGAACGATCGTGCTGCGATTCAGATGCTCAAGAAGCGATTTGTTATATGGGATGATTATATCCAGCATCGCACTATGGAGCGGCTAGGGTGCGTAGTGGAGAAAATTGCCGAAATAACACAAAGAAATCCTCTGCGTATTTCTGCTGTTATGCAATGGTCTGGCGAGGTAGCGGGGCGCGATGATTGGCGGTCACTTATTGAATATTGGTATTATGTGCGCTGCACCATTGTACACGGAGGGTATATAGATGAGCGGCATGCATATTTGGCGTATGAATCTCTCGGCATTTTCATGGAAGAAATTATAGGTCGCGTAAAGATGTGTATTGAAGGATTGAGGACGAGTGAGGCGGACGAACTAACAAGGCTCGCTCAGGCGGGCGCTCAACACACCGAAAGGTTTGTTCGGCTACAGCAAAAGTTATACCTCAAATATAAAGCCATGCCGAGTGTGCGAGAAGTTGATATGCAGCGTGTATAAACCTCTTTACGAACACCGTAAAACAGGGTATACTAAAGCTATACGTTGTGGAGTCTTTCTTTAGGCTTGCACACGAAATTATAATTTAAAGGAGAACTAACCAAACATGGCAGATTTCGACCGAAGCAAGCCGCACGTAAACGTTGGTACTATGGGTCACGTTGACCACGGTAAGACTACTCTTACTGCAGCGATTACTCACGTGCTTGCTAAGAAGCTACCTAGCGAAGTTAATAAGCCTCGTAACTACGACGAAATTGACAACGCACCAGAAGAAAAGGCACGTGGTATTACCATTGCTTCTTCTCACCAAGAATACGAATCAGCTAACCGCCACTACGCACACGTAGACATGCCAGGACACGCCGACTATGTTAAGAACATGATCACCGGTGCTGCTCAGGTTGACGGTGCTGTTCTTGTGGTTGCCGCAACTGACGGTCCACTTCCACAGACACGTGAGCACGTACTTCTTGCTAAGCAAGTTGGTGTGCCTAAGATCGTTGTATTCCTTAACAAGATGGACATTGCTGATCCTGAGCTCGTTGAGCTCGTTGAAATGGACATCCGTGAACTTCTTGCTAAGAACGGCTTCGACGAAGATGCTCCAATCATCAAGGGTTCTGCTGCTAAGGCGCTCGAAGGTGATGCTGCATACGAAGACGCTATCATGGAACTTGTTGACGCTATGGATTCATACATCCCAGAGCCAGCACGCGACATGGACAAGGACTTCCTTATGCCTATTGAGGACGTATTCTCAATCAAGGGTCGTGGTACAGTAGCAACTGGTCGTATCGAGCAGGGTGTTATCAACCTTAACGACGAAGTTGAAATCGTTGGTATCCGTGATACACAGAAGTCTGTTGTAACAGGTATCGAAGCTTTCAAGAAGAACCTTGACAAGGGTCAGGCTGGTGACAATGCTGGTCTTCTCCTCCGCGGTATCGAGCGTACTGACATCGAACGTGGTCAGGTGCTTGCAAAGCCAGGTTCAATCACTCCACACACAGAGTTTGAAGCTGAAGTATACATCCTTAAGAAGGAAGAAGGCGGACGCCACACTCCATTCTCTAAGGGTTACAAGCCACAGTTCTACTTCCGTACAACTGACGTAACAGGTGAAGTTGAGCTTCCAGCTGACAAGGAACTTGTTATCCCTGGCGACACACTTACCTTCAAGGTGAACCTTCTCGCTCCTATTGCTATGGAGCAAGGTCTTAACTTCGCTATCCGCGAAGGTGGTAAGACTGTTGGTGCTGGTGTTGTTACTAAGATTGTTAAGTAATACACTACACTTCATAAAAATAACCTCTGCCTCGGCGGGGGTTATTTTTTATTCGGACGGACTACTAGCTTTTTGATGCAAATTCTGCTATAATAAGAGAATACTACTAACTACTCCGAGAACTCAGCCAGCCAAGAGAAGATTTGATGCGAGCAGAGGTTACGGAGTCGCAGTTCAGCGATACGAACAGGGAGCTATTTTATTATGGCAAAAGAAGAAGGACTTAAGATCCGTATTCGCCTTAAGGCATACGATCACAAGGTAATTGACCAGTCTGCAAAGCAGATTATCGACACAGCAATTCGCACCGGAGCGTCTATTGCTGGTCCAGTGCCTCTTCCAACACGTCGCAGTACTTTCACGGTTGTGAAGTCACCACACGTGTACAAGAAGGGTGGTGAAACATTTGAGATGCGCGTACACAAGCGTCTTATTGACATCACTAACGCGACTCCAAAGACTATTGATAGTCTTCAGAACCTCAGCCTCCCGGCTGGCGTTGATGCTGAAATCCGTATGTAATACGGTTCAGTTTACTTGTGCGAAACGTGCTAGTATGCTGAAAATTCTTAAAAAATACCCCTCATCTACGAGGGGTATTTTGATATATCCGTATACTACAGGGCGGCGTCTATAAGTTGTTGGTCGAGGAGATTAATAACCTCGTACTGAGTTTTAAGGATCCAAAGTTGAGCAAAAATAATTACGCTTACAAGAATAAGCCAGTATACGGTTTGACGTGTAATTGCGAAACTCTTAAATGGCGGTTGATCACCGGCGACGTGGAATGAGCGCATCTTGGCCGTCTTTTTAGCGGCTACCTTGCGGGTTGTCGGTGCCTTCCGAGCGGTAGAGTTAGCTGTACGCTTAGCGACTGGTTTTTTAGCTGTTGATTTAGCAGCTACCGTCTTTTTAACTGGTGCCTTCCGAGCAGTAGACGCCTTAGATGTCGTCTTTTTTGCTGCTGGTTTTTTCGTTGTTGCCATAGATGCCCCTATATAACTACATATGGTAGATTAATAAATCTTATGCTTAGAGTATGACAAAGAATAGTAAAAAACACAAGGGGAATGCGACCCCATAGGGCTTGTGGTATACTAGCAGTAATAAATGAGCGACAAAAGGGGTTGGTATGCATAGACGAATAGCACAAGGTTTCACTCTTGTTGAACTTATGATTGTCATTATAGTTATCGTCATCCTTGCTGTACTTGTCGGGGTTGGGTATAACGGTATTATTGAAGGTGCTGGTGACCGGTCGCTCAAGTCGGATCTTCAGAGTGTTGAAGGGAAGATATCCCGGTATAAGGCCCAAAAAGGTGTGTACCCGGATACGTCCACGGCAAATGGGCTAGGACTCAATGTAAGCAATGATGCAACACTACTCTATCAAGGCGACGGCGGGTCTTGGTATTGCGCTTCGATTACATCCGCTGATGGAACAACGACCTACAGTATAAGTGAAGAAGGTGTTATTCGCGATAAGAATTGCTCCTTACGGTGGAAAGCTGGTGATGATAGCCTCGGACAATTTTCTGTAGGAACGAACGGCTACGCGTGCGGTCTTGCTTTTGACGGCAAGGTGTACTGTTACGGCAATAATCTTAGTGGTGAGCTTGGTAACGGGGGAGGGTACTCGGGAGGGTTTGTTACTGCAGCCGTTGCGCAGGGCGCAATACCTGCTGGTGCCTCTCTAAAACAGGTGGCGACCGGGGGTAATTTCGCATGCGTACTAGCCTCAAACAATAAGATGTATTGCTGGGGTGGTAATTCATACGGACAACTTGGGGATAATACGACAACTCAACGAAAGACTCCGGTCGAGGTTCAGCAGGGGGCTATCCCTAGCGCTGCTACAATTAAACAGATTTTTGCAGGGCCGAACAATATGTGTGCATTAACGAATGACGGCAAGCTTTATTGTTGGGGGTATAATCTTGTCGGAGCTTTGGGTGACGGTACAACCACGAATAAATTAGTGCCTACTGCCGTATCTCAGGGCACAATGCCAGCTGGTGCGATTGTCCGGCAGGTCTCAATGAGTACTACTGTCACATGTGCTACCATCACCACGAGTGTTGATCTCTACTGCTGGGGTACGGGTGGATATGGGCAGCTAGGTAATAATGGGTATTCATCCTCCTATACACCCTCGGTTGTATCACGGGGAGTAATGCCCGCCGGGGTGGCAATTGAACAGGTGGCTGTTGGCGACACTCATGTATGCGCCCTCCTTTCAAATAACGGACTTTATTGCTGGGGTACAAACGGAAACGGGCAAATTGGTGATGGTTCAACGACGAAGCGGATAGCGCCGACGGCAGTCTCTTTGGGTGTAATTCCTAGTTCGGTGAGTATTCGTCAAGTTGTGTCCGGAGGTAGCTACAGCTGCGCACTTGCATCGAATAAGGTTTATTGTTGGGGTAGAAATGATGTAGGGCAGTTAGGCAATGGGTCTAGTGTCCCTGCCTCTCCGTACGGCCTCTTGACGCCTGTTGCGACAGTGCAGGGCGCGATGCCGGCTCAGGGTAAGATTCAGAAGCTTGTCACCGTTCCAAATAATTTTGCGTCTACATGTGCAATTATGGATGATAGTTCGACATACTGCTGGGGAAGAAGCGCTGGATATTACGAGAACGGCGCATATGAGGATAGGTTGGCGCCGGTGCGTATCCGGATGAATACGAGCTTGTGATAACCTCTTGACAAAAGTGTGTTCAGTATGGTAACCTACTAGAGGTAACTTTACTAAAGTAATAAAAGTCGATTCTTGGTGAATTGGTAAGTCCAGCAGAGTGCTGAGTTATGAAAATAACAGAGGTGCTCGGGAGGATACTGCCAGCCACCAAGAATTTTAAGTGGGAGAAATGAAGAGCATGAAAGCACTTCTCGGTACCAAAATTGGTATGACCCAACTCATCAGCGAAGATGGCAAGACAGTTCCTGTCACGCTTATTCAAGCTGGACCTATCACAGTGACTCAAGTGAAGACCGTTGAAACAGACGGTTACAATGCTGTGCAAGTAGGTTATGGGGAGGGTAAGAACTTGAGCAAGGCCGTGGCTGGACACCTTAAGGCAGCCGAAATTACTCCGAAGCATATTCGTGAGTTCCGTATTGAAGACGAGTTAGAGGAGCTGACTGTTGGAAGTACAATCGATGTAACCGCATTTGAGCTCGGTGACGTTGTTGATGCAACAGGCATTAGCAAGGGTAAGGGCTTCGCAGGTAACATCAAACGACACAACTTTAACCGACATGGTAAATCCCACGGTGGTAAGGGTAATACTCGCCGCCCAGGTTCAATCGGTTCAATGTACCCACAGAAGGTCTTTAAGGGTAAGCGCATGGCAGGACGCATGGGTCACGAGCAGGTAACTGTGAAGAACCTCATCGTTAGCTATATCGACGCCGAAAACAACCTTATCGGTCTTAAGGGTGCAGTCCCTGGTCCAAAGAAGGGCCTTATCTCAATTGACATCGCAGGAGGTAAAGCATAATGGCTGAGGCTAAGACTACAGCGAACGCAACACTTCCTAAGGAAGTTTTCGCGGTAGACGTGAAGAATCACGAACTACTCAAGCTTGCATACGATGCGTACCTTGCAAATGCTCGTCAAGCGAGTGCAACTACCAAAACTCGCGGCGAAGTACGCGGTGGTGGTAAGAAGCCTTGGAAGCAGAAGGGTACTGGCCGTGCACGTTTCGGTTCAACCCGTAACCCAATTTGGCGTGGCGGTGGTATCGTATTTGGTCCACGTGGCAACGAGAACTACTCAAAGAAGATCTCAACGGCTGCAAAGCGCCAAGCTATCAAGCAGGCACTTACCCTTGCTGAGCAAGCAGGTAAGGTATCTGTAAACGATGTTAAGACAACTGGTAAGACTTCAGAAGTAGTGAAGTTCCTTGCAGACAACAAGCTTGATCGCAAGACACTCGTTGTTGTAGACGAAAAGACCCCAGAGTTAATCCGCGCTACCAACAACCTGCAGAACGTACTTCTTATCAGTACAAAGTACCTTAGCGTATACCACATTCTTAATGCGGACAACGTTGTACTTTCAAAGGCATCACTCCCAACACTTAAGAGCTGGCTCGTAAAGGAGGAGGCGTAATATGGCAAAGAACCTATCTACCATCCTCGTTACTCCAGTAACGACTGAAAAGGCCTATGGCCTTAGCCAGAAGAACATCTACGTTTTCAACGTGCCACTTCAGGCTAACAAAAACGAAATCACAGACGCTGTAACTTCACAGTACGGCGTTGAAGTAAAAGCTATCAAGACGCTTGTGCAATCAGGCAAGGCAGTTCGCTACTCACGTGGTAAGAACCGCTACCCTGGTACAACACACCGTGTTGATACAAAGAAGGCATACGTGACACTTGCCGAAGGCAGTTCACTCGCACTCTTTGAAACACCAGAAGAAGAACCTAAGACGAAAGAGGAGAAGAAGTAATGGCGATTAAGCAATACAACCCAACTACTCCTGCTCGTCGTGGGATGACCTCACAAGACCTTAGCGACATTACAACTCGTAAGCCGCTAAAGAGTCTTACAAAGAGCAAGAAGCAAAACGCTGGTCGTAATAACAAGGGTCGCATTACTGTCCGTCACCGTGGTGGTGGTGTAAAGCGTCACTATCGTCTTATGAACCACAACCTTGCGGCTGGTCTTGAAGTAACCGTTGAGCATATTGAGTACGACCCGAACCGTTCTGCGCGTATTGCACGTGTAAAGGACCAGCACGGTCTCTACCACTACATCCTCGCTGACACTTCTATGACAGTGGGCAAGGTAATCAAGAGCGGTGCAGAAGCTCCAATCGAGCAATCTAACCGTATGCCACTTGCAAGTATTCCTGTTGGTACCCAAATCTACGCTATTGAAATGACAGCTGGTAAGGGCGCGCAAATGGTACGTTCAGCTGGTGCAAAAGCACAGCTTATGGCGAAAGAGGGCGATCACGCACTCGTACGTCTTCCTTCAGGGGAAGTTCGTAAGTTCCGTCTTGAGAACACAGCTGCAATTGGTGTTGTTGGAAACGTTCAGCACCAAAACGTTAAAATTGGTTCAGCAGGTCGCAAGCGTCGCAAGGGTATTCGCCCAACCGTACGTGGTGTTGTTATGAACGCCACAGATCACCCTCATGGTGGTGGTGACGGTGGACGTCACGGTGCTGGTAAGGCGCCTCGCACACCTTGGGGTCAACTTACCCTTGGGTACCGCACTCGTCGTCGCAAGGACGTTGCTGGCAACATTGTAAGGTCACGCCACGAGGCGAAGAGGAAGAGGTAATATGAGTCGATCACTAAAGAAAGGTCCTTTTATTGATCTCAAGCTTGCCAAAAAAGTGGCAGCCTTGAGTCTAGAAGACCGCACAGTTATCAAGACCTGGGCTCGTGCAAGCACGATTACCCCAGAAATGGTGGGTCGTACTATTGCTGTTCACAACGGTAAGGTACACGTACCAGTGCTTATTTCGGAAAACATGGTAGGACACAAGCTCGGTGAGTTTAGCCCTACACGTAAGTTCCGTAAGCACGGAGGAAAGGCTAAGTAGTATGGCTGACACAACTATCGAAGTAGTACGTTCATACGCTAAGGGCGTTGACCAAGCTCCACGTAAGGTTGCTTTGGTTGCGAGCCTTGTGCGTGGACGCTCAGTAGCAGACGCTATTGTTATCCTTAACCACACTCCACGCCGTGCTGCACTTCCTGTTCGCAAGGCGATCGAAAGTGCACAGGCAAACGCAGTAAACAACCACGGATTTGACAGCAAGACACTTGTTATCAAGACACTCTCTGTGACTACTGGTACACGCATGAAGCGTTTCAAGCCAGCAAGTCGTGGACGCGCGCTGCCATTCCAAAAGAAGACTTCAAACATTCTTGTTGAAGTAACCGGTGAACTAAAGCCAAAGAAGGCGGCTCCAAAGGCTGCTGATGCAAAGGTTGAAAAGACAGAGGCTCCAAAGCCAGCTGCTAAGAAACCTGCCGCAAAGAAGGCTGAAGCGAAGCCAGCGAAGAAAGAGGAGAAGAAGTAATGGGACAGAAGGTTAATCCAATCAGTTTCCGTCTCCAAGTTCACAAGAACTGGGATTCACGCTGGTTTGCCCACAAGAAAGACTTTTCTCGCCTGCTTATCGAAGATATTAAGATTCGTGAGCACATTGAAAAGCGCTACTCAAGCCGCCCAACTATTGCGCGTATTGAGATCGAACGCTCTGCAAACCTCGTAACCGTAACAATTCACACTGCTAAGGCGGGTGTTGTTATCGGTCGTGGTGGTGCAGGTGTGACTGAACTTAAGAAGGAACTTGAAAAACTTGCAAGCCTTCCAGTTCGTATCAATATTGAAGAAGTGAAGCGCCCAGACCTTAGCGCGAAGCTTGTAGCTGAAAACATTGCACACCAGCTTGAACGTCGTTCAAACTTCCGTCGTGCGACGAAGATGGCTGCACAGAATGTTATGACAGCAGGTGCAAAGGGTGTTCGTATCCAAGTTGCTGGCCGTCTTAACAACGCTGAAATGGCTCGCCGCGAAAAGGTAAGCGAAGGTTCAGTTCCACTTCACACCCTTCGTGCTGATGTTGATTTCCACTCAGCTCGTGCCGCCCTTCCTGGTGCTGGTATCGTAGGTGTGAAGGTCTGGATCTACAAAGGTGAAAGGAGTTAATCGGCATGCTACTTCCTAAGAAAATGAAGCACCGTAAGGTTCGTAAGGGCCGAAACGACGGTCCGGCTACTTCTGGTAACTACATTGCTTTCGGTGACTACGCGCTTCAATCACAGAACAACAGCGACATCACTTCTCGCCAAATCGAGGCAGCTCGTCAGGCGATGACCCGTTACATCAAGCGTGGTGGTAAGATTTGGATTCGTATTTTCCCACATCTTCCACGTACTCGTAAGCCACAGGATGTAAAGATGGGTGGTGGTAAGGGTAACCCTGAGTTCTTCGTAGCTCGTGTGAAGCCTGGAACTATCATGTTTGAAATGCGTGGTGTTGAAGAACCGATTGCACGCGAAGCGATGCGCCTTGCTGCACACAAACTTCCAGTAAAGACTAAATTTATTGTAAGGGAGCAGGCATAATGGCGAAGACCCAAGCGAACACTAAGAATGCAGCGGTTGTAAAGACTGTAGAAGAACTTCACGAAGAAGTTGTAAAACTCCAAGAAGAACACCGCGAAACACGGCGCAGCCATCGTATGGGCGAACTTGTAAACCCACGCGCGCTCACCGTACAGCGTAAAGCAATTGCTCGCGCACTTACTGCACTTAATGCAGCTAAGAAGAGCGACAGCCAGGAGGAGAAATAATATGGCAAAGACATTGACCGGTATTGTTACCTCAAACAAGGCTGACAAGACCATCACTATTACTGTAACTAGCCGTGAAACACACCCTCTTTATGGGAAGCAGTACACGGTAAACCGTAAGTACACTGCACACGATGAAAAGAACGAAGCGAACGAAGGTGATCGTGTAACGATTTCTGAAGTACGCCCAATCTCTAAGACGAAGTCTTTCGTGCTTGCAAGTATTGACGAGCGTGCACATGGTTCAATTGAACTTAAGGATGACGCAGTAGTTGAGGAGGATAAGTAATGATCCAACAAGAATCTCGACTTAAAGTAACCGACAACAGCGGTGCAAAGGAAATCCTTTGTATCCGTGTACTCGGTGGTACTGGACGCCGCTATGCTGGCGTGGGTGACATTATTGTTGCAACCGTAAAGGATGCAAACCCAACTGGTACTATAAAGAAGAAGTCTGTTGTAAAGGCTGTAGTGGTTCGTACTAAGAACCAAGTGAGGCGTAAAGACGGAAGCACTATTTCTTTCGACGACAACGCAGCAGTGATCATTAACGACGACAAGACCCCTAAGGGTACTCGTGTGTTTGGTCCTGTGCCACGTGAACTACGTGACCTTGGCTACAACAAGATTATCAGCCTTGCGCCGGAGGTACTCTAGTATGCCTGCGCAACGAATTACAAAGGGTGATACCGTAAAGGTTATCAGCGGAGACCACAAGGGTACAACTGCAAAGGTGCTCGCCGTTCTTACTCGTAAGAACGCAGTACTTCTTGAAGGTATCGGTCAGAAGCATCGCCACATCAAGCCTAATATGCTAAACCCACGAGGTGGATCAAAGGATATTCATATTCCTATGCCACTTTCAAAGGTGACACTAGAAAAAAAGGAGACTAAGAAGTAATGGCAAAAGCTACTACAACATCTACCGCTCCTCGCCTGAAAGCCTTGTATAACGAAACGTTTGCCAAGGAACTACAAGCCGAACTCGGTCTTTCGAACATTAACGAAGTACCTAGCCTTGAGAAGATCATCGTGAGTGTCGGTATCGGTAAGGACAAAGACAACAAGCACCACTACGAAGTGGTACGCAACACTGTAACTAAAATTACAGGTCAGCACCCAGTTGACCGCATGGCGAAGAAGTCTATCGCAGGTTTCAAGATTCGTGCAGGAATGAACCGTATTGGTCTTTCTGTAACGCTTCGTGAAGCCCGTATGTACGAATTCCTCGACCGTCTTGTAAACGTGAGCCTTCCTCGTGTTCGTGACTTCCACGGCGTGAGCAATAAAGCGTTTGACAAGGGTGGTAACTACAACCTTGGTGTTGTTGAACAGTCTATTTTCCCTGAACTGACTTTTGAGGAAACTCAGCACGTTCATGGTCTACAGATTACATTTGTTATCAAGAACGGTAACAAAGAAGCAAGTAAAGCGCTTCTTACAAAGTTTGGTATGCCGTTCCAGAAAGAAGGAGGCACACGCTAATGGCTAAAACATCTGCAGTTGCACGCGACGAAAAGCGCAAGAAAATGATTCAGAAGTATGCAGCTAAGCGTGCTGAACTTAAGGAACTCGGTGACCTCGAAGGTCTCCAGAAGCTTCCACGCAACAGTTCACCAACTCGTTGGAAGAACCGCGACGCCCTTCACGGACGTCCACACGGATACATGCGCCGCTTTGGCCTTAGCCGTATCAACTTCCGCGAAAAAGCATCAAAGGGTGAAATCCCTGGCGTTACAAAGAGTAGCTGGTAAGAAAGGAAAGAACGAAAATGTCATTACAATCTACAGACCCAATCGCTGACCTCCTTACCCGTATTCGTAACGCGGTGATGGTTGGCAAGAACGAAATTACTGTACCTTCAAGCAAGCTTAAGGTAGTGGTAGCAAAAGAGCTTAAGAAGGCTGGATACCTTACTGATGTAAAGGTTGAAAGTGCTAAGCCTCGCGATATCCTTGTTGTAACAATCAACAAAGAAGGCGAAAACTCTAACATCAACGAAATCAAGCGCCTCTCAAAGCCCGGACGTCGTATGTACACAAGTGCAGCTGATATTCCAAAGGTAAAGAGCGGACGTGGTATCGTTCTTGTGAGTACTTCAAAGGGTGTTATCACTGGTACTGAGGCTGCTAAGCAGCGCCTTGGTGGTGAGCTTCTCCTTAGCGTTTACTAGTAGACGCTTTAGGGGCAACCTATATAAAAAGAACCTCTCGTTACGGGAGGTTCTTTTTGATTGTAAGATGATTAGAAGGTGAGCCGGTCTATTTCTTGTTGCACAGATTGCAGCTCGCGGTCACGATCTTGTTGCATCTGTTGTTCTTGGGTATTTGCATCACCCTGTAACCTGGAAATTTGCCCATCAAGGTCTCGCTGTCTGTTTGGGTCTTGTTCGTTTTGCCGTTGCCGCTCAAGGTCGTTTCGTTTTTGTCGCGTATCGGCTTCAAAGCGAGCTTTCCGGTTCTGGAAGTCGTTCATAAGCTGGGAACGTTTAGTCTCGAGACGAGATATTTGACTGCGATTATCTGATATTTTTCGATTGATATCGTCAATTTCACGTTGCAATTGGTTTTTTCTATCTTTTTCACGCCCCATCATTGCACCGGCTACAGTCCCAAGTAATGAGCCTTTTGTCAGTGCTGCCCCTACGCCTGCACCTGCGATCTTATTACCTACAGATTCAAGCTCGCGCTCTTTCTCGCGTAATTGATTTTCAAGTTGTTGAATACTTTCTGGCATCTTATTCTCCTTATTTAATCTCCGGATACTTATCTGGTGCATTACGGCAATAGGTGACCCATTTATCATCTTCGTTGGGCATGGTGACAGTTTCAATATAGTAGCCCTCGGAAAACCCGCCTTTGCGCTCTGATTTTTTTGTCATTACTTCAAGTAGCTGCTCTTTCGGGATATTATTCGTAAGGCAAAGATCTTCAATAACTTGCTGCACGTCAGCGAGCTCCTCAATAAGTTCATCTTGAGTGAGAGCGGCGTTTACTTCATCTGCTTCTTCGTGAAGCTTTGCGGTCAGCGCCGAAGTAAGTTCCGAACCTTCAAGTTTTTTTACTGTACTTTTATGACCTGCCTCATCATGAAAAGAAGGAATGTTATTGCGAACAAGTTTTTCATAGACAAAGGTGGGCATTGAATCTCCAGTCAATAGTTAACGAATGGTATGCTATTATTGTAGCAAATGGAGGATGGTGTAGTGTCAGAAGGCAGATATGTTGTTATTGAGGGTACAGATGGGACGGGAAAGTCAACGCAAGTAGAGCGGCTCGCTCAAAGATTAGAGGGGCTTGGTCATGAGGTGGTGCAATTTCATGAACCCGATGGCACCGAGATATCTGCAGAGATACGAACAATTATTAAGAATGGCGACCTAGCGCGCACTGCGTTTACGAATCTGCTTTTGTTTAGTGCGGCCCGCCGCGAGAATTGGCTACAAACAGGACTTCCGACTCTAGAGCGCGGTGGCTGGGTGGTCTCGGCGCGAGATTACACGTCAACACTGGCGTATCAGGGGTATGGCGAAGGGCTCGACCTCAGGGTGATTTCACGCATTACTGCACTTTCAACTGACGAGCGATACATGAGTCCTGATAAAATGATTATTCTCGATCTTGATGATGAAGTAGAGCGAAAGCGCCGCATTGAGTCTCGTGGTGAACTTGAAAACCCAGACACTTTTGAATCGAAGGATGCTGAATTTCAACTTCGTGTGCAAGAAGCGTATAGGGATATTGCGAGGAAGCGTGGCTTGGCTGTGGTTTCTGCGTCTCGTACGGCCGAATTGGTTGAGGCTGACATTTGGCGTATTGTAAATAGCTAGCGAAGGTTGCTTTTTTACTCTATTCGTGCTACTATAAATCAGATAATAAATTGCGAGTGAGATCTTGGGAGATTTTGCGCTAGAACCGCCTTTAAAGCGGTCGAAGCACAGGAGAAAACAAACATCTTGCTTGCCATAACGAAAGGTAAGACATGAGTCGAATCGGAAAACTACCTATTGACGTACCTGCTGGTGTGACAATTACGGTCGGCGAGAGTGAAATTACTGTCGAGGGTGCCAAGGGCAAACTCGTCGTTCCTCACCTCAGCGACGTAACCGTAGCTGTTGACGCTGGTGTTGCGACAGTAACACGTAACAACGACGAACGCATTGCAAAGGCACAACACGGCCTTCAGCGTTCACTCCTTAACAATGCTGTTGAGGGAATCACTAAGGGCTTTGAAAAGAAGCTTGAAGTAAACGGTGTTGGATTCCGCGTAGAAGGCGGCGGCCAAGAGCTTAAGATGGCACTTGGTTTTTCACACCCAGTTATCTACAAGGCAAAAGAAGGTGTACAGCTTGAAGTAAACAAGATGGAAATCACTGTAAAGGGTATCGACAAGCAACTTGTTGGCCAGACTGCAGCTGAAATCCGTGCACTTAAGAAGCCTGAACCATACAAGGGTAAGGGTATTAAGTATGCTGACGAAGTTATTCTTCGCAAGGCTGGAAAGGCAGGTAAGTAATCATGGCTAACCTTGGTAAAAAACTACTTAACCAGCGCCTTCGCGCAGCACGTGTTCGTGCAAAGATTTCTGGTACTGCTGAGCGCCCACGTCTTACAGTAACGATCTCAAACACACACGTCAGCGCACAGCTTATCGATGATGTAAAGGGTCACACTGTTGCAGCTGCAACAACTGTTGGCACTAAGCTTACCGGTACTATGACTGAACGCGCTGCGGCAGTTGGTACTGATATTGCAAAGAAGGCCAAGAAAGCAAAAATCACCGCTGTTGTGTTTGACCGCAACGGACGTAAGTACGCAAAGCGTCTCGCTGCACTTGCAGATGCTGCACGTAAGGAAGGACTAGAGTTCTAATATGGCTGAACAAGCACAAGCTCAGGCGGCTCCAACTCAAGCACCTCGCGCGCCACGTGGCAACGGTCCACAGGGGCGTGGCCAAGGTCGCGGACGCCGTGATCAGGCTCCACAAGAGCCAAAGCAATTTGAAGAAGTAGTAATCAACATCGACCGTGTGTCACGTGTGGTAAAGGGTGGACGTCGTTTCCGCTTTAAGGCACTCGTTGTTGTGGGCGACCGCAAGAACAAGGTTGGTGTGGGTGTTGCAAAGGGCGCTGACGTACAGACTGCTGTACAGAAGGCAACTGATGTAGCTAAGAAGAATCTTATTACTTTCCCACTTGTAAACGGTACCATTCCACACGACAACGAAATCAAGTACTCAGGTGCTCGCGTGCTTCTTAAGCCAGCTGCTCCAGGTACTGGTATCATCGCCGGTGGTGTTATCCGTTCTATCATTGGTACAACTGGTATTACAAATCTGCTTTCAAAGTCACTCAACTCAACAAACAAGGTAAACATCGCGTATGCTACTATTGAAGCACTTCGCGCACTTGTTCCTAAGGAAGAATGGCTCAACGCTCCAGCACCTAAGAAGGCTGCAAAGAAGGAGGCTAAGTAATGACTAAGTACAACGAACTTCTCGTAGAAGCTAATAAGAGCAAAAAGCGCGTTGGTCGTGGTATTGCTGCTGGTCAGGGTAAAACTGCTGGTCGCGGTACTAAGGGTCAAAAGTCTCGTACTGGTAAGAAGCTTAACGCTACTTTCCAGGGTGGACAACGCGGTATTGTACTTTCTGTGCCAAAGGCACGCGGGTTTAAGAGCCTTCGTACTCCTGCGCAGGTTGTGTACCTCGATACACTGAACGGTTTTGAAGGAAAGACTGTTGATAACATGACTCTCTTTGAACAGGGATTCATCGCAACTCCATTCCACACCGTTAAGGTAATTACTCGTGGTGAACTTTCTAAGGCACTTACCGTAAAGGTAGCTGGTGCAAGTAAGTCATCACAGGAAGCGATTGCAAAGGCTGGCGGTTCTTTTGAAAAGACTGCTGTGCCGCTTAAGCAAAGCGCAAAGGCTGCGGAAGCGGCTGAGAAGTAAGGCTGAACAGGGAAGTTTCCTTGTTAAAAATACCCCGTCGGCTTGACGGGGTATTTTTTTATTGACGTAATTGCTGTCTTGGTGGTGGTGTTCTCTTTTTTTGCTAAATCAAAATATATATAAAAAGTGTATGTATTACGATTATAGAAAAAACTCCACAAGGGTGGAGTTCGGGCGACTTTGAATGTGCCTTTGTGGCCCCTACCGCTTACTACAGCGTATCGGGGCCACAAAGGGTGTCGTTGGAGGTTAGGCGACCCCGAGCGCCGAGTGGCGAACACTCTCGCGGATGGGGCCATCGTTCGGATCGAGCTCGAAGCTCGAGACCTCGTTGAGCCGACGCGTATTGGTGGCGATCTTGTGCGTCTCGCCCTTGCCGATGTGGCGGACCTTCCGGTCGTGGCTGTCCTGCTTCTTGCGCAGGTTGCCACGGTTGCGTCCGTGCTTGGTGTAGGCGGGTTTCTCGCTCAGGGCGTGGCGCGACTCTCGTGCGGTCTTATCGGTACGCGACATTGCGCACTTCCTCTCTCATTGTTGATGTACAACGACAGTTCACTCTTTAATGAACGTAGAATAGATTATAGCATAAATATCAAATAAAGTCAATATCTACCCCTTGAATAAAAAATAGTGTAGTATAGAAGAAGTAATTGAGTAATCTTTTCGGGGTATTTCTGAAAAAACTAAAAGGTTGAGTGACTGATGAACTGGAAAACAATTTTCAAATCATTTAAGAATCGAGATATGCAGCGTCGACTGCTAACTGTTCTTGGTATTATTATTGCATATCGTCTGTTGGCGCATGTTCCCGTGCCTATTGCAGAGCCAACGCAGCTACGTGAAGTAATTAATGGCGTTATTGGTGGAACTGACTTTGGTGGATTCCTCAATCTTCTTTCGGGTGGTGCGCTTGCGAGCTTCTCTATTGTGCTCGTAGGACTTACCCCGTTCATTACGGCGTCTATTATCTCGCAACTCCTCACCAAGGCTATTCCGCGCCTTGAAGAACTCAATAAAGACGGTGAATCAGGACGACGCAAGATTAACCAGTGGACTCGTCTTGCAACAGTACCGCTCGCGATTGTCCAGTCGATTGCCTTTATCTTTATCCTTCGCCAGACAGTGCTAGCGGGCAATACAACAGTGCTTGCAGACCCGACTGCGCTTGAATGGATTGTATCTGTTGGAACTATGACCGCAGGTGCCGTGCTTCTTATGTGGCTCGGCGAGCTCATTACCGAACAGGGTGTTGGTAATGGTATTAGCCTTCTTATCTTCGCGGGTATTATTAGCCAGCTTCCATCTATGCTTTCGTCATTCGGCACGGCGTTATTTGACACAAGCAAGGGTGCCCTTAATGTTTTCAACTGGTTTACCGTTCCTGTTAATCCCACTATATTCTGGGTAGTTCTGGCGCTGTTATTGGTGTCGCTGATGTTGCTCTATTTCCTTGTGAAGATTAATGAAGCACAGCGTGTCATTACTATTAATTACGCGAAGCGTGTTCATGGCAATAGTAGCTATGGTGGCGTAAAAAGCATCCTTCCAGTGAAGCTTATCGCAGCTGGTGTGATTCCTGTGATTTTCGCGGTTGCGTTCTTATCACTCCCCGCATTCATTGGACAGGTATTGAAGGCGTCCGGCAACGAAGCGTATGCCGCGCTCGCGAACAACCTCATTACATGGTTCCAGGCTCCAAACCCAGGTGCATTTACCGGGTCTGAATGGCAGGCATTTATCTATCCAGCAACATACTTTGTTCTTGTTCTTGTATTTACCTACTTCTATACGGGTATTGTATTCAACTCAAGTGAAATCTCTGAGAATCTTCAAAAGCAAGGCGGGTTTATTGAAGGTGTTCGGCCTGGAAAGCAAACCGAGAAATACCTCTCTGGTACCATGAATCGTCTCCTTCTTTTCGGATCAGTCGTACTTGGGTTCATTGCAGTTACGCCGTTTATTATTGAGTACTTCCTTGCGCAGTTCGCTGGAATTACCAATACGAATCTTTCAATTGGTGGTACTGGACTCTTGATTGTTGTGTCTGTAGGCCTTGAATCACTTCGTCAAATCAACTCGCGTGCGTTGATGGTGACGTATGATGATTATGACCGGTAGGGAATAATCCTACAAACGCGACTCGTCCGGTATGATTATGACCGGTAGGGAATAATCCTACAAACGCGACTCGTCCGGTATGATTACGACCACTAACGGGCACTTGCAATTCATGGCATTCTCGATCCGCTCCACTGGAGCGGATTTACTTTTTAGGAAAAAATGATATACTATAGTTATTCTAGTACACCTATCTCCGCCGATAGGTGGAGAGATGAATTTGACAGAGGATGTGATGTGGTATGCCGTCAATTGACGAACGTATTCGACGCGAGGCGAGAAGGCACCGTCGGCGAATCGCACAGGAGAAAGAGCTTGCTCATCAGGCGCTTCGTGAATTCGTTTACGATGATGTCCAGAACATGAGGGGGCGCTCCATCGATCTGGGTATCGAGGTGGACGCTGCGGCTCACTGGCTGCACATGAAGAACTACGACGATACCTACAAGGACTGGAGTCCACGCTCGAAGCAGCAACGGACGCGTCTGCGGATTGAGTCTCTGCTTGAACTCGCCGAGAGCACGCCGGTGCTCCTCAAGGAGTATGAGCAGGCGCTGAGCCGCTACTTTCCGATCCGTTGGAAGGGATACGTCTGGAATCCGCAACTCATCATCGTCGACTTGCCATCCGGCAAGCAGCGTATCTCTATGGAGTACCGCTGGCGACGACAGAAGAGTGCGAGTGCGGACAATGCCGGCTAACGTGGTACCGGTAGGGTCAGAATTCATCCTCTGTCCCTATCCTTAAGCTATCAATGCAATTTGATGGTTTAAGGATATGCACCCTGAGCTTATAGTGTCTGGGTTGACGCCATAGGTTCATTTGCTACAATAAGTCTAACCAAATCCCGTATGGCCGAAAAAGTCGGAGGGGATATTCTTGAAAAGACTTTACGTACACTTATTTTTGGTGTATAATCTACTACTGTAACTTATGGCTAGTTCTAAAGAGGTAATCAAGATGAAAGGCAAGGTAGTGGAAGCACTGCCTAATACTCAATTCAAGGTAGAACTCGAGAATGGCCTGAGCATCATCGCGCACATTAGCGGAAAAATGCGTAAAAACTATATTCGCTTAGTGCCTGGTGATAAGGTGGACGTAGAGATGACCCCTTATGATCTCACAAAGGGACGAATCACGTACCGCCATAAAGACCAATTTTAACTGGAGGAATTCTTGAACTCATGAAAGTTCGTGCGAGTGTAAAGAAAATCAGTCCAGATGATCAGTTGGTGCGCCGCAAGGGGCGCCTCCGTGTCATCAACAAGAAAAAACCTAAGAATAAGCAAAGGCAGGGTTAAGCATGGCTCGAATTGCTGGGGTAGTAATACCCGCAGAAAAGCAAGTTCAGATCGCCCTTACATACGTGTTTGGTATCGGTCCGAAGTTTGCTCGAGACATCCTTGCGGCGGCTAAAGTAGAGCCGACCACTCGGGTGAAAGATCTCACCGAGGCTGAAGAACAGCGTATTCGCGAAGTAATCGATGCAGATTACACCGTCGAAGGCGACCTCCAGCGTCTCGTAACAAACAATATCAAGCGTCTTAAAGATATCAACGCATATCGTGGACTTCGACATAAGTCAGGTCTGCCTACTCGTGGGCAACGTACTCGTACGAATGCACGAACTCGTAAGGGTCGCGCGGTAGCAGTTGGTGGCGCACAACCTAAAGCAGCAAGTAAGACCTAGGAAAGGAAGTAGATTATGGCAGAAAATCGTAAGAAACAACGCCGATCAGTTCCTGCTGGTCAGTTGCACGTACAGGCAACCTTCAATAACACTATTATTAGCTTCTCTGATAAGAAGGGTAATGTTATTGCTCAAGGTAGCGCCGGTGCCTCAGGGTTCCGTGGTAGCAAGAAGGGTACTGCATATGCAGCCCAGATCGCCGCTGAAAAAGCAGCAGAGACTGCAAAGGGTTACGGCCTTAAGTCAGTTGATGTATTTGTAAAGGGTGTTGGTCAGGGTCGTGACGCGGCTATCCGCGCACTTTCAACTGCTGACATCTCTATTGAAAGTATTAAGGAAGTTACCGGCGTGCCTCACGGTGGTGTACGTCCACGAAAGCAGCGAAGGGGATAGTTTATGGCTCGAGATACAACGCCTATTGTTAAACAAAGCCGTCGCGAAGGCTACGCACTTCACCCGAAGGCGCACAAGATTATGGCTCGCAAGAGCGGTATTCCTGGACAGCACGCGCACGGACGTCAAGGTAAGCCAAGTCTTTACCTTACACAACTCCGTGAAAAGCAGAAGGTTCGCCGTATTTACGGTCTCCTTGAAAAGCAATTCGCTAAGCTTATGACTGAAGCTGGCCGTCAAGATGGTCTTCAGGGTGAAAACCTTCTTCGTATGCTTGAACAGCGTCTTGATAACGCAGTCTACCGCGCAGGTTTTGCAACCAGCCGTCGCGCTGCACGTCAACTTGTAAGCCACGGGCACTTTATGCTTAACGGCCGTCGCGTTGACATTCCATCAATCCGCCTTAAGGCTGGTGATGAACTCGTTGTTCGCCCTAAGAGCCAAAAGTCTGGTTACTTTACAGCCCTTGCTGACGTTGTGTCTGCAAGCAACCAGCCTACTTTTGGATGGCTTAAGAGCGATGCAAAGAAGATGACCATTTCTGTAACAGGTCTTCCAAAGCGTGAAGAAGCTGAAGCTGACATTAACGAACAATTAATCGTTGAGTATTACTCACGATAGGGTAAGGAGATATATCGATATGTCAAAAGTTATTCACAACCCAGCACTTGCTAACGTTGAAGAAACTGGCGTAAATAGTGCATCATTCGTTATTGAACCACTTCAAGCTGGTTACGGTAATACACTCGGTAACAGCCTCCGTCGCGTGCTTCTTTCAAGCATTAGTGGCGCAGCAATCACTGCATTCCGCATCGAAGGCGCAAGCCACGAGTTTACTACTGTTGCTGGCGTTAAAGAAGATGTTGTTGACATCATGCTTAACCTCAAGAACGTGCGTCTTAAGGTAGCGTCTGACGAAGCAGTTGAACTTCGTATTGAAAAGAAGGGTGCAGGCGAAATTACTGCAGCTGACATTAAGACAACTGCTGACGTTGAAGTCATCAACCCAGAGCAAGTAATTGCAACAGTTGACGATGCTAAGAAGACAGTAATTATTGACCTCGTCGTTGAATCAGGTCGTGGTTACCAGAGCATCGAAGATTCAAGTGCTAATCGTCTCCACAGCGACATGATTGCTCTTGATGCAATGTTCAGCCCCGTACTTCGTGTACGCTACAAGGTTGATGGTACTCGTGTTGGTCAAGAGACTAACCTTGATACACTTCAGATTAACGTTGAAACTGACGGCTCAATCAGCCCACGTGAAGCGTTTGAAGAAGCTGCTGCTATCCTTGTAAACCAGTACACTGCACTTGCAGGAAGCACTACTGTTGAAGCTGCTCCGGCGCTTGGACAGGAAGTAGTTGAAGACGGAAACGAACTCAACACCCCTATTGAAGAACTAAACCTCAGCGCTCGTACTGCGAACGCTCTTATCAACAACGAAATCCGCACTGTACGTGACCTCGTATCACTCAGCGAGCAGGACCTTCGTGAGCTTAAGGGCTTCGGTAGCAAGGCGCTTGATGAAGTCAAAGATAAATTGACAGAATTGGACGTCTAATATGCATCGACACGGATACAAAGGACGTAAGTTTGGCCGCGAGCGCGATCAGCGCCGTGCACTCATCAAGGGTCTCGCGACCAGTCTTGTTGAACACGGTAAGATTGAGACTACGCTTCCAAAGGCTAAAGAACTCGTCCGTTATATTGAAAAATTAGTGACAAAGGCTAAGAAGGGTGACCTTGCGAACCGTCGTATGGTAATCGCTGGCCTTTCTACTCAAGCTGCTGCTTTCCGTCTTGTTGACGTGATTGCGCCACAGCTTAAGGGTCGCACCAGCGGACACGTACGCGTACAGCGCACACGTCTTCGCGTTGGTGACGGCGCTCAGATGGCAATCATTGAGTTCGTAGACGAAATCAAAGATGTACCAGCTGAAAAGGAGGCTAAGTAATTATGGCAACAATTAAGACCTACAGCCAGAAGCCAACAGAGGTTTCACGCGAATGGATTCTCATTGACGCTGCATCTGCGCCGCTTGGCCGCGTTGCAACTGAAATTGCTAAGTACCTTACCGGTAAGTACAAGCCAACCTTCACTCCACACACTGACGGCGGTGACTACGTTGTAGTTATCAATGCCAAGAACACTGTGGTGACAGGAAACAAAGAGACTGATAAGATTTATTATCACCACTCTGGTTTCCCTGGTGGTATCAAGGACGCAACACTTGCAGAAATCCGCGAAAAGTACCCAGAACGCCTTATTGAAATGGCTGTAAAGGGTATGCTTCCAAAGAACAAGCTTGCAAGTGAGCGCATGAACCGCCTCCGCGTATTTGCTGGTGAAGCACATACACACGAAGCACAGAAACCTAAGAAAGTTGAGGTAAAGTAGTATGGCTGACGCAAGTTACTTCTACGGCCTCGGACGACGCAAGAGCGCAACTGCACGTGCACGTCTTTACAAGGGTAAGGGTACGGTTACTATCAACGAAAAGCCTGCGGCTGAATACCTTGATAACAACAAGTCACTTCTTGCTGAAATTACCGATCCTCTTGCGCTTGTAAACAAGCAAAAAGAGTTTGACGTAACGATTCGTGTACAAGGCGGCGGTATTGCTGGTCAGGTTGACGCAATCAAGCTAGCGATTGCCAAGGCTTTGACAACTGCACACTCAGACCTTCGTTCGACCCTTAAGAAGGCAGACCTTCTCAAGCGCGACTCACGCGAGAAAGAACGTAAGAAATACGGTCTTCGCGGAGCTCGTAAGCGCGAACAATTCTCAAAGCGTTAAGTTTTGCAGAAACAAAAGCACCCCGTTATGGGGTGTTTTTTGTTATAATGGAGTTAATGACTAAACCTACTATACTTACCGGCGTCCGTTCCAACGAAGAGCCAACGCTTGGCAATTTTCTTGGTGCCTTTGTGCCGATGGTGGAAATGCAAAAAAAATACGCGGGCGAATATCAAATCAATATGTTCGTTCCTGATCTTCATAGCTTTACAACGCCAATCGACCACACAACGCTTTACAAAAATACGCTGAAAAACCTCAAGTACTTTATTGCAGCTGGGCTTGATATTAATCACCCGGATGTCTTTGTATACCGTCAGAGTTATATTCCAGCGCACAGCGAGTTGACATGGATTCTCGACTGCTTTACGTACACGGGCGAGATGAGCCGGATGACTCAGTTTAAGGAAAAATCAGGCGAGCATAGCGAAAGTGTTACGATGGGGCTCTTTAATTACCCAGTTCTCATGGCGGCCGATATCTTGCTCTATAATGCAAAGTACGTTCCAGTTGGCGAAGACCAATTCCAGCACCTCGAAATTACTCGCGACATTGCAACGCGCTTTAATAACAAATTTGGCGAAATTTTTACCATTCCGGCTGATACGAAAACTCAAACTGGCTTTATTGAGCGTGATAAGGGACTTCGTATTCGTAGCCTGACCGATCCTTCTAAAAAGATGAGCAAAAGCTCTAATGATGAGAAGTCTAAGATTCTTTTGAGTGACACACCCGAACAGGCAGTAAAGAAAATCATGTCTGCAACGACTGATAGTATTGGCGAGATCAATTTTGACTTTGAAACGCAACCGGGTATTAGTAGCCTTCTTCAGATTCTTTCGCTTCTTACTGGACGCACGCAAGAAGAAGTCAACGCCGAGTGGGTAGGGAAGACGCAGTACGGTGAATTCAAGCGTGCAGTAGCTGACGCAGTGGGTACATTCTTAACTGACTTTCAGGCGCGTCTGGCATCTATTTCTGATGAGCAGCTTATAGCAATTCTTGAGCACTCTGAGCGTCGAATGGCCGAGACCGCGAACGCAACACTACTTCGTGCACAACAGGCAGTGGGCCTTCGCCCTAAAGTAGAGGGATAATTGAATGGCAACACGTAATCCGCGCCGCGAAGCGCTGAAAATCCTTAAAGATTTTAAGATCGCACCATCTAGTGCAACCACGCCAACATTGAGTCGATTTGAAGAGACCGAGCCACGCGGTGTAACTCGAATTGCTTCTGTTGTTTTTGAAGCCACACGGTATATTATCGTCACCGATGAAAGTATTGAAGATGATGCGCATACTCTTCGTGAACTCATAGATGCATCTTACCCAGGCCTTAAGGGTGAGATTTTAAAGAATCCGCACGAAGATAGTTTTGAAACATATGGTCTTCGGCATAAGTTCCGTGATGTGTATGTTTTTAAGGTGCAGCCGCAATCGGTTCGTTTAGATAAAGAGCTATCGGCTCGCTTTCCTGATTTGACGCGCGCTACTATTCAGAAATACATCAAAGCAGGCTATGTGCACGTAAATGGTGCTGTGGTTACCAAACCAAGTGCGGATGTTAATGACGCCGCAGAAATTACACTTCAAACGCCAGAGAAGGCTGATTTTTCTGATAAAGAGCTGCCCATTCTCTATATGGATGATGCCGTTATTGTGGTGCATAAACCGGCTGGAATACTAACGCACAGTAAGGGCGTAATGAATGATGAGTTTACTGTAGCTGACTTTTTCAGACGCTATACTTCTTTTGGGCTTGAGACAAATCGTCCGGGAATCGTGCACCGACTTGACCGTGACACAAGCGGTGTCATTATTGGCGCTCGTACCGAAGAAGCTGCGCAACTTCTAAAAAAGCAATTTGCAAACCGCACTGTCAAGAAGACCTATCTGGCAGTAGTTTCTGGACAGCCAAAAATTGCCGAGGCGGTGATTGATCTTCCGATTGGTCGCAACCCGTCAGCCCCAAGTACATTCAGGGTTGATGTAAAGGGAAAGTCCGCCCTTACGACCTACAAAACGCTTGATACAAATGGCACCCACTCACTTGTTGAGCTCCGGCCAAAAACAGGCCGTACTCATCAACTTCGCGTACATATGCAATACATTGGGACGCCTATTTTGGGGGATAAGGTGTACGGTACGAACGCGCCAGCAGATAGGCTCTATCTTCATGCGGAGACACTTGAACTGACTATTCCAGGATCGGAACGTCGAACTTTTGCCGCGGCAGCACCAGATTCATTTAAGAATCGTCTCAAAGGGTAAGTATGCGAACTCCGTTACTGCATGAAAAAACGGAACGAACGCTGACGCAGCTCTGGCAGAGTAACGCGCACGGACTACTCCTTACAGGGCAAGAAGGAGTGGGCTTAGCAACAATTGCGAAGTATTACGCTGAGCAATCTGATGCAATGACGCTCTGGCTTCGTCCAGAAAAAGATGATGCTATAGATTACGAAAAGGGAAGTATTGCCATTGCCGCCATACGAGATTTGTACGAGCTTATTAAAACAAAGAACGGGAAGAAGCAACGCGTTATCATTATTGACGCTGCTGAACGCATGGCCGAACCAGCACAGAACGCCTTTTTGAAATTATTAGAAGAACCTCCTGAAGGCGTACGTTTTGTTCTTTTAACTCATACGCCTGAGACAATCCTTCCTACAATTCGGTCTCGTACGCAGTTGGTTGAGGTGCTTCCTATAACTCGTCAGCAGTCAGAGGCGCATCTTGATACACTGAAGGTGATGGATGCCACAAAACGCACACAGCTCCTCTTTATCGCCGATGGTTTACCAGCTGAGCTGGCGCGCCTCTCCGCTGATGAAGACACCTTTGCTGCTCGTGCGGCAATTGTTCGTGATGCGCGCACGCTAATATCCGGCACTCCGTATGAACGGTTGAAAATCGCGCAAAGCTATAAAGATTCGCGGCAAAAAGCTCTGCAGCTAATTGATGACGCGCTTAAGCAGCTAAGGCGGACAATTGAGCAATCTGGTGATGCAAATCTTCTCGAGAGAATGCCCCAGCTTGTGGCGGCCTATGATGCGATTAAACAAAACGGTAATGTTCGCCTTCAGCTTGCGGCAACGATTGTGGTATAATAAGAGTATAGTATGTTAGGACTTGTTGTATTAGGACTGCTTGGTTTTTGGGCAATTTGGCAGAAGCAAACTGTCAATGAGGTTACGAGTGACCTCTCTACCAAGCTTTCGGATAAGCTTGATCAGTTATGGACGATTGCCCAGAGCTCTCTTCAAGACCGTAAATATCTTCGCGCTGAAAAAGCTCTTTTGACTATTCTTCGGGTTGATGAGCGAAACGCGAGCGCCTATAACCGTCTCGGTATCCTCTATGCAAAGCAGCAGCAGTATAAAGAGGCGATTGAGTGCTTTGAAATCGCCCAGTCGCTTGAACCGAGTGCCAGTAGCCTCCATAATGTTGGACTCATCTATTTTGAGACCGAGAACTTCCCTAAGGCAGCCTTAGCCTTTGAGCAAGCCCTTGCAATGGACGCTGAACATGCCGCACGCCACATTGCCTATGCAAAGGTGCAAGAAAAGCTCAAGAATGACAAGAAGATGATTGAGTCGCTCGAACGAGCCGTTGAACTTGAACCAATCCCTCAGACGTTAAATATTCTTGCTGAAGCATATGAGCGTGTAGGTGAGGCTGAACTTGCGCTCTCTCTTCGCGAACGTGCCCGTAAGCTCATTACGCCACAGGCTGCACCTCGTGTTAAGCAGCCACGACGAGTTGTGATGTAAATAAAATACAGCCCCTAAATGGCTGTATTTTTTGTTTGGTCCGAAGTGTCTTTCTTTAAGTAATAGGTAGACAGGTTTCTATATGCCTTTGTTGTGAAGGCGTACAGTACAACGGCTATCATGATAAGACTTGCGATAATAAATACGAGTGCGATCCCACGCGCCTCACCAGAACCGACAAGCCATCCAAGAGCGGCTTTGCCTGCGTCACTTGCCATGTAAGGGATGAGTGCAAACTGCGCTATAGGGCCAATCATAAATGCACTAATAGGTGAGGCGGCTGATTCAACGGTTTGCGCAAGACCAAACACACGCCCTTGGCGCTTGAAGGGTACAACTTTTTGGAGAATTGTTTGCTCTGTAGCCTCTGCTATTGGCATGAGACACATAAAGATGAACATACCGACAACATAGAGAGGCCACCATTCGCGTATAACAAATGCAATACCAAGAAGTGCAATGGCTAGGTTTACAATAAGCATTGTCCGGAGTGGATTCTTGCCCAGGCCAACCTTGGAAACGACAATACCGCCAGCGATGAACCCGATACTTGTAATACCCAAGACAACACCCCAAATTTCTACAGGAAACAGCGTGAGGCCGTACGGGTCCATGAGCGCCATGAAGACACCGCCAACGAGGTTATTGAACGTAGTAAAGATGATAAGCCAAACGAGTCCAGGGATACTCCTGATAGTTGCGATGCTTCCCTTTAGGTCGATAGCATTCTTTTTCAACGCTGGATCGTGGTATATTTCTGGCTCTGGAATACGCACCATAGTAATGAGGTGAAGAAGCGATAGTGCAGTAAGTATGAGGGCGATTGCAAGTGTCCAGCCCATGCCAAGAAGACCGATTGATAGACCGCTAAATACACTAGTGACCATAAAGGCAACACCTTGCACGGCGCCAACCATGCCATTTGCCTTATCGCGTCCCTTTTCGGGTACGAGAAGTGTTACTGTTGTGCCAAGCGCGATATTTCGCATATTCTCAACGACTGCGCCTGCAAGAATAATTCCGGCGAACAGCCAGAAAGCAGGGCTTGTAAGCGAGGTGATGTGTTCGTTGAGAAGAAAATAGACAAGTGTACCGAGGCTAAACGCAACCAATGTAAATATGGTAGATGCAACCATGATAGATTTCTTTTTATGGTGGTCAACAAGCGCACCAAAGTAGATACTAGTAGCCGCAATAAGCAACATGAAGAGCCCGCCAACGATTGAGGTTGCGAGGACAGATTTCGTTTCAAGATATGCCCAAAATGTCACGGCAAACCACAGGTAGCTTGTGGTGACGTTAGCAATAAGCGTATTGAAGAGAACTTGCTTAAAATGTTTCACATTCTATTAGTATATAGGGAAATTGTTTAAAAAATAAAAAATCCCTCAAGGTTGAGGGTAACTTCTTTGATTTGGTGCTGGAAGTAGGACTCGAACCTACGAAGCCTTACGGCGGGAGATTTACAGTCTCCTGTGATTGCCACTACACGATTCCAGCATGTCCGTGTTGTTTAATTTGGAGCCGCCTCACGGATTCGAACCGTGGACCTACTGTTTACAAAACAGCCGCTCTAACCAACTGAGCTAAGGCGGCGACTTATTTATTGTAGCATAGTTTATTTGAAAAGCTAGGGGTTACTGTGCAAAAAGTATATACTAGAAAGAATGAGTAGTAAAAAACCACAACGCGTCACCGCACGCTTTGATGTGATTGTCGGCGGCGGTCAATCACTTGCCACCCTTGAGGATGGGCGCAAGCTTTTCGCTTGGGGTGTTCTACCTGGTGAAACAGCCGAAGTTTTAATCACAAAAAAGAAATCACGGTACCTTGAAGGAGTTGCCGAAACAATCCTTGAATCAAATCAAGAAGTTCGTGTCGCGCCTGTTGATCCTGAGAGCTATCTTTCTACCAGCCCGTGGCAAATTATGAATTTTGAGAGTGAACAGCACTATAAAGCGGCGCTCATTGAAGAGGCGTTTGAGCTTCACGACGTTGTACTGCCAGATCCAATTGAAGTATATAGCGATGGGAAAGAATATGGCTACCGAAACAAGATTGAGTTTAGCTTTTGGTATGACACGGAAGCTGCTGAAAATCCTCTCTCGCTTGCATTCTTCCGTCGTGGCACGCACGGAAAGATTGCAGTAAACGGTACGAGTCTTGCAAGTCCCGCTATTGCTGCGACTGCCGAGCGTGTACTTGCGGTACTAAATAGCCTAAGCGTTGAAGGGCGGGCCTTAAAAACACTCATGATACGAAGTGCAGCGAATGGCGATGTGGCCTGGCAACTCTATGTAAAAGACGAAGCATTCCCCGCTGAAGCAGTTCTCGCTGCACTGCCTGAGTCGGAAAATGGGGAAGTAATTTACTCTAACCCAAAGAGTCCGGCGAGCGTCATTACTGAGCGCCTCACCGCACCGGCGCGCGCTTTGAGTGATACCATTCTTGGTACGCCCTTTACCTATGCAACTGAAGGCTTCTTCCAGATTAATCTTCCTATTTATGAGCAGGCATTGCGTGACATGCAGGCATGGGTTCCTGAAGGAATTGAAACCGTTGATATGTATAGCGGTGTCGGAACTATCGGCCTCACTATTGGTGGTGATAGCACAACGCTTGTTGAAGTGAATGAGTATGCCGTAGGGGAGATGCGCCGTAACATTAAGAGTCTTGGGCTCAAGGCTGAGGCGGTTTTGGCGGCAAGTGAAAACGCACTTGATTATATTACTGGCGACAAGACAATTATTGTTGACCCTCCACGCGCTGGTCTTCATGAAGCAGTGATTGAGCGGCTTCTTTCTGAAGCGCCGAAGCGTATTGTCTACCTTTCATGTAATCCGGTAACACAGGCGCGAGATGTAGCTCGTCTTGGCGAAAAGTACGGTATCAAGGCACATAAAGGTTATAATTTTTTCCCGCGTACCCCGCACATTGAACACCTTGTCGTTCTTGATCTTAAGGGGTAGATATTGCTTTATTCGGATTAATCTGATATAATATATTATTATGGACGCTGTAAAGACATATCTTCAAAAATGGAATACTCAAAAGAACGCTTTTGCAAAGGTGCAGAGTACTTATATCGCTCTTGCGGTGGGGCTTTTTCTTGTCGCAGCGGTAATCAGCCTTATTAATCCAAATCTTGGGCAAAGTATTATATTCTTTTCTCTTATTTCGTTTCTTGTTTTTGTGGGTAATGCTGTGATTTGGGCACTTTTACAAACATTCATCGTTGCGAAGCTAGATGAAAAGCCAGTTGTAAAAATTGCGTCACGCACACGTAAGTAATAGCTCTCTTATATAAAAAACCGTCCCTAGTCGGACGGTTTTATTTTCGTCTATGGAGCCACGATCGGGGCTTGAACCCGAGACCTCATCCTTACCATGGATGCGCTCTACCAGCTGAGCTATCGCGGCACTTGCAACGTTAGTAATTATAACAGCAAATGACCTCTTTGAAAACTCCCTCTGGTTACTTTCTAAATAGGTGAATATTGGGTATACTAGAAGCATAATCAGTAAGAGGTAATCAACTAATGTATCCAAATGGACAGAACGGTCTGGGTGGTGACCCGAGTGCTCCACAAGACCCATATCAGGCGCCTGTGCAAGGTGGCGGATCGACGGGATATGAACCCCAACAGCCAAACTCGTTATTTCAGGTGCAACCCGAGCCAGCTCCGCAAGGAAAAAAGAAGCTTCTTGTGGCGCTTCTTATCGCTGCGGGAGTGCTCATTCTTATTGTAGGTGTAGCGCTTTACGTTGTATTGACGCGTATGCAGTCAGTTGCGGTAAAAGAAGAAGAAAAGGTGGTTCCCGCTCAATCCGCAGTAATTATTCAAACAGTAAAAAAGACTATCAAGGAAGCATACCCTGCAGTAGATACGCGTGATGTCTTGGCCGTGCAGGTTCCGGCTGTCACTATTACCGATGCTTCTAATGCGCCTGTGTATCAGCCGGACGGGTATCAGTATAAAGTTCAATATGATAACGATGCCGGCTTTAACTATGTGGCTCCGGCTCTGGCACAGAATGCCAAAAAGCCACAGACAGTATCATCAATTGCCGAGAATGTACTAAAGAATAGTGATTTGACACTTTCAACCACTCAAGGTGTGAAAGAGGTAAATGGGGCTGCAACGAGAGTATATACTGGCCGAGGTGTTGTCTGTGCGGTGCAGTACGAAAATGCAGAAGCAACGCAAAAAGGGCTTGTTAACTGTGGTGATAGCGACACGTATACAAAGATCGCTGCTGACATGCAACCTTTTGCCGACTCACTCAATACCATTACTCCAGAGACAACTGTAAGGAATCTTGTTACGGCAGATAGTGATGCTGGCGGATACCAGCGCGCGACAGTTCAGATTATTGATGACAAGGGTGGCCGTGCTACCGCCTACTTCTACAAGAAAGATGCCGGACGATGGCTCCACCTCGTTACAAGTAAAGATCCTGTAGTTGCATGCGCTGCATTTACATCGGTTGAAATGCAACGGGCGTTCCTTAATGTGCCGTGTAAAGATGCGGCTAACGCGAATGCAAAAGTGCAAGTCTTAGAAGCGAAGCGCTAGAAAAACCAGGCTGACCCTAGTCAATCTTGTAAAAATCTGCTATAATGATACAGATTGATATAAAACAACCTTAAGTGAGTTATAAATGGCAAAGAAGAATACAAAGCGTAAATTAGTTGGTTTGGTGAGTGAATTAACCGGTCATCGTACGTATTACACCACTAAGAATACACAGAATACGACTGAGAAAATCAGCCTCAAGAAGTACGACCCAGTTGCTCGTAAGCACGCGACGTACACCGAGACCAAGAAAAACCTTGGACGTAACGAAGTTAAGCCACGCAAGGGCTAATCGTACCAAACAAAAAAGACGCAATCACCGCGTCTTTTTTGTTTGCTCTCCGCTGAAGAGGAGATTAGGCAGCGTTAAGCTCGTCAACGAGCCACATCCCTGCGATACAGGCGGTAGAGAGACTGCTTTCCGTTACCGAAGCGCCGCTTATGTAGATATAGAGTTTATTGCGGTCAATCTCTAGCGCGTATGGCCAGAGTTTTTCGCCTATTCCGAAGATAACAGGAGAGGTGAGGAGGGACTCTACGCGATGAGAGTGTGTTGGACGAGATAGGATTTGGTATTTTCCATGGAAGTTAGGACTGTGGTTTACATGGTGAAGGATACTATTAAGTGGCTGCATGTGAATATTCGCATTAAAAATGCGCTCATAAACTGAGCCATTCTTTCCGGTTGGGACAAAAAATACATGAGGTATATCGATTACCTGGAGCTCAAATTCGAAAATAACCCAGCTCTGTGGCTGCTTTGCAGAACCACTACGCTTCTGGATGTCAAAACGGTCGACCATTCGGATATTGTGACCTTCATACGTGCCAACGGCGTAGTGCGCATCTCTGTGGCTGGTTGAAGCGGTAAACCCACGGATTGCATCATATTCATCGTCGTGTTGATGCATGCTACCGAGATAGGCAAGACCGATTTTATCTGTGAATTTACGTAATAGTCTGCCTCGGGCGTGAATCTGGGGCTTCATCTGGCGTAGCGTGTAGTAAAGTGGCGTGCGCATTAGATTTCACTTTCTCCGCGACGCTGGGGAGTGTTTTCTGTTTTACCAATGAGATCGATAAGCGTCGACACATATTCAGCGTGTGACCATGTGAGCGGAACAGGAGCGATGGACTCATTCGTCACTGTATCTACTTGCTCTCCGAGCATGCCGGTACCTGTAGCATGGGCTTGAACCCAGTCAAGGACTGAATAGGCTGACGCGGTATCATCTTGGTCTATGTGGTATTGAGCGTTCCAGAGTGTCGTAATGTGCCACCAGTTTCCAAGTGAACCTTCATTGGTTCGTCGATATGTGTCATTTTCATACCGAGGTACTCCCGGCGAGTTACGGGACGTACCGAATACTTCGCGGTGCACCTTGAGCGCGGAGGTGATCTCTGGACTTGTAATAGGAAAGAGGCCGTACATAAAGGCTCCATATAACGCTGACGAGTCTAGCGTTTCATCACGAATAATCTCATCATTAAGCACACGGATGCCTTTATAGAATGCGCCGCGTTCTTTATTATAGAGGTGGTTTTGTGCAGCCGTATGAATATCTTCAGCAGCTGCCTGCCATTTGACGGCACTTTCCTTGTCTCCGGCGATATTAGCGAGCTCGGAAGCGGCGATAAGTGCACCGTACGTGAGGGATGTCGTATACGTTGTGGTAAGGAAATTTTCTTCCCATAGGTCATAGCTTGGCCTTGGAAGGCCCGTTTTTTGCTCGATGTAGTCAGCCATAAAATCAGCCATTGGCTTAATCATGCTTGAGTAGAAATCTTTAATGAGTGTGTTATTCTTTGTGAGTTGATAGAACTGAGCAAACACAAAGACAACGAGCGCAGTTTCGTCTTCTTGAATTGGAGGGGCAACCTCTCCGTCGTGAATATACGGATGCCAACTACTTCCAATTGCACCATCGGCACGATACTTATGGTAAAGATAGCCACTTGGGTGCAGTCCTTTTTGGCAGAAACTGAAGAAACGGTAGGCTTCATCGTAATAACCCATGCGGATCAGTGGCCACACTACATAGGCGCCATCACGAGGCCATGAATAGGCGTAGGCGTCGCGTGAGTAATTAAGCATTGAAGAATCGGTACTAGCAATAATTGCGCCACGCTTGTCAATTTGTGACTTCATAATCATAACGCTCTCAATAAACATTGAACGGTGTGATTCTGGGAGTTTATTCGCCACTGACCGTGCTGGAGTAAGCCACTCGTTCCACCATTCAGCCGTCTTGTGAAGCCGTGTCTGGACACCCTGATTCTTGACTTGCTTATGAATGTAGAGCGCCTCGCGGGTACTCATGCCGGCAGTAATCCAATAATGAATTCTCTCTGACGATTTTCCGTCAATAGAGAGGCTGAAGCGGAGAATTGAATCCACCTTACCGTGCTCAACATTGTTATTACTGAGCTCGCCATCCTCTGCGTCCCTAAAAGAACCTTCTTTGCCCTCAATGCCAAAGACACCAATAGTGTGTTGGTCAAACGAACCGGCTTCGGAAGTTCCAGAGATAATAAATGAACGACGGCCGCGATAGTGAAGAATGGCATGGCTATCCGGAAGGAATTGAGCGGTGTCAGTATTGCTGAGTGAATCCCCAATTGCAAAGGCTTGGTAAGTGAAGAGCTTGATATTTCGCTTTTCGTCATGATGGTTAATGACATGAATATTACGCATGAAAGCAGAAAGCTGCGAATCAACTGCGTCATCAAACTCAAGTGTTATACCAAGAGCGGTGTTGCGCGCTCTGATATGCCCCACAAGTGACGCATGCGGATACCGGTAGGTAAATTCCCAGGCATTTTCATCATCCGTCCAGCTGAGCTGTCCATCAACGTAGACGCCGACTTTATGACGCAAGTTCTGTCCGGCGGCATGGTTTTCAAGCCCTACGTACGGATAATAGAAATCATGCACGGTACCATAATTATTGATGCCGACATGAAGCTCGCCGTTTGATAAAACAATCGGTCGAGGCATTTATTTCTCCTCTTGTTGTGCTTGAACTTCGGCAAGGCGGAAACGAAGATCGCGCAGTGCGTTCATGAAGTAGAGAAAGGCGTCATATGGTGAGTTGTAGGGGCTGAAATATGCGTGCACGTCACCGTCGGTAAACCATTTTGTACACATATAATAACTGTGGTCAGAGGTTTGGAGTTTGCGCCAATCACCAATCAACTCAATATCTCCGGTTTCAAGTACGGGTGTCTCTAACTCATAGAGGTAGCGAAGCGCTTCTTGTTGCATGTCGTTACCAAGCCATGCGGTAAGGTCGCGCTCGCTGTCCGCCCAAGTCACTGTGTGCGGCATACTGATAGTACCCACCGGCTCGCTATTACGGACTGCCTCGGTAGCGGTGTAGAAAGTGCGGTCTGGCGAAGAAAGCCAACGCTTCACAAACTCATCAAAGAACTCAAAGATACCGGTATCTTCCCATTGGTGTTCACCAAAGGTTTCGTAATCCATGAAGAGATTAAGGGTTGATTGACCTTCCATGGCGCTGGTTGTCCAGCTTTCGTACTTATCAGCAGTCAGTGGCCATTCTTCCCATGCTTGGTTACTGAAGCGGAAGGCGAGGTCATCGCTGAGCTTATAGTTTTTCATGAGAAGTTTAATGTTTTTTGTGCCTTCAGGGCGATACACAAAGTTAGGGCTGCGCCATTCAAGAATAGGGTCCCAGCCTTCTGCGAGGATTCCTTCAAAGCCATATTCATCTGCCCACTGTGCGAGCGAGTCGTTGTAGGACAGCTCGGTGTTACGGAATACGCGGGTTTCAACGCCAAACGTGTCACGAATCAATTGTTTGTGCGCCTCAACCTGATTAACAAATTCCTCGCGACTATAGAAGAAAGCGAGTGAGTGGTAGTAGGTCTCTGCAACAATCTCAACACGTCCAGTATCAACAAGGTCTTTAAAGTCTTGCAGTACATCTGGTGCCCATGCACGAGCTTGTTCAATGAAGGTGCCGGTAATACTCAACGAAACTTTAAATTCTGGATGTTCATCTAGAAGTTTTTTAAGAAGCGCATTCATTGGGCGGTATGATTTGTCGGCGACCTTATGGAAGATGCGCTCGTTGTTGTGCTGGCTGAAGTAGTCAGTTTCTTCAAAGTAATTATGATTTAGTGACGTATCAAAGACGGTATACTCGCGTATACGGAACGGCTGGTGTACGTGCATGTACAATGTTATGGCTTGCTTACTCATGCGTAGACCCCTTCAAAGTTGGTGGCGAGCGACGGCGCTTTATAGTTATGAATACATTTCTTTGCAATGTCTGTCCATGAAATGCGTGTGTATTCATGGAGGACGTTTTTCTCAAGTGATGAACGAAGCGCGTCTGACTTAGCAATACCGACGAGTTGATCGGCAAGTTTGTCTGTATCCCAGAAGTCATAAGTGAAAATACTATTGAGTACTTCACTGACGCCAGATTGTTTTGTCATGATGAGCGCAGTATTATGATGTGCCGCTTCAAGCGCAGTAAGGCCGAACGGTTCACTGATTGAGCTTAAGACAAAGATGTCCGTTGCGCTATAAGCATCACGGAGCTGTTTTCCGCGCACAAAACCAGTAAAGAGTACTTTGTCCGAGACGCCATACTTTGCAGCCAGACGAATCAGTTCATCGCGCTGCTCGCCGTCGCCAGCCAAAAGAAGTACCAACTTTTCATGCTTCGTGGTTGCTTTTGCAAATGCTTCCATCAAGAAGGTGAGTCCCTTTTGAATAGTAAGGCGAGTAATAGCACTAATAACGGTGTAGCCATCTTTCTTGAGAGTTTCGACGTACTTGTAGGTACGCTGGTCATATACATAGCTACTATCAAAGCTGGTCGTGTCGATGGCGTTGTGGACGACATCAACCTTATCTTCGGGAATGCCGTACTTTTCAACGATAATGCGCTTTGTGATGTCGCTAACGGCAATAATCCGGTCTGCCATCATCAACCCTTGGTATTCAATCTCATGAATAACTGGGTTGCCACTTGAGCCACCAGCGCGGTCAAATTCGGTTGCGTGCACGTGAATAACGAGCGGAACATTAAAGAGTTCTTTGGCGCGCATACCCGCTTCGGCAGTAAGCCAGTCGTGAGCGTGGATTGCATCATAGTGCTCTGTTTCGGTGAGAGATTCAACGTAACGGGTGTATTTCTTTTGAAGAGAGCGGATACTACCGGGGTGTTCCTCTGTGGTCGCCGTTTCGCCTTCGATAATTTCAGTATCGGTCGTATATGCGCCCATGCCAAATTTATGAAGCGGCGAATAATGAGTTGCGTGACGGACATTCATGAAGGTGATGTCGTCATGCGGGGCGGTGTAGGGCACAACAAAATCAATTGACACGCCTTCATCAGCCAGCGCCTTAGAGAGATGATAACAGGCGACACCAAGTCCACCGCTATTATGCGGAGGCAGTTCCCAACCCAGCATTAAAATTTTCATACCTGTTACATTTACCCAAACTTTATCCTTATTATAGATACAAGCGTAAGCATTTACAATGCTAAAATGTGATATTCCTGAGAGTCCTAAAAATCCACTTCGTGGAGGTCGTGTGCGCGCCAAATTGCAAGTGCGGTTTTGAACGGAACAAGCCGTGTATAGCCATATAGTTCCATCATGCGGCGTACCCAAGCGCCAAACTTTCCAGCTACGTACACACCGTGCCACTCTACATAGGCCCAGCCCTCGCTGGTCGGAACGCCAGAGGGTACAGAATGTGGACGGAACTTCTTTTGAGCACGCTTTGTCGCTAGGCGTGTGATGTTCTTTGCAACATGTGTTGCTTGAATCATTGCCGGAAGTGCCATGCCACTAAATTTCACGGTGTTATTGTCACCAAGCACGTAAATGTGCGGAGCGCCTTCAAGATAGGGGTTTACCTCAACACGCCCAGCTGGATTGAGCGTAAAGAGATCACTGTGATTGGTGAAGAATGGATTATTCGCCACGCCCGATGTCCATACTGCGGCACTGGTTGCGTATTCTTTACCATCAATAGTAATGGTATCTTTATCAAGCGCTTCCACTTTCTTATTAACGCGAACAGCAATACCTTTTTTACGAAGTTCCTTCATCACTTTTTTAGAAGCGGTTGTAGAGCTGCGCGGAAGAATGCGGGGAGCCGCTTCAATAACTGACACCTTTGCTTTTGACTTTGGGAGACGGTGAAGCACCTTGAGCGACTGAAGATATTCATGAAGCGCACCAGCAAGCTCAATACCAGTTGGGCCGCCACCGATAATAAAGTACTCGGGGTTGAGTTTTTGCTCAACAACTTCATTGTACACATGGGAGTGGAAGGCTTGAATCTCATCAAGGCTCTTAATACCAAATGAGTGCTTATCCATACCCTTAATACCAAAGTAGGTCGTCACAGAGCCCATTGCAAGGATGAGTTTGTCATACTTGTAGTCTTTTGCGCCTGTTACAAGCTTGCGTTGCGGGTCAAGGCTGGTGATAGTATCGTGCACGACGTCAACATTTGGATGCGCAGCAAAGATATTCTCAAGGGGAATAACTGACTCCGCCATGTTTTTACCAGTTGCAGTGGCATACAGTGTGGCGTGATGGAGAAAGTATGGCTCATCTGAAATAAGGGTAATCTTGCCAATGCGGCGCTTGCTTAGTTCGAGCGCAGCCTTTACTCCAGCGAATCCGCCACCAACAATAACAACTTTCATACACCCCCTTAGTTTAGGTATTTTTACATTCGTTATGCTTATGGTAGCAAAAAAGAGCCATAACGGTAAAGAATATTATTTCAAAAGGCGACAGCGGTGCGTATACTAACATGTATATGGATACATTTTTTGAAGATATTAGCCGCGAGACAAGTGAATTTTTTGCCCAGCCAACTGCCTATAGGTCAGTGCTTATTTTAATCGCCACCATTATAGGTGCTTATATTGCCAGCCGTTTCTTGGCAAAGGCTATTGTGTTTCTTGCACAGAGAGTCGCTGTGCGCAGTGAAGCTGTCTCTGACGAAGCGAAGTCTATTCGTTTGCGCCAAGTAGAAACGTACCTCAGTATTACCGTGGCAATTGTGCGCGCTGCTGTAGTAGCCGTGGCGGCGTATGTCGCCTGGCGTCTTATTAGCCCTGTTTCAAGCAGTGGCGCTGCTGCCATTGGGGCGAGCGCATTCTTTATTGTCTTTGCTGGGCAGACACTCGGTATGGTGCTGCGTGACCTTACCGCAGGCGTCATTATGATTACCGAAGGTTGGTTTCATGTAGGTGATTACATTAAAATTGAACCGTTTATTGACGTGACTGGCGTAGTCGAGCGTTTTACGCTTCGCTCTACGAAGATCCGCAGCCTGAGTGGTGAGGTGGTCTGGGTTCACAACCAGCAAATTCAAGCCGTGCATGTAACGCCAAATGGTGTGCGCACCCTTGCGGTCGACCTTTTTACGCGTGATATTGAGACCGCTAAAGCTGTTGTCGAAGATATTATTGCAACGCTGCCAGTTGGCGCGTCGTTGCTTCCAAAGCCGGTGAAAATTAAGAAGATCGAAGAATGGGGGAATGGTATGTCCCGCATTGTCGTGACCGGACAGACCGCCCCTGGTCGTGAATGGCTAATTGAAAAGTATTTCGTTGATGCTATTAAGGAAGTTGACGAAGACAAGAAAGATAAATCAAGCCACGTCTTCATCTACGATCCAATTGCTCGCTACGCTGACCCGGTAGCCGACAGGAAATTCAAGCGCGCTATCCGAGTAAAGCGCGAGAGTTAACCTCTAGCCCTTTTGGTAGGAATTTGGTACACTAACTAAGTACTTTCCGAAAGGGAATTAAAGGGGCATAGTACAACGGCTAGTATATGGGTCTCCAAAACCTAGGATCGTGGTTCGATTCCACGTGCCCCTGCCAAAGAAAAAAGATCAGTCCAAGGATTGGTCTTTTTTCTTTAAAATTGATTAAGTGCGACGGCCTACCTGACCGTTCGAATCCAGAAGACAGCAAGCGTGTTACATATTTGGAAATGTATTTTTGGCATTTGTGTTAAAGATTGATTCTAGCGATGAATCTTCTTCGTCTGTATTGTGGCTTAAGGTACGTACGCTGTCTATGATTGCGCTAATCTGGCGCCAGTGGCTATGTACAAGGGGTGTCGTAATGAGGTGTCTCCATTTCTTCTGCTCAGCTTGATTAGCCCAGTGGTACGGATAGTCTGTTAACACTCTGTCCCTTTGAAGGTCTGGATTGAAGAACGATGCGATGCGCATAAGATTGAGGGGCTCATCTGATCCGTAGAGGATGCGTTCTGCTCCAAGATGTTCCAAGGCCTCTGTTACGATGGTCGCGTTGTCTACCATTGCTGTATCTACTAAGATGTTGGGGTGTTTTGAAAGTGATTCGAGAGTTGATCCGAGTTCGGGTTTGGGGACGTTCGCTACGCCAATATGCGCGAGGATGATTTTTAGGTCAGGGTATTTTTCGGCCACGTCTATAGCCTCATTTGAAGACTCGTAAAGTGATTTGGGGAGATGTAATATGATGGGCACTTCTTGTCTTTGTGCCACCTCAAGAACCTGATGGGGAAAATACTCGTACACAGTTTCTTTTGGAGGTATTGAGTTTAGGTAATACATTTTTAGAGCAGAGTAGTTGCCTGTTTCAAGCTCACTAATAGTATAGTCAATCTCCTCCGGAGAGTTACTGAGTCCAAAAAGCGCTACGCTGTCTTTTTCGGTGTTTTCTGACTTAATATATTCAGTGACTGCTCTTTGTCCAAGATTTGGGTAGACATGCGCAAATCGAATCTTATGGATCTCTTTTCCCGGCATGAGCTTTCGGTCGATTTCTTGAGACTGTTCGATATCAACCTGAGGGAATGTGCTCATCATATGCGCCTTTATATGAGAGGGCATATCGTACTCATCTATAAATCGCTGATGGCTTGCGTGGGTATGTGCATCAATTATAGTATCCGGAAGGAGGGGTAAGGTCGCTTCGCGGATTTGCAGTTCGTCTTCGTTTAGGTTAAGCGCATTTTCAAAATATGCATCAAAATTAATTTTAGCTTCCATATCAATGCGCTCCTCGTCGACGTAGGCGACCTATAGTGTGACTATACTTATACTATCTTTGTTATATTTGGTCAATCAGTCTACTCCACCCTGCATAGACGTCGAGGCTATATGCATAAGGGGTATTTAGGTTGCAATAATCTATTTTATATGCTATAAGTACACTTACCCAACGCACTGTGTTGTGTTGGTCGGGCGCTTACTTTTGTAATTGAGTTCGAGTACCTTAACAGTTATGACAATAGGAGTGTGATTTAAATGCAAGGCTTCGATGAATTCGTGGGGGTTAAGCTTGAAAAAGCTGACTTCGTTTCCCGCGTGTTGACGGACCTGGTTCGTCATACTGGCTACCAGCAAATTGCCATCCCGGTCGTCGAGCGAGCCTCTTCCTTTTCGGAGGAGGTTGTTGGCGAGTCGCCCTGGCCAGGGTTTAGCGAGGAGGGGTGTTTTCACTTCGAAATCAAGGACTACGGTAAGAGCTATGACGACGTCGTGGCAACGCACCGGGTTCTGCTTGTGCCGGAAGGCACAACTTCGATTACGCGCTGGCTCGGTAATGCGCTGGATCACCGAGGTGTCGAGCTCCCGCTTCGGGTGTTCTACTACCTCAAGTGCTTTCGCAATGAGTTGATCTCAAGCCTTTCGGATGTGAAGAGGCGTGAGTTTGCTCAGTTCGGAACCGAGATCATGGGCGATGATAGCATCATGTCCGAAGTTGAGACGATTAGGATTATTATCCTTGCTCTCGAGAGCTTCGGTATCACGCGCGACACCGTTCATGTCCGCTTTAACGACATCTCAGTCTTCAACATGCTTGTTGAGGAGTCGGGGCTGGAGGACCGGCGTGTCCCTATCAAGGAGCAGCTTGACTCCCTGGCGGGGGTTAAGGCTGGAAAGCGCCCGGAGCGCTACGATCAGATTATTGCCACGCTCGATCATGAGCTGGCACACCTGAGCGATGAGCTTCGGGAGAAGTGGGATGCGATCATCTTTCAGCGGGATTATTCCGTTGAGAGCGCTGCTCGTGTATTTGGCGATGCTTATGAAGAGCATTTTCGTAACCTCGTCTCTATCCGAGAGGCATTTGCCCTGTGTGATATCCAGATCGATTTGGATTTGTGCGTCATTCGCTCGCACCAGTACTACACGAGTATGTCCTTCGAGGTGGATGTTATCGGTGCACACGGAAAGTATGCCGAAATTGCGGGCGGTGGTCGTTACGATCGCCTTGTCAGCAGTTTCATTTGCGATGAGTCGACAACGGAGATTGTGCCGTGTGTCGGATTCGCCTTTGGTATGGAGCGCTTTATTGAGCTTCTTGACTCCGAAGGTGCGTTCGATCGGCCGGTGACCGTAACGTCACGATTCGACTTCACGGACGATGTTCGTAATACGTCTTCGGACAGCATCATGGAAACAGTTAGGAAGGCCCTTTCTCTGTAGATATGGTATAATAACCAGATGGAGAAAAGTGTATCATGAAAAAAATACCAGTTCGCGGAATGCGAGACATACTACCCACTGATATGGTTCTTCGCCAGTACCTTCTCGACATCGTTGAGCGGGTAGCCACGGGCGCCGGATATCAGAAAATTGAAACTCCGGCAATCGAGCACTTGGAGAATCTTTCGAGCAATGATGGGGGAGAGAACGAGACCCTCATCTTCAAGGTACTTAAACGGGGTCGCTCGCTTGAGAAGGCGATCGATGCTGGCGAGTCCCTTGCCGACAGTGCACTCCGATACGACCTGACAGTGCCTCTTTCGAGGTATATTGCAGCTAACGCCGGGAGCATTTCAATGCCCCTGAAGACGCTGCAGATTGGTCCGGTTTGGAGGGCTGATGCACCCCAAAAGGGTCGCTTCCGTCAATTCCTTCAGTGTGACATGGACGTTATCGGCGCATCAACTGTACTTGCAGAGATGGACATCATCAAGACAACTGTTGAGATCTTGTCAAAAATCTGCAACGATTCTGGAATTAGCGGTCTTACGGTTCACCTTAACGATCGTCGTATTCTTCTTGCGGCGGCTAGCTACGCTGGCTTTAGCGAAGAAGAGTCCGGAGGTGTTTTGATATCCCTCGACAAGAACGATAAAATCGGACTTGAGGGTGTGAGAAAAGAACTCCTTGACCACGGTTTTGGTGACGAGAAGGTTGGGAAATTCATTTCGCTCTTTGAGCGAGCTGGTGAAGGTATTTCAATCTTTGATTTCTGTCGCCAGCTTGGCGAAGGAGCCGTAGAAGGTTCTGTACTCGAGGACCTTGACGCCATCATGTCACTGGAAGATTCACTGCAAAGTGAAAACGCGAGTGTCATTTTCGATCCAACACTTGTTCGTGGAATGGGCTACTACACTGGTCCGATCTTCGAATGTACGGTGGATGGGTTCGGCTCGTCTGTTGCCGGTGGCGGTAGGTACGACAAGATGATCGGCAAGTTCAGCGGCAACGTTGATATCGCAGCGTGTGGTTTCTCGATTGGCTTTGAGCGAATCATAACAATCTTGGGAGATGTAGGGTTTACCCCGCCAAATACTCAGGAGCGTGTTGCACTGCTGGTTGACCGCAAGGTGCCAGTTGAGAAATACGCACAAGTCCTTCGAGATGCTGATGACCTGCGCGCTTCAGGTGCACTTGTCTCGGTACTGCCTATGGCAAAAAACACACGACACCAGGTTGAACTGTTAGAGGGAAGCGGTTACACGAGATTTGAAAAGATCTACGCAAACTGACGCCCTGCCCGGTCACAGCCTTGAGTTGTAACTAGGTATAGTGCCCGACTGGACAATTTGTTCGGTCGGGCACTACTAATAGCATTATCTCTCTGCCCTGTACACGTTAAAGGGTGTAGAGACTATGCTATTGTCATTATGAATAATGCTATCAGATAGTATCTTTAGGGTAGCGTAGTGGGAGCATGTCAACTGGAAGCCTTAGCGCCCTCGATAGCCGCTCTAGTTGCTGGAATTTTCCGTACTTTATTTGCACATCACTCGCACTGTAAAGTCGGTAATAATGATCAAAATGCCGCTTCTCGCCACTAAACGAGGTAGCAGTGGTAGGCTCATCAATCCGTACAATATACCAACCCTCCGGTTCCTCGGCGAGTATTCGACGCAATTTTTCATAGTGGTTAAATGCCATAGCTATATATTATTGTAGCAGGGTATTGACATTCAATAGTACTTTGCATAACATAGAACTATGACAGAGCAAACAATATCAGCCGAGCAGTATGCTCTCAATGTCGCGACACAGCTTCGTAAGGGCTTCCTTGCGTATTGCGTGCTTCGTGTATGTAGCAAGGTGCCGGTGTATACTAGTGATATTATTACGAAGCTCCGTGAAGCTGAGTTGGTAGTAGTGGAGGGTACAATCTATCCTTTGCTGAGCCGACTACAGAAAGACGGGCTTCTTGTCCATGAATGGAAGGAGTCAGACCAGGGGCCGCCGCGGAAGTATTACAAAATTACCGCGTATGGAACCGACGTCATGAGTCATATATCAGTCAATATTAAACGCTTAAATGCCACCCTCGAGAAACTGTAAGGAGAAGTTATGAACGAAATTACTCGGATACATTTAGCAAAAGTGCCGTATGACATAGAAATCACGGCCAAGAAACAACTTGAAACATACCTGCGAGCGCTTGAATCGTATACGGATGACCAAGACTGGCTCCAGGATATTGAAATTCGTATTACCGAAATTCTTGCAGAACGTTCTGTAGCTGCAAATGGACTTGTGACAGTCGATGACATCAAGGCGATTCGCAAGCAACTCGGCGAGCCGGAAGATTTCTTCGGTGAGGGCGATATAGCAGTCGGCGCGACATCATCTGCTCCAGTGAATGATGGGGTGCCTCGAAGATTGTATCGTGACCCAAGTACTGCAATGTTGGGCGGTGTCTTGAGCGGTATTGCGCAGTACCTTAAGATAAGCCCAGCATGGACGCGTCTGGCATTTATTGCACTCCTCTTTATCTCATTTGGAACAGCAGCAGTTGTCTATATCGTGCTCTGGATAGCACTTCCGGCAGCTACGACGGTTGCTGCGCAGTTGGAGCTTTCCGGTGAACCAGTGACCCTCGCTTCGTTAAAGGAGCAGCGCAAGAAGATGGGTGCAGGTGAAACGAGCCGCGCAGCTTCTATCGCGCAGCGAGTAATCCTTTACGGGGTAGGGACGTTCGCATCAATTATTGCTGCAGGAACCCTCGTATTCACTATCTGGGCTGGTTTCGGACTTGCGTTCGGTACATCTGACAATTCGCCACTTGCGAGCATGGTGCCTGCCGGAGTGACGCTTTGGCTTGCGCTCGGACTCTTTGTTGTGAGCGGACTTCTACTAAGTGCATTGTTCTCTCTTATAGCAATCACTTGTTTTAGGAAAAAAATTACAAAGCCAGTAGGTGTCGCTGTAGTGGCAATTATTGTTGCGGGAGTTGTTACTTTTGGCTCGGGTGTTGGCATGGTGACATACCAGTCATGGCAGCATGCCGAGGTGCTGAATGCATCTCGTCATACAAAGACCGTACCGCTTCCTGCTGAATTCGCCCAGGTGAAGTCCCTTACGATTGGTACACTCGAAAATGAGAAGAATCCACGCAATGATTTCATGGCATACGGAAGCGTTGAGTACATCGTGAGTGATAAAACACCACGGTACGAGCTTACAGTAGACTCCGAGACCGCAAAGGTGGCGCCGGTAATCACTTATGGTGAAAATGGCACCGCAACACTCACATTTAAAAATAATCAAAGAACGCGGATTGGCTTCAGTCAGCCTCCTGTACTTAAGGTGTATGGGCCAGCACTCAATGAATTAAACGTACAGTCTGAAGCTGTTGAATATAAGAATGCTCATCCTCAAGATGCATTCACGACAACCGTACGTGGTGGCTCACTCAGCCTCATGGGTACATATAAGACTGTTGCTGCCACTGCAGAGTCGCAGGTGGCGGTGAGTGATGCAAGTATCGACGAGCTGACAGTGACACTTAATAAGGGTACTGTTGACGCGGGTGTTGTACGCGCTTTGACTGTGACACAACCGGAAGCGTGCCCTGCGCACTACGGCGATGATGTTGAAACAAAGATGACAATTCGCGCCATCTCTGGCGGTAAGATTCTCTACAACGGAGCTGAAAAGCCAGCCGCAACTATCAAGGGCGCGTGCGGAAGCGTGCTTGTGGGCGATGATGCCGAAGAGCAATTCTACCGCTAAAAAATAATGACAGCAAAGAAGAGCCTCCTCTAGCGGGGCTCTTTCTCTGTTATTATGGAAGTATATGCCGAAATCTCGACGAACCCGTACTCATAAGGAATACGCATTCCATCTCCCTTGCGAAGGCAAGAATCGTTATGATACGGAAAAAGAAGCCAGTGATGCTGCTGACTTTCATATGCTAGAAAATATGAACATTGATCTCATGGTATATCAATGCGCTATTTGTGGCTACTGGCACATGACAAGTCGTGCTGAAACAAATTGGCGCGACGAAATGCCAAAACAGTAAGACGCTCATGCTACAATGACTACAGATGAAAGATACCTCTCGGTTTGTAGATCTGCCTGTTCGTGATTTTTACGAGACTATTACGCAGGCCGTTGATGAAAACCAGGTGACGATTGTCACGGCAGAAACAGGTGCAGGAAAGAGTACCCAGATACCCCAGTATCTCGCCGAGCATGGCTATAGCCGTGTGATTGTGACGCAGCCACGTATTCTTGCGGCGCGAAATCTCTCAAAGCGTGTACGCGAAGAGTGGGCGGAGCGTAATACGGAAGATTCAAGCCAGATTATTGGCTACCGTACGGCACATGAGCGTGATGATAGTGGGAGGACGCAGATACTGTATTGTACCGATGGTCTCCAGCTTGTCCGTGAGCTTACCGGCATCGGGACGCTAGAGTCACAGGTGCTTGTGCTTGATGAAGTCCATGAGTGGAACGAGAACATGGAAGTGTTGGTTGCATGGGCAAAGAAGCGCGCCGAGGAAGAGCCTCTTTTTAAGGTACTTATTATGAGCGCAACCTTTGATGAGCAGTCATTGGCGGAATATTTTAACGCTACGGCAGTGTTGAAGATTCCTGGCCGTCACTTTCCAGTCACAAAGCGTACCGGCAAGGATTTACTTCAAGAACTCTTTTTGCAGCTTGAAAACCCGGGCCGTAATATTCTGACTTTCTTGCCAGGAAAGGCTGAAATCCAGGCAACCGCCGAGGCGCTTGCTTCAAAGGCGGAGGTTGCCGGTGTGCCTATTTTGCCACTCCATAGCCAGCTTGAAGCGGAAGACCAGCAGAAAGTATTCGGCAGTTATCCAAATGGCAAAATTATCCTTTCTACTAACATTGCCCAGACGAGCATTACAATTGATGATATTGATATGGTGGTTGATAGTGGCCTTGAGCGTCGCAGTGAAGTGCGGAGCGGTGTTGAGGGGCTCTTTATCTCTCAGATATCGCAGGCTGACTGTGAGCAGCGCGCAGGGCGTGCCGGCCGTACGAAACCCGGTGAGTATGTTCTTGCACCGTTTGACACCATGCCTTGTCTCTCATTTGAAGAGCGTCCGGAATATCCAACCCCGGAAATCCTCCGCAAGCACATTGACCGGCTGACGCTTCGTCTCGCGAGTATCGGTATTGATATTGAAATGCTCGATTTCTACCATGACCCTTCAAAGAAGGCTATTCGGTATGCCAAGTATGTACTTCGTGCCTTGGGTGCGCTTACGAACGGCGGGGAAGTCACTAATATTGGCCGGGCTATGGAGCGTTTTCCGGTTGAGTCTACCTATGCTCGCATGTTAGTAGCGGCAGATGAGTACCCCGACCTTACCAAGTCGCAGCTCGCAACTATTATTGCTATTCAAGAGATTGGCGGCATTATAAAAGGCGGTGCGTCTGTGAATGGCTGGCGTGCATTTACAAAGCAAAAGAAGTCTGACCTTTTGGCACAGTATGATGTGTACCGTTCGCTCCCCCTAATTCATGAAGAAGCCTATGAAGAGACGGGGATAATTGCGAAGAATGTTGAAAAGGCACGTGAGGTGGTCGAGCGACTTCATCGAGATCTCGGCCTCACGCTTGAAGAGCCGGTGCCAATTGACGCTGATTCTGAAAAGCTTCTTATGCAAGCCATTGTCGCAGGGCAAATCCATCAACTTTGGTTCCTTGATGACCATGGCAATTATGAACATGTCAGTACAGGCCAGAAACGCGAAGCCTCAAGCAGTACTGTGCTGCAATTTGCCAAGCTCGTTTCTGGCACGCCATTTGATCTTCAGATTCCTACACGAAGTGGTGGACTTGAGGTGCTCAATCTTCTCCAAGGTATGACGGTAGTTGATGTTGACTGGCTCCTCACGCTTGCACCAGAGCAGTTTACAGCGCATAAAACGCGCCTTACATATGATCACCGCCTGGCTGGTCTTGCAGAGATTCCAGTTATTAAACTTGGTAAACGCTCCCTGACGGGTGAAAGCCGACCTATTATGGAGCATACCCGGTACAACGAAAAAATGTTCCAGCAAGAATTCACTCGTTGGGTATTTGCGCAGCTTGAGAAGCAACGGATTAATCTTGAGCGATTTCATAAAAAAGTACCGCATGTGCCACGTCGCTTTATTGAAGCTGAAATTCATAATCGCACACAAGGAATTGTCTCTTTGCACGAAGTAGAGAGTCGGGTGAAGCGAGAGCTTTTTGCGCTTGCGCAACTTGACACCTATCTCACCGATGCAGACAGAGCACACTTATCACAACCGGAACGACGCTGGCGTCCAACGCGTAAATTTGGCAAGCACGACCGCTCGCGGCGTCGTGATACTGCGCCTAAGCATGAACATCGCCGTAAACACTGGTCGAAATATCGTGGACGTCAAGACTAACCCCTTGATAATAAACTATAAACAGATACAATAGCTCTTATGGTTGAATTCTCTCAGATTATCGCTGGTATCGCAGTTTGTCTTGTACTCGCCGCCTATATCCCGTATATGTTCGATATCGTTAAGGGTAGGGTCGCGCCACATCCATTCAGCTGGCTCATTTGGTCAATGACCGCAACATCTATCTTCTTCCTGCAGACAACTAACGGCTCTGGGGCTGGAGCATATGGTACTGCAACTGTCGCCGTGTGTGCGTCAATTATTTTTGTGTTAGCATTTCGAGCGAATAAAGTGAAGATTCGCCCACTCGATATTACCTCGCTCTTACTTGCTGTAGTGGGTATTATACTGTGGATTTTCGTAAAGCAACCGTCACTTTCAATTGCAATTCTTCTAACGGTTGAGGTGATTGGATTTATTCCTACGCTACTCAACGGCTGGCGTGAGCCCTACAAGGACTCTATTACGCTATGGTCTGTAAATGGCATGCGCCAAGGACTTGGACTTGCGGCGGTACAAAATCATAACTTTGTTACAGTACTAAACCCAATTGTTTGGATTACTTTATGTGCCGGTTATGTACTCACCCTCAGCTACCGACGCCTTTTTGTAAAGAAGCACCCCGCTCGCCGTCGAGCTTTCCGCCCCTACAACTAGCGTTTAATTAGCCGCATCTTCTAGTATGTATATACTGGAGCGTGCTATACTGCTTATGAATATGGTGCGGTATTTTGTTAAAAAATCTTTCAACGAGGAGCTTCAAGAAGTAAAAACGTTCCCGGATGGTCATGCATGGCTGTATGGAAGCGAAGTTACAGAGGCGAAACTTGCTCAAGTTGCCGAAGAGACTAACCTTGATTTAAATATTCTTCGCGACGTTCGCGACGTTCACGAGCTCCCACGCGTCGAGTATAGCAAGGGCGCGACGTATGTCTTTGTTCGCATTCCACGCGCGTTAAAAAATGGCCCGGGACTTGCTGTACCACTTCTGTTTGTTATTCGCGGAGATCTTCTCGTAACGCTCTCAACGGCAAAGTATTTCACGCCCGACGAGCTTGCCCTTAAGTACCGTTTCTCAATGCGGAGCACTACTTCGGTTTTTCTACAGGTGCTTTCTCATATTTTTTCACAATATGGACATGACATTCAAAAGACAACTGGCTACATTCACTCGGTTCAGCAGCGACTCTTAACGCGCGCGATCTCGAATAAGGATTTCATAAAGTTTGTAGGTATCGAGAATACCCTTACGGAATATCACACCAATCTTGAAGCCTCAAAAGTACTGCTTGATAGGCTGGCCGAAAATAAACACGATCTTCTTACGGAAAAGGAACAAGAATTTCTTGATGACATCATCCTGTACGTACAACAACTTACCGTAGCGGTGCGAAATGATTCTCGTACCATTGAAAGTATTCGTAATACTTTTTCTACCGTGAGCAATAATAGCCTCAACCAACGCATGAAGACATTAACACTCATTACACTCTTCTTGACGGTGCCAAATATGGTATTTGGTATGTTTGGCATGAATGTGCTTCTTCCCGTTGATACGCATAGTCCATGGGTATTCGGTGCTATTATAGTAGGTTCAATTACATTTATAGTACTTGCATATTTGATGGTGAGACGGTATAAATTCTAGAAGTATGGGCAAACGCCGAACACTAATAGACAGACGCACTTATAAACGAAATCAACTCGTCGAACGGACTCGCCAAGCTTTACAGCTCACGTCCGACGATGAAGCCATCGAGCTGCTTCGTATTGGAAGGCGGCAGGCGGTTCGGATTAACCCTTTGAAGGGTAGTGTTGATGATTCCAGGGAAAGGCTTAACTCTCTGCTAGGCGATACGTTGAGCGCTTCACCCCTTTATGAATATGGGTATCTTGTTGATGGAGATTTGTCGGCAGTGCGCGATAGTCGATTGCAGCAAGAGGGGTATGTCTATATCCAAAATGCCGCCAGTTGGCTTCCGGTTTTGCAGCTCAACCCCCAGCCTGATGAAGTAGTGCTTGATATGTGTGCAGCGCCGGGAGGTAAGACAAGCCTTATTGCAGCCATGTCTCAAAATAAAGCTCAAATCACTGCCAACGATAATTCTCGGCCACGTCTTATGCGACTCAAAGCAAATATGGAGCGCCTCGGTGCTGATATTGAACAGTTCACCCTTTACGACGCTTCGAGTCTAACAAGATCTCTCGCGCCCGAGATGTTTGACAAGATTCTTCTTGACGCACCGTGCAGCGGAGAGGGTATGATGCAGTATGACACTGACAAAGACTTTGATTCGTGGTCGACAGCTCACGTGAAGCGACTTGGTAAATTGCAACGAAAGCTTATTATGCAAGCGTGGGAGCTTTTGAAGCCGGGCGGTACGCTTATCTATAGTACGTGCACAATGGCGCCAGAAGAAAATGAAGCTGTTATAGATTACTTGTTACGACACGTTAATGGCGCGGCTATCGTTCGACATGACTATCCAGAAGCGGCAGGGTTTAACCGGGTCAGCCCTGTACTCTCATGGGGTGAAAAAAGATACGATCATCGAATTGCAGATACGTTGCGACTTGCGCCTTCTGTGAGCGCTGAAGCCTTTTATGTTTGCCACCTCAGGAAAGCGTCCGAAGACGCGATAAACCCGTGATATACTAGAAGCTATGAGACCACTGATGCCTTCTGTTCCTCATGCCATTATCATGGTGGGTATTCCCGGCGCAGGAAAGAGTACATTTTCTCTCCGGTTTGCTGACACGTTCAGCACACCACTTTTCAATCTGCCCAAGTTGAAGGCGGATATGGAACTTGATGCTCGCCAGACTGCGCAATTTTTTGAAGTTGTCATGCAGGAAGTTTCCAAAACAGGTCAGACTATTGTTGTTGAAGGCTTTAGTGACACTAAAAAAGAACGTGAATCACTTGAGAAAGTGTTCACCCGGTTGAAGTACAAGCCGCTTTTTGTGTGGGTGCAGACTGACACCAATGAGTCGTTACGCCGTGCGACGAGTGCGCGCATGGGCGATGAACGCCTTTCGGAGTCCGAGTTTGATGATATGGTTGAGGCATTTGAGCCACCCGAAATGAAAGAGGGCGCCGTGGTGATTAGCGGCCGACACGCCTATCCAACACAACTAAAGGTAGTCCTAAAACAAATGGCACTCAACGCTACTCGTCCAAAAGAAAAGCCGTCGAGCCCAGTCAATCGCCAAGTTCGCCTGCGTGGACGCACTGTGACGGTGAGTACCGTAAAGAATATCCAGAAACGGTAGAGAGTTATGCCAAGTATTCATGATGAAGAGTTTGGCACTATCACTGTTCGGCGCAGCCCTAAGTCGCGACAAGTTCGAATTCGCGTTGCGCCTAATGGCACATTGCGCGCATCTATGCCGCCGTACACCCCGCTTATTTTCTTGAAACGGTTACTTAAAAGTTCTCGTGATGAGCTTCGTGAGATGATTCAATCATCACTTCCGCAAACGGAATACTATGACGGGCAACAGATTGGTAAGCGTCATACGCTCCTTGTGCGCCAAGGACTGAAGCCGTCCGTGACAAAGCGGGGACAGACTATTGTTGCTGTCATTACAGGTGAGCAGAGCCTCCGAAGCCCGGAAATTATTAAAAGTTTACGAGAAATGGTGATTAAGGTACTTAAATCCGAAGCGAAAGACTATCTTCCAAAGCGCCTTGAGCAAATTGCCAAGGAAATGGATTGCGCGTATGAACGAGTGCGCTTCTCGCATGCTAGTAGTCGATGGGGGAGTTGCAGTAGCACTGGGACTATTAGTCTAAATATTGCACTCATGAAGCTCCCATTCCACCTGATTGATTACGTTATCATTCACGAACTTGCACACACTAAAGAAATGAACCATAGCTCAGACTTTTGGAGTATCGTGGGGCAGTTCGACGCACACTATAAGGTGCATCGTAAAGAGATGGCCGACGAAACGCCTTCTATATAATCACATTCTCATGACGCTCATTTCGTAGTACAATGGATACTAATGAAACAGGTGGGTGTTGACTATACAAAGGAGTCTGCTCGATCAATCCGCAGATTGGCGTTTTTCATTTCGCCTCTCGCGGTGGGGTATACCATCCTCGCCTCTTATGGCATCGTGCCAAGTAGTGACTTCCTGACACCTCTGTTTGCCCTTATTTTCACACTATTTTGGCTGCTTGTGGCAACGTATTACTATATCTTCCCCTCTGAAACGAAAGGCCAGAAGTATGCGCGTATTGTTATGTACCACCTCGTTGGCATCGCAACGCTCATTGTTGTAACTGGCTTCGCAAACCCACTCGCCGCACTCTACGTCCTTCTCTTGATCGTTTCTCATACGTTCTTTGGACGTCGCGGCCTCATCCTTAGTGCGGTTGGGCTTATGGCAACTGGTCTTGTTGATACATATATTCACCAGTCGCTTGGACAAGATGTCTTCGTTGCTAATCTTATTACAACCGGTGCCGTTCTTTTGCTGGGTGTTGCACTCATTGGTTTTATGAGTACGCAGGAAACTCGACGAAAGACACTGTTGCACAGTAAAAAACAGGCACTGTTGCAACAAGAGCGCTTAACGACTATCATTAACAACCTTTCGGACGCAACGTTTAGTATTAATGACGCTGGTACGATATCACTTTACAATGCTGCCTGCCTAGGGCTTCTCGACTTAAATACAAATCTTAAAGGAAAAAAGCTTAATGATGTATTGAATCTTGTTGATACTGACGGTAATAAGGTGAAAGCAGCTGGCTTACTGAAACACGCCGACCGCACGTCAACAAGAGATGATCTCTCTCATCAATATGCTGACGGTGAGCTTGTCCGGCTTGAGATTACCTATGCCCCCATCCGCAGCAGTTATAGTGCAAGTAAGCGAAAAGAAGAGCAGGGTGGTTATATCATTATCATGCGCGACATCACCAAGCAGAAGAGCCTTGAGGAGGAGCGTGACGAATTTATTAGTGTCGTGAGTCATGAACTGCGCACACCGATTACTATCGCAGAGGGAACCATCTCTAACCTGGCCGTACTTATGGATCGTGGGCTTGAATCTGTTGATCAAAAAATGCTCGCATCTACAGTAGAAACAGCCCATGAGCAAATTCTCTATCTTGCGAAAATGGTAAATGACCTCAGTACACTATCTCGAGCCGAGCGTGGTGTTGCGGCTGAAGCGGAGACGATTGACGTTGCTGAACTGCTGCATATGCTTTTCCAGAAGTATGAAGGCGAAGCGAAGGCTCAAAACCTCCAACTTAATCTCGATATTGGCGCAAAGCTAGGAAAGGTGCACGTAAGCAAGTTGTACTTAGAGGAGCTTTTGCAGAACTTTATTACAAACGCTATTAAATACACTCATGAAGGTAACGTAACGATCATCGCACAAAGAGTTAAAAATATCGTTACGTTTACAGTGAAAGATACCGGTATTGGCATGACGCGCACTGATCAAGTGAAAATATTCCAGAAGTTCTATCGAAGCGAGGACTATCGCATCCGTGAAACAAGTGGCACTGGCCTTGGTCTTTATGTATCTGCCAAACTCGCTCAAAAGCTTGGTACGAAGATTGAACTTAAAAGCCGCGTTAACTTCGGCTCATCCTTCAGCTTTGAGCTTCCTGTTGAAGAATAGTTATTTCAAAGTCGGCTGTACGGATCGAATCGGCCGCCCCTTCCATAGAACGCGACCTTGCTTATAGAGAACGATGCTAATGATAAGAAGGATGGCCTCTTGGGCAATAATAAGTGGCCAAAGAAGAACGGCGATTTGCCATCCTGTATTCCAAAGCGTACGAGCGTAGTAGGTATAGAGAAGTCCGAATCCAGCAATAAGTCCGAGCGCGAGACTATGAATAAGCGAAAACGGTAGCCATAAGGCAGTTACAAGTATGGCATAGGGTGCGAGTAGAGAGAGGAGGCCTAGTGATGCCAGTAGAGATACGCCCGTCATACCACCAAGCATCGGGTGCAGGAGTCTAATACTTGTTTCACACTGAGAGCTCCACTTTTTTTCATAACTCACCCCGAAAGCACGTGTTCCGACTATAAATCCGTATTCTTCTTTAAGCTGCGACGCAATGTATGCCTCTGGAAGTACGGCACTTTTAATATTTGCCTCGTCATTTTTATAAAACGCCTGAACTACCGAGCGCTTTACCATCCAAGCGTTGCTGGCTGCTGCCGGAGCTAAAGGCCGGTTTCGGAGCAATTCCCAAAAATACTTAAGAGGAGACCAGAGAACACTTGCGCGCCATCCATCTACGCGTCGAGGGATAACAGAAAGCATTGTCACACCCCTGGATAGGGTTGATCGCATTATATTTTCAATGGCCATTGGACTAAGCCGCGTGTCTACATCCATAAAGAGAACATATGAACCGCTCGCTTGTGCGGCGAGCTCCTTAAGCGCATGATTCTTTCCCAGCCATCCTTCTGGCGGGCGAGAGCCGCGTACGAAGCGGACTCCAGCGTGGGCGAACGATTTAATCAAAAGAGAAGTGTTGTCATTGGAAGAGTCATCCAACACAATAATCTCAATCTTTTCATAGGTAGAATTAATGACGCGCTGAAGGCACTCGGCGAGTGCGTGCTCCTCATTGCGAGCAGGAATGCAAACCGTTACGCTCGGCATATCCGATTCAAAAGCAAGCTTCGTAGGTGAAACCTTCGGTATGTTGTGGCGTATACTTTTGGAGATGCGTAGTGCAAGCACCGTAAAGACAATGGAATTAAATCCAAGCAAAATACTCATAATTGTCATTATCGTGGCCGCACCCATACCTTTTTAATATAGCAGAAAAGATGAATATATTGACACTGCACCCCTAAAAATGTACACTAAACTTGACAGTCTGTAACAGCAGACTATTTTTATTGGGAGGAAAACGTGGCAGAGAAATCAAAAGTCACACGCATTAAGGCGACAGACGACACTCCAAAGGAAGCAAAAGTATCACGCAAAGAGAAGCGTGCCGCTAAAAAAATGCAGATAGAGAAGCCGTACAGTAAACACTGGTATGTTCGTTTCTTCCAACGCATTGGACGCTACTTCAAGGGTTCATGGGTAGAACTCAAGCAGGTTCGTTGGCCAACCCGTAAGGCAACCTGGAGTCTTACCGTTGCAGTGGTTATCTTCAGCGGATTCTTTGTAGGGCTTATTATGCTCTTAGACCTTGGCTTTAACGCGCTATTTGAACTTATCATCAGTAAATAATTATAAAAGGAGACATTGATGGCAAAAAACCGATACGATTCATCTCGTCAATGGTATGCAATCCATACCTACAGTGGCTACGAAGAAAAAGTAGCAGATAGCATTCGTCAGCGCATTAACGCTGTAGACATGGCGGACAAGATCTTTGACGTAATGGTACCAAAAGAAAAGCAAATTGAAATTAAGAATGGCAAACGCAAGGTTGTTGAGAAGAAAATCTTCCAGGGCTACGCTCTTGTTGAAATGAAACTTACCGACGAGACGTGGTTTATCGTGCGCAACACTCCTGGAGTCACCGGGTTTGTAGGTACAAGCACACAGCCAACACCAGTTTCCGAACAAGAAATTACTAAGATCAAGAAGCGCATGGGCGTTGAAGATCCTAAGCACCAGATTAACTTCTCTGAAGGTGAAGTGGTCAGTATCACTGACGGACCATTCAAGGGATTCGAGGGTGCTATCTCTGAAATCGACACCCAAAAGGGTAAGGTCAAGGTGATGGTGAGCATGTTTGGTCGCGACACTGCGGTTGAGCTTGATGCTTTGCAGGTGAAAAAGGTTTCTTAATTGATTCTAATCTAACGAAGAGGTGTCCTGTGTGGCGCCTCTTTCAATTTAAGCGGTTTTCTGCTATAATAAGACGGTTACGCACTAAATATCGCTTCAATAAGATATTAGTACAAGAAGGAAAAGAAAATGGCAAAGAAAGTTATCGGTAATCTAAAACTCCGTATCCCAGCTGGCCGTGCAACTGCTGGACCTCCAGTTGGTTCAACACTTGGTCAATGGGGCCTTAACATGATGGATTTCATCAATCCATTTAACGACGCTACAAAGGATATGATGGGCAAGGACGTTATCGTTCACCTCCAAGTATTCGATGATCGTACATTTGAGTGGAAGTCACTTGGCCAGCCAGTTGACGACCTCATCCGCGAAAAGATCGGTATCCAAAAGGGGAGCGCAAAGCCACACACTGATAAAGTTGGTAAGATTACTCGTGCTCAGCTTGAAGAGATCGCTGAAATCAAGAAAGATCAGCTTAATGCAATCGACATCGATGGCGCAGTAAAGGTTATCGCAGGTTCAGCACGCTCAATGGGCGTTGAAGTTGTAGAATAGGCCTAGGTATTTAATAGATAGCTCGCCCCAGTGGCGGGCTTTTTATTTTAGGTAGAATATGCTATAATAAAAGGGTAATAAATCAATGTTGGGAGGCAGTACCTACAGGGGCGCGCCGTTATTACCACAGAAAGGATTAGTCTTAATTATGGCTAAGAAAGCAGATCTTCTCGCTGAAGCGCAAAAGCTCGGTCTTGAAGTAACTGAAAAGAACACCATTGCAGAAATTGAAGCTGCAATTGCAGGTGCAGCACCTGCGGAAACTCCAGTAGAAGAGGTGAAAGAAGAAGCGCACGTTGCCAAGGCCGGTAAGCGTTCAGCTAAGTCACTCGCTGAAGCAGAAGAAAAGGCAGAGAAGGAAGCTCGCAAAGAAGCTGGCGACACTTCAAACCAAACTGGTGAAGAAACTGTAAAGAAGGGTCCAAAGCCTGTGACCCGCTCAACACTTGAGCGCCGTGGTAAGAACTACCAAAAGGTTGCTGAAAAAGTTGAAAAGTCAAAGCTCTATACACTTGAAGAAGCGGTGAAGCTCGCAGCCGAGACAAACCCAAGCAAGTTCGACGCAAGCGTTGAAGTGCACGTGCGTCTTGGTGTTGACCCACGTCAAGCAGACCAGAACATTCGTGCAACTGTAAGCCTTCCTCACGGAACCGGTAAGAACGTTCGCGTTGCTGTATTTGCCCCAGAAGCAGAACACAAGGCTGCTAAGGATGCTGGTGCTGATATCGTTGGTGACGAAACTTTCCTTGCTCAGCTTGATAAGGAGGTCCTCGACTTCGACGTTCTCGTGGCCACTCCACAGTACATGCCAAAGCTTGGCAAGTACGCACGTCTCCTTGGTCCACGTGGTCTCATGCCTAACCCTAAGAGTGGTACTGTTGCAGCTGACGTTGCAAAGGCTACTACCGAAGCTAAGGCCGGTAAGGTTGAATACCGTGTTGACAAGCAGGCTATCGTGCACCTCGGTGTTGGCAAGGTAAGCTTTGGCGCTGACAAGCTTCTTGAGAACGCACAGAGCTTCTTTGATAGCCTTCAATCACAGAAACCATCAAGCATTAAGGGTGCCTATGTAAAGAGCATCACCCTTTCTACAACAATGGGCCCTGGTATTAAGGTTGAAAACTTCGTAGCGTAATTGCTATAGAACCATATAAAAACACCCTCGTAATTGAGGGTGTTTTTATTAGTGCAATTTGTACGTTTAATCTATATAGAGAGAGGTGCCATTTTCGGTAAGAACGGCTTTTTTCGCCGCAGTAACTGCAAGAGCATCAATATCAACAGAAACAGTCGGCTCCGTATTGATTTGAGAAATTTCATGCTTCCTAAGGTGCTGTTCCGCTCCTGCGACGATGGTATTGCGATCGTTTGTGTCCACATTTTCCGCATCTTGCTTCCATTGTGCCTTTAGATCTACCGCCGAACGCTGTGCATCGCTTGCCACCTGGGTGGCAACACTTTCAACAGAGGTAATAAAACCGCCAGAAAATACAGGGGCGCCATCTCGTAGAACCATAGCACTTGATATAAGCTTTGTAAGACGGTCTGCAGTCTGCCTATTCGCACTACTTACCGCTTCAAAATTTTCAGCAAGTTGGGTAAGTTCATCTCTTTCCCTGACAAGACTCTCGCGAGTAACTCCATCAGGGGTTGCGAGGATCTTCTGTGCAACTTTTTCAGCTTTCTCTTCTAGAAAGAGCGCGCGGGTGAGTAATGCATTTTGCTGCTCCTCTTGGCTGTACATATCTCGCATTTCGCGTATTTTAAATAGCGTACGCTCTGCGGCAAGTTGAATATCGGGTTCGTCTTTTTCTTTAAGAAAATCTCCCATCAAAGAGTCCTGAATCGTACTCTCAATAAGCATTCGCGAACCCTGTAAGTTATCTGCGAGTTGGTTTGCAACGACCTCTTGTTCGCGGGTAAAGCGCTTTTTAGGTTCCACAGTGAAGGTTTCGGCAAAGAGTGTTTTATGCAGACCGTTTTCCGTATCGGAAGAAGATTGTTCGCGTATCAAGGTTTCCATCGCAGTGTTTCCTTTTTTGTTTTAGCGCTTGATGCCACTAGTTTAACATGAGCAGTAACCCCACGGCAATACCATTTATGCTATTTTCTTTTTTATTTTCTTGACGAGGTGTCGAAAAGGTGGTCTTTTGTGGTACAATGAATGCTAGGTGGCGCGCTAACGGAGTGCGCCTTGTTCATTGGAGAGAAATGTCAGAAAACACAGGGGCGACGGACGAGATTCCGACGCCGTACGAGGATCTTCTTGTGGAGATCATGGACACGGGAAATGAGCGTGGTGACCGAACCGGCACGGGCACGAAGAGCTTGTTTGGCAAGCAGGTTCGTTATGACCTGTCCGAGGGGTATCCACTCCTCACGACCAAGAAGGTCTACTTCAAGAAGATGGCAACAGAGCTGGTGTGGTTCCTTCGGGGCGACACCAACATTCGTTACCTTCTGGAGCGTGATGTTCACTTCTGGAGTGAGTGGGCCTACAAGGAATACCTGCTGTCAACAGATCAGGCAGTTCCTGAGTCCAGCTCGGATGAGTGGAAGCAGGGGATGCGTGAGTTCGAGCAGCGTATCGTGGCGGATGGTGAGTTCGCTGCCACGTACGGCAACCTCGGCCAGGTCTACGGTGCGCAGTGGCGCAAGTGGCAGACGACGACGGGTGAGACGATTGATCAGATTGAAGATGTTATCAACGAGATCAAGACAAGTCCGGAGTCTCGTCGCCTCGTGGTGACGGCATGGAACCCGGAGTTCGTTCCGACGAGCGCCCTTCCGCCCTGCCACGTGCTGTTCCAGTTCTACGTAGCGAATGGGCGGCTTTCCTGCCACCTGTACCAGCGCAGTGCGGACATGTTCCTGGGCGTGCCGTTCAACATCGCCAGCTACGCGCTGTTGACGATGATGATCGCTCAGCAGACAGACTTGGAGCCGGGAGAGCTGGTGATGACGTTCGGCGACGGACACATCTACAGCAACCACTTCGACCAGGTGCGTCAGCAGCTCGGTAATGAGCCCCGTCCATACCCGACGCTGCGGTTCGCGCGTAAGCCCGAGAGCATCTCTGACTACGACGTTTCCGACTTTATCGTCGAGAACTACGAGAGTCACGAGCACATCTCGGCGCCGATCGCCGTCTAAGGTGAACACCTACCGTGTGGCTGGCTTCTTTTTGGGTAAAACCGAAGAAGCCAGCCACACCACTCAATCTTTATCACCCCGAGAGGGTGTTTTTTATTTTGTACCCCTCCGTAGGTAGGTGGTGAACGCGTAATTAAACTTATTACGTGCGTCTGCGGAATGCGCCTCGCGCTGTACTATTTCCCACTCATCTAAATTGATCATTGGAAAATAGGTGTCAGCATCGTTAATCGTCGTGTCTATCTCTGTTGCATCAATTCTGTCTACATAGGGAAGCGCCTCTTTGTAAAGTTGCCCACCGCCAATAATAAACGGTTCGTATTGTGCTTGTTCAAGCGCTTCTTCCAAGCTATGCGCCACCAGAGCCCCTTCGATAGCTTTCTGCGACAATGACACGACGATATTCTCTCTATCCCGAAGTGGTCTAGAGGCTTCTGGCAGAGACTCGAAGGTTTTTCGCCCCATAATTACCGATTCGCCCCACGTAAGTTCTCTGAAATGTTGCATATCAGCCGGCAAAGCGCCCATCCAAGGGATATCGCCGTTTCTTCCGACGGCGCGATTTCTATCATAAGCAACAACAAGCCGATTCATATCTTAAGCTTACCATCCTTTCGCTCCACCGTATGCTACAATAGAGAAAATATGAACTGCTGGGTGGGCAGTAAACAGGGGAGTATCTATGCAGACTGGGGTGTATAGCAACACGCAAATCAAAGAGGCTATTGAGGCTGGTCAGATTGTTTTTCATCCATATCAGCCAGAGCACATCAACGGTAGTAGTGTTGATGTTACGCTTGGCCAGTGGTTCTTCCGAACCGATCGCAAGAGCCCTGTTAGTGTCTATAACCCCTTTGATAAAGACGAGGTAGATCACTACTTCGGTGAGCCGCAAAAAGCTATTTCCCACAAAGAATGGTGCAAGCAGACCGGCAACGAACCGCTTGCAAATATTCCCGAAGACCACCCCGTTATTGTTCTAGAACCAGGCGAGCGCATTCTTGCACACACGCAAGAGTTTATCGGCATCCTTCCTCCAGGTACGACAAGCATGCAATCTCGGAGTACATGGGGACGTAATGGCGTTGCCGTCTGTTTTGACGCTGGCTGGGGTGATCCTGGCTACATTAACCGTTGGACAATGGAAATCTATAATCTTAATCAGCGGCACAGTGTTGTGCTGCCGGTAGGAGAACGCATCGCGCAAATCGTCTTTATGCATACCGGGGAGGTTGAGGGAAGCTACGATAATCTCAGCGGAAAATACGCTTCAGGGACCAACCTAGAGAACCTGATTGCTTCATGGGAACCACAACAAATGCTTCCACGAGCTTGGAAGGACCAGCGTAGTACGCCCCTTATTGTGACGAAGTGGGAAGATGACCCCCGCATTGAGCGCGCATAGCTAATTATTGTTTGAGTTGAAAAAGGCAATGCCGTCATCGGTATCAGGTGTACGGAAGGCAACGCTCGCAAGCCGCCTTGCAGCTAGTGAAGGCATGTTAAGGGGTGTTTTTTCTGTGTAGCAGAATAAGGTGGTGGATTCCGGCACAACAAATGGCTCGGTCGCGTCAGTCTGTACGGTACGTTCAATAAACCCACGGCATCGCGTGTCAGAAATAAGTTCTTCAAACCGCTCATCACTTGTATTATCCCAATAAAACGGCTTTTTTGGATTAGCTTTTGTTGCTTCGGCTGCCGCAACTTGCATTGCTTCGAGAATATCACGCGGGAATCCCGATGCTTCGTCCACGCGATAAGCGGCAACCTGTCGTTCAACAACACGAATAGTTTCCCCTTCGGCTTTTGGAATAAAGCCAAAGTCGTGCTTATAACGAACGATAAATCCGGTAATCCGCTGCTCGCCACCCTCTAATCTCTCGACATGAGGTGAGATTTTAACGCGACGATAGGCATTCTCGATGGGCTCAATCACTCCGCCGCGCTTAACGATTTCTGCGGCTGCATCAAGTCGCATTTTTGAAACATGCTCAATACGTTGCCAGTAGGGGTGCGTGACACGGCCAACTTCAAGCCCGCCATCAAGGTCAGTGAAAAGGGCTACGTCAAACACATCACCGGTTTCACCAAAGCCCGCCTCAACAAGCTGCACAATAGGCTCAAGAGATTCATCAAGACAAGGGTGAGACTGCCGCCATTTCGCAAAGTTCTCATAATTAATCATACGACGACGCTCAACGTTAATGTAGTAATCATCAACTAAGAGTTGCTGGAATTCATGAGGTACATTAAGATCCTCTGGTGGGTGCTCGAATAACTTCGCAAATTCATCCTTAATAAGGGCCTGTCGATCTTTGATCTGCTCGTTAACATACGGATTCGCGGGCATTGCGCTATAGTGGCGGTCGTGAAGGGCGCCGCTAAAGGGCTCTGAAAACTCAGAAGGACACTCTTGACGGAGTGATAATTGTTCGGCCTCTGTCATACTTTTAATAATTATATCAGATTTTTGTAAAAAAGTAAATGCCACCCCCTCGAGGGTGGCTGGGGGTGGCCTGGAGCAATTAAGCTCTGACAGGCCACCCCATGACGTCAGGGAAGGCGAATACCAAGGACGTGCAGATTTCTTCGTATAGAGTTCGCAGTCGGAGGGAGCGCAGCCAAGATATCCGCGTATGCTCCGCCCATGTGGCGCGCCCCGACGATGTCACGCACCTTATTCAGCACCTCGACCACCGTCGAGCCCATGCGTCCACCATGAAGATCATTCATAGTGTTATAGATATCCATCTTGAGACGAGCCATCTCATCTGGATTCATCGGACTCGCCGCCACGATACGAACGAAGTGGTCGATACTCCCGATAGCCGCTTCTCCGTAGCGGGCGATGTAGACATCTACATCCCCTGCGACGTTCGCACTTTTAACTTTTAGAACCATGGGTTCTCCTTTTCTCGAAATGTACAACTTATCTCTAAGTACTTGCTATAGTACAGCATCTTATTATTTTTTGTCCATCAGGAGGTGCGTGTCGTGGTGAAGCCTTGACTTTTTCACAACGTTTCAGTATACTCTTTGATAGACATACCAAAGACAGTAGCTGTGATGTACATCACTTAATCCGCTACCGAGGAACATGTGAGACAAACACACATTTCTACGTCTTTGGCAGTGCGAGAACCAAAGACGTTTTTTAATTCTTAAAAAAACACTGCGGGTACTGCCATGTGTCGAACATTAACAGTTTGGTCAAATAGAGAACTAACAGAAACCAAGGAGATTTTTATGGCAATTAGTCGCGATAAAAAGAACACATTGGTTGCTGAGCTAACTGAGCTTCTTTCAAGTGCAAAAACAACTGCATTCGCGGCATATCAGGGACTTACTGTTGCTGATATCCAAGAACTCCGCGCAACCGCACGTGAGGCAGGTGTTACCATCAAGGTGGTAAAGAACCGTTTGGTTCGTGTTGCACTCTCTGGAATCGACGCTTATAAAGATGTCGATACTTCTTCACTCAACGGTCAGCTGATTTACGCAGCAAGTGCCGAAGATGAAGTAGTACCAGCTAAGGTGCTAAACGATTTCGCTAAGAAGAACCCTATGCTTGTTGTTGCTGGTGGTCTTTCACTCGAAAGTGGTCTTATGACTGCTGACGAAGTAAAAGCACTTGCATCACTTCCAAGCAAGGATCAGCTTATTGGCGAAGTTATTGCTCAATTGCTTTCACCTGTCAACGATGTTACCAACGCGCTTTCGGGCAACTTGCACGCATTGCTTGATGGCGTTGAAGCTAAAGCAACCAGTTAATTTTCTTTCACTTTTTAGTGAACTCGCACCCATCAGGGTGCAAACCCGGTGATATTTCACCACAATTTAAGATTTAAAAGGAGGCTATCATGGCTGATCTAAAGAAATTTGCGGAGACTCTTGTTGGTCTTACCGTACTTGAGGTAAACGAACTCAAGACTATCCTAAAAGACGAATACGGCATTGAGCCAGCTGCTGCAGCTGCTGTTGCTGTTGCTGCACCTGCTGAAGGCGGTGCTGCTGCTGAAGAAAGCAAGTCTGAATTCACTATCGTTCTTAAGGACGCTGGTGCTCAGAAGGTTGCTGTAATCAAGGCTGTTAAGGACATTACTGGTCTTGGTCTTGGTGAAGCAAAGGCTATCGTTGATGGCGCACCTGCAGACGTTAAGGCTAACGTACCTGCTGAAGAAGCTGAAGCAGCTAAGAAGACTCTTGAAGAAGCTGGCGCTAGCGTTGAGCTTAAGTAATTCTAAGTTAATTACTATTTAAGATTCATTCACTCTATTTGACGAACTGTTCAAAAACCGCCTGTTTTCTGGGCGGTTTTTTGTTTTTGGCTTAAATAGACTATTATAAATAAGATACAACTTATGTTTGGAGGGCACATGCGTAAAACTTCACTGCAAGGATTTACCATCGTCGAGCTTTTAATTGTTATTGTTGTTATTGCAGTTCTTGCAACCATAACAATCGTCTCCTATAACGGCATTCAAGTACAAGCACATACAAGCGCTCTTAAGAGTGATGCTCGTACAGCTATGTCCTTTATGGAAACAGACAGGGTAACAAGAGGAGCCTACACCACCGACCCAAATATGCTCAACGCCGGAAGTGGCCTACCGGTAAATTCAGATCGAAGCTTTGCCTTCTATAGCGACGGTACGGCATACTGTATCTCAGTACATTCAACTCGAGTCAGTACAACATTTTATGTCTCGAATGAACAACCATCTCCCAAAGAAGGCCTATGTCCTCAAGATAGTGGCGCTAGTGTAGCTTCTCTTGCAGGAAACGGTTCGCTCGGGTATGCAAACGGTAGCGGTGAAGCGGCTGTACTCGCATCCCCAGTGGCCCTTTCATCTAGCTCTGGGAACGTTCTTTATTTCACTGATTCAAGCACTTCGCGCGTGCGACAAGTCACTACGGCCGGCGTCGTGTCAACGATTGCGGGAAATGGCCCAACGGGCACCACAGAGGGTGTCGGCAATGCGGCGCTCTTCAATTGGCCGCAGGCAGTGACTATCGGGTTTAACGGGCATCTCTACGTTGCCGATTCAAACAATCAACGCATCAGAACAGTTCCTCTTAATAACACATCAACGTCTGTTTTTGCAGGCCTCACGGGGACTTCAACAACAACTGGATTCGCAGAGGGGACTGGCACCGCGGCACGTTTCAACGTACCTCGTGGAATTGCATTTGACTCAAATAATAATCTACTCTACGTAGCTGATTCGCAAAATAACCGAGTTCGTAGAATAACCGCAGGGCAGGTTGTCGACACCCTTGCGGGGCAGTCCGGCGGAGGCTTTGTCGACAATACAACAGGTACGCTTGCACAGTTCAACTATCCACAGGGCCTTGCAGTGAGCACCAACGGCACGATTTACGTCGCGGATACGAACAATCATAGAATTCGCATGATAACACCATCTGGAAGTGTATCGACACTAGCGGGCGGACTACAGGGCAATGTAGATAATGATGGTACTGCGGCACGTTTTAACAAGCCGAGCGCCGTAGCAGTATCTGCAAACGGTACGGTATATGTAACCGACACCGACAACCATAGTATTCGCAAAATTACACCCGCTGGAAAGGTTTCTACAATAGCAGGTAACGGTATGGCAGGATACGCTAATGGAAACGGGAGTGATGCACGCTTCAATGCTCCACGCGGCATTGCGCTTGGAAGCGACGGGCGTTTGTATGTAGCTGATACGGGTAATCATCGTATTCGAGTCCTTACGAATCTATAAATGAGAGAACCCCCGCCGACACAAAGGTCAACGGGGGCAATACCTCACAACAGAAAGGGCTAGGGGCGGCTAGTCTTCATCCCCTTGCATCTGGCGCATGAACTCTTCAAGTGTCATAGAGCTTTCGGGCATGCCCTTGACCACGTGGACGATTGCAACGTCCGACTGGTCGATGAAAGGGTAGTCGTTGAGCATCTTACCGATGCGCTTCAACGTATGGCTGTCGTAGATATCTCGGTGGGTATGCATGATAAGCAGCCCGAACGCATCCTTGGAGGGATCGTTCCTTTTGATGGAGTCACAAAACAACTCCATAAAGGTAACGACGTTAATCTTGTGCTCATCCTGCTTAAGCGCGCGGATGGACGGATGGTGGGGGCGGTACACAACCGCTTCCCGGCCAATCACCTGGCATCCCTCGGTCTCTACCGGATGGACTTCAAGCGAGTAGTGGTGCCACTGGCTCAGCGCCGCCGGGACGATGGAGATGTAGACGATAAGCTTCATTGCTCTTCTTTCTGTAGAAATGTGAGGTGCATTACCGCAAGGTAATATTTATATTATAGCACAAAATGTTAAAATAAGCAATATCAACACTCGCTGACATTATTTACAACACATTGAAATTTAAATCTGTTACCTGTGTGGATAAGCGAAAGATTATGTGTCTTTTGTAAGCCGTACACTCATGCCAAGGCCTTGAAATTTCCTCGTAACATAGACTGGCTGGCTTGGAGTGCTCAGCGTTGCATTGTAGTGATAGCCAAGATTATCAAACGCTTGTAGTTTTTCGGGGCTTTCAATACGGTTCACAATCACCCAATGAGCAAAAGCACCGCGCGCAATCTTAGAGTGAATCACCACGGGTTGCGGTTTTCCATCTTTGACCGTCAAAAATACGGGCGTAATGACTTGAGCCCCGTCCATATATGGCAATACGGCCTTTGTATATTCTGGTACGGATAGATTAAGAATGATTCTGTTTTTTGGTAGCTGGGCGGCAATCGCACCACCCCAGTATTCATAAAGATTTTGGATGGGTGCAGCGGGAAGTCTATACCCCATCTCAAGGCGATAGGGATGTACGTTATCAAGCGCACGCGCCACGCCGTATAAACCAGAAAGAATATAGAAGCATTCATGGGCATACTGGCGATCTTCTGTAGTAAAAGTACGCGCCTGAAGCCCGCTGTACATGTCGCCCAAGAATGCATCAATTGCAGGAAGGGTGGAGCGGCGCTCTTGCCATTCCCCAAAAAGGGTCTGTGTCTTCTCAGCCAATGCAGGTGATATTTTCATTCCCCCTGAAAGCTCCTCTCCTGACAGCTTCCTCAAATGCGACACAAGCTCAACGGCACGCGTAAGAAGGGGCGGCTCGCTATAGGTGCGTAGTGATGCCTCGCTACTGGTGCGCATTGTTTTTGAAGAGTGAAAGAGAATAGTAAACACGGGAAGTTACCCGGCAATCGCCACCAGTTCAATATCAAACACGAGGTCACTATTTGGCGGAATATTAGCCGCGGCGCGGACTGACCCATAGGCCATAGTAGAAGGGATAATAAGACGGCGAATACCACCAACGCGCATGCCGGGTACTCCCTGTGTCCAGCCAGCAATCACTTGATCCAGACCAAAACTAATTGGCTCGCCGAAATCACGGCTACTCTGGAAAATGGTTCCGTCTGCACATAATGCCCCTGTGTAATGCGCGGTGATGGTAGCGCCCGGTGCCACCGCTTCACCTGTACCAACAACGGTATCAATAATCTGTAATTCTGCGACCTTATTTTTGCCGAGTGGCATAAAGTCAACAAGTTGGGTCCCCTCAAGTCTCTCATTCATACTATTAGTATACCACTGTAAACTTTTCTATTGACACCTATTTCATGCGGTAGGGTATACTAGGTATAGCTATGTAGGTACTGGTGGATACCTTTTCACTTACAAGCTTGCATATTTACATCTATAGATGTATTTACACCTCCATCGTGGTAAACAGATTGGCGTTCTATTCCAAAAGAAAGATAGAGCGGTCGCCGGTCCTATCCACCGCTGGATAAAAGAAGGGCTTGCCCTTCGTACACTCCAAAATCCGTTCGCTTAAACAATATCTTAGGCAAGGAGTGGTGTATGACCAACACAACAATTAACAAAGAGGTAAGCGTAACACGACTCGGGTTCAAAAAGAACATGACCGTGTATCCGCAACAAGTAGAATTTGACGGTTCAACCATCAATTTTATCGATGCGGGAATCAGTTGTATCGTTCGCTCAGGTGAACGCATTGCGCAGATTTTTACCCTTACCGATGGTCGCTCAGAGTTTCGGCTCCGGAGTGACAACAATGGTGGAGCGTGGACGTTGCTTTCTATAAGCGCGTAAATCCTCCCGACAGAGACGCAGCACTTGCTGCGTTCTTTGTTTTATGATATGATATGTTAATTCTGCACACCCGTGCAGTAGATCCTTTACGAATAGTGGAAGAAGGTGATGTATGTGATACTCACGGATGAAACCCTGGAACATCTTCAGGAGCAAAAACTCTTGGCGGAGACTCGATATAGCCTGCTACTCAGCAAAAAGGACGCTATCGAGACCCAATGCGAAGCCGCTCGCGAAGAAGTGGGCGAGGTGGGCAAAGTATTGAGCGAAGCAAGGGTGTCCCTTGAGCAGTGTGCACGGAATGTATGCGCCGCCCAGAGAGAAATGGGGCGTGAGCTTCTTCGCCTCCTCAAGCGAAGGGATGACATCGCAGAACGTGCGGTTGATCATGAGCGTATCATGCTTCAAGCTCGTCAACGAGGAGAAGTGGCCACCGAAACGTGGCACAGGCTCTGCGCGGAGGCCGCACTACACATTGGGCATCACTACACGGAACAGATTAAAGCCGTGAAGCAACGCACCCAGCGAGTGGTTGATGTCAGCAATGAAGCCGCCCAGGCCTTGAGTCGCGCTCGAAACGCTTTTTGCGAAGCAAGGACGAAGCATGCTCGACTCAACGAGTTACGCGAAGAGGCTCGTCAGCGTTTTTACGTAGCCGAGACCGCTCGAAAGAATGCCCGCAGGAAGTACAACAACCACGCAAAAGCACTCAAGCGACGCGAGCAAGAAAGAGTCAAGAAGCTTGCGCGCTGGGCTGGCGTGCCGGAGCGATACCTTCATCAAACGCTCATCGTGGAAGGTGAAGGTACTACGTTGCACTTCTATTTCGGCCCAACTATCGAAGTCGACAGACGACTACGCCCCAACCATGGACATATCGTGGTGCGCGGGAACGTAGTAGTCTATAGACGATTTCCAGGCCAAAAGAGGAGCCGGCGGCATGGCGATACACTCATCCTGCTCCCGAAACTAAAGTAAAGGATTACCCGTAGGCTAACATAGCTTGCGGGTTTTTCCTTTGCAAAAATATTACTTTTATAGTATAATATAGTTGAGTATTTAGAGTTGGGTACTTTTGTGTACGATTCTGCGCTTTTCGCGCTGTTTTTGAGCACGAAAAACCTTCTAGATACTTGCACCTACACAGATTGGGGAGAAATGACCAAAGAAAAACAGGGAGGTAAGCGCAAGTTTATTGCACTTGCACTCCTGAGCGCGCTCGTGACGAGCTTCTTCGTCGTGAGCGGACCGGTAAGTGGAGCTGAGGCGCACACCGGAGATATCACGGCCACGGCTGCCTGCAATGCAGGCACCGGGGAGTACGATGTCACTTACACACTGACGCTGCGCAATACGCCGCCGGGTCAGACTGCCTCAACCATGTGGCGGATCGGTAGCCAGAACTTCCAGGGGACGCCCAACAGCGCCGCCGGGATGGACAAGGGGCCGATTTCCTCCGCAGGTAACGGACAGGTGGTCCTCGGATCACATTCGTTGCCGGGTACTACCGTTGGCAATGGTCCTTGGGTCTACGCCTACACGAAGTGGAGCGGTGGCTACGGCTACGGTTCTGACACTCGCGTCGAGGGCCTCAAGGGCAACTGCAGCAAGCCCTTCGACTGGAACTGGCAGTACGCCGCACCGACGTGCGATGGACTGACGGTGACCTACCCGGCAGACCTGCCGGCGGGTCAGGCGAACGATGTCAACATCCGTGTGAAGAACATGGAGACGGGCGAAGTTCGTACCTTCAACTTCCATAACAACACCGGCACCTGGTCGGGTACGCAGACGTTTGACGTCAAGGCGCACCCGGACTGGCCCGGATGGAAGTACTACGAGTTCCAGTGGACTCAAGTGGCAGGTACCAACTACCACTGGCAGGGGAGTCTCATTTGCGGAACGCAGAAGCCCCCGAAGCCCGAGCCCAAGGTGGAGCGGACTCCCAAGGAGACCGTTGACTGCGCGGCGAACATCGTCAACATCGTCATCACGGTGAAGACGAGCGACCCCGTATGGAACGAGGAGCTGTACGACTGGGCCTACGGTGAGCCGGTTGTGACGACAGAGATGTCGACACGTCCACTGACCGATGCCGAACGTCTGCAGTGTGCGGGTGACAAACCCGAACCGAAGGTTGACGTGAAGACGACGGAGAAGGTTTCCTGTGAGACCGAGCTCGTCACCATCACGAAGACCACTACCACAGAAGTGTACGTCCTGGACGGCACCAAGTGGGTTCTGGGCGAGCCTGATGTGAAGGTGGAAACGAGTGATCGTCCTGCCACCATTGAGGAGCTCAACAAGGCCGAGTGCCCGCCGGGCACCGAGCCGCCCCCGCCCGTTCATGAAGTGGATGTGAAGACGTCGCTGGACTGCACCACCGAGACGGTGACGACGACCACGACGACAACGGACATCCTGTACGTCTGGAACACGGAGACGCGTACCTACGTCCTGGGTAAACCCGACGTGAAGGTGGAGACGAGCACTCGCCCCGCCACTATCGAGGAGCTCAACAGCGCCGAATGTGACCCGACCACTCCTCCCGAGCCAAAGGTGAAGGAGGAAGTGACTACGGTCATTGACTGCGCCACTGAGACGGCGACGGACACGAAGGTGGTTACGACCATCGATCCGGTCTGGAACGCGGAGACGCGTACCTGGGTGGATGGCGAGCCCAAGGTCGAGTCCACCGACACAGTGCGGCCGGCAACGGTTGACGAGTTGAACGGCGCCCCGTGCGACCCGTCCACTCCGCCGCCACCGGTCGTCAATGTTACCAGCAAGGAAGTGCTTGACTGCACGACCAAGAAGGTAACAACCTCGACCGATGTCGCCGAGTCGAAGCCGACTTGGGACGTTGACACCCGCACCTGGGTGTTTGGCGACCCCGTGGTCAAGACCAGTGTCACTCAGCGTGACGCAACAGCAGCAGAGGTGAAGACCTGCCCGGCGACGCCGAGCAAGAACACTCCAGTGCCGCCCAAGACCACCAAGTCCGGCCTTGCCGTGACTGGCGGCGAAACCATACTGCCTCTCGTAGGTGGTGCTGCCGCGCTGATTCTCCTCGGCGCAACCCTGACGATCCTCGCGGTTCGTCGCCGTCGTCAGAACGCAGACGCGTAAGCGTTTCTGCCCCTGAAGACACCCTAGCCGGGTAGTCCGGTGCTTAGAGCCTCAACAGCCAGTTGAGTCGCTCGGCACTGGGCCGCCCGGCCTTTTATTTTGTGATTATTTTCCAAACACTAGTTTAGCGTTATGGCCCTTGCTGAGTACGCTACATTTTCTTGACATTTACTTCTCAAATTGCTATAAGTAAAGCTAATACTATTTCAAAACACATACAGATAAGGAAATTGCGAGACCATGTCTGATTTACCAGAAAAACAAGTCAAGCGTCTCCACGCACTCATTCAAGAGGCGGAGACAAACCTAGCGGCAGCCAAAGAGCTCCTTATTAGCATTGTTGGAGATGACGGTGCAGTTATCACTCCGCGTAGTTCAGCGAACGAAGATGTTGGCGGAAAGATTATCGAAGGCGTTTTTGACGGCCAGAAGATGATTGGCCCTGACGGCAAAGAGTACCCAGTACCGGCTAACTACGCCAGCAAGTCAAAGCTTGTGGAAGGCGATCTTCTTAAACTTACAATTGCCGACGACGGCAGCTTCATTTACAAGCAAATTGACCCAGTGCCACGTAACCAGATTATTGGTACGATGTCTCAGCATGACGGTGCGTACTACGTTGAAGCAAACGGGCGTGAATACCGCATCCTCCTTGCTAGCGTGACGTACTTCCGTATTAACATCGGTGATCAGGTAACAATTATTGTTCCTGCAGATAACCCAGAGGCAACCTGGGCAGCCGTAGAAGCAGCACTCTAGATTTGCACTTTATAGCCTAAAGTGTTATAATATAAGTATGGTAGTAGTCGTGTGAATGCACGGCTACTATTGTATCTGTCCACTAGAGAAATGGAGTTCATCATGTTGATGAAAACGACACAGCTTCAGACACTTGGCGGTGTTGATGACGGAGGAGGTCCTCTCGTCACTGCAACCCTACACAATGACGCAGAGCGTATTCCGGGGAGTACCATTCCAACCATCAAAGACGTCTTCACGCAGCCCGGCATCATGTCCGGCCATGTAGTAAAGATTCTCAACGAGAGGTTGTGCGAGAATATAGCGCCACTTCTCCTGATGTCCGGGCCATCTATGCGCAAGCTCGACGGTATCGGGCCCGGCAGGGCGGTTTTCATCCGCGACGCTCTCACTGCCGCCCAGCTTCGGCTACGGTATGAAGAGGAGCGCGTGCACGAGCGTGCCAAGATGCTGTTCGGTAGTATCGAACAAACGCCCATCCAGGCGCTGCTGGTTACCTCCGCACTGAGCGGTGGCTACGTGGCAGATGTACACGTGCACAGTCCGGCTGTACAGCTGATTGCTCAGCGCACCTCCATCCGCACCATCGGTGAGCTGATGGGTCATCTGGCGTCGAAGACTCAGCTCGCACGCTATTTTGACCTCTCGGGGCTCGCTATCGATGCTCGCCATGTTCGCGACACGTTCGTTGAGCTGGAAAGCCGACTGCAACCCTGGAGGCTCTCACTGAACAGCGTGTCGTAAGATTCACTAGTGGATATGCCCCGGTTTTTCGCCGGGGCTTATTCATTTGTAAAAAACACCACACCAAAGCCTCGTCCCATAGGGTACAATGAGTGCAGGGTAGCGTTTCGTCGTACGCATGGGGATGCAGAGGAAGCGAACATAACAAAGAAATAGGGGAGTATAGGTGTCTAAAGCCTTGTATCGGAAATACCGAAGCACATCGTTAGATGAGGTGGTCGGGCAGGAGCATATTACAAAGCTGCTTAAGCGTGCGCTTGAAACAGGGCGAGTTGCACATGCCTACCTCTTTACTGGGCCGCGTGGGGTTGGTAAAACCTCAATTGCACGTATTATGGCCTATGAAATCAACAAATTGCCGTACGATGAAAGCGCACAAAACTTAGATATTATTGAAATCGACGCTGCCAGCAATAACGGCGTAGAAGATGTTCGTGATCTCCGCGAAAAAGTACAAATTGCACCTGTGTCTGCGGCTAAAAAGGTGTACATCATCGACGAAGTACACATGTTATCAAAGCCGGCTTTTAATGCACTTCTTAAAACGCTTGAAGAGCCGCCAGAGCACGTTGTTTTTATTCTCGCGACAACAGACGTCAATAAACTCCCTGCAACTATTATTAGCCGTACGCAACATTACGGATTCCGTGCTATTGCTCCGGAAGCGGCAGTGGCACATCTTCGCACTATCGCAGACGCCGAAAAAATTCCTGCGAGCGATGACGCACTTCTCCTCATCGCAGAACGTGGTGGCGGAAGTTTTCGCGATAGCATTAGCCTGCTTGACCAGGTCGCAAACCTTCATGATAAAGAAATAACCGCCGAGCTTATCCAGGATGCACTTGGACTTGCCTCCTCAAAACATCTCGAGCTTTTACTCGCTGCGTATCAAAGTCATGATCTTAAGGCGGTTGTTGAACAGCTCGATGCCACCCAGCGCCAAGGCATTAACCCTATCGTGCTTGCAAGCCAGCTTGTTTCATACGTGCGCTCAAAGGTGGTTGCACAACCTGAACTCCTTTCACTTCTTGACGCACTTCTTGACGTCGCCAAATCATCTCATCCAGATATTAAACTCATTAGCGTGCTCGGAGCCTCTGGCACGCCTACACCGTCGGCAGCACCCCAGAACACTCGATCAGCTCCAACGCCAGGCCAAAAAAGCAAAAACATTGCACTTGCCGCACCGGTGCATGAAGTGAGCGCATCAGTTGAATCGCTAAAAAAAGAGGTGAAGAGCACGCCGAAACCCACGCCAGCCCAGCCAGCTTCACAAAAAGCATCCAAAAAACCCACACAAGCCCTAAGCACCGAATTTAATTGGGTAGCACTCATTGAACATACACGCCAGAACTATGTTGCGCTCTACAGTGTGCTTTCAAAATGCACACCGGAATTAAATGGCTCAGAACTCACGCTCTATACGGGCAGCGCCTTCTATAAGAAGAAGCTTGATGATACTAAATACAGCACCACGCTCCATGAATCTATTCAAATGCTTGGCATGCCAGACGTCGATATTACCACGCTTCCAGAGCGAGCACCCATGAAAGATAGCCAAGCATCGGCAATTGCTGATATTATGGGTGGAGGAGTAGAGGTTGCTCCAGAGGCTCTATAGCCTACGCAACCGCTTAAAGAGAGACTATGGCAGGAACATCCCAACCCACCAAAGATGCCGCAGGGCGCATACCACCACAAAACCTAGATGCTGAAATGAGCCTTCTGGGTGCTGTTCTTATTGACGAAGAAACGTTGGCGGATATTTCCGAGCATGTCACGGCAAAGGACTTCTACGATAAGCGCCACGGCATGATCTATGGCGGCATGATTGCGCTCTACGAAAAGCACAAACCTGTCGACCTCCTTACACTTACTGATGAGCTCAAACGCAAGAAGCATCTTGATGAGATTGGCGGCTCAGCTTACCTCACCGAACTCACTAATTATGTACCGACGGCCGCGCACGCCGAAGCTTACGCAGAACTTGTTTCACAAAAGGCCGTTCGTCGACGCCTCATTAAAGCCAGTGCTGATATCGCAGAGATGGGGTATGACGAAGAAGAGAGTACACAGCTTCTTCTTGAGCGTGCAGAAGCAGAACTTTTTGCCGTCAGCGACCAGTCTACCAAGCAGGATCTTGTCGCACTCGAAACCATCCTTACTGACAGTTTTGACCGCATGGAAGAACTTCACCGCAACAAGGGTGCACTCCGCGGTGTTCGCACTGGGTATCGCGACCTTGATAACATGACCGCTGGCCTCCAGCGCAGTGACCTTATCATTCTGGCCGCTCGTCCTGCCATGGGTAAGACCACCCTCGTGACGAACCTTGCCTACAACGTGGCGACCATTGCCAAAGCACCGGTGCTCTTCTTCAGCCTTGAGATGAGCAAAGAGCAGCTGGTTGACCGTATGTTGGCAGACGCATCTGGTGTGGATGCCTGGAATATTCGTACAGGTAATCTTTCGGATGATGATTTCAGCAAGCTATCCGAAGCAATGGGTGAAATGGCCGAAGCGCCAATTTACATTGATGACACACCGGGCGTGAGTGTACTTGAAATGCGCACCAAGGCGCGGCGTATTGCGCACGAGCAACCACTCGGCCTTATTATCATCGACTACTTGCAGTTGATGCAGGGGAGTGGCAAGTCTGACGGAAACCGTGTTCAGGAAGTTTCTGAAATTTCTCGTGGACTTAAGTTGATTGCCCGTGAGTTGAATGTTCCAGTGATTGCACTGAGTCAGCTGTCTCGTTCAGTCGAAAACCGTAGTCCGCAGATTCCACAGCTTGCCGACCTCCGTGAATCAGGGTCGATCGAGCAGGACGCCGACATTGTGATGTTTATCTATCGTGAAGCGTATTACAACCCAGAAACGGAGCGCGAGAATGTGACCGACCTCATTATCGCCAAACACCGTAACGGCCCAGTGGGGACAGTTGAGCTTTACTTCCACCCAGAACGACTTCGCTTCATGTCGCTTGATCGGCGCCACGAATAGTAAGCATAAATGGTATACTAGCAAGAGAACAATTATGAAGAAACCTGAAGATTTTTCGCACTACTTCCTTTACCGCTGGCGGTATGTCATTGGCTACAGTCTTATCGGAGTGCTTTTAATTTCGCTGCTTTTGTTTGCAGGGCTCCTTACGCCAGCCGGGCTATCAGAGGCGGAGATGAATTCAGCTGCTACCAGTGCGTCACTTTCTTTCACCAACCCCGAAACGCTCGCGGTAACAAATTTACCGTATCGTCTTTTGCAGGCGGGTGTATTTAGTGTGTTCGGTATATCTACGTTTACTATTAAACTTCCGTCACTCATTCTCGGCCTTATCTCAGCTGCAGGATTTATCCTCCTGCTCCGACGTTGGTTTACTCTCAACGTAGCAGTTCTCGCTTCGCTGATTGCGGTGACAACTGGGCAATTCCTTTTTATCGCCCAATCGGGCACCCCGAGTATCCTCTATATTTTCTGGCCGATTATCATCCTTCTCCTTGGTACGCAAATTACGCGTGTTAAGAAGCACCGTTTCGCTATGAAGGCAGCCTTTGTCGCAGCAGTGGCACTCAGTCTCTATACGCCACTAAGCATCTATCCGTTACTTGCTATTATTTTAACTATCTTCCTCCATCCACACCTCAGAGCCGTACTCCGAAGGTTATCAAAGAAGCGACTTGCTATTATTAGCGTGCTTGCGCTTTTTCTCGTAGCACCACTCGTGTACCTTATCGTGAAAACACCAAGCCTTGGCATTAGCCTCATTGGACTGCCGGGGACTTGGCCGCCAAATCTACTCGAAAACGCCATTACGGTATTTAAGCAGTATTTCTTGTTCTGGGAGCCAAGCGCCACAACAGTCATGACGCCCGTGTTCGGTCTTGGGTCAATGCTTGTAATTGCTATGGGGCTCTATCGCCTTATCCGCACTCGCGAGACGACACGAAGCTACCTCGTAACACTGTGGATTCTCTGTCTTATTCCGATTCTACTGCTAAATCCATCGTACACGAGCGTGTCATTCGTACCCTCAATGCTAATGCTCGCCGCGGGACTCACGAGCCTCATTGGCTACTGGTATAGACTCTTCCCGCGTAACCCCTATGCGCGTATCGCCGGCCTCATTCCTATCGTCATTCTTGTGGCTGTATTTATTAGCACTGGCTTAATTCGCTATGCATACGGATATCACTACACGCCAACGGTAGCAACACTCTTCTCAAAAGACCTTACACTACTGCCAAAGGACACTAAGACACTCTATGTCTCTGAAAAAGAGAAGCCATTCTATGCAGCTGTAGCAAAATATCGTGACGAGTTGACTATTGCAGACAAGCGCCCAGAAGCATCAAGCTTCACTGCGTCAAGGGCTGCAATTACTACTCCGCCGAAGGGATACAAGATTACTAGAGTAGTCACAAACAGCGCCTCTCATGAGTCTGACCGCTTCTTTGTCTACCAAAAAAGCGAAAAATAAGGTACAATTACTCTAGTAAACGACGGAGGATGTTTTAATGGCGTTTGACCAAATGAAAATGCTCAACAAGCTACGTAAAGCTCAGAGCGACCTAAAAAAAGAGATTATTGAAGTTGAAGCAGGTGACGGTGCGGTTGTCGTACAGATCACTGGCGAGCTCAAGGTGAAGAAGATTTCTATCAACCCTGAATCAGTTGACCTTGACGACATCAGCGAACTTGAACACTGGATTGAAATTGCAGTCCGTGACGGCCTTGCGAAGGCGCAGGAAGTTGCCGCAGAGAAGATGAAGCCGCTCATGGGTGGTCTCGGAAACCTCGGACTTTAAAAGGATAGTAGGCAGGACAGCGGGGCAATGACCCCGCTTTTGCCGCACATAGCATGTCACAACTATTACCACGAGCCCTTGAAAAGCTCATCGAAGAACTCGGCCGCCTTCCAGGCGTAGGCCAGCGCACCGCAGAACGCTATGCGTATTATTTGTTACGTGCCAATACTCGTATTACAGACGGACTTTCTTCTGCTATTCATGACATTCACAGCCTTGTAAAGACGTGTCCTGTGACTTTTGCGCTTATCGATGCGGAGGAGGATGTCTCACCGCTCTACACAAACACTGACCGTGATAAAAAACTTATTGCGGTAGTTGAAGAGCCACTTGATATTATTGCTTTGGAGCGCACGGGGCAGTTTAAAGGAACGTACCATGTGCTTGGTGGCGCAATGAGCCCTATTGATGGTATTGGCCCAGAGCAACTGCATATTCCGGAGCTTGTTGAACGCATCAAGAATGATGACGTAGAAGAAATTATCATTGCCACAAATGCCAGCGTGGAAGGGGAGTCAACCGCACTCTTCTTGCAGAAATATATTCAGGATGCCGGCCTTGAGGTGAAAATGAGTCGCCTCGCACGGGGAATTCCGGTTGGTGTTGACCTTGAGTATGCTGACCAAATTACGCTTTCGCATGCACTTGAAGGACGAAGGATTATTTAAATACATATCTATAAAAGTGAAGAGGCCCCATCTCATCTACTGGAGTGTAGAGAGATGGGGCCTTTTGCGCTTCACAGCCGTTAGCCGGCTCGGACCGTCCGAGGCTCTTCCTGGGCCATGATGGCATCGAGCTCTTGCGGTTTCAGCCCTTCGAACTGTCGACTCAGGGATTTCTCCTGTTCGTCGATCATCGCTCGGACAGCGTACAGCGATTTACTGTAGCCGTCGATGAACTGAAGCAACTCTACTCCGAAGCTCTGGCGAATCCGAACGGATCCGAAATTCGAGAGCAACGAACGCGAAGTAAGGATCAGTCTCAGCGAACGCCCATTCGATACCACCACAACCCGGAACACATCCGAATCGCTGCTCTTTTCGAGCATGACGGTGTAATTGAACAGATCGTTCACGAGCAGCACCTCGGTCTGCGACTCCGGCAGCAGGGACTTGGTCAGTCGATACAGCCCGCCAACCGTCTGCCGCGTCATGTGGATGCTGAGCCACCTCCAGCAGAGAAAGCCCAGCACCGCGACGTAGGCGATGCCAGCCACAGCCAGCGGAAGGAGTACGAACCTCCCCGAATCCATCAGGATGGGCACCCCGACGGAAATCATGAGGAAGGCGTTGATCAGCAGGACCACCGTAGCGATTCTGATCATCTGAAACTTGAATTCCGAAAAGCGCATCTTGCGCTCCTTTCGATTAGTGAACCTCGTCATTGAAAAACACTGATAACATGCAGGGCGCAAGTTACGTTCATTATAGCATAAGTTATTTATTTTGTCAATGTACCTCTATAATGATATACTGAAAACATGTTTGAAACCGCCAAAAGCTTGATTGATGCCGCTCAGAAAATTGTTATTATTCAGCCCGAAAACCCTGACGGCGATAGTCTTGCAAGCGCGCTCGCCCTTGAAGACCTCCTCGCCGAAGCAGGCAAACAGGTAACTCTTTTCTGTGCAATTGATATGCCGAAATATCTTCGTTATATCCAGGGCTGGGATCGAGTTGAGAAGGACTGGCCACGCGACAATGATCTTGCGGTAATCGTTGACACCACCAGCGCACTACTTCTTCAGCAAACCCTTGCCATTCCTGGCGCGCGCGCATTCCTTGAAACGCATCCGGTTGTTATTTTTGATCACCACCAGGAAGGCATCAATGACCTTCCATTCACCCCAGAGCTCGTCCTCAACACCAAGGCAGTTGCTGCTGGTGAAGTTGTCTATGAGTTCGCTAAAGAAGCCGGACTCACCGTCTCTCCTGTAGCAGCAGAGGCATTATTTATTGCCATTCAGGCAGATAGCCTTGGCCTCACCACCCAGTCAACCACACCAGAAAGCTATCAAGTAGCAGCGGATCTTGTGAAGCTTGGTGCTGTTCCAGCGACTATTGAAGCGCGTCGCCGTGAATACATGAAAAAACCGGCAGACATCTTGGCGTATAAGGGCGAATTGATTAGCCGCATTGAGTATGACCTCGAGGGTGTACTCGCAACAGTTCATATTCCATGGGATGAGATTCAGCAGTACAGCGATCGCTACAACCCAAGCGTGCTCGTGCTTGAGGAAATGCGCCTGGTTGATACAGTTGAAGTAGCGGTTGCATTTAAGACCTATCCTGACGGCAAAGTCACAGGCAAAATCCGCACTAACGCGCCAATTGCCCACCACATTGCCGGTTATTTTGGTGGTGGAGGCCATGAATACGCAGCTGGCTTTAAAGTCTTTGAAGATTTCGCAACCATCCGTACCGAATTAATCACCGCCGTACAAAAGGCGCTCGAAGAGGCATAATATGTTGCAGTTTCACAACCAACTCACTAAAAAAGTTGACCAGTTTACACCGTTAAAAGAAGGTGAAATCACGCTCTACACCTGTGGCCCAACCGTCTATAGCACGCCAACTGTTGGCAACTGGGCTTCATATGTCCACTGGGATACGCTTGTAAGAACACTCCGTACCCATAAGTATGACGTAAAGCGCGTCATGAACATCACGGATGTTGGCCACCTCGTCAGCGACGGTGATGAAGGTGAAGATAAGCTTGAAAAAGGTGCGCGTCGCGAGGGAAAGACTGCGTGGGAAGTTGCCGAGTACTACATGCAAGACTTCCTCAACGGCATGGACGCGCTCAACCTCATCCCGCCAACCCATACACCACGAGCAACCGAGTTTATTGAGGAGCAGCTCAACCTTATTCGCATCCTTAAAGAAAAGGGGTATACCTATCAAATCTCTGACGGAATTTATTACGATACCGCCAAATTCCCAACCTACGACACCTTTGCCGGTCTTGACCTTGATGCGCAGAAAGCTGGCGCACGTGTAGAGTTTAATCCAGAAAAGCGTAGTGCAAGTGATTTTGCGCTCTGGAAGTTTACCCCAGCAGGGCAAGTGCGTGACATGGAGTGGGAGACACCGGCAGACCTCCTCGAACAAACTTCTACGGCTACTGCGATGGGATTTCCTGGCTGGCACCTTGAGTGTTCAGCAATGGCACTCAACCTTCTAGGTGATACAATCGATATTCATACCGGCGGCATTGATCACATCCCCGTGCATCATACTAACGAAATTGCCCAATCGGAAGCTGCGACCGGGCAACGTTTTGCAAATTACTGGCTCCACACGAATCACCTCAAGGTGAATGGTACAAAAATAAGTAAGTCGCTTGGCAATGGCTACACACTACAAGACCTTGAGAAACTCGGTTTTGACCCGCTTGATTTGCGCATGGCAATTCTCCAGGGTCACTACCGTTCTGAGGGTAACTTTACCATCGAAGGGCTTGAGGCTGCCCACAACCGTCGTCTCAACTGGCGGAATAGTGCTGCGTTGCGCCATCAAATGCACGATACAATCGAGAAGAATAGCGTCGAGAATAGCAAGCTCACCGTACGGTTTGAGGCTGCTCGTCGTGAACTTGTTGAGGCACTTGCAAATGACCTAAATACGCCAGAGGCGCTTGCGGTTGTTGATGCCCTCTTCAAAGAAATCGTTACACTTCCACTTGAGGAACTGTATGATGCTGGCTTCTTGCAATTCCTTGAGACAGCCGACGAACTTCTTGGGCTTGAGCTGCTTAGTAGCACGCCAGACATTTCCGATGAACAAAAAATGCGTCTTGTCCAGCGACTCCGCGCCCGAGAAGAGAAGGACTTTGCAACTTCAGATGAAATCCGCGACGAGCTTCTTTCAGATGGCATTGCGGTACGTGACACGCCAAGCGGCACTGTTTGGGAATACGTCGCCTAATAAAAAGAAAAGACGGCTTCTAGGCCGTCTTTTTTGTTGTCTTTGTTTTTGGGGCTATTTTTCTATCGTTGCGAGCAAGGTGCTCATCAATCAACACACGGATAACCCCAGCAATTGGGATAGCGATGATACCTCCGACAACACCGAACATGTACAAGCCGATTGTTACGGCACCGAGCACCATCAATGCAGATAAGTCAATTCGCTTTGCCTGAATATGTGGTGAGATGAAGTTATTTTCAACTTGCTGATAAATAACGAAGAAGACAGCGTAAGTAATTGCTGCAGGAATGCTATTAAGCGCGAGGAGGAGACAAATTATAACTCCACCGATAGTTGCACCGAACATTGGAATTAATGAAAGTACAAAAGTGATTGCGGCGGTTGGCATAGAAAGACTTGCCTCAACCGGTGGAAAGATGAAGCTCAACGCGAAAACAGCGAGACCGGCCGCGGTTGCACCAATTGCAGATACAGTAAGCTGTCCGGTGATGTAGCCACTCACTACAGAGTACATGCGTCCTGAAATGCGACGGTGCTGCTTCATCTTTTCTTTATCCTTATAAAGGCGCCAGATGCGGTTCATCCATTCAGGACCCTCAATCAACATCAAGAAAGTAAGGACAAGTACGAGAATGAGTGCCGCGAAGAAGGAGAAGAGTGAGCCAATCCCAGCAACAACTTGGCGTCCAACATCACCCGCCCATCCAGCTGCATTATTCTTGATAGATTCGAGTGCAGAGTCAACTTGAGCCTGTAGACCATACTGTTCTACGAGATGATTAAGGCCCTGCCACTGATTAGTCGCTGAATCAACAAACTCAGGAACATTCTGTGCAAACCGAGCAGTCTGTTGAACAATAGGTGGAATGACAAGCACGACCACGGTGGCGAGAATTGCAATTACCGCAACATAGGCAAGCGCTGTTGCACCAACACGGCTTCGTCCCGGCAGCTTATTGGCAATCCACGTAACAGGGCGGTGGAGGGCCATCGTAAGAAAGAAGGAGACGCCAAGGATAATCAAACCAACCTGCGCCTTATATAGTAAGAATCCGGCAAGGCCGATAGCGAAAACTACCAACCAAAACCGTACAAATGTCTGTGTGTCAATTTCTATACGGGTTCTCATGTTATCAGTATACCACTACTTAACCCTAGACAAACCGCTTGTGCCTCTCTATAGTTATAGGAAGATATGGAGCAGCTGATATCACAGCTTAGGGGGGCGCTTTCTGGTACTATTTCAACGAGCCAGACGGCTCGAACTGCCGTACGTCGAGACGGGAGTCTTTTTGAGAGTATCCCTGATGCTGTAATGACGCCTGCAACCGCCGCTGATGTATCATCGCTCGTGAAGTTCGTCGTTAAACATAAAACAAGTTTTCCGAAACTTGCCATTACCGCACGCGGAGCAGGGACGGACATGTCTGGAGCGGCGATTGGTTCATCAATTATACTGGACACTTCGACACTTTCAACTATACAAGCCTTCAATGGGCGCTTTATTCAAGCCCAGCCTGGCGCGCGCATCGATGACATGCAGCGAATTCTCTATGCGCACAACCTCACACTTGCTTCAGCCCCCTCAAATCAGCACCTCACCACACTTGGGGGGATGGTGGCTAATAATAGTGCAAGTGCCGATTCGTTCCGTCACGGAACAACTGAACGGTGGGTAAGGGCGCTAAAAGTGGTGCTCGCGGACGGTAATGAGTATGTCGTTCGACCACTGAATAAAAAAGAACTTGATAAGAAAATGGCTCAACCGACGTACGAAGGGCGCCTTTACGCACATTTATATTCGTTGCTTAACAAAAATTATGATTTAATTCGTAACGCACGGCCACACACAACCAAAAATACGAGTGGTTACAATCTATGGAATGTATGGGACAAGGAGAATGGTATTTTTGACCTCACACAACTCTTCACAGGAAGCCAAGGTACGTTGGGCATCATCACCGAAGCAACACTTGAAGCAGTTAAACGACCCGCCTTCACAGGGACACTTCTCGTACACATACCGTCGCTGAGAAAACTTGACCTTGTCTTGAGCACCATTAGACGCCACAACCCCTTGAGTATCGAGGGATTTGACGATCTATCATTTATGCAAGCGCTCCAGTCTCACGCAACACTCCGCAAGCGACTCGGCAAACGTGAATATATAAAGCAGCAAGCACGCCTCACTTCATCGGCACTTTCACTGCGCTCAAGCGGCAACCAACTTCTTTTGGCGGTTACAGTAGATGGCGATACACAGGACATCGTACTAAAAAAGATTGAGTCGCTGTACGATGAGCTCTCTCGTTATAAGGTCGGGCTCGATATCTCTATAGATTCCCAGTCGCAGACCCAAGGTCGTCGCATGCGCCAATCAACGCTTGCACTGATTCAAGATCAGATTACCACGTGGCACGCTTCGCCGTTTATCGATGACATGGCCGTTCATCCAACGCGCGTTGCCGCTTTTCTTCCACGACTACAGAAAATCCTCAAGAAGTATTCGTTTCCAGCGATAATTCACGGTCACTTTGGAGACGGAAATTTCCACATTGTCCCGCTAAAAGATGTCTCCTCTGCAAAAGAGCGAGCAAAGCTCGAGCCAATGATGCGAGCCATTAGCGCGCTCATTATCGAATTTGACGGTACGCTCTCAGGCGAGCATGGCGATGGAATGATACGTGGCCCTTGGCTTCCGGCACAGTTCAACCAAGAGGTGTACGCGCTCTTTAAAGGCGTAAAAGAACTTTTCGATCCGTTGTATATTTTTAACCCCCACAAGAAAACTGACGCCTCATGGGAATACAGCATGTCACAGCTTCGCCCAGAAGCGAAAATGGGACAAAAGCGCTAAAAAATTGCATAATTGTTACTTGTTAATGTATAGTAAAGGTACTTATGCAAAAACAGACAATTGGATGTGTAAAGGCGGCAACGGCAGTACTCGGAGATAAATGGACTCCTCAGCTTCTTCGCTTTTTCGCAAATGAGCCAGCTGTTCGTTTTGGAAGCATTCAAGACTTCGTAGAAGGAATTAATCCTCGTACACTTTCCGCGCGTCTTGGCAATTTAGAGCAGGAGGGGGTTATCCAAAAAATAACCAAGCCAAACACAACTCGGTGCGAGTATTGTCTCACCGAGAAAGGTAAGGCGCTCATCCCAATTCTCACCGCCATGGAGACATGGAGCCGAACCTACGAATCTTAACGATAGGTTAAATATCAGCACACTCTCAGAAAAGTGGCGTATACTAGTACTATGAGAGTGTTAATTATCGAGGATGAACACAAAATTGCTCGGGCCTTAGGCAAGGCTTTGCAACAAGAGACGTATGCTGTTGATATCGCTTACGATGGAGACGAGGGCTACGCCATGGCAACAACCGAGCCATACGATATTGCGATTATCGACCGTATGATTCCTGGCGAGTACGATGGGCTTGCTATCGTAAAGGCAATGCGTGACGCTAAAATTCACACACCCGTACTATTTCTCAGTGCGCTCGATAGCATCCACGAACGCACCAAAGGCCTCGACGCCGGCGCGGATGATTATCTTGTAAAACCTTTCGCCCTTGAAGAGCTTCTCGCCCGTGTACGCGCGCTTCTTCGCCGGCCAACAGAACAGCAGTCAACTATCCTCTCAGCAGGCGATCTTACGCTCGACCCAGCAAACTTCAATGTTGAACGCGACGGCACTCCAATTCAGCTCACAAGCAGGGAATTTGCCCTACTTGAATATCTACTTCGCAATCAAGGTCGTCCCATCAGTAAAGAAACTATCATTTCACATGTCTGGGACTACGACGCGAACGTTCTTCCAAATACCGTCGAAGTGTATGTAAAGTATCTCAGAGCAAAGGTGGACGCTCCATTTAAACAGCCGCTTATTCATACTGTGCGCGGGTTTGGATATAAGCTCGAGGCTGCATAAATGCAGCTCTTTCGCTCGGCCACACTTAAGCTTACAGTTTGGTATCTTGCTATACTAATGGCTATCAGTCTCGCGTTCAGCGTACTGCTCTATCAACTCAACGTTCGTGAAGTGACCGTGCGCCTCCAGACGCTTCAGCATAACCTCTTAGGCGACACCATTACGTTACCTTTTCTCCCGCAAACTCCGTCTTCTCCCGCAGCAACGGCGGACTCTCTTGTCCGTGCAGAGCTCAATACGGCCTCTCGCCAGATGATCACTTCACTCATTTGGGTTAACCTTGTGGTTCTTATCGCCGGTGGCGCAGGTTCGTACCTTATGGCACGAAGAACACTTCGCCCAATTGAGGCAGCCCATGAAGCGCAGAGCCGCTTCACAAGTGACGCGAGTCACGAACTGCGAACTCCACTCTCGGCAATGAAGGCGGAGATTGAGGTAAATCTACGCGACCCGCAACTAACCGCCAATGAAGCAAAGGAGCTTCTTGAAAGTAACCTCGAAGAAGTAAATAAGCTCATCTCTCTTACGGAGATGCTCCTCCACTTGTCGCGACTTGAATATGACAAACTTGAGGTCTCTGAAGTCGACATCGCCCTATTAGTAGAAGATAGTGTACAGAAAAGCGCGCAGGGCAACCGGTTCTCGGTAAAGACTCGCAAGAAGGCTAGTACATTAGCAAACGAAGCCGCCGTTACGGAAGTAATTGATATTCTTATGGAAAATGCCCTTAAGTACAGTCCAGCGGATGCACCAATCCTTATTCGAATTTTTGAACAACGCGGACATATAGCGTTTCGCATCAAAAACAACGGCCCTGCCATAAGTAAGCAAGCAATTGACCGACTTTTTGACCGCTTTTACCGTGCGGATCAGTCTCGCGCCCGCATAGGCCAAAAAGGCTACGGCCTAGGCCTTTCTATCGCGAAGAAGATTGTAGAAATCCACGGGGGGTATATTACTGTATCGAGTAATACCCGCGAAACAGCGTTTACCTTCTTTCTCCCCATTGTGAGAAAAGCGACACACAAACCATCCAAGTCTCAAGCTAAATAGATCAGCTCTTTAAAGGATAAAAAATACAACGATTTAGCATACATACTTAAGGAGTATTTCAGAAACCAATGGGATACTGAGGGTAGTAGCACATTTAGCTACGAAAGAAACAGCCACTAGGCCAATAAAAAGGAAGGGAGTGAACACCTATGAACACCACCACCGCACAAACATACCGTACTGCGACCCAACAACCAATTCTTATCAGCAAAAGGGGCATGAAAGACCTTAAAAAGTCTATCGCGCAGTTAGAGCAGGATCTTTCTGCTATTCAACGAAGTCTTAAAGAAAGTGACAAAACCCACGGTCATGACGACAGATTTGACCGTATTGAGAAACTCCAGCGCCTTGAAGGTATTGAAGCAGAGCTTCACGATAAAAAGCAAACGCTCTCGCAGGCAAGACTTATTCCGTCAAAGCGCACTCGCCTCAAGGTAGCAGTTGGATCGGTCGTTGACCTTATCGATCAGCAAGGACGAATGTTTAGATACACGCTCGTCGAAAGCATCGAAGCCAACCCGAGCGATGGACGCATCTCAACGCTCAGCCCAATTGGCAAAAGCCTCGTAGGGAAGACCGTCAAAGATGTCATCGAATGGGGAAGTGGCCCAAGTTATCGCAACCTGCAACTCGTTAAAATATCGTAATCACTGTAACGACCTGCTTAGTAAAAGCCCAGCAACAATGCTGGGCTTTTCTCGCTCGGAGTACAAGCTGGTATACTACAGTAAAGAACACCATGAAACGAAACACACAAACGCATTCTCAGAACTTCCTTCGCTCACCCAAGTTGGTTGCGGAACTTCTTCGTAAATCTTCTATTAAATCTTCTGACACCGTGTATGATATCGGTGCAGGAAGCGGGGTGATTACTTCTGTGCTCGCTCCTTGCGTCGCCGAAGTCGTTGCAATTGAAGTTGACCCAAAGACTGCCGACATACTGCGTCGTAACGTTGAAGAGATTCACAAATTTAAGAATGTCACCATCATCGAGAAAGATTTCTTATCATTACCACTCCCCAAGAACCCCTACAAGATTTTTTCAAATATTCCGTTTCACATTAGTGCCAAAATAGTACGTCGCCTCTTTAATACTCCTTTCAGCCCAGAGGCGGCATATCTTATCGTCCAAAAACAATTTGGTCAAAAGCTCATCTCCTCAGATACAAAACGCTTTACAAGCCAGATTGGCATGCTCCTCGGTGCAGAATATGCTATCAAGATTATCAAAAATCTAAATAAAACAGACTTCACCCCCGCACCGGCGGTGGATACGGTCTTTATTGAATTGAAAAAACGCCCCCAACCACTCGTTGAACGCTCCCGACTCCCTGCCTATGAAGCATTTACTGAACGCTGCTTCTCAGACCCTCGCTTTCTCGCAAAACAACACCTTGAACTAATCGGTGCAACCCCAGGACTTTCGCCATCACGCCTGTCGCTCAGTCAATGGCTGCTTTTATTCAACGCGAGCGAACTGCCCGCCAGCCAACAGAATAGGTGAAATAGCTAAAACCCTTTATACTAGAGGGCATGGATGACATCTCGTTAACGACGTGGTTTATCACGATACTTATTTTTGGTATTGATTTACTTATTCGCATTTGGCTGGTGACCTACGTACCAAAGCGCCGCAAACCCACCGCTGCCATGGCGTGGCTCCTGCTTATTTTCATTATTCCTATTTTCGGAACAGTCCTTTTCTTCATTATTGGAAATACAAAACTCTCCCGCAAACGTCGAGCAGAACAGGTGCAAATAACCGATATGCTCCGCCACTATACAAAAGAGCTTAATAAAGCAGCCTTGACGCAAGAAATTGTATATCCGTATGATGCGACTGCAAATCTCGCCACAGAGCTCACTGGCCTTATGCCCACCAAGCACAATGCAGCGCATATCCTTACGGGGTACGATGAAATTATTGACGATATCATAGAGAAAATTAACGCTGCCACTCATTATATCTACATTGAGTTTTACATTATTGCCCTCGATGCAACAACGGAGCCATTCTTCCAAGCATTAGAAGACGCCAAAAAACGCGGCGTCGCGGTATACGTACTCTTTGACACCTGGGGTTCTCACAAGTTCCCTCGCTACAAAGAAATGATGAAACGGCTAAGTGAAGTAACAACCGATTGGCGCAAGATTCTCCCCCTAGGACTTTCTTTCAAGAAGTACAATCGCCCCGATCTCAGAAACCACCGCAAAATAGTTGTAGTTGATAATACCGCTGCATATATCGGGTCACTCAACATGATTGACAAAACATATCACCGCAAAGATGACATTAGCTACATTGAACTTGCCGTGCGCCTCGAAGGCCCTTCGGTAAACAATGCCGCTGCGGTGTTCGCAAGCGACTGGTATAGCGAAACAAATATCGCACTGACCAATTTTATGACGAATTCTACCATCGCTAAGTGCGGCGAGACGCCAATTCAAATCATCCCAAGTGGTCCGAGTTATCAGTATCAAAACAACCTTAAAACATTTGTATCACTTATCTATAGCGCCCGGCACTCTATTGTCATTACCAATCCCTATCTTGTACCGGACGAATCGCTTCTGAGCGCCCTTATTTCAGCAGCAAAAAGAGGTGTAAAAGTCTCCGTGCTTAACTCTGAAGCAATGGACCAGTGGCTCGTGGGGCATGCGCAGCGCTCGTACTATAGCGAACTTCTTGAGGCTGGCGTTTCAATTTCGCTCTACAAGAAGCCGCAGCTTGTTCACGAAAAGTATATTTCGATAGACGACACTATTGGCGTGATTGGCTCGAGCAATCTTGATATTCGCTCGTTTGAACTTAACCTTGAGTGTGTTGTAGTCGCCTATGACGCCAATGTTGCAAAACAACTTACAGCGCGACACAATGAACTCCTGCAGCACAGCAAGAGCGTTTCACTTGCGGCATGGAAAAAGCGCAGTAACTGGCAGAACTTCCTTGATAGTATTGCGCGCCTTACTTCAGCGCTTCAGTAGGTGCTATTCTTTACTCCGGCGCCCTCGGCCAAAAATAAATAAACCTATAAACGCCCAGAAAAGCATTACTCCCGCACAAATAGCAACGAAAGTGGGCAAGCCAAGTGTGATAATGAAGGGCATGGAAAGCGCCGTCACGAGCCCTCCGCCCATCAATGGCTCAAACATCAACTGCTTATAGCCAAAGCCCTCGACAGCATTAGTTTTATTCTTAGGGTCTACCATCTGCGCAAACAGCAACCCGGTTGCGGTCATACCCATTGCTTGGCCATAGCTAATGATGGCATTCTGAAACCAGTAGCGCCTGAACATCCGCCGCGCCAAGAAGAAGAAAGCGAAGAGAATCCATACCACACCAGCCCCGTAGAGAAGCCCAAAGACTGCTGCGTCTTTTACGAGGAATTCAAGCGACATCGTGCCAATTGCCGCCATAATAAGAAGTGTCAGAGTAAGCGTAGAGATAAGGTCAACTACCTCGCGATTAATGGTGCCGCCAAGTTTACGCCAAATAAACTGCGCCGCCATACCACCAAACATTGCAAAGGTGAACAATGGAACGTACGCGAAGAATTTGTGCTCGCCGCCGCGGCCCCAGGTATTTGCCTCTACGAGGAGTAATCCCTGGTGAATGAGCCAGCCAATGAGCACGCCGAAAAGTAGCAGGGCAATATGAAGAAAGAGCGAACGAATCGTGACGACTTTCCTAAAACTCACCCCTTTACGCCGCACCTCGGCAACAATAGTGTGGTAATACACCTTATTACGAGCAACTCGAATCGGCCCACCCGTTTTAATGTGTCCGCGACGACGCGCCCAGTTAATCAAAATAACGCCAGTCACAAGCGCCGTTAAAAGACTCGCCGTTGCAAGTCCAGTTGCAATTTGGCGGCCATCCTCAAAACCTAGGTCATTAAATACCGGCGTCATACCCGCCACTGTGCCGTGCCCACCCTCAAAACTAATTTCAAGAAGTGATGCGACATACGCAGGCATACCAAAAACAGGAATCAACACGAGGAGCGTTAATAGACCCGCGACAACGTACTGACCCCATGCAATAGTCTGACCAAAGGCAACCTGTGGCCCCGCCAACTTCCACATATCACGAATAGAGATGAGAGGCTTGCCGAGAAAGAGTCCTGCAAACACCAATGTAATCATGTATTTCGGAAGTACCTTCCACATTTCATAGAATTCACTAGGAATTTGGAATTGAGGGAAATGAACACCAGCCACCTGGGGCCCAAAAATGAGGAGCAATATACCTGCCGCAAGGGAAGTTGGGATAAAGAGGCGGCGAATCAGTGGCAAACGAGCCAAGACATAGCCACCTATAACGGCGCCGAGAAGGAGCAGCCCAGCAATAATATATTGAGTAAGCATAACTTCATTCATTGTATCACGAAAGGGGGAGATGAGTGATTGAGCTACGTCAGTTACAGACTTATACAAATCTTGTATAGATTATGTATGAAAATTGTATAAAACGAAAACACCCCAAAAGAGGGGTGTTCGTTCAATTTCGCAACTTCAGTACTACTTGTGCGGTGGCACAAAAGTAAGTGCCTTACCGGTCGCAGTTCCACGTCCAGTTCGGCCAATACGGTGCACGTAATCTTCGTAGGTTGCTGGCTGATCAAAGTTAATCACGTGGCTCACGTTTGGAATATCAAGTCCGCGTGCTGCAACATCAGTTGCAACAAGTACCTTCACGTGGTCGTTCTTAAACGCACGGAGGGCACGTTGACGCTGTGATTGTGACTTATTACCGTGAATTGCCGCAGAAGGGATACCGCTGTTATCAAGGTGGTCAGAAAGACGCTGTACGCCAAACTTTGTTTCACCAAAGAGGAGCACCTTTTCAAACTCATCCTTACCAAGCATATCTTGAAGCTTTTCAAGTTTTTCTTCTTTTGTTGCTGCAATAACAATGTCCTGATCAACGCGTTCGCTGGTGTCAGCTGTACGTACAGAAATAACTTCAGGGTTGTTAAGGAACTCGTCCATAAGCTTCTGAATTTGTGGTGTAATTGTAGCACTAAAGAAAAGCGTCTGACGCTCATTTGGCGTAAGGCCAATAATCTCGCGGATATCGTTTACGAATCCCATATCAAGCATGCGGTCAGCTTCGTCAAGAACAACAGTGTTAATCTGTCCAAGGTTGAGCTTCTTGCGCTTAATAAGATCCATAACGCGTCCAGGCGTACCAATCACAACGTGTGGACGGCGAACGAGCTGCTTCATCTGGCGGTCAATATTCGCACCACCAACAAGAAGTGTCGAGAAGAGCTTCATCCCGTAAGAGAAATCACGAAATTGTTCGTCAATCTGCTGCGCAAGCTCGCGAGTTGGCGCAAGAATAAGCACAGAAGTTGGCACAGGATTACTATAAAGATTGTTAAGAATTGGCAAAAGGAATGCCGCAGTCTTACCAGTACCAGTGTTTGCAAGACCAAGTACGTCACGTCCTTCAAGGGTAAATGGAATCGACTGATCCTGAATTGCACTTGGTGTCGTGTACTTCTTATGCGCAATGTTCTTGTGAAGCGCTGGGTGGAAAGGGAAGTCCGCAAAGGTATGCTTTGGCTCGTATGGAGTCTCTTCTCCTGAAATAGTTGCCTTATTTACAAACTTGCTTGGGTGGATGTATGCTCCGCGGTGATTTGACTTGCCACGTCGTGACCCGCCACCATTGCTTGGGCGACGCTTGTGGAAGGGACGATTTGTCTGGTTTGAACGCTGACCGCCTTGTCCTCCGCGTGTTCCACGTGAGTTACCGCCGCGTCCTGAGCCGTGTTGATATGCCATAGGTAATAAACCTCTTTCTTTTTTTGAATTTTGACGCTTTAGCGCTTCTTGGCTGCGGCCACTGTATGCTGATATACAAAACAGGGGTGCGTCGTGTCTATGTCGCGCTGCAGACGAACAGCGAGAACTTCCCATTACCCCACCAAATACACGTTGTATATGCTTTTAGCTGAAAGAAAGTATCCATTCGGATGCAATAGGTCTATTATAGCACACTTTTTGGTTTTACGCTAGTACCTTGGGCGTAGTACAATAGAGAAAGTATGAAATTATTCTTTGATGCTCGCTGGACGCGCACTGATTATCATGACGGTATTAGCCGATATACCAGCGGGCTTCTTGAGGGCTTTTCACAGAGTAACCTTCCCGTAACGGCTATTATCTGTGATAAAAAGCAACTTAAACTTTTGCCAGCCGGAATTGAGTATATTCTTGTTAATCATCCAGTGTCTATTAAAGAGCCCTTCATTGCCAAAAAGCTAAACAAACTCGGCGCAGATGTTGTTTTCAGCCCACTACAGGTAATGGGCTTCTGGGGACGACGCTATAAACTCATCCTTACCCTTCAAGATGTAATCTATTATCGGCACCCGAAGCCACCAACGAATCTTCCGTGGTATGTTCGTACAGTTTGGCGGCTATTTCATATGGCGCACTGGCCGCAACGACTTCTTCTCAATAGGGCTGATTATGTCACCACGGTAAGCAAGACATCAAAAAAATATATTGAAGCAATGCACCTAACTGACCGAGAAATTGGTGTTATCTATAATGCTACCAGTATGGCAATCAAGGGTGAGTCCCAGGTCAGCCCCGGGCAAAATACCAAGAACATCCTCTATATGGGTTCATTCATGCCCTACAAGAACGCCGAAACCCTCATTAAGGCGATGGAATTTCTTCCAGATGAGTTTACACTCCAACTTTTGAGCCGTATTTCACCACAGCGAAAAGCAGAACTTGAGACGTTGATACCTACGGGCAAACGGGTTGTTTTTAGAAACGGCACCTCAGAAGAAGAGTACGCATCGCTCCTTGCAACGGCGCACTGCCTTGCAACTGCCTCGAAGGAGGAGGGCTTCGGACTCCCCATTACAGAGGCGCAAACCTATCAAACAGCCGTTGTTTGCTCTGACATGGATATTTTCCATGAAGTTGCCGGAAATGGCGCGCTCTTTTGCGACCCTGATAATCCAAAGGCATTTGCTGATGCAATTACATCACTTACTGACCCCGCGGTACGAACTGACCTTATAGCAAAAGGTGTGGCTCATACCGCACAGTTCACTTGGGCAAACTCAGCCAAGGAAATTTGGAAGCTAGCAGAAGCGATACGTTAGCGTACTTTTTCGAGGGGCACCTTCATAGCCCACGCGCATACATACTGTGCTACAAAAAAGAATGCAGTCGGCACTGCCAAGACGGCCGCTGCAAGCAGCGCCATATCAAGCGAGAGTACTTGCTCGCCAATAAATTGAGACGCCCACGCAAGCCCAAGTGGCACAGCCACCATTAGTACCTTAAGAACAATAATAATACGTCCACTTATTTTCAATGTATTTTTCTTGGTTTCAGGAAGGTGTTGCGCCTTTAATACCAGCGGGGCTGCCTGCTTTGCAACCACCGTAGCGGCCTTACTTCCGGCACGAGATACGAGGCGAGGAAAAACAATCAAAGCGTAAATAGTGACGCCGATCATAGCCAGCGCAAAGAGTGCGAGAAGTACAGTGACAAACGGCGAAGGCGCTTCAAATGAAGGAACCGCTGGAGCAGGCGTAGGTGCTGGCGTATTTGGTGTTGCAGTAGGCTGCATTGGCACCAGAAAGTACGTGTATATCCAGACGAAGTAGAGCGCAAACGCCATCAGCCATTGAATGACCGCGAAGAAATAGCCCGTTGCACCAAAACCGCTCACGAACCGCTCACGTCGCGAGCGTGGTGGAGACTTTCTCGTATTGTTTCGCACGGTCCTCATTACGGTTATAATACCACATTCTTTGTCCATGCGATCCTGCTCAATAGTCAATATGTTTGCATTTTAAAAAAAATCTTGTATAATAATACTGCACAACAGAATGAAGCTGATTTCACCTATTGTGTTGTTCATTTCAACTAAGGATTGGGGACCAATTGCGCAAGCAGAATGGGGTACTCGCGATAGTTCTCGCGGGTATGCTCGCAGTCGGCTATCCGACGGTTGCATTTGCCGATGATGGCAGTGCGCCGACGGAAGTCGCCACCGTGAATTCTGAAGAGAGTTCAAGTCTCGTCGAAGAGACCTCCGCGGCTACGGAAGCTCCGCAGCCGTCCACAGAAGCTCCCGCCGAGGAGCCGGTCAGCGAACCTCAGCCCGAGGTCGCCACTGAAGTACCGGCACCGCCAGCAGAGCCCGTCGTCGTGGACGAACCTGTCGCAGCTCCCGTGGTTTCTTCGGAACCCGCGGAAGAAGCGACTACGCCCGAAGTTGCACCGGAGGAGCCGTCCAGCCCACCGGTAGCAGCACCCACCGCAACGCAGATGAAGGCCTCCTCGCCGGCTCCGGCCGCAAAGAAGCCCGACACTGCCAAGAAGGTATGGGTCTGTAAGTTCGTTGGCACCCCTGGTGTAAACGAGCGCCTCAAGAGCGGGAAGAATCCCATCTCGGTGTCGGTCAACTCGATTGGCCACAACACCTGGAATGGTTCCGTTCCCGGTTGGTTCTCCGACGCGCACGATCGCTCATTTGTGATCGCGTACGACACTGGTGGTTCAGGCCCCAGTGCGGCGGACTGTGAAGGCGTGATCGTCAAGAAGGACGCCTCGGCATCCGTCTCGGTCACGCCGGCCACGTGCGATGCTCCGGCAAAGCTCGTCTACGGCGAGGCTGTCAACGCTACGCTCAGCGGAACTCCGAACGGTACTGCCGGTCCGGGGAACTACAACGTGACGGCGACCAGTACCTCTGGCCACGTCTTCGCCGATGGAACCTCCAGTCAGCTGTTCTCCGGAACGCTGGATGGAAAGATTCCGACACAGAACACCAACCCGAATGGCCCGTGCTACGAGCCGCCCGTGTTGGTGAAGGACGCCTCGGCATCTGTCTCGGTTACCCCGGCCACGTGCGACGCTCCGGCGATGCTCGTGTACGGTGATGTTGCACATGCCTCATTCAGCGGTACCGCCAATGGCACCACTGGTCCGGGAAGTTACGACGTCACGGCAACCAGTGATACGGGTCACGCCTTCAGTGATGGAGAATTGACCAAATCGTTCACTGGAACACTGGACGGCAAGCTCCCGTCGCAAAGTGAGAATCCGGAAGGTTCGTGCTACGAACCGCCCGCTCCCACGCTGGATGCTTCGGCGTCCGTTTCGGTGACACCCGCTACCTGCGATGCTCCGGCAACGTTGGTCTACGGCGACATCGAGAATGCCACGTTCAGTGGAACCCCGGACGGTACTACCGGCCCGGGAGACTACAGCGTGGTGGCGACGAGTGACGAGGGTCACCTCTTTGCAGATGAGTCATCCACCAAGTCGTTCTCCGGAACACTGGCGGATAAACTCCCCACGCAGAGTGAGGATCCCGAGGGTTCGTGCTACGAGCCCCCGGTGGTTCTGAAGGATGCCGAGGCTTCGGTCACGGTTACCTTGGCGACCTGTGATGTCCCGGCAAAACTCGTCTACGGCGAGGCTGTCAACGCTACGTTCGACGGCACCGCTGATGGCACGAACGGCCCTGGCGACTACACCGTGGTTGCTACGGCCAACGAGGGCCATCTCTTCGCCGACGAAAGTGCGACGCAGACGTTCTCCGGAACGTTGAGCGGCAAGCTTCCGCAGCAGAGCGTAGACCCGGCGAAGCCGTGCTTCAAGGCGCTGGTTCCGCCGTCGAACCCGCCCATTCCGGGTAACCCCATCCCGCCGACACCCCCGGCCACACCGGTGAGCACTCCTCATGGGCAGCTCGCCGTGACCGGTACCGGTTCAGCAGATTACAGCCTGCTGATCGCGCTCGGCCTTGTGACACTCAGCGGGCTGGCCTTCAGCCTCCGTCGTCGCAACAAGGTGTCGTAGCAATACGGCATAACAGCCTCCTCGGGCATACATTCACTTGTATGTCCGAGGAGGCTCTTTTCATTTTGACCATAAATAATAAAGATGTTATAATAATAAAATCCTATTCCACACAACAACCGAGGGGAGGTGTAGGATGTTCCTTAGTACTCGTATGTTTTTGTCACAACACAAGGGGATGTTCATCTTCGTCCTTGTACTGTTTAGCCTTGTCCTTGGCATGAACACGTGGCTTTTTGGTTCGATGCTTGGCTTTCTCATAAGCGGAAGCTTCGACACAAAAGAAATTCCCGTCGTCGTTTGGTTCATGGGAGTCTTTGCACTCGCTAGTATCTATAGTGTCGGCGCGTATGTCGTGTGGATTGTGAAGTACCGCTACTTCTTCAAGCTCCATAAGCTACTAAAGGCACGGATGGCGGGCGCAACACTGATCACCGTGAAGCTCAAGGGGAGTGAGTACGAGATTGCCTTTGAAAAAGGCGAGTATCGGATTGCTCAACTGAACATAGAGACGCACAGCACCGAAGCGCTTGTTGTACTTGGTAGCGACTACTTCGACGAGACAGACAAGCAGGCAAGCTACATTTCCGGCTCGCCAGCAGCAGTCCGCTATCTTGGTCCTATGCGAAATCTCAGTGATGCCAAGACCTTCAAGTATTGGTTTGTAACGCTGTACGCAGCTCGGACAGTTGATCGTTGTAATCTGCCGAATCCCATTACACGTCGCAACGAGACGAAAGAAAAAGGAGCGCCCTCATAGCGCCCCGGCCCAGAGATGAGCACCGCCTCTCTTTGGGGCGGGGCTTATTTCTTTTCTCGCCACTTTTTACGAAAGAGTAGGAGCGAAAGTACAAGTAACGTGACGTACAACATGCCTGTATAGGGTAGGTGATACACCTCGCCCTTGGTCACTCCTGTAGTATGAAGTCCAAAAAGTATTAATAGCGTAACGGCGTACCCAACCCAAAAGACGAGGCGTGACGCGCCGTACTTATAGAGCATTCGGTGCGTATACACCGCCCACCAAATAACCAATCCAGCCACACCCAGCCATAATGCAAAAGAAAAGAATACAAAGGCAATATGCGCCGTAGACCACATATCTGGAAAAATATCTATAAAGCGTACCGCAATCCAAAAGACGAGTGCGCCAAAAAGAGGCACCGTGAGCCATGGAGCTTTTGGAAGGCGTTGACGCAGGCGCTCTTGGCGAAGACGGTCATCTTCGTCGCGTTGTTGTTGGGTTTTAGGGGTGGGGTAGAGGGAGCTCATTATCTGTTAGTATATACTATTTCACAAATACTAGCATAAGTTAATATGTACTGATATACTATATAAAGTATAGTAAACTTGACGTAAAAGAAACGGACAAAATGGCAGCAGAAGGCGCAAAAACCACAAAAGAAGAAAAGAAAATCCTTTTCGGGCTTGATACATTTGGTGATATTCCAGTAGACAAGGATGGCAAAAAATTCACGCATGCCGCTGCAATTCGACAAGTAGTGGAAGAGGCTATTCTTGCGGACAAGCTTGGCGTTGATAGTATTGGCGTTGGCGAGCACCACCGCGAAGATTTTTCTATCTCTAGCCCCGAGACTGTTCTTGCAGGTATTGCAACTCGCACAAAGAATATCAAGCTTGCTACTGCCGTTACCGTGCTAAGTTCTGATGACCCTGTGCGCGTTTTTGAACGTTTCGCCACCTTGGATGCACTTTCAAATGGCCGCGCACAAGTGATTCTTGGTCGCGGTTCGTTTACCGAATCATTCCCACTCTTTGGGTATGACCTCCGCGATTACAATGAACTTTTTGAAGAAAAAGTAGAACTCTTCCATAAGTTACTTGATGAAAAGCCCGTCACCTGGGAAGGTGAAACCCGCGCTGCATTAAAAGACGCCGACGTCTTCCCGAAGACAGAATCTGGCCGGCTTGATGTTGCCATTGGCGTTGGTGGTTCACCTGAATCTGTCATTCGCGCGGCTCGATACGGCTTCCAAATCGTCTTTGCTATTATCGGTGGCGCTCCGGAACGCTTCGCACCATACGTAGAGCTTTATCGCCATGCCGCCGAAGATCTCGGTACACCCGTCCTTCCAATTGGTGTGCACTCCCCGGGCTTTATTGCCGAAACAGACGAAGAAGCAATGGAGATGGCGTGGTCAAACTTTAAAACACTCTGGGACGCAGTAGGGAAGAGTCGCGGCTGGCCACCATATAGCTACGATCAGTTTAAGTACGAAGTAGCGGAAGGTTCGTTATATGTTGGATCACCAGAGACAGTTGCGCAAAAAATCGTCAAAACTATTAAAACGCTTGGTGCTGAACGATTTGATATGGTCTATGGTGGTGGAAATGTACCCGCAGACGTACGCCTCAAAATGGTTGAACTCTACGGAAAAGAAGTCATTCCACGCGTTCGTGAATTGTTAAAAGAATCTTAAATTATGATAAAAACTATTGGAATTCTTGGGGCGGGGAAGGTTGGGGTTACGTTGGCCCAGCTTGCTCGTAAAGCAGGGTATGAGGTAGTCATTGCCGGGTCTGGCGATCCAGCGAAAATCGCTCTTAGTATTAAGGTACTTGCGCCTGGTGCACATGCGGTCGCGAAAGAAGAGGCGGCGCTCCGTGGCGATATAGTCATACTAGCATTGCCGCTCAGCAAATACGCAACCATTCCAAAAGATGCACTAAAGGGAAAGCTTGTTATTGACTCCATGAATCATTGGCACGAAGTTGATGGGCCGCGCGAAGATACAATCCCCGAAGACATCACCTCAAGCGAACACTTGCAGTCGTTTCTTCCCGAATCGCGCGTCGTTAAGGCGCTCAGCCATATGGGGTACCACGAACTTCACGATCACGCCAAACCAAAAGGTTCAGATGGCAGAAAAGCCATCGCTATCGCAGGCGATATAAAAGAAGACACTGAGACAGTCGCACATCTTGTTAACACACTTGGGTTTGACCCGCTTATTATCGGTGTATTAAAAAAGGGTCGCCAGCTTGAACCCGGCAACCCTGGTTTTGGTGCAAGCATCAGCCGTGAGGACCTCCACCTGCGTACACGTTGAGCCTTACTTTAGCGCAGACTCGTCACCTTCAATTGAAATCTTTGGCAGTATCTTATCGAGCCACTTTGGAATCCACCAAGCGGCCTTTCCCAGGTAAGACATTACAATCGGCACAATAACCATGCGTACAATAAACGCATCCACAAATACGCCTACCGCAAGGGCAAAGCCAATTGATTGAATTGTTGCGTCATGATTGGTAATGAAGCCAGCGAACACAGCAACCATGATAAGACCCGCCGCAACAACAACACGACTACCAATAGCAAAGCCGTGAATAACCGCCGCCTTTGGTTTTTTCCCGTGATGATACGATTCTTGCATACTTGAAACAAGGAAGAACTCATAATCCATTGCAAGCCCGAAGAGAATACCCGTTGCAATAATTGGGATGAAACTCACAATTGGACTTGGCGCCTCCGCAATGCCAAGCCAGCCCCACTGGAAAACAGCGACAAGGGCACCGAACATTGCAAACACCGATAGAAGAAATCCGAGTGTCGCCTTAATAGGAATCAAGATGGAGCGGAATGCAACAAGAAGAATGATAAACGAAAGTCCCACGACCACGCCCAGATATACAGGAAGCGCATCGGCAAGTTTTGCATCAATATCAATCTGTAGCGCCGTCGTACCTGTTACAGCAAATGTCGCCTTTGTTCCGTTCGCAAGCGTTTGCTGTGTTGTATCGCTCCGCAACGTTTCAACGAGCTGTTTCGTCGCCTCGTCAGAAGGACCAGTTGATGGAATAACCTGAATCACACCCTTCGCGCCATCATCAGTAACAAGTACCGCTTGAGCAGCACTTACGTTATCAAGCTTTGTAACGCGTTCAGCAATCTGCTGGAGTGAATAGTAGGGTAGATACGTAGCAACTTGCTGTTCAGGCTTCGTCATCATTTGCCGCTGCACCTCAGGTGGCATGAGCCGTATTGCTTCAGGAGTAGCACCAGATTGCTGCTGATACCGCTCGGTGATTTGCGTACGGAGAGCACTCTTATCGGCTTCTGTTGGAATTGGGGCGTTCTCTACGACAACCATAAGAGGGCTATTGTAGCCAGCGCCAAATCCCTTTGCTAGGAGGTCATATGACTGGCGTGCAGATGAACCATCGGCAGCTGTTTCTGCAGTTGGAAGCCCGAGGCGAAGCTGATTCATTGGCAGTGCAAGAACTACAATAGCAAGAATCGAAACAATAAAGACCGGAAGACGGTATTTGATAATACGCTCACCAAGACGGAACCAGATGGTTTTTTCAACCGGCGTACCTACAGGCCCAGTCTTTTCTTTTTGAGCACGACGAATCGCATCACGCTCTTTCCGACTAAAGACATGCGAACCAGCAATACCAAGAAGAGAGGGGATAAGAGTTACTGCAACAATTGCCGCAAGTGCTACCGTTGCAGCCGCCGCAAGTCCCATTGTTGTCATGAACGGAATCTGTACTACAGAAAGTGCAGCAAGTGCAATCACAACAGTTGCCGCGGCGAATATAACCGCATTACCAGCAGTCGCAATAGCGCGTCCTGCTGCATCGCGGTAACTAAATCCATCTTTTACAAATGTTCTGTATCGATTCACGATAAAGAGGGAGTAGTCGATACCTACCGCTAGACCAAGCATCACCGCAAGAACCGGAGCAGTATTTGTTATCTCGATAGTATTACTTAACGCAAACAGACCCGCCATACTTGCGCCAACCGTAACAATCGCAATGATAATAGGCATTCCCGCCGCTATGAGCGAACCAAGCGTAATAACGAGCACAATAAGTGCAACCACCACGCCAATAACCTCACCAACACCAAGAATTTCGCCGAGCTGAGCAGAGAGAAGATCACCACCCGCTACAACAGTGAGGCCATCCTTGTTCATGGCTGCCATGAGCGCGTCAATTGCTTCGATAGTTTTCGTACTAACATGGTCGCCCTCAGGCTTGAGCTGTACGGTAATAAATGCAATCGTGCCGTCCTTTGAGATAGACCCTTCGAGGTCAAACGGACTTACTGCATTAGTCACTTCATCGACCTTTGCAATGTCCGTAGTAAGCGACGCTATCGAGTCCTTATACTCTGCAACCGTCTTACCTTCCGGGGAGGCAATAACAACCTTCGCAGAGGAAGCACCTGCATCCGGGAAGAGTTCTCCAAAACGGTCGAGCGTCTGCTGCGCCTGCGTGCCCGGTATAGAAAGAGAGTCTGTCGTCTTAGGGCCTACTTGAAGCATAACAACACTCAGCGCCGCAATAACGACAGTCCAAAAGAGTACCGTCCACCACTTCAGTTTAAACATCGTTGTTCCTAGTTTTTGTAGTCCGTTTGTCATATACCCCCCCTTAACAGTCAATGATTTTGTCAGCTTTATCAAGAAACACCCGAATACTATCCACTGCAGTACGAAGTGACGGCTGATAGTACGTACGTACTCCACTCTTTTGCTCCTTCAACAACCCAGCATCCTTCAATATTTTTATATGGTGAGAAACTGTTGGACGAGGCATATTTAGTAGATGGGCGAGATCCTTTACGGTCATGTCTTTGTTATCCCAAAGCGCAACCATCACATCTTGACGCCGATAATCGCCAAAAGCAACAAAAAACTTTCGGTTCAACCGAAACAGCTCTTCGAGTTCTTGATATTCTTTATCCATACAATATCTTAGTGTAAGGTATTGGTTTATTTTTTTCAACCAATGGTTGGGTTTAAATTAAAAAGCCGTGTATAAGAGGTTGCCAGATTTCTTTGACAACCCCGCATACACGGGCGGTTACTCAGTAAGCAGGAGCACGTAAGGCTATTTGGTCCTCATTGGAAAACGCTTTGGCTCACCAAGCTCAGCAACAACCTGCTTCCAGACACGATACATATCCTTAATAATTTTGCCACGCCCACCAATACTTCCAAGCCATTGAGTAGCCTCGACATCGTCGCGCTGCGCAGCGAGTATATATCCTAGATAGAAGAGTGACACGCCCTGAGGGAATTCGGTGCGCGCTGCGGTGCCATTGATACGAGCGAGCCATTTCTCTGCAAACACACGTATGTATGCATCATAGTGGTCCATTGCCCTAAGGAGTTCATCGAGATTCTTCAGCCCGAGTATTTTTAAATCAGTCGCCCTGTTACCCAGGTATGTCTGATCGATATTCGAAGCAACGACAACCTTGTCTATAGCCGCAATGGCTCCATCTAACTGTTTAATAATCGCCTCAGACTCAACAGCAGCCATTAGTGTTGACTGGTCAATTGGAAGAATTTGAGGGGACGTAGTGATAGTCTGTTGCACGCGCTCTTCGTACTCGTCCAACCCTGCGCGAAGGCGCTCAAACTCTTCATCGGCGAGCTCCAAGATACCCGCAAGACGTGAAAAGCTTCGACGCATTTCATCAGGAATGGCACCGGCTGATTTGTACCCAAGATCATGCTCAATCTCTGCCCATGCATGCTGCAGGATTGAACGAACCTGTATTTCAAATTTGATATCAGCAAACTGCTTATACTCCACAAGCCTGCTACGCTCTTTATTTATGGACGCAATAACATGAATTGATAAGTACCCAAACCTATCCGGATCAAGCTGTTTCCGTTTATCAACCGAGTTTTCTTCATCAATAGTAAACTCTTTGCGGATAATGTCGGCGACCTTATCAACATCCCGGGGGAAATAGGTGATAATTCGCACACCGAGCAAATCGGTCAAATCTCCAAGGCCTTTATACCTGTCCGACTTCAGTGATAATTTACGCTGAGCACTGTCCGCAGCTTTCACCCTGTGCGTAACATATTGAAACTGGATGCCCTCCTGACGAAGCAACGCTTCAATAAGCGAACAAATAATTCGTCCGCCTTGATCCATTCCTCCGACCAGTTTTGGATACTCCCGTGCGTCTGCCATAGTCTTACTAGTGTATATCAATATACCAAAAGAAAACACCCGAGATACCGTTAACTCAGGTGTTTTCTATGGCTGGGGATGAGGGATTCGAACCCCCGAATGCCGGGACCAGAACCCGGTGCCTTACCACTTGGCGAATCCCCAGTAGTGTAAGCGATTACAGTAGGTAATTATACAGCTTTACAGCATAATACGCAAGATAGGCTGGCGGCCGGTTGGCAGGTGCGCGCACTTCGGTGTACAATACATTTATGAAACAAAGCGTAAGCGAAATGCTCAATCGAAAACAAAAAGGATTCACCCTTATTGAACTTGTTATCGTTGTCGCTGTCATTATTATTCTTACCTCTATCGCGGCGGCAGGTATGACAATTTATTTGAAAGATGCGCGGGATAATGAACGTGCAGGGAAAATGACGATCCTCGTTGAGGCGCTTGAAAGATATTATGATCAAAACGGCGAGTATCCAAGTTGTGCAGTCCTATCGGACAGTAATGTCTCAAGTGCAGCTCAGGCACTTGGAGGGATTGATCTACAAACCTTTGTTGCACCATCAGCCGAGGAAGGCACAACTAATTCAATTAACTGTAGTTCAGACCAGCCAACAGGCCAACCGGATACGTTTAATTACTCATCAACACCTGCCGTAGCATCCAACACAGCAATGCGTAATTACACTTTACGATACTGGAGTGAAGGTAATAATAGCGTCGAGACCGTTATGGGACGACGCGGCCGAGAGCCATAAGCTCGCTGTAATGCTTAGCTTGTTTTAATGCGTCGATAGCTAAACTTTGAGTGAGGACGCCAACCACCACGCGCATCACTGTCAAACTGATAGATAGTGCCGTTTTTTACTTCACGAATCATAATGAGTGCAGGGCTATAGGGTGCAAGTGTTTTATAGAAAGCAATGTCGTGCTCGCTCACTGCTTTACGCCCTGGAAATACCTCATTGAACTTTTGCACACCGACTTCGTCAAAATAATGAGGGTGCCCTCTAGGTGGAAGATACATCTCAGCTGCAAGTCCAGCGCGGCTAACGATCTTTCGAACATCAGAAAGAAGAAGAGGTGCTTCACCATGCACATAAAGCATCAATAATTTCTTTTTTGTAAGATAGAGTGTCGCTTCTAGACTTCGCCCCACCGGAAAGTTCCGAGCAACAACCGAATCAATATCGCCATGCACACCAAACTGGGCAGTAATCTGACGTTCCATGGCGACATCTTCATAAAGTTGGTCGTTCATAATACCCCCATTGTACTACGGCGTGGGGTATACTAAAAGGAATGAGCTTTGATACCCGCTACAACCGCCTAAACGATGCACAAAAACAAGCTGTCACTACTATTGACGGACCTGTCATGATCGTAGCTGGGCCGGGGACGGGAAAAACCGAACTTTTGAGCGTCCGCATTGCCAATATTCTTCAAAAAACCGACACACTTCCAGAGAATATTCTTTGTCTTACTTTTACTGAAAGCGGGCAGGCAGCCATGCGTGAACGCTTGGTTGGTATTATCGGCAAAGATGCCTACAAAGTAGCGATTCACACCTTCCACAGTTTCGGGAGTGAAATCATTAGTCAGAACCGAGAATACTTCTATAATAACGCGCAGTTTGAGCCGGCAGATGAGCTAAAGCAATATGAAATTATCCGCGGAATCTTCGAGGAACTACCCTTTGATAGTCCACTAGCCAGTATGCAGAATGGCGAATACACCCATCTTCGTGATGCGCTCAAAACAATTTCCGAGCTCAAGCGAAACAGCGCCCTCACAAGTGACGAGCTTCGTGCCATAATTGAGCAAAATGAAGCATCGCTTGATTTTATCGAACCACTCCTACAGCCCATCCTTGAGGCGCGCGTCGGCAAGCAAACCGCCTCGCAACTTGCAGAACTGCTCGTACCAATTACAGGGCATACTCAGGGCCTTGAGCCGCTCTACGGTATTATTCCATTCGCACAGGTTTTTCTCAATTCGCTCGCCAATGTTATCCAAGAAGCCGAGACGATCCATCCAACGAAACCTATCTCCGCGTGGAAAACGCATTGGCTTGAGCGCGATGCAAATAAGCGACTCGTATTCAAGGATCGTAAACGCCTTACAAAGCTCAAAGAGGTTGTTCACATTTATTTCCAATATCTTACGCGCATGGAGAAAGCCGCTCTTTACGACTTCGACGATATGATCATGCAAGTAGTGCACGCCGTCGAAACACAACCAGATCTTCGCTACAATCTTCAAGAAAAATATTTATACATTATGGTTGACGAGTTTCAGGACACCAACCTCGCCCAACTTCGTATTCTTCATAATCTCACTGACAATCCTGTCAACGAAGGTGCCCCGAATATCCTGGTTGTAGGGGATGACGACCAGGCTATCTACAGCTTCCAAGGTGCCGACATCAGTAATATTCTCACATTCTCAGACACTTACCCAACACGGTCGCTCGTCGTACTAACAGAAAACTATCGGTCAGGGGCGGCGATACTGACATCATCCCGCGAAGTCATTACGCAAGGAGGCGATCGTCTTGAAACACGCATCCCCGAACTCAATAAACAACTCTCTGCCAACCAAAAAGACGCGGGCTCAATCTCGCTCTGGGAAGCTTCGTCGGTTCAAGCTGAACGACAAGCAATTATTACCGACATCGGCAAACGTATTGCCGAGGGGGCGCTTGCGTCTAGTATTGCCGTTCTGGCTCGCCATCACGCGGACATAAAAAGCCTCCTTCCGTACTTCGCGCACGCAGGTATTCCAGTACGATACGAGCACCAAGAGAATGCACTGGACGCAGAACCTATACTTGCATTGACATCAGTCGCAGAGCTTGTTGTTGCGCTTTCAAATGGAGACCATGACACCGTGGAGGCGCTTCTGCCAACAATCCTCGCGCATCCAGCTTGGAATATACCCGCAACCTCTCTCTGGAAGCTGAGCCTTACTGCCTATAAGAATCATCAAAATTGGACAGAAATCATGGCGACAACACCAGAATTCGTACCTGTTCTAGAATGGCTTCTTGCGCGTGCTCAAGAGTCGGCCACTTTTACCCTTGAAGCGAGCATCGACCGCCTCATTGGTGTGCCCGAAGAAGGTGAGTGGGCTCCTTATTACGACTATTTCTTTTCAAGCGAAAAACTTACCGCTCACCCAAGTCGCTATCTCGAGCACCTTAATGCACTTCGTGTCATTCGCACTCGACTTCGTGAGTATGGCGGAGCTGAAAATCCAACGCTAAAGGAATTCGTATCCTTCGTCGCACTCCATCGACAACTGGACATCCGCATCGCTGTCACACAAGACACACTCACGGAAGATGGCGACGCTGTTCATCTCATGACTGCACACAAATCAAAGGGGCTTGAGTTTGAAACTGTCTACGTATTCAATGGAGTAGACTCTATTTGGGGACAGAGCGTCCGCTCAAGAAGCAGCTCCATTGCATATCCGGCCAATCTTCCCCTTACTGCCAATAGTAATACAGCGGATGAACGCATGCGCCTTTATTACGTAGCGATGACCCGTGCAAAGAGCACCCTCATTCTTACATATAGCACCCTCAATGACACTGACAAGGCTACACTCAAAGCTGATTTTCTTGTTGCACTCGATACACCCATTGACCACATCGATCCAAAAGAACAAGGCTCTGTCATGGAAATAAACGAGATTGCCGATTTAGCGTGGCACGGTCAGCGACGGCTTTCCGAACCCACTACCGATTTAGAGGTACTTCTTCAGCCAACACTGGCGAATTTCAAGCTAAGCGCCACTTCTCTTAATAATTTCCTCGATGTCACAAGAGGTGGCCCGCGCACCTTCCTTTTGAATAATCTCCTCCGCTTTCCAAGCGCTAAAAGTGCTGCTGCAACATACGGAACAGCCGTTCACACCACCATGCAAAAAGCGCACACGCACATTCGAGCAGTGGGCGAACAGAAGCCACTTGAAGATATCTTGCATGATTTTGAAGTTTCACTAAGAAACAGTCGCCTCTCTAAGAAAGATTTTGAATTTTACCTTGCACAGGGAAGGGCGCACCTCACCACCTTCATCGAGTCTGGAATTCTTCCTATGACAACAACCCAGAAAGCTGAAGTTAACTTTGCCTCTCAAGGAGTCCACTGTGACGATGCGCACATAACAGGGGCACTTGACCTTATCGATATCAACGAAGAGGAAAAAACAATCACTGTTACAGACTATAAGACCGGTAGCCCCGCAAACGCATGGGGTAGGGGCACAGAGTATACCAAGGTAAAACTCCATAAGTATCGACAACAGCTCTTGTTTTACAAGTTACTCATAGAGAATTCTGGCCTTTACACGGGATATACGGTAACACATGGTCAGCTGGCTTTTATACAGCCAGATAAGTCGGGCGCGCCCGTAGTCCTCAGTATGGAGTTCTCGGATAAGGAAGAGTTAGAACGAACACGGAAGCTCATCAATGCAACGTGGAAAAGGATTACCTCGCTTGACCTGCCGGATACTACAGCATACCCCGAGACACTTGAGGGTATTATCGCTTTTGAAGACACCCTTATTGACGAAGTAGTATAAAATGTGATATACTATAGATATAGACACGATGAGTCGCAACAATTGTGTATTTCTTCATCTTGAAAGTGAAAAAGTGCATAGCTGTTGCGATTCTCTGTCTGTACATTGACAGAGATAGCACTAATGTTCTGATACGTGGCATTGCCCGCCTCCGATCCCCCAAATATTCGGAGGCTACCCACTTCCCCCTCGGGTAGTATCAGAACGCCGCCCGCTGGGCAAGAAAGGCAATGGTGCGTGGATTCCGAGAAATGACTCTCCGCGCACTTGTAGCACTCTTGTCCAGCGGGCCCCAAGCTTCCGCCCGTCAAGTGGAAGAAAACAGGGGGGATCTCTCACGGTTAGGCGAAAGAGAGCAGGGGACGACAAAGGCGTCGTCGTCAGCTCTTCGTCTGAGAGATCCCCCCGCCAAGCTTTATACACCCTCATTTTACGCACATCGCGTAAAATACCTTCAACCGAAAGGAAATCATGGGAGGATACCAGGACGAGCTGGCGCGTAAGGCGCGCGAAAAGGCTAACCAGGCCAAGGGTACGCCCGAGTACGACAAGCTCGCTCGAGAGGCAGATGCCCGTGAAGCGGACGTCAACGATTCGCTTCGGCGAGCAGGGCAGAACGCGAAGTACTAACCTTCGGCCCGAGCGGACGTCATGCGGTACTCATTCCTGAGTTCGGCTGGCGCAAAACCTGGGACAACAACTGCTATCTCTGTCCGCTCAACTCGTTTCACAAAGTATTGTGGCCCGAGTTGAGCGTTTTTTTAATGATATACTAGGTAAAGTAATGGATAACTTCTGGAACAATCTCCCAAAACCGTTTTTTATTCTTGCCCCGATGGAGGCGGTGACTGACGTTGTCTTTCGTCACGTCGTCATGAAGGCGGGCCGTCCTGACATTTTCTTTACCGAGTTCACTAACACTGCAAGCTTCTGTAGCCCAAAGGGGATTCATAGCACTCGCGGACGTCTTGCATTTACTGAAGATGAACACCCGATGGTGGCACAAATTTGGGGCGCTCGCCCTGAACATTTCCGCGAGATGGCACATGGCCTTAAAGAGCTTGGCTTCAAAGGCATTGATGTAAATATGGGCTGCCCAGATAAGTCCGTCGTAAAGAGCGGGGGAGGCAGTGGCCTTATTCGCACCCCGGAACTGGCTGCTGAAATTGTTGCCGCAACCAAAGAAGCTGGACTCCCCGTAAGCGTTAAGACACGCCTTGGTGATGTTCGCACCGACGAATGGCGCGACTGGCTGACACACATCCTCAAACAGGATGTCGTTAACCTCACTATCCACCTCCGCACCCGCAAAGAGATGAGTAAAGTGGAAGCGCACTATGAACTTATTCCTGAAATTAAAGCGCTCCGTGATGAAATTGCCCCGCAAACACTCCTTACTATTAACGGTGACATTCGTGACCGTAAGCACGGACTTGAACTAGCAGAGCAGTATGGTATTGACGGCATCATGATTGGTCGAGGTATATTCAAAGACCCGTTTGCATTCACAGAAGGACAGTGGAAATCATTATCTGCCGAAGCGCAGCAAAAAGCGCTATTTGAGCTTCTTCACTTACACCTCGACCTGTTCGACAAATACACCAAAGAGCTCGAACATCGACCCTATGACGTACTAAAACGCTTTTTTAAAGTATACCTTCATAGCTTTCCAGGCGCCGCTGAACTTCGCGACAAAATGATGCACACCAAGAACACTGATCAAGCACGCGAAGCGCTCAGTCTCTTTGCTCAATAAGCACGCCGCTTATGCTATAATCAGTCCAATGATCTTGAAAAAAGAAAAGCTGGTTGGGTTTACAATTGTAGAGCTTCTTATCGTGATAGTAGTTATAGCCATCTTGGCGACCATTACCGTCGTCGCCTATGAGGGCATTTCCGTAAAAGCAAGAAATGCCTCAACACTCCATGCTATTAAAACATACGAGAAAGCACTTAAATCGTACGCATCTCAACATGATGCGTACCCCGATTTCTGGGGGTCGGTGTGTCTTGGCGAGGGCTACCTCGATAGAAATAATGATTCCCTAGGCGACTGCGGTGCCGAAGATTACCCAGCACTAGAGAGCACGGCCTTTAACGCTAGCCTTCGCACTATTGTTTCGTCGCTTCCGCCGGTAAGCACTAAAAGTATCTCTGCGCCAGGTGGGAATATAGGGTGGGTGGGCGCCTTTATTATGCGCTGGGACGACATCACCTTTAATGGGCATACCGCACCGTATACAATTGCTTATATTCTAGAAGGGTCAGCTCAACAGTGTGGCCACGGCGCTACAATGGAGACCATCCCTGGCCAGAATTGGCCGACCACCCGAACAAGTACCACTGGGTATTCATGGACAGACAGCAGGTCAACCGTCTGCCATATTTCGCTTCCAAACCCCTCTCAGCTATAAAAAATAACCGTTCCATTCAAGAACGGTTATTTTAAAATACTCCACCTTATCGGCGTCGGCGTCGCTGCAACTCTGCCACACGCAGACGTACTGTATGACGGTCAATGAGCTGGTGCGCCTTATCAAGTTCAACTTGATCCTGCGCCTCATCACGAAGCTTCAGTGCACGCTCAAGCGCGGCCTGTGATTCAGCCTCAATGATATCATCGCCATGATCAGCTTCGTCAACTAGCACACGGATAGAATCAGGATTTACCTCAATCACTCCGCCGCTAATAGCGAAGTACTCAAGCTTATCATCGCCGTCCTTTTTGTCGTGGCGAACCACAAGTGTTCCTGGGGCGGCCATCGTTACGAGTGGCTCGTGCCCTGGGAACACCGCAATATCACCAGCGGTTGTTGGCGCCATAAGCTCATAGATCTTATCATCGACGCTAACGCCGCTGAGGGTAATGAGCTGCAAGTGCATGACTACTTATCCGCCTTTGCTTCGGTCTGTACCTTATCAAGAAGGGTACCATTCACCATATAGAACCAGTCTTCAGCACGGTCGTCGTACTTACCAGCAAGAATATCTGCGAAATCACGGATAGTATCTTCAAGCTTCACGTACGTACCAGGGTTACCGGTAAACTTCTCGGCAACATGGAATGGCTGTGAAAGGTAGCGCTGAATACGACGCGCACGCGCTACAGTCCGCTTCTGGTCATCAGAAAGCTCTTCCATACCAAGAATCGCAATGATGTCTTGAAGTTCCTTGTACTGCTGAAGAACACGCTGTACTTCACGTGCCACGCGGTAGTGCTCTTCGCCAACTACTTCTGGGTCGAGGCTGGTTGAGCTTGAGGCAAGCACATCCACCGCAGGGTAGATACCAATTTCAGTCAATGCACGGTTCATCACGATGGTTGCATCGAGGTGAGCGAAGGTTGTTGCTGGTGCTGGGTCAGTAAGGTCGTCCGCCGGCACATAGACAGCCTGCACAGAAGTAATTGAACCCTTCTTTGTTGAAGTAATGCGCTCTTGAAGACCACCCATTTCCTCTTGGAGGTTTGGCTGGTAGCCCACTGCAGATGGAAGACGTCCGAGAAGCGCTGACACCTCAGCACCCGCCTGAGTAAAGCGGAAGATGTTGTCTACGAAAAGGAGTACGTCCTTACCTTCGTCACGGAACGCTTCGGCCATTGTAAGGCCTGAAAGTGCCACGCGAAGACGTGCTCCAGGTGGTTCGTTCATCTGGCCGAACACGAGTGACGTTTTATCTAGCACGCCCGCTTCTTCCATTTCGTAGTAGAGGTCGTTTCCTTCACGAGTACGCTCACCAACACCCGCAAACACAGAGTTACCACTGTGGAACTTCGCAATGTTATTAATAAGCTCGGTGATAAGGACAGTCTTACCTACACCAGCACCAGCGAATAGGCCCGCTTTACCACCCTTAATGAGTGGGGCAATGAGGTCAACAACCTTAATACCGGTTTCAAGCACTTCAGTCTTGTTTGACTGCTCTTCAAGTGAGGGCGCTTCGCGGTGAATTGGTGAAGTTACACCCTTTGGCGCAGCCTTACCGTCAATTGGGTCACCCGTTACATTAAACATGCGCCCCTGTGTTTCATCACCAACTGGCACCTTAATTGGCGCGCCAGTTGCAACCGCTTCTTGGCCACGCTTCAGTCCATCAGTGCTCGAAAGGGCAATGGCACGAACTGTGCTCTCGCTCAAGTGTTGCGCTACCTCAAGGGTGACAATTTCTTTATCTTTTTGAATTGTCACCGCGTCGTTGATGGCCGGAAGATCACCTCCTGCAAATTCAACATCAACAACAACACCGACAATCTGTGTGATTGTTCCTGTATTCTTACTCATAGTTTCTCCTTTAGTCATTCATCGCCTCCACACCGCCACTAATTTCGGACAATTCTTGCGTGATTGCACCCTGACGGGCTTTGTTCATTGCAAGAGTGAGGTCTTCAATTAGGTCTGAAGCATTGTCAGTCGCATTACGCATTGCCATCATTCTCATACTATGTTCACTGGCGCGTGAATCAAGTAATGCTTGGAAAAGCTGCGCGCCAACCAGGCGGTACACAATTCCATCAAGTACTTCTTCTGGGCTCGGTTCATATAAAACGTCCTTCACCTCAGAAGCAGTTGGCTCATGCGAAATACCCGCTGGCAAAAGACGCGTAATGCGTGCCTGCTGTGTCATGCTACTGACGTAGTCTGTATAGATGACGTCAACCGCATCAACCTCGCCAGCTTCAAACATATCCTTAGCCGTATCAAGAATAGCGCGAAGCTCGTATCCATCGGGACGGTCAGGGGTGTCCTGGTATGAACCGACAACTTCCGTATCTTTAATGCGCGCCACAAACTGTGCGGCCTTGCGACCAATTGTAATGGTCTTATTCGCAATACCCGCAGTATCATCAGCCTTTAGCTCGTTGGCATACATGCGGATAATATTGCTATTAAACGCACCTGCAAGACCCTTATCTGAAGCAATCACCACAAAAAGCCGAGACTTTACTGTGCGCTGCTCAAAAAGCGGGTGAGTTTGTACCGACACGTGGCCAGCAAGGTTTGCAAGCAGTGATGTTGCCGCTACCGTGTACGGTGAAGACGCCTTTGTAGCATCTTGCGCACGACGCATCTTGCTCGCCGCTACAAGCTCCATAGCCTTCGTAATCTGCTTGGTACTCGATACCGAGCGGATACGGCCCTTAAGTGCTTGGGTTGATGCCATTTACGCTTCCTCGAATCCCTTCGCGGCAGCCTTAGCTACCTTTGCCACAACAGCAAGAAGCTCTTCGGTTGGCTTACCACCCTTATCAAGTTCTTGCATCTCCTTCTTATGGTCAGCCCAGAGACGGGTCAGCGCTGCTGATTGCGCAGCCTTCACTGAATGAGCTGGCACTTCGTCAAAATGACCTGCAGTAATAAAGAGGATGCTTGCTGTCTGCTCCCATACACTTAGTGGCTGGTACTGAGGTTGCTTAAGTAGCTCAGTAAGGCGTTGACCACGTTCAATCTGCTTCTTAGTTGAATCGTCAAGGTCGCTTCCAAATTGCGCAAAGCTTGCAAGTTCACGGAATTGTGAAAGGCCAAGCTTAAGGTTACCACTGACTGATTTCACCGCACCGGTTTGCGCCGCACCACCAACACGTGACACAGAGAGTCCGGCTGAGATCGCTGGGCGAATACCCTGGTAGAAGAGGTCAGTCTCAAGGAAGATCTGGCCGTCGGTGATAGAAATCACGTTGGTTGGAATGTATGCAGAGATGTCACCAGCTTGCGTTTCAATAATTGGAAGGGCTGTAAGTGAACCCGCACCAAGCTCGTCAGAAAGCTTCGCTGAACGCTCAAGGAGGCGAGAGTGGAGGTAGAATACGTCTCCTGGATACGCCTCACGTCCTGGTGGACGGCGTAGAAGAAGTGACATCTGACGGTAAGCAACGGCGTGCTTAGTAAGATCGTCGTAGATCATCAAAGCATGCTGCGCGTTATCGCGGAAATATTCGCCCATAGCAGTTGCTGCGTACGGCGCAAGATAGAGAAGTGAAGCAGGGTCAGACGGGCTAGTTGCCACGATAATCGTCTGCTCCATCACGCCTTCACGCTCAAGACGCTCAACAAGGCGGGCTACCTTTGAACGCTTCTGTCCAATTGCAACGTACACGTTAATAACGCCTGTTTTTTGCTTTGCCTGGTTGATCATAGTGTCGATTGCGAGTGCAGTCTTACCAGTTTGGCGGTCACCAATGATAAGCTCACGCTGACCACGGCCAATAGGGAACATTGCGTCAATTGACACAATACCGGTCATAAGTGGTTCGTGAACTGACTTGCGCGCCATCACGCCAGGAGCGTCACGCTCAACAACTCCTTGCTGCTTCGTCTTGATAGCACCCTTGCCATCAAGTGGGCGCCCGAGCGGGTCAACCACGCGACCAAGGAGCTCAGGCCCAACCGGAACAGTCAGTACTGTACCCTTAAGACGAACTGTCTGGCCAGCCTTTACCTCGGCGTCACTTCCAAGAAGGACGGCACCGATTTCATCTTCCATAAGGTTAAGGGCAAATGCCTCAACCACACCGCTTTTTGTTTCAATCTCTACAACTTCGCTATATCCAGCAGCACGAAGACCGTGAATCCAGGCGACACCGTCACCTACACGAAGCACAACACCCACTTCATCAAGATTACCTGCGGTTTCAAGGCTCTCAATGGCGTGGCGGAGTTCTTTAGATAATTCTGTAATTGATAGTTTGCTCATTCTGATTTCCTTTTAGGCTTTCTTGTATCGGGTTTTTAGTGCTTGGAGTTGGTGGGCGATGGTTGCGTCAAGTTCAGCACCTGGAGTTTCAATCTTAACACCCCCAATGACTGATTCATCAATATTCATCGCCACCGACACCTCTTTTGCCCCTGTCGCGTCTTTTACAAGCTTCTTTACTGCCGCTTCAGATGCAGCACCGAGCGTCTCCGCAACGGTCACCGTTGCCTCAACGTAGCCGGCTTCCGCAAGATGGTGTGAAACATCCCGGAGAATTGTTTCCATCTCGTTCGTGCGGCGATGCAGAAGAAGGTATGCAGCAAGTTGCGTTGCGAGCTTGTCTGTTTTCTCACCTGCAATAAGTTGCGTTGCAACATAACGAGCGATTACGCGACGAGACAGTGGGCGAGCCATGGCTACCGAGCTCCCTTCGTTGCTTCTGAAAGTGACTCTGCAATCACTTTTTCGTTTGCAGTCTTCGTAAGCGCACCCTTTACAACCTTTTCAGTTGCAAGTGAAACAAGTTCAAGCGTTTCATTATGCAACTCACGCTTCGCAGCCTCGATATCCTTCTGAAGTTGCACTTGCGCTTCAGCAACAATCTTTTCAGCGGTTGCCTTTGCTTTTGATTCAGTGCTGTTCTTCATTTCAGTCGCTTCAAGCTTTGCTGTAGCGATGATATCTGAAGCCTCTTTGCGCGCTTCATTAAGAAGCTTTGCTGTCTCTGCTTGGCTTTCAGCCGCAGCTTCTTGCGCCTTTGAAGCCGCCTTTGCCGCAGCTTCAATGTTTTCTTGACGCTCATCAACTGACTTCATGAGCCATGGGTACACGAACTTACCAAGTACTACAACTAACACTAAGAATGCAACGATTTGCAAAATAAGCAATCGCCAATCAATTCCCAAAGCCTCAACAATACCGCCGTTAGCTTCAGGTGCAGATGCGAGTTGTGTAATAAAGTTCACTTAAACTACCTCTTATAGGAACTTCGCGATAATCGCTACAATGATACCGATAATCGCAAGTGAGTCTGCGAAAACGATAGCTGTAATCATAAGTGTACGGATATCGCTGAGCTTTTCTGGGTTACGACCAAATGCGTTAAGCGCCGCAGCACCAATAAAGCCGATACCAAGTGCAGCACCTACTGCTGGTAGACCGTATGTTAGACCAAATGCTAATGCATCCATGTTGTTATTCTCCTTTAAACTATTGACCTAATTATAACATTTTTGTGAGAGGCTGACTCTGCACAGATCTTACTTCTTGTTCACCGTAGCAATCTTGAGATTCTTGATGTACACATCAGGAGTCTCAAGCATCACTAGCGTAAAGAGTGAACCAGAAACAAGATCTGCGCAGCATCCCTCATCACTAAACTATACCTTTGCTCCTGATTTTACAGGAGAAGCTTTCGTTTTCTTTGATGCGGCCTCAACCTCATGATGCTCCTCAGGGCCATGATGCGACACGGCGAGGGAGGTGAAGATAAGGGTGAGGACGAAGAATACGTATGCCTGAATAAAACCAATAAAGAGCTCAAATAGCATGAAGAACGGAAGGGTGACGGCCGCAAAATAACTTGTCAAAATAGCAATCACAATAAGGAGGATTTCGCCAGCAAAGGCGTTACCAAAAAGACGAAGCGCCAGGGCCGCACCACGTGATACTTCACCGATAAGCTCAAGAATACCCTCAAACGCACCAACCGGATCCTTAAAAGGATTACGGAAATAGCGTGCACCATTTGCAAAGACACCAAGGTACTTAATAGCGTAAATCTGCACCGTTACAATAGTGATGATTGCAAGTCCAACGGTAAAGTTGAGGTCCGCCGCAAGACTACGGATAAGCGGAACACCGTTAAACTTAATCGTTTCAAGTCCAGGGATAACACTCAGCCAGTAGTTAAGAAGTACAACAAAGAAAATAGTTACCGCAAGGGGAGTAATCTTCCGTGCAATCTTCTTATCCGGAACAACGTTGTCAATCTGGTTAAGGAGTCCTTCAAAAACCCACTGCACCAGCCCGACGAAACGATTATACTTTCCGCGTTTCACCTTGCCACCTACGTACCAAAGTATTGCGATAACAAGAAGCCCACCAAGTACACCGGTAAGCAGAGCATTTGTAACAGGAAACCCACCAATAGTGAAAAGCGTTTCCGCGGACATTGAAATGTGTAAATCCATTATTTGTGAGGGTTCCTTACATTATTTAATTGACGAATAATAAGTAGTCCGCTAACAACAACACCCAAAATAAGACAGATAATTGTTGCGATAGGAGCTGTAGAAAAAAGATGGTCAAGTCCAATTCCGGCGAATGTCCCCGCAAGTATCGGAGTAAACATGCGCCACGTTGTATCAAGCGCGGTCATAAAGATCATAACAGTCGCTGAACGAGACGAGCGGTCTTCTTTGGCCATACCCGCTTATTTTAACAGAAAGCAGGTATGGGGTGAAGGGTGATTTTCTTTTGACTAGAAGTAGCGACGTGGGCCGACGAGGAGGTAGGAGGGGAGGTAGTTTTGAGAGGGGACGTTGAGTGTGGCAACGGGGGAGGATTTGTTGGTCGTTGTGCCGTCGCCAAGCTGGCCGGAGGTGCCAGCTCCCCAGCAGTAGGCCTTGTTGTCGGAGGCAAGGGCGCAGGTGTGGCTACCACCGGCTGTGAGTTGGCCGATGGCGACACCGTCTGGAATGGCACCTTGGAGAACAGCGACAGGGGAGGACTTGTTGGTCATTGTGCCGTCGCCAAGCTGGCTGGAAGTGCCAAGACCCCAACAATAGGCTTTATTGTCGGAGGCAAGGGCGCAGGTGTGGCTACCACCGGCTGTGAGTTGGCGGATGGTAGTGCCGGCCGGAATGGCTCCCTGGAGAACAGCGACAGGGGAGGACTTACTGACCGTAGTGCCGTCGCCAAGCTGGCTGGAGGTGCCAGCTCCCCAGCAGTAGGCCTTGTTGTCGGAGGCAAGGGCGCAGGTGTGGCTAGCACCAGGCGCAAGCTGGCGGATGGTAGTGCCGGCTGGAATGGCCCCCTGGAGAACAGCAACAGGGGAGGATTTGTTGGTCGTTGTGCCGTCGCCAAGCTGGCCGGAGGTGCCAGCCCCCCAGCAGTAGGCCTTGTTGTCGGAGGCAAGGGCGCAGGTGTGGTTGGTACCCGTTGCAAGCTGGCGGATGGTAGTGCCAGCCGGAATGGCACCCTGGAGAACAGCAACAGGGGAGGATTTACTGACCGTTGTGCCGTCGCCAAGCTGGCTGGAGGTGCCAAGACCCCAGCAGTAGGCCTTGTTGTCGGAGGCAAGGGCGCAGGTGTGAAGATTACCGTTAATAACCTGCCGGATAGTAACACCGGCTGGAATGGCCCCCTGGAGAACGGCGACAGGGGAGGATTTGTTGGCCGCTGTGCCGTCGCCAAGCTGGCTGTAGGTACCATTTCCCCAGCAGTAGGCCTTGTTGTCGGAGGCAAGGGCGCAGCTGTGGCTACCACCGGCCGTGAGTTGGCGGATGGTGGCACCGTCTGGAATGGCACCCTGGAGAACAGCGACAGGGGAGGATTTGTTGGCCGTTATGTCAGCTCCCCAGCAGTAGGCCTTGTTGTCGGAGGCGAGGGTGCAGGTGTGGCTATTACCGGCTGTGAGTTGGCGGATGGTAGTGCCAGCCGGAATGGCACCCTGGAGAACAGCAACAGGGGAGGATTTACTGACCGTTGTGCCGTCACCGAGTTGACCATTTGTGTTTGTACCCCAGCAATAGGCTTTGCTGTCGGAGGCGAGGGTACAGGTGTAGTTAGAGCCGATGGTAACTTGCCGAAAGGATACACTAGTCAAAACTTCAGCCGGATAGAATTTACTAGTAGTTGTACCGTCGCCAAGCTGGCCAACACTGTTATACCCCCAGCAATAGGCTTTATTGTTAGCTGTAAGGGCGCAAGTATGATTGATGCCGGGTATAATGCGACGAATCGTAACTCCGGCTGGGATTTCACCCTGAGAGACGGCGACGGGAGAGAATTTGTCATCTGCGGTACCGTTACCAAGTCGACCGTTTGCATTCTGCCCCCAGCAATAAGCTTTGTTATCGGAAGCGAGGGTACAGATGTAGCCAACGCCAGCAGTAAGCTGCCGAATGGTGGCACCGGCTGGGATTTCACCCTGAGAGACGGCGACGGGAGAGAATTTATTGACAGTCGTGCCGTCGCCGAGCTGACCTGATGTATTCTGCCCCCAGCAATACGCCCTGTTGTCGGAGGCGAGGGCGCAGGTATTATGCCCCCCTGCTGTGATTTGCCGAATCGCAACTCCGGACGGGATAGCCCCCTGGAAGACAGCAACAGGAGTAACTCTATTGGTACTAATACTACTACCGCCGGCCTGTCCGTAGGCGTTATACCCCCAGCAGTAGACTTTATTATCGGAGGTAAGTGCACAGGTGTGGCTAGAGCCGGCTACAAGTTGCCGAATCGTAACTCCGGCTGGGATTTCACCCTGAGAGACGGCGACAGGGGAACTCTTTTGAATAGTCGTACCGTCACCTAGCTGACCGTAATTGCTATACCCCCAGCAATAGATTTTATTATCTGAAGCGAGGACACAAGTATAGTTAACCCCGGTTACAAGTTGCCGAATCGTAACTCCGGCTGGGATTTCACCCTGAGAGACGGCGACAGGGGAACTCTTTTGAATAGTCGTACCGTCACCTAGCTGACCGTTTCCGTTATTCCCCCAGCAGTAGACCCTATTGTCAGAGGTGAGAGCGCAGGCATGAGTACTGCCCGCAGATACATTCTTAAGATACGGCCACCGCGTCTTATCATAAAGGCTATTCACGCTTACCGGCGTTCTCGATGCAGTTGTATCCCCGCGACCAAAGCGCCCCTCTAGATTTGCGCCCCAGCAATATGCCTTTTCTTGGCTCGTCAATACACAGACACTGCCATTCATAGCTGAAACTTGTGTAACTATTGCACCATCAGGTATTTCACCTGATGAAATTGACACAGGGAGCGTTCGCGTTGTTGTTGAGCTATCGCCAATCTCACCATTTCCATTGAATCCCCAGCAATACACCCTACCAGTCGTTGAGACTGCACAGGTTGACCGCCCCGAAACCCCATTACCACTTGCAGAGATACTATCAATCATAGTATCTTTCGCTTCGATATCTGCAAAATTAACAAGTGTAGGGGAGTTTGAGTTTGTAACATCGTTCAGGGCTTTTCCAAGCTTTCCATCGGCACCACTCCCCCAGCAATAGGCCTTGCTGTCTGTTGTTACGGCACAGGTATGCCCCCAGCCTAAAGACAGCTGGGAGACGCGAGCAGTCGCCGCCATAGCACCTTGAGCAACTGCCGCGGGCACCGAGGTATTTGCAACACCTCCCGTTCCGAGACGTCCGCTATCACCGGCGCCCCAGCAATAGGCCTTATCGTTTGAGGCAATCATACAGGTTTGCTCGGTACCGGTTTCAATTTGGAGCGCGGTACTTCCAGCAGGGGTAGCACCTTGCGCAACAGCGACCGGGGCATTCTTCTGAACAGTAGTGTTATCGCCAAGCTGTCCGTAGTTATTGTAGCCCCAACAGTAGGCTTTGTTATCAAACCCAATTGCGCATGTATGATAGAACCGCGTGGATATCTGAGATACTTGCATTGCCGCAGCGGGGCGGCTACCTTGCGCAACGGCAACCGGAGTATTTCGCTGCGTAGTTGAGCCGTCACCAAGCGTACCGTTGGTATTAAAACCCCAACAATACGCTTTGTTGTCAGAGGCAATGGCGCACGTTGTGTCACGACCAGCGGTAATCGAGAGTATCGTCGCATCTTGCGGCATTGCTCCGCGCGCCACTGCCGTCGGAGTGGTGCGCTGCGTCGTCGTACCATCACCGAGTTGTCCATATGTATTCAGACCCCAGCAATACGCCTTGTTGTCAGAGGCAATGGCGCACGTATGTGTCACTCCTTGCGAAATCTGTCGCCACGAAAGTTCAATACCCGGGTTTACATCCGTGACCGTATCTTGTAGCCGCATCACTGAACTATACGACTTCCACACCTCGCCGGTACTTGAGCGTGTACGCTCCGTAAACCCCTTTACTTTCACGGTACTAATATCCCCGGCAATATCAGGGCCTGCAGCAACTTCAAACCGAGTACGTACATTCGGCGTATCAACGACATAACAATCAGGGCCAGCACACTGATCGCTTGAGCCGTAACAATCACCACCAGGGCGAAGCGTCTGGTCCCATGTTAAGTAGCCGTCTTCAATACAAGAGCGCGCCATTTGCAATCCGGCCTCAGAAGCCTCCTTCGCAAGCTGGCTATAGTACTGGTTTTGTAGCGCAACGCGCGAAGAGTTAACCGCACCTACGGCGACAGTGAGCATCGTCAGCAAAATCATCGAAGCAATCAAAACAGTAGGGAGCGCAAAGCCCCTAGAAGATTTCCCACCAAAAACACTCCGAATCTTTTGCATAATTCTACGTTCAATTGTAGCACAAGCAGAATCGTTGCAGACAATAAAAAATTACTGTACAATGTATAGTAACGATTAGTTTAGGGAGATAACTGAGGTTTTTATGTCAGACACAAATAATAACGACGCAAAAGTAATTGTTTACCGCACAAGCTGGTGTGCTTTTTGCCACACTGAAATGCAGTGGCTTGAGCGCCTTGGCGTAAAGTATGTCGCTAAAGACATCGAAGAAGACGAAGAGGCTCACAAGGAGCTTATGCAGAAAATCAATGGCGACTTCCGCGGCGTTCCAGTAACCGACATCGCTGGAGATATCATTCTTGGCTTTGACCGTCCTAAACTCCAAGACTCGCTTAAAAATCATGGGCTCGCCGCTGCCTAACACGGCGGCTCGGACAGTACGTCCGGCTCATCACACAAAAGCACCAGAAACTCCTCTGGTGCTTATTCATGGGTTTAGAGGCACGAAACAAGGGCTTCAACTTATAGGCAAAGAACTCTCGACTATCGGGAAGGAGAACACTACTTCATACAGTCTTCTTGCACCCGACCTTCCGGGGTTTGGTCGTGGAGCACACCTTCCGCAGTACACGCTCGACGCATACGTTGAATGGCTTCACGGCTACATGGTAGGCGTCCAGAAAAAATTCCCCCGCAAGAAAATAACACTCCTTGGACATTCATTTGGGAGTATTATTTGCGCAGCCTACGCATCAAAATACCCAAAAACCATCGGTAAACTTATTCTCGTTAACCCGATCGCCACACCGGCACTAGAAGGCCAAAAGAAACTTCTCACAAATTTAGCTATTTTATACTACAAGATTGGTGCAAAACTTCCCGAAAAAGCCGCAAAACCATGGCTTGCATCACCACTGATTGTCAGGATTATGAGTATTGCCATGACAAAAACAAAAGACCCGGAGCTTCGTAAGTTTATTCATGCACAACATGATCAATATTTCAGTCGATTTCATAGTCCAAGTTCAGTTCTTGGGAGCTTTAAGACATCAGTAAGTCATACTGTTGGCGAATATGCCGCGACTATTCCCGTTAAAACGCTCCTTATTGCTGGCTCCATCGATGACATTACACCACTTAGCAACCAATTCGGCTTAGTTAAAAAGTTTCCAGATGCAAAGTTAAAAGTAATCGATAACGTCGGGCACCTTACTCATTACGAAACGCCACACACCGTAGCGGAGCATGTTCACACTTTTGTTAAGTCTGTATAGATCGTTTCGAATCTTTCAAGTGTTGTATCAAGGTCATGTGTCTTCGCAATGGCAAGACTTTCTTTACTCATTGCATCACGCAGTTTTGAATCTTCAAGGATCTTAATAAGCCCCTTCGCAATAGCGTGACTATCATCCTGCTCACAGATGTATCCGTTGCGCTCATGCTGACAAAGTTCGCTCAAAGCGCCAGCATCAATGGCTACAACAGGCTGGCCACTTGCCATTGCCTCAAGGGTTGCAATGCTTTGAAGCTCAGCTGGTGAAGGCATACAGAAGACGGTACCAACACGGTGCAGTGACTGCAGGTCTTCATCTGTAACACGTCCAGTAAACGATACTGAATCATCCACGCCTAAGTCGCGTGCCAAAGCGCCCAGAGTCCCAAACTCCGTGCCGTCGCCCACAACAACAAGATGTACATCCGGAAGAGCATTTTTCACCTCAACAAACGCCTGCAAAAGAATAGGGAGGTGTTTTTCGGCGTCAAGGCGGCCAACATAGCTCACAATCGGTGCATTTTTAGGAATTGAGAATTTCTCATACACAATCTCAGGCACTTCTCCTGGGGAGAACTGAGAAAGATTGATGCCGTTTGAAACAGCCTCAAGTGGGACGGCAAGTTTATCACCAGCATTAAACATATCAATCGCAGATTGCGTCGGCATCGTAACATAATCCGCCTTTGAGTGGAACCGTGCACCATACGCTTTAAGAATATAATTAATTGGGCGAGAAACTGGCGCAAGAAGTACAAGATTATCCATGAGGTTCTCTGGCATCGCATGATTCGTACTCACAATTGGAATACCTTTCTTATTGCCGTACTTCATTGCCGCTTGGCCAATCCACATTAACATTTGGATATGGATTACATCGGGGTCAAATTCTTCGATAATTTTCTTTACTTCCCGTGCAGGATTGAGTGAAATTCTAAAATTCTGATAAAACGGAAAGGCAACAGAAACCGTTCGTACAATCGTGTAATTTCCGTCGACTTCTTTGTACTTTTTTCCGGTTTGACTTGGTGCAATAACAAGCACTTCGTGACCACGGGCAGCTAAGCCTTGAGCCAAATTACGGCTGAAAGTCGCAACGCCATTGATAGTCGGGTAGTGTAAGTCCGACGCAATTAGGATTTTCATAATCTGCGCCTTAGTATACCATACTCGATGAATATATCCGTCCGCCATCTGTTACAATAGAGGAAATGGCTGGAAAGAAAAAACCCACACGAGCATCATCAAAAGCACCGGTAATCACCAATCGGCGTGCTTCGTATGATTATGCACTTGGCGACGAGATTACTACCGGCATCGCCCTGACAGGTAGGGAAGTGCGTGCGGCTCGCGATGGGCGCGTACAACTTAAAGGTGCGTTCGTTACCATCCGCAACAACGAACTCTGGCTTAATAATGCAAGCTTTAGTCTTGCACTGAACTCAAAGGGCACTCACGAAACCTCTGTAGATACATCACCTCGCAAACTACTTGCGCATCGCCGCCAAATCGACGAGCTACAAGATCAAAAACAGACTGGACTCACCATCGTACCACTCAGGCTCCTTACAAAAGGCCGTCATATTAAGCTTGTTATCGCGACCGGTAAAGGTAAGAAACTCTACGATAAGCGCCAAAGCATCAAGCAGCGCGATCAAATGCGCGACGCAGCAAAATTACGATAAAAGAAAAGCCCGGCAAAACCGGGCGATTCTTTATTCGATAGGGCGCCTCACCTTCCGGCGAGGGTAGAGCGCGGCATGGCGCAGAAGCGGATTCTTCCGTTTGACTTGACCGTCAGCTGGAAGGTGTTTTCATCCACGAAGAACGTCACGATGCTTCGCGCTTCGCCACGGTTCCAGGAGTGCGGGTGTGCGAACGTATCGTACGCCAACATCAGCGCTCCAGGGGGAAGCAGAACGGTCATACCAACACCGGGCAAAAACAGCACCCGAGACGGATACGTATCCGCCATACGCGCCATCATCTCCGCATTGTGCGGATTGATCGGGATAAACAAGCGGACCTGTTCACCCAAGGCGTGCTTCAGGTTATCATTGTTCTTCCCATAAAGGCTCGTCACCTTTGCGCCAGAGTCTTTACGCTCACGACCCCACACCTCGCGCACATAGGCACGAACATGGATGCATCCAGCAGGAACTGGAGGTTCGGGCGGTGGCCCACTTGGCTTCATTGACGGTGCGGTGTTTCGATATACCACACGATGTGCCATCCTTGTATCCCTTCTCTCTATCGTACAAAGAACATTTCTTATTATATCATAAAACGTAATAATTTTCAATTAAGTGCTATACTGAAACTATGAAATTATACTCGTGGAACGTAAACGGCATCCGTGCCGTTATCAATAAGGGCGCTTTTCAGGAATTTATCGCCAAGCACCAACCAGACATTCTTTGTCTCCAAGAAACAAAAGCCAAGCAAGGCCAGGCTGAGATTGATCTTCCAGAATACGAAGAATATTGGAATAGTGCAGAGCGAGCAGGCTACAGCGGAACGGCTATCTTCTCAAAGCAGAAACCGCTAAGCGTACAGTACGGTTTTTCCGATGAAATCTCCCAAAAATATACCCTGTCCGCAGACCGATTTGGAGACCCAACAAAAGAAGGGCGCGTTATTTCTGCCGAGTTTGATACTTTTTGGGTTGTGACCGTCTACACACCGAACTCAAAAGGTGACCTAGGACGGCTTGAGCTCCGCCACAAATACTGGGACCCAGCGTTCCTAGAGCATATTAAAACCCTTGAACAGACTAAGCCGGTAGTATTTTGCGGTGACCTTAATGTTGCTCACCAAGAAATTGACCTTGCTAATCCTAAGCCAAATATTGGCAAGCATGGCTTTACCGACGAAGAGCGAGAAGGCTTTGATAATTTCGTTGCAGCTGGTTTTGTAGACACCTTCCGCGCCGCGAACCCAGACACTACAGCTGCGTACAGCTGGTGGAGTCACTGGGCAAATGCACGCGCTCGTAACGTAGGGTGGCGGATTGACTACTGGCTTGCAAGCAAATCAATCGCCGACAAAGTAAAAAACCCGCAAATCCACCCTGATGTATTAGGATCGGATCACTGTCCAGTCAGCATTGAGCTTGACGTTTAAGATTGACAAATCTACCTATTTTTGATATAATATATACATTCCGTACACCCAATTCAAGGAGGTGGTCATTTTGACCATGACAGCGGAACGCACGAAGACAACCTACACCAACCCAGATAGCACGGACGTCAACGTCTCGATCCACCCCAGCGCGAACATCGGCGACAATGTCACCATCGGCGAGGGGACTACCGTCGAGGCTGACGTTACGCTGCTCAACGGAACGTCCATCGGCAAGAAATGCATTATCGGAAGAAGCGCATTCATCGCAGGCGGTCGAATCGGTGACGAAACCGTCGTCGGACACGACGCCATGGTCGCGAGGAACGTCCGCATTGGGCACAACTCCACCATCAAGTCGGATGCCGTCATTGGTACCGGCGCGGAAATCGGCAATGAGTCGATGATCGGCGAACGTGCGCAGCTCAGCTCGTACGTGCGCATCGATTCCGATGTGACAATCGGGGCTCATTCCAGGCTCGGAACGCGAACTACCGTCTGCTTCGGTACGACCATCGGTTCGTTCTCGTCGCTCGACCACGACGTCTACATCGCGAGCACGCGTGAAGATCCGTGTGAAATCGGAGATGGCGTCCACGTCGGCCAGAGCACGTACATCAATAAAGGCGTGCGTATCGACGATGGCGCTACTCTCGGTGCTCATGTGAGCGCAGGAGTCAACGCCAGCGTCGGCAAGAAGGCGCTGGTTTCGGCGAATACGACAATCGTCACCAAGAGCTCAGTCCCGGATGGTGCCGTCTTCAGTGGCTAACCCCACTGCACAGGAGATACCCCTCCGTGTGGTGGGGTATTTTCTTTCTCTAAATGGTATATACTAGCTACTATGACCCGAAAAATTGCAGTATTTGATATCGACGGTACATTATTTCGGAGTGGGCTGTACCGTGAAGTGTTTTACGAACTTTATAAAATGGGTGTACTTCCCAATGACTTAACGGAGCAAACCACAGAAAAGCATCGCGAATGGCGCCACCGTGTGCATGGCAATGCCTTTGAAGAGTTTGAGCGTATTATGGTTGCTGGGCTTGATTCTTACCTTCCGCGCCTGCGCATTGCAGATTACGAAGAAGCGGTGAAGCGCGTTTTGGACAAAAAGGCAGAAAATATCTACGTCTATACTACACGTCTGCTGAAGAAACTTCAGGACGAAGGCTATTTTACTGTGGCAATCAGCGGCTCGCAACAAGACCTCGTAGAACCGTTTGCAAAACGCTACAACTTTGATGATTGGATTGGACAAGAGTGGGAGCGTGGCGAAGAATACTTCACCGGAACACGCACCGTTACTCACACCGGTAAGGATAAACTCCTTCGCCAGATGCTTGAAAAGCACAACCTCACCCTTGAAGGAAGCTATGCAGTAGGGGACAGTAATGGTGATAGCGGCATGCTTGCGATTGTTGATAATCCTGTCGCGTTTAACCCAACCAACGAACTTCTGGAAAAAGCACTCGCCAACGGTTGGAAAATTGTGATTGAACGTAAAAACATTAGCTACGAGCTAGAGGGGAAGAGTAGTGCAGAACCATTCGTATTGGCGCACACAAACGCCTACTAAAGCACTCTTTCCAGATATTGAGTGGAGTAAACCCGAACAGCGTTCGCATGCCGGGCGTCTTGGTATTATTGGCGGCAATAAGCTTGGCTTCGCCGGTGTTGCCGAAGCCTATGGTGTTAGCCTTTCTACTGGAGTTGGGGAAGCACGTGCACTCCTGCCGGATGCACTAAAGACCACTCTCCCAAAAACAATTCTTGATACCCGTTTTGCGCCAACAAATGTTTCAGGCAGTCTCTCTAAAGAAGCGCTCCCGACCATGCAAGCACTCGGCGCCTGGGCGCAGAGCGTACTCTTGATTGGAGATGCCGGACGCAGCAGCGAAACCGCCATTGTCTACGAAGAATTTGTTAAAACCTATACCGGCCAGCTCGTCATTACACGAGATGCCGTTGATCTCGTCAAAAACTCCGCCAACGTCCTTCTTGAACGTCCCGATACACTCCTCGTCGTTTCGTTCGCGCAACTCCAAAAGCTCTTTCAGTCTGTCTATTACCCAAAGGTGCTCACATTTAGCATGCAACTGACAAATCTTGTTGAAGCGCTTCATAAATTCACTATTACATACCCCGTTAGTATCGCTGTTCTTCACCGCGATACACTCATCGTTGCGTCAAATGGTGAAGTCACCTCAACTGCCTGGGAAAACCCAATGGCAATTTGGCGTGGCACAATTGCCGCTAAAGCTGCGGCATATTGGCTCTGGAATCCAGCCAAGCCCCTTGAGGCAATCACGACGAGTCTTATCTAGCACCCGCTAATTGTGCTATACTATGACTTGCGTTACACACCTATGCCGCGGTGGTGGAATTGGTAGACACGCGAGACTCAAAATTTCGTGTCCTTACGGACGTGCCGGTTCGATTCCGGCTCGCGGTACCAGATAGTAATTAAATCGTCTTTTTAGGCGATTTTTTTAATTCAACAGATAATAGACAGGGCATGTAGCATACAGACACAACGCTCTCAAAATATATAAAATGCATACATACCTTATATATTTTGAGCATTACCCAGTACAAGCAAGAGCAAGAAGGTTACCCTGAGACAAAAAACGCAAACTATTGTACAATAAAAGGGAAAGAATACAGATTAAAGTATATGAATCCTAATAGTCAAAGCCAGGGTGGGGGCTTCACAGGAGCGCCGAATAATCAGACTCCTGTTCAGCCAGCCCAGCAGAACCCCCAAACGCAATCTTCTGCAGCTCCCGCACAGCGTGAAGCAACTATTAATGTGTTGCGCACTCAAATCGACTCACTTTACGGCGACAACCCTGTCACAGACCAGCAGGCTGTTCATGCCGCACAGGCCCAACAAACACATGCACCGACCCAGCAAAACACTCAGCCTCAACAGGTGGCAGCTGCACACAGCGTACTTGATCAAACCGCACTTCAGCAGAATCTCGACGATGCCAGCAACCCGTACAACCGCTCCATAGGTGACTCTCAAAAGCAGACTTCAATCGATCCAAAACAATGGAAAGACTACCATTCAGCATGGCAAGATTATTACCAAAAATACTACGCCGCCTATTACGCACACCAGGATGCACAAAAAGAACAGCGCAAAAAAGACGTGTCCCAGGCGCTTGAGCAGAGTACCGAGCAAACACAGCCGCAAGCAATCGGCTCCGCACCACTAGAACAGCCGCAGGCAGCACCTCAAGAAAGTGCCGAAGATATCTCCAAGGCGCAAGCAATGCAAGAACTGCGCAATCGTCTCTTGGGCAAGGTTAAAGACCGTGCCCAGAAGGTGCGCAAAAGCCGCCACTTTATGCCCATTGCAGCCGCGCTTGTCGTTATTCTTATTTTCGTATTCATTCAATACAACCGGGTCTTCATAGCAACCGTAAACGCATATGTATCTCCAGGCTCCATCGACCCACAAAATATTGTCATCAACCCTGCTAGCAACGGAGTTGTTGGTGAAGAATCTCGGCTTATTATTCCAAAAATTAATGTTGACGTACCCGTTCTGTACGACGTCGGCGCTGACCATAACTCACAAATGGATGCCATGGAGAAGGGGGTTGCTCACTTTGCAATCCCTGGCGCTAAAAGCCATCCCGGTGAAAAAGGAAATACCGTTCTTTCTGGTCACAGTAGCAACGACCTCTTCGATAAGGGTGATTACAAGTTTATTTTCGCACAACTCGATAAACTCACCGACGGTGATACAATCTACGCTAACTACAAGGGTAAGCGCTATACGTACGTTGTAACACGAACGGAAGTCGTAAAGCCAACGCAAGTAGATAAGCTCGTATACCCAACTGACAAGCCAATTATGACACTTATTACCTGTACTCCACTTGGTACATCTCTTAACCGACTCCTCGTTACTGCGGAGCAAATAAGTCCAGACCCAGCTGAAGCGACCACAGCACCCGCTACAGGAGATACAGAAGCAGAAGCGCCAATGCCAGGCAACTCGGCAACCCTCCTTGAGCGTCTATTTGGGCGTCGTTAAGTAGATAATAAATCTTTACTCAAGAATCATGCGCACGCGCTGTAAACCAAGGCCCTTGTCGGTCTTAGCAACGGCATACATAAAGCGGCCATTTTGGCTAAGTGTCGCATCAAATCCGACGGCAACTGGCATAATAGCTTGGGTATTCGTACCATCAAAATCACGCATACGAAGAGTGTCACTCGCGTCAGTCCATAGATGAGCTGCATCAAGCCAAAGAAGCGGTCGAGATGTGTCCCGTGTTGCAGTTGAGCTCCGCTTATACTCAATCTCATATGTCGCAAGTTGACCACCCGCTTGTGCAGCCACATACTCGCCACTTGGGCTAAACGAAAGCACGTCTACCGTCTGCGCCGTAGAAAAGGTAGCGAATTGCTTAAGGCTCGCAATAGTGCTTTGCGCCTGAGCGCTCGGATACGCGCCCTTGAGGACTGTTACGCGGCTACCTTCGGCAATTGCTACATAATCACTGCCAAAGTACTCGCTGGTAGCAATAGAAAGTGGCACATCTTTCTTAACTTCACGAAGTACACTTGATGCCTCATCACCATCACGGTACACGCCCACCAAATGGGTTTCTGGCTTATCTGGATTTGTACCATTGTATACAAGTACCTTTGTTGAATACATCTGGAATCGCTCAACATTCGTCACGAATGCGCGAGACATACTTCCAGCACCCAAATCAAGCTTACGAATCACGCCATCGTTCGTTAAGCCGTAAAGGGAGGAGCCATTAGTGCCTGCGAATTGTAAGTCCTTAAAATCGACGTTGAGAAGGCGAGTCACGTTCACTGAACGGGCTACATCCTGGGTATCAAGCACAATCCATTCGCGCTTACCTGAAAATTCATGACTAATGAGCACGTGTCGACTTGGTGTATTCCAGCGAACAATACTAAAGACGTGCCCAGCATCGGCTACGTCCGGTTCGCTATACAGCGTCGTTGGAAGTGTAAGTAGCTGGCTCTTTACTGTTTCGGAGCGAAGGTCGATAGAATGAAATGATGGATCGTGGGCAGCCTCATGCGCAACAGCCCATTTAAGATCAGGTGAAAATTCTAGCTGCGTCAAAGCACCATACTGCGCCACAGTTTGAGGCTTTCGCTCTGTCGGCACGAGACGAGTGTAATTAAGCCATGTGAGCGTACCCGGTTCAATTGTGAGTGTTCGAGACCAATCTTCGTACCCAGCCTTCTTCATAACAACAGTGTGTGTCCCAGCCACAACAGCCTGCTTAGTTGCCGTCCTTCCGCCAACCTGTCGGTCATCCACATATACATCAGCGCCATTTGGCCGTGAGTCAAACTGGAGCAGTGCACCTTGCTGCAGTGTGCCATTATTGCTATTAAGGCGATAGCCCAGCATTGAGAGGACTGCAATCGTTACGATAATAGCAACCGCCGCCGTTGCTAAAGATGAGAGAATAACGCGACGAATAATAAATTGTTTACGGGTAGGTTTCTTAAACATTCTCTAAAGAGTATACCAAATTACGGTGAAAATTCCCTTAAAACATGAATCAGGCTTGCATAAGCACGATAATCGCACTACTATAGAAGATAAGTAATTGGTGGGTACGTCTTTACTCCTACTATTTATAGAACTGTGAAACCTGCGAGGAATCAACATACAATGGCATCAAACAACACCATCACAATTAATGGGCGCGAGTACGACGCAAAGACGGGCCTTCCTGTCGCATCAACCGGAGCGCCACGCCCCGAAGCGGCTCGCCCTAAAACAGCGAGCCGACCAGCGGCAAAGCGCCCAGCGCCTGTGGCAAGCCCTAAGACTCCAGCCTCGGCCCGAGGCGTTCAGGCTGCGAAGGCTGTTCACAGCTCAGCCCCAAAGCGCTCTGAAACACTTCGGAGGCAGGCGGTTAAAAAACCTGTTGCACCCACAAAAGTAGTACGCAAAACTAAACCATCTGGCACTCGCCACATGGATATTGCTCGAAGTACTCAAGTAACAAAGTTTGCACCGCACCCTGAAGCTGCCGTTGCAAAAAAAGCACCGACATCCGCAGCGACGCATATCCGCCCAGCACAAACTAAGAAAGCGGTGCAGGCAGATGCACCAGCCGTAGCACACCCTATCGCACGAAGGGCAGTTCTTAAGCAGGCTCAGACAAAAACAAAACCTGTAGCAAAGACTGTCAGCGCCAAAGAGGTAAAGGAAGCACAAATTAAAAAGGCTCTCTCTGCGAAAGCAGTACCTCAATCCAAGAAGCAGACAAAAGTAGCAAAGCAAAGCAGCAAAAAGAAAGCACCTTCACTCTGGAAGAAGCGCACCATCATCCTTACAGGAATTGCCGTCGTCGCACTTCTTGCAGTACTCGCAGCGACCCACATCTTCCCGGGACTTAGTGTACAAGTTGCCTCAATCCAGTCCGGCGTTAATGCATCATATCCAAAGTACATTCCTGACGGATATTCACTCTCACAGCCAATCCGAACCGGTGACGGAAAAATTGCCATCACCTTCAAATCAAACAGCAACGACACAAGCTATACACTCACGCAGTCAAGTAGCTCATGGGATTCAACCGCCGTTCTTGATAATCTCGTTAAAAAGGAAGCGGATAATAATTACGTCACTACACGCGAGCGCGGACTCACTATCTACACCTACCAAACCCATGCGGCATGGGTAAACGGTGGCATCCTCTACACCATCAATGGCAGCGCCGATCTTTCGGGTGACCAAATCCGCAAAATCGCTACGAGTTTATAGGGCTTACTCCTTCTCCACCCCTAGAGAAGTGTGTTATAATAAGAGATAATTATGACATCAATTCGCACTCGATTCGCACCAAGTCCAACTGGCTTCATGCATGTAGGTGGTGTTCGCACCGCCTTATTTGCTTGGCTCTTGGCTCAGCAAAGTAAAAAAATAAATGGCGAAGGTACGTTTATTCTTCGTATTGAGGATACTGACAAAGTCCGCGAAGTCGAAGGAAGCATCCAGCAAATTGAAAACAGCCTTAAGTGGCTTGGGATTAGCTGGGATGAAGGCGTAGACCAGGGTGGACCAGACGCACCTTACAAGCAGTCAGAACGTCTTGCCATTTACAAAGAATGGGCTCAGAGGCTTATTGATGCGGGACGTGCCTACGCAGACCCATACACACCAGCCGAGCTGGAGGCATTCCGTGAACAGGCAAAAGCAGAGAAGCGTCCGTTCCTTTACCGCAATCATCGCCCAGAAAACCCGCCAACATGGGACGGCACTCAGCCACTTCGTTTTAAATCCGACCCGAAGCCATACCAATGGACCGATGCCGTTATGGGCAACCTCTCAACTGGAGAGGACGCTATTGATGATTTCATTCTCATCAAGAGTGATGGCTATCCAACTTACAACTTCTGTCACATTGTTGATGACGCTATCATGGGTGTAACACACGTCCTCCGTAGCCAAGAGTTCATCAGCAGTACACCAAAATTTTTAAATCTTTATGAAGCACTTGAAGTCGAACGTCCAACGCTCGCAACACTTCCTTTTGTTATGGCGATTGACGGCAAGAAGAAGCTTGGTAAGCGTGACGGTGCTAAGGATATTCTTGAATATGCCAAAGAAGGGTATCTCCCAGAGGCAATGGCAAACTTCCTCGCAACACTTGGCTGGAACGATGGCACGGAACAAGAGGTATTTACCGTTCAAGAGCTTATTGACGCTTTTACACTAAGTCGTGTACAAAAAAGCCCTGCGCGCTTCGACGAACAGCGCCTCCTCTGGCTCAATGGTCAGCACATTCGCGCACTTAGCCTTGACGATCTCTATGCTCGCGTGGAAGATTTCTGGCCTGTTGTGGCCAAAAATACAGACGAAGCACACAAGAAGCAGGTGCTCGCACTCGTGCAAGATCGCCTTAAGACACTTGCAGACCTTCCAATTCTTACGGAGTATTTCTTCACCGAGCCATCGCCGGACTGGGAGATGGTTTCGACTAACAAGCAACTCAAAAAGCTTAATCAAGAAGAAATTGTTACGCTCCTTGCAGCGACAAAGGCTGTTATCGCAGACATACCAGAGTCTGATTTTGTGGCGGAAAATATTCAAGATACACTTAATCAACTCCTCGAAACAACAGGGCAGAAGCCAGGCATTCTTTTCAGCCTTATCCGCCTTGCAGTTTCATGGGCGCCATTTAGCCCAGCCCTCCATGATACGCTTGCGACACTTGGCAAAGACACCACGTTGCGACGACTCACCGAAAGCATAGAATCTCTTTAGAAAATCAAGCAAATACACACATGAAACTTACACGACATCACGCACTCCGTCTGTTCTCAAAACGCACAACGATATACATCATCGGTGTTCTCGCAGGCATCGTGATTGTGTCACAGTTTCTCCATGCAAACCACCTCAATGATCACGTGTCACAACTTGAATCCGAAATAGCGTATCAGCGCAAAGAGTTGGCCGGTGTACTCAGGGAGCGTTGCAGCACAAGCAAAATCAGAGAAAGCAACACGACACTTACATTTACGATTCAAAGCTCCGGGGGCGAACGAAGCTATCATGTCCGAACGCCCGCACAGTACAGCTATAACTCTCGTACTCCAGCAGTAATTGTCTTTACGGGAAAGGGTGGGACTGGTGCAGAATTTGAGAGTATTGCGAAGTTTCAAGACAACTCAGTACTCTCTATTTACCCCGAGCCTCTCCGTGACGCCGACGGTATCACTTCGTGGCAAGGCGCACCGTACTCACCAAAGGGCGTCAGCGATGTCCGCTTTACTGCAGATATGATCCGTCAACTCACCACCGACTTCTGTATTGATGCGGATAAAATCTATACCGTAGGCATGTCAAATGGCGGGGGAATTGCTTACCTTAGTTCGTGCTATCTTTCCGATACAATTGCCGCCACTGCATCCATCTCAGGCGCATATTATAAAAAGTTCCAAAACTGCCCCCACCAGGCGCGTCCGATGCCAACTCTCGCAGTTCACAGCCACTCCGACGTGCAAGTTCCTTATACGGGCAGCGTTCAGCGTCAGCTCATTCCAATTGAGACCTGGTCAGCCCAAAGGGCGAAGGACAATCATTGCAAACCCGACCCCAAGGTTCGCGAAGCTCGCACCTTCACCCTTACTGAATGGCAAGAATGTGAACAGGAAGCGAACGTGACACTCCTTGCACTCGAGGATAAACCTCATGGCTGGATGGCGCTCCCGGACATCACCGCAGACCCAAATACACCCGACCAAGACCTTTCAGGTTTCATATGGGACTTCCTTCGTAAACACCGTCGCAACTAACAAAGCCGGGCAAGACCCTGTGCTATACTAAGCTTATGCTTAAACGTCGGAATAAACAGCCTCGTGTCATCATTGAGGACGACACAAATCAAAAAGATTTCAAAAAACCAAACTGGTTCAAGCGCCACAAAAAGTGGACTATCGTTATCATTGTCGCAAGTGTACTCATTATCGCGGGTGGAACGGTAACGGCACTTTATCTTGCTAACAAAAAGCCGGAAACGCCACAAGTCGCTAAACCAGCCGCAAAACCAAAGCCATCAATCAAGTACTACTCTCCACTTACGGGGGCCGAGCTGAAGGATAAAGCAGCAACAAAACAACCTACTACGGCAGTTATGATAGAGAACAGCCCCGACGCACGCCCACAATCCGGACTTAAGGATAGCGGAGTCGTCTTTGAGGCTATCGCAGAGGGAGGTATTACCCGCTTCCTCGCGCTCTACCAAGAACAAAAGCCGACACTCGTAGGCCCTGTGCGAAGTCTTCGTATGTACTACGTTGACTGGCTCGCCCCGTTCAACGCAAGTGTTGCGCATGTAGGCGGAAGCGCCGCCGCGTTATCCGAAGTACGCAACGGAAACTACCGCGACATCGACCAATTCTTTAACGCGGGTACCTATTGGAGGGCAACCGACCGATACGCACCCCATAATGTCTACACTAACTTCGAACGACTCGACGCGCTCAATAACTCAAAAGGGTATAAAGAATCCACCTTTACTGGTTTTGCGCGTAAAGACTCAAAGGCCTCTGAAGCACCAACAGCCACACAGGTAAAGGTTACAATTAGTGGCCCTCTCTACAATAGTTCGTACGCTTTCAATGCGACAACCGGCACCTACGACCGCTCACAAGCAGGCGCAGCACACATGGATAGAGAGTCGGGTCAAATCAGCCCGCGAGTTGTTATCGTTATGAAAGTGAAGCAACAACATGTAATGGAAGATGGATGGCGTGAACAGATCAATGCCGTCGGCACTGGTGCGGGATACATCTTCCAAGATGGAACTGCACAGGAAGTGACCTGGAATAAATCAGCTCGTGATCAGCAAATTGTCTTTACAGACGCCGAAGGTAAGGAGATAAAGCTCGCACGCGGTCAGACATGGCTTACTGCAGTACCCGAAGGACAGGGGAATGTAACGTGGCAGTAGGGGTAAATGGTAAAAAAACTCGAAAAATGAATCAACCGCCCGTACCAAAACTCGTCAAAGACTTTTGGCCTCGCTTCAGTGCGCACACTGCTAACCTAAGCCTCTTACTTGCGGTGGGGTCACTCGCTCCCGCAGCCCTCACACTATACGTGACCGGTTTATTCGCACGTCAACTAGAGCTTGCCTTAATCCTCCTGTTTGTCCAGTTTGCGACGGTGTATCTCATGCTTTTCTTCCTTGCGACAGTAACTACCCGTCCAACCAAGCACCTCCTCTCGGCATTAACATTCGCTACAGGAGAAAAAGACGGAAGCACGCCACCAAACCCGAACGAAACTCGCTTTAAGCGCACCGGGCTTGGCGCTGCAATTGAAGCAATCTATGCGACGCTCTCAAAAGAGGGTCGGGAACAAAATACAGATACCCTGGCGACTGCAACTTCCCAGGTAGAAAAAGCTCTTGAAGCGACTCAGTGCGGCTTCGTTACGTATGACGCTCAACGTTCTATGACGTACGCAAACCCCGCAACACCGGTTAGTGAAACCACCGACGGCACAAAGGTATTAGATCTTCTCTTTCAACCAGAAGACGCTCTTGAACAATGGTGGGATGAATGCGCAGCCAATGCAGTGCGCGCTGAAAAAACCTGGACACGCGTGCCGGACAAACTTCCAGGGGAAGAGGGGAGGCGGCTTTTTGACGTCATCGCCTCATACAACAAGGGGCTTGCTGACGAACTTATTTTAACGCTCGTTGACCGCACCGAAGACTACGCCATAGGAGAAGAAGAGCTCGACTTTATTGCTTTCGCCGCCCATGAGCTTCGCGGGCCAATTACGGTCATTCGCGGTTACCTTGATGTACTGCAAGACGAACTGCAGGATGAGCTTGATACGGACCACAAAGAATTATTCCATCGGCTCGTCGTCTCAGCAAATAGACTTAGCACCTATATCAATAACATCCTTAACACCTCAAAGTATGACCGCCACCATCTCAATGTCCAACTCAAAGAGACAACAGTTCGGTCGGTATATAGTAGTGTTGCCGATGACATGGAACTCCGCGCCCGGGCACAACGTAGACTTCTGTCTGTCTCTATACCCGATACACTTCCAACCATCGCTGCCGACAACGGAAGTTTAAGCGAAGTCTTCTCAAACCTCGTAGACAACGCAATAAAATACAGCAACGAAGGTGGCACTATCAACGTCTCGGCCGTTTCTAAAGGCGATACAGTTGAAGTAGCTATCACCGACCATGGCATAGGGATGCCCAGCAACGTTGTTAGCAATCTCTTTCAAAAATTCTACCGTTCTCACCGCTCACGCGAAACAGTTGCCGGAACCGGAATTGGTCTCTATATCAGCAAGGCTATTGTCGAATCTCATGGCGGCACCATTGCCGTAGCAAGCGAAGATGGACGCGGCTCGACCTTTACGGTTATACTCCCAACCTACGATTCAGTTGCAGAGAAGCTCAAAGCGGGTAATAATGAGAGTAAAGAGCTGCTTGGTGATGGCAAGAGCTGGATTAGAAACCACAACATGTACAGAGGATAATGTATGGCTATTAAAACAATTCTTATCGTAGAAGACGACCGCTTTATCGGCGAGATGTACGTGCGTAGCCTCCAGCGCGCAGGCTACGAAGTGGACTGGATGATTGATGGAAATGACGGCTTAATTGCAGCACGCAACAAACCATATGACCTTCTCCTGCTTGACGTGATGCTCCCGGAACGGCGTGGAACAGAGATCCTTGAAGCACTCCGAGGCAAGGAAGATTTAATCCCAAACACAAAGGTGATTGTCTTAACGAACTTTGAGCAAGACGACGAATCGCGCCAAGCGATGGAAGCACACGCCGACGCATACCTCATTAAAGCGGAGATTACACCCCGTAAATTACTTTCCGTTATTGAACGGCTCACCGCCTAGCCGCCCTAGACAAGAAGCGGGGATTTTGGTATGATTTTTTAGGTAGTGAATTTAGCTTATTTTTACTCCTTCACTCAAAATTTGGCCCATACGGTGTATGAGTCGACATTTCTCGGAAGTGCAAAAATAAGCAAGCTTATTTTCACCACTTCGCTCAAAATTTGGCCTCATCGTCTAACGGTTAGGACATCAGGTTCTCATCCTGGCAATCGGGGTTCGATTCCCCGTGAGGTCACCACGAAAACAGCCCACTATACGGTGGGCTTTTTTCGTGGCAACTATTTTCTAATGATGATACTCATGTGTTAACGCGTGCCCCTTGCCACGCCGAAGGAGATAAACATTAACAGGAAAGGCTATAATAAAGGCCGCAGCAAGTGAAGCAAGACGACTTATCCAATAGATAGGGTGGGTTAGGTCTTTATCCATAGCACCAGGCACGGAAACCATAACGATATTGTCAACGATTGTCATCGTTAAGATAGACAGGGTATCGGCAGCGAATACAAGCCGTAAGGCCTTATGGAAGGGTAGCTTCGCGCGCAATAGAGGCAGGGTGGAGACGGTGTATCCCGAAACAAACGATAACACAACCGCGAGAAGTATCGTCATGTGTGGCTCAAATCCAAGATGCGTACCAATCGTTACGCCAACCATTTCACCAATTGCACACCCAATAAGACAGTGGAGCGTTGCGCTCAGCGCCATACGCTTAGACACTACTGTATGGTGCCCGTGATGCTTGTGTTGGTGATGCGCATGTTCATCTGAATGATTCATTATTTCCCCCTAATATTATTCAACTCGTAGAGTTTTAAAAGCTCATCAACTGCCTTTAGCTGAACCTCGTTATCAGTGGAGGCCATGTCGGCTGCGATATGTGTACGTAGATGGTTTTCCAAAACCAGCTTATTAAGCGAGGCGAGCGATTTCTGTAGCGCTAAGCTCTGCACGAGAATATCCATACAGTATTCATCTTCTTTTATTTGCTTTTCTAGGGCTTTCATCTGACCCTGAATAATCTTTGTTCGGTGCAATGCACGTTTCTTCAATGCTTCAATCATGCAATTAGTATAATACCCCTAGGGGGTATTTGTAAATACTCTATGCTATTCCGCCTATGCTATACTGAAATCATGCAAGATCCATTCAATCCTTCGAATCAAGACGCTCAATCAACCAACCCTACACCAACACCCGCGGAACCCCAAACTCCTCAACAGTTTTCTGCTCCTGGAGCAGATATTCCTACGCAGCCAACACCCCTTGCCGCCCAGCAACCCGTAACACCACAGCCGTATACCCAGCCAGTTCCAAGCTATCAACAACCTATGAAAAAGAAGTCGAACAAAACACTTATAACACTTCTCATTGTGGGTGGCGTTGTTCTTTTAGCAGGAATCGCTGCAGCACTTTACTTTACAGGTGCTCTTGCAAAGTTCACCTCTCAAAATGAAAGTGGCACGAACACAAACGTTACTACCGGAGAGGGGAGTAATGCTACAGATACCCCAGAGACCCCTTCAACTGAAAGCAGCGCAGACACCAGTACCGTTGATCAAAAACTTGCCGAAAGCGTAGAAGCAGCGCTCGTGAAAAGCGGGGCAGCTGATGCAAAAGTAACCGCGACCCAACAGAGCAAAACAAACACTACGCTTACAATAGAGGTAACCGAAGCGCCAATTACAATGACCACGCTTCGAACTGTCCTGACTCGTATTGCGAACACCATCCCAAGTCCACAGACCGCAACTCTCACGTTCAAGTCAAGCAACCCAAACCTTCCGCAGTCAATTGAACGCATCGGCCTCGGCTCAGCACTTGTTGGCGCAGCGACAAACGATACCGCTACCTTTGATATTGCTAAAGCCCGTGACTTGCTTTAACGATACTTCACCTCGCGATTATGCTACAATAGGATAAGTATGGAGTTTCTTAAACTTGTTCGGAAAAAATCGTTTTTTAGCGAGCTTACCTATGCGCTACTCAATATGGCGCTCGCAATCGCAGTCACGCTCATCGTTTATTACACGAGTTCTATTCTTCTTGCGATGATTGCGGTCATCATTAGTAAATGGCGAGTCTTTGCAGTACGACCACGCTACTGGTGGGCGAACCTCCGTTCAAACATGGTAGACTTTACCGTCAGCGCGAGCGTCGTACTTCACATGTACGGCATTCATGTCTCAAACCTACCAGATAGCAGTAAGCTTCCTATCATGATCGCGCTTACTATTCTGTACATCGGTTGGCTTCTTTTCCTTAAGCCTCGCTCGAAGCGTTCTTATGTTATCGCACAGGCAGGAGTCGCCATTTTCCTTGGAAGCACCGCATTATTCACAACATGGTATGACTGGCCTGTGTCAATCGTCGTGCTCGGAATGTGGATCAATGGCTTTACCGCAACACAACACGCCCTAAGCGCGTACGAAAAAGAAACGCACGCCATCTTCTTGAGTCTCGTATGGGGATTCGTTATCGCTGAAATATCATGGGTGGCATACCACTGGGCGGTCGCATACCCACTTCCACTCCTTAGCGGCGTAATGATTCCTCAAGTATCGATAATCGTAACGCTCTTAAGCTTCCTTGCGTTCAAGGTATACAATTCACTCTACATGCACGACAAAGTACGCTCGGCAGATGTACTCATGCCACTGCTCTTTACCGTAGGTATTATCCTCGTGCTTCTCGTAGCATTCACTCGAGTCGGCGTTGCTATTTAGCACCTACGCAAGCTTTTGCAGTAAAAGTCCATACCCATCTCTACCAGCCTCAACAAGACGATACTTAGCCGCGCGCCTTGTAATATCGTCATGCTGTACAGGGTCGGCCTCTAGAATAATATATCCACCCGGCTTAAGTACTGAAGCTGTTTGCTCAATAAGGATATAAATAAGCGCCTTTCCATTATCTGCTGCAAATAACGCGGTAGCAGGCTCGTGATTCGTCTCTGGCGAGCGCTCCCATTCTGCATCAACATAGGGAAGATTTGCAATAATAATATCTGCTATATACGGGTACTGACCGAGTAAGTCACTCTGTATACAGGTCACATCGGCGTCAAGTGCCCTGGCGTTATCTTCCGCAACTTGCAATGCGTGCCGACTAATATCAAGCAGTGTAACCTCAAGCTCTGGGTGCTCAAGTTTTGCAGTTATACCCAAGATACCACTCCCCGTACCGACGTCGACAAGGCGAAGCGGAGCGGTGGGGAGTAGGGAAGTATTACTCGGAAGTGCTACTTCAAGGAGCGAGATAAGATCTTCACTCTCTGGGCGGGGGATGAGCGTCGCGGTCGTCACCTTAAACCGTCGCCCGTAAAATTCTTTATGTCCAATAATATACGCAATAGGGACTCGGTCAAGCCGAAGGTCAAGCCGCGCTTCGACAATCTCATAGTGACGGTCACTAAGTATGTCATCACCATGTGCATGAAGCCATGTGCGTGGTTTTCGGAGTGTATGTGCAAGGAGGAGTTCAGCATCAAGGCGTGCAGAAGCAATACCCGCCCCCTTTAGTGTTTCAGTTGCGCGATGTATCCATTCCTGCACGGTCATATATTATGCCTCTGCGTTTTTCGCCGCCAGCTCGCGTTCATACGCCTGGAGATGTTCAACCAAGTCATCAATACGACCATCCATCGCTTGTGGAATTCCCGAGCGACTATAGCCAATACGGTGATCGGTAATGCGATCTTGCGGGAAGTTATACGTACGAATCTTTTCAGAGCGGTCACCAGAGCCAACTAAACTGCGGCGCTCACTGGCAACGCGCGCGTTTTCTTCGTCAATCTTCTGCTGCAAGAGGCGGGCGCGGAGAACACTCATGGCCTTTTCTTTATTCTTAATCTGCGACTTCTCGTCTTGGTTTGTTACAACAAGCCCAGTAGGGAGGTGGGTGATGCGCACCGCAGAGTCAGTTGTATTGACCGACTGTCCACCGTGTCCGCCAGCACGATAGACATCTACCTTAAGATCATTGGCGTTGATTTCAATATCAGTTTCTTCAGCTTCAGGAAGCACCGCTACTGTAACAGTGCTCGTGTGAATGCGCCCTTGGCTTTCGGTGGCAGGAATACGCTGTACGCGGTGCACGCCAGATTCAAACTTAAGCTGGGAATACGGAGAATCTCCCTTCACTCCAAAGACGACTTCCTTGTAGCCACCAGTATCATTGGCACTTTCGCTGATGAGTTCTGTTTTAAGATTGTGTGCCTCGCAGTAGCGAAGGTACATACGGTACAATTCCGCACCAAAAAGACTTGCTTCATCGCCACCCGCGCCAGCGCGGATTTCAACAATGACATTCTTGTCATCATTTGGGTCTTTTGGAGCGAGCATCATAAAGAGGTCGTCCTCAAGCTGCTCAAGTTGCGTTTCAGCTTCCGATGCTTCCATCTTCGCAAGCTCTGCAAGCTCATCATTACCCTGAGCGAGCTCTTTCGCTTCGGCTAATTGAGCCTCGAGTGTTTGGCGTAGCGTCGCCTTTTCTAAGATTGCTTCAAGTTCAGTGCGCCGCTTATTTTTTTTAGAGAAATCTGGGTCACTATAGGCGTTTGGCTGCATTAAAAAGTCGTCGAGTGCATTCTTCTCGGCGGTTAAGTCGTCAATGTTAAGTGTAATTTTCGGCATAATTCATACTTACTATAGCAGATTTACCCCTGTTTGTCTCTAGTACACTCATATCTTAAAAATCGAGCACACTACGGACTGGACTTGCATATTTTTTAATATTATGCTATAATTGGTAAGTTTGACGCCCTTACTACGCTAAGCGGCTCATCACCTTGACAATTAGCCTATATCAAAAAGGAGTTTTCTTGTCTGTTGTCGCTTTGATTCCGGCTCATAACGAGCCCTCAATCGGCTTGACGGTGGACAGTATCCTCCGCCAAAGCCACCCCGTCGATGCGGTGATCGTTATCACCAACAACTGCACCGACAACGGAAGAACCGCCCGACGTGCCCGAGCGCACGGCGCCACCGTCATTGACCTCGGTGTCATTGAAGGCAAGAAAGCTGGTGCGCTCAATACCGGCTTTGAGATTGTACGCCAGGAGTTTCCAGACGCCAACTTCCTCCTCCAGATGGATGCCGACACCATTCTCGACGAGCATTTCGTAGAGAACACCGTCGCCGCCATGCGCGCCAACGATCGCATCGCCGGACTCGGCGCAAGCTTCATCGCCCAAAACAAACCGGGCGAAGGAGCGGTGGGGAAGTTTCTCGTATGGGGCCAGCGTCAGGAGTTCGCCCGTTTCCATGGAGGTCAGCTTACCAAGCAAACCTCCGTGTTGAGCGGAACTGCAACCCTCCTGCGCGTTGACGCCATCCTGGAACTGCGCAACGATCGTGGGTTCATCTGGTCCGAGACGTGCATCGTCGAAGACTACGAGACCACCAAGGCCCTGCAGTCACGTCAGTGGCTCTGCATGACCGATACCACGTTCATCGCACATACGGATGTAATGACCAACTGGAAGGACCTCCTTCAGCAGCGCAAGCGCTGGCAGCGAGGCACTCTCGAAGTCATCTTCCGTGAGTATCGCGGCCAGGAATGCACGCGGCTGGATAAGCTGCGTCAGTACTTTGCCCACATCATGATAGCGCCACATCTGTTGAGTTATCTCGCACTGATTATTCTGGCGTTCATGTGGGGCGGCCTCGAGCCGCTTCCGCTGATTGTCGTCTGGTTCGTCATGGGCACCTACAATGCCTGGAGCGCCCGACGCGCCGGCTGGAAAAGCGCACTCTTCGCCGGGACACTGATCCCTGTGGAATTGTACAATTTCGTACGATACTACTGGCTCTGGAAGAGCTGGCGTCTGTACCGTACAGCACAAGCTCAGGCATGGTAAGACCTGCCTGTCTTTAGGGGAAAGAAAGGAGAGGCATTGTATAACAACGCCGCAACCAATACGCTCGCTGTTACCGGTGGAGTGGGGTCGATCTACATCGGCTGGTGGGCCGTGGCCGCTGCTGTCGTGGGGATTACCATCCTTGTGATCATGCGGCACCAGGCGCTGCGCAAGCGACGCCTGATGTTGACCGGCAAGTGATATCATTCTGGTGGAGCGGCCGCACATGCTCCGCTCCACCAGAATACCCACAAAATTCTATAGGTTAATTGTCATGTCTACACATCGCCGTAACGGGGGATGTTTTTTATTACAAAAAACACCGCCATGAAAGCGGTGTTTTATTTATATGCCCAGTCGGACTACTTGTCAGACTTCTTAGCCTTGTTTGCAGCGGCCTTCTTAGCCTTATTTGCAAGTGCCTCACGTCGAGCTTCTGCGGCAGCAAAGCGGTTCTTGAAGCGGTCAACACGCCCTTCGGTGTCGATAATCTTCTCTTCACCAGTAAAGAATGGGTGAGATGCACTTGAGATGTGAATCTTTACAAGTGGGTACTCGTTGCCGTCTTCCCATTTAATTGTTTCGTTGGTTTGTGCTGTTGACTGAGTCAAGAACGCAAAACCGGCGACGTCATCGCTAAATACGACGGGCCTGTAGTCGGTTGGATGTAAATTGCTCTTCATAATCTGATTTATTGTATCTTAAAATTGCCGTCTTGTAAAGGGGTGGTACACTAAGTATATGAACCTCCTCCTTCTCCCTGGAAATAGTCCACGGCACGCCGGGTGGGTTAAAGCGCTCAAAAACGCCATGAAACCCCACACAGATGCAATCGAAGCACACCAGTATCATCACTGGGAAACCGGAGAAGAGTGGGCGGATATTCCAACGGAAATCGCGGCGGCGGCCGCAAAAGTCGTGCCGCTCAAGCCATATACCATCATCGCCAAGTCTATTGGCACCGCCATTGCCATTCGCGGCACCGCAGAGGGGATGTTTTCGCCAGAAAAGATTATCTTGCTTGGCGTACCCATTGAAGGCGAGAGTATTGATGAACAATTCATGAAATCACTCAAAAAAATCACCGAACCTATTGTGATTATTCAAAACACAAATGACCCATACGGAGCATTTGAGAACGTCAAAACAAAGCTAAAGAGTGTTAATCCAACTATTACTTATATTGAGACACCTGGTGATTCACACGACTATTTAGATTTTGAGCTTATCGCTAAGCAACTTACGCGCTAAGCGCGAAGAATTAGTTACCACCGCCGCCCGAGGCACCACCCGCACCGCTGCCACCCGCAGAAGCACTACCAACACCGCCACCATCTATAGCGCTTGAAGCACCACCGTCATCAGCAGCCGGCTCTGGCGTATCATCGTTATCCCAATCAACTTGATCAGCAAAGACGTCCCATACGGCAAGTTCATCATTAGTTAATGATTGCGCTTGATCTACAGCAGCTTTCACGTCGTCGGCAGAAATAGTAACACGCTGTGCTTGGCTAAGTAGCGGAGCCCCCGCCTTCTGGGTAAGGAATGTTTCGGCAGCAACACGTTGTGCAGGGGAGAGCGAAATACCCTGACTCTTTATATAGAGCGTAATCGCGGAGCGTACCATTGCTGTATACGAATCGCCGACACGTGCCACGAAAATATACTGCTTTGGCGCCACCGTAACAGCTTTTTCTTGAGATTTGACAGTCTCTTTTTCGGAAGCCTCTTTCTTCGTAGGTTGAGCGTCCTCCGTCTTCTTTTCATTTACAGCATCGGCTTCGCCATCAACCGTCACGCCCCCGGCAACCTCTGGGGCAATAGTAAGAGGCTTTTTCTTTTCGACAGTCGAAAGCTCCTCAGCAGGACCATCAATAGAAGTGCTGGCAATAGTCTTTTGAACGGTGTCAACTTGAGCAATGCTCGACTCGGCAACAGTAGGGCGAACAAGAACAAAAACAAGGAGCGCTACAAATGCTACACCCGTTACGGATGCAAAGGCAATCTGCGCCTTCCTAGGCAGAATAGGCACCTTAGTCTTTCCCTCTCTTACTTTCATTATCACTAGTGTAGCAGAGGAAGGGCTGTCAATAAAAGCATATTCGCCATCCATTTTCAAAGTCATTAACAGGGGCAAGGTATTTACATTTTGTCAAATTTGTTGTATGATGAAATAATATACCAATGCAAAAACAAAGGGAAGTGTTAATGCAAGAAATTAATCTGTATGATTTAATGCGCTACTACGCAAAAAACTGGCTCAACTTACTAGGTGCGTTGTTTGTAGGCGCGATTATCGGAGTAGCCTACACGGGCCTTATCCAAACGCCGCTTTACAAGAGTGAAGCAACCATGATTGTCACCGGTCGCACAAGCGCTGCCGACACCACTACTAATAATAACTACGCCGAACTATTCAAGTCACGCCTTGTACTTGAAACAGTTGTGCGCGAAAAGGGCTATAACGGCAGCTACGAACAGCTTCTTGCTCGTACAACAGCAGTAACCGACAAGAATACCGACGTTCTCAAGGTATCTATTGCCGACCCAGACCCAAAGACAAGCCAGCTACTTTTGACCGCATCCGTTGATACGTTCAAAGAACGCGCTAGCAACATCTTTAAGAACTCTGAAAATATTAAAAGCGTTGACACCGCCAGCCTTCCAAGCAAACCGTTTAACGTTAAAACAGTTATGCAGGTTGGACTTGCTATGGCAGCCACTTTCTTTGCGGCAATCATTGCACTATTCTTCGTTTACGACTACAAAAATAGCAACCCAGCACGCACCCGTGCAACTGAAAAACGCGCTAAGAAAACTTCCCGCCAAGCAAAGAAAAATAACACTTCTACCACTGATACTGATGCAAAAAAGGCAACAGTTTCTTCCCGAACAAAAAATGTGAACACTCCCGCAGCGGACGCAGTAGAAGATGAGCTTTGGGCTGTTGAAGAAAATGCAACAGATGATGAAGAAATCGTTGCTGCGGCGCAGCCAAAAAAGGCCTCAAAGCAGTCTGGTAAAAAGCCGGAAAAGGCTTCAAAGCGCGGCAAGAAGGCTGGAAAAAGCGCTACCAAAAAATAGGAAAGTGTGTTAAAATAGTCTTAAATTACGTGTACCGTTTTCTTAAAACATTTTGACTTACAGCACACCAGCAGTACACACAGGAACAACGCCAAAAGCGGCACACTCCTACGGCAACACCACACGTTGCGAAATAAATTAATTATTAACTTAAAGAAAAGTTTGGATAACCATGTACGAACGTTTCATTAAACGAACGCTAGATTTTGCTGGGGCAAGTTTTCTGCTCATTATCACAAGTCCTGTGTTTATAGCCATTACCATTATTGTCAAGCTCACCAGCCGCGGACCAGCAATTTTTAAGCAGGAGCGTACCGGCCTTAATGGCGAACTTTTTACCATGCGAAAATTCCGCAGTATGGCAAAAGACAACGATGTGCACGACGCTAAGAGTGGCGATAAAGTAACAAAGGTCGGCAAGATTCTCCGAGCCACGTCACTTGATGAGCTTCCACAACTTATTAATGTCCTGCGCGGCGACATGTCATTCATTGGGCCACGCCCATGGATTCCGACCTACTATGAGCACATGAACTTAGAACAACGCCGCCGTAACAACGTTCGCCCAGGCATCACCGGTCTTGCACAGGCATACGGTCGCAACAACCTTAGCATTCACGAAAAAATCAACTACGATGTTGAATACGTTGACAACATGTCACTTCGTGGGGATCTTAAGGTTATTTTTGTGACCGTGAAAACACTCTTTGACCACGAAGCTCACGAGCTCGGCAAGGGTGGGATTCATGAGGAGCTGGATGTTTTGCGAAGCCAGAATGGAAACGAACTAGCTCGAGGGTAATCATGAAGATTGTCTATGTCATTAACTCTATAAAAAACAGTGGCCCGAATCAAGTAGTGGAGGCTATGGTTAATGGGATTAGTGATCGAAATGATGTAATAGTAGTAGCCTTCTTCGGTCCTAACGATAGTGCTGGCGCAGAGCGTTTAAGGAGAGTAGGAGCGAAGGTCGTAGTACTGGGAGTTTCCAAGCGCCACATAATAACCAAGGGCACTCGTAGACTCAGGGCCTACCTAGAGGGGTGCGGCGTGAGTGTTATACACTCTCATGGGATTCTTTCTGATATTGCGGTTGCAAGGTCTGGATTTGGCCAGAAGGCGCTGACGACAATTCATAACAATATGCCGGCAGACTACAAGAGTACATTCGGACCTATTAAAGGTCTGCTATATACAACACTTCACTTGCTGTACTTAAGGAGAATTAGGCTAGCTGTCTGCTGTTCCAAGGATGGAATGAAGGCGATTCGGCCGTTTGTAAGAAGGGTAACTTTTATCCATAACGGGTATGGTAGTGAATCGACGCAAGAAAGCGTATCGATACGAGATGAAATTCGAGCCACCATGGGTATTAAACCGAGCGATAGGGTGTATCTTTACATAGGTCGATTATCTAAGAGGAAAAATATAAAGGAACTTATTCTCAATTTTAGGGTAAGTAGATCTGCAAATGAGCATCTCATTATTGTTGGCGACGGTGAAGAGTATGAGTACTGCGTAGAAAATGCCGGAGATGGTATCCATGTTGTTGGATTTAAAGACAATGTAGAAGACTATCATAGAGTATCGGATGTGTATGTCTCGGCTTCATTGTCAGAGGGATTCTCAATTTCTATAATAGAGGCTCTTAGCAAAGGATTGTACTTGTTACTATCTGATATCCCATCTCACAGAGAAGTGATAGATATCGATCCGTCAAAGTATATCGGTACGATATTTAGTAACGGTAATTTTTCCGCCAAGAAAGATGAGTTGGTCAAAAGCATGGGCACGAGGCTTACGCCCGTAAACTATCATCAAAAGTACTTAACACAAGAGGTTATGATGAGGCAGTACGAAAAGTTGTACAAAGGTGTGTTATAGTGAAAAGTTTTTCGGTATTAACCTCCGTGTATTACAAGGAAAAACCTGAATATCTTAAGGCTGCCCTAGACAGTATCTTTAGCCAATCACTGCTTCCAAATGAGGTAGTGCTCGTTAAGGACGGACCACTCGGTGATGAGCTAGAGGCTGTTATTGATGAATCGATTAAAAAACACGCCGAAACCTCTTTTGTAGTAGTTGAGCTAGGGCAGAATGTGGGTCTTGGTGAAGCTTTAAATAAGGGCCTTGAGAGAGTTAGCTCTGAATATGTTATGCGAGTCGACACGGATGACATATCCCTTCCGAATAGATTTGATAGGCAAATGCGTTTTCTAGACGCACACCCCGAGGTATCGATACTAGGCAGTAATATTGATGAGTATGATGAAGATATGCTTCGCAAGTTATCAGTTCGAGAGGTGCCACAAAGTCATGATGAGATAGTTAATTTTATGAAAGGCCGTAATGCGTTTAATCATATGGCTGTGGTCTTTAAGAAATCTGCGATTATAAGGGTTGGTCAATACCAACCATGCCCCTTCTTTGAGGATTATTATCTATGGCTAAGAGTATTGTCAGCCGGTGGTAAATTTCATAATATCCAGGAGTCACTGGTTCGAGCTAGAGCAGGGAGCTCAATGATTTCCAGAAGAGGTGGCTTCTCGTATATATCTAATATTATTGCCTTCTATATAAAAGTACGCCGACTTAAGATTATGCCGGATAGCCAGATACTTAAATCGTGTCTAGGGCGATCGGCAGTAGCTATAATGCCAAATAGCCTAAGGGCTAGCATCTACAGAAGGCGCTTAAGGAGTAGATTCTAGCTATGCTATTTCTTACTATTGCAGCTCTATTTTTTGTATTTGTAACACCTGTGTTATCGTGTGTCATATCTTTGGCTTTAATGTTGAAATTTAAGGATGTTAAATATAAATACATCTCAGGATTAATCTTTGCTACCGGTCTTGGCATGGTTTTGTCTAACTTCTATCCAGCAGGTGATTTAGACATGACGAGGTATTTTATGTTTATGAATACACTTACGTCCATGCCAGTAGCACAAGCATTGGGTGAAATTCTGCAGAACAGTGATCCATTATCATATCTAATGATGTATACAGTTAGTAGCCTATTGGGAAATCATTATATTCTCATATTTGTATCGCTTATTTGCTATGCTGTCTATTTCTACATAGTTCTCAACATTAGCAAGCAGAACAATTCATCTCCACAGAAAACAAACCTTGCCCTTCTAATTTTCATACTCTGCTTCCAGATAGTTACGACGATAACAGGCATTCGATACGGAATAGCCGTGGCGCTATTTGCCCTAGGTCTATATATGGAGAACCGTGGCAAAAAGAAGTTGGCATGGCTCGCATATGTGGTAGCCTGTCTCACTCATGCATCTGCTTTGATCCTCATAGCGATTCGATTGTTGAGTCTTATTATTAGGAAGAGAGCTACACTTCCGAGTGTAGCCATCCTATACATGACACCAGTCCTGCTAGTTCCATTTATATTTGGTGTTCTGGGACATCTTAATCTCCCGGGTATAGAAGATACGATACTTAAACTAGGTTTCTATGTTGGAGCAAGCGAATCTTCGACGAGCTACTTCTTCTGGTTTAATCTTGCGTTTAGTATTATTGCCTTGGTTATACTGATTATCTATAAGCTGAAGTCCAAGAACGGTAGTCTGTTGGTTGATGTTAATATAGCGGTTCTACTTGCGGGTATCGGTTGTCTGGTCTATCCTGTTATCGGAGGTAGGCTTCTGACCGCGGGACGTTATCTATTTTTGCTTAACATACCCCTGATACTCGCACTATTCTACTCAGGAGCTGGAAAATACTCATTGAGGTCAATCCCATTGTGGCGCTCGTTCGGAGTTGTAGCGCTCATCTTTATTGTGACTGGCAGTATCTTTTTCCAGATCTATTCACTAGCAGGCCTGGATATCGACTGGGCTAATGCAATATTGAATAGCTTTGAGCTTGATCAGTCGAAAATTATCACCCTTGAAGGATTAAAACCATGACAGTGTCTATTATAGTTCCGGTTTATAATGCCGACAAATATCTTGCGGTGACAGTGCGCTCTATTTTAGACCAAACACACAAAGACCTCGAAGTAATTTTGGTAAATGATGGCTCGACGGACAATAGTGAATCTATCTGCTTAGATTTTGCGCGCATAGATGATAGAGTCTTGACTATTAGTCAGCCGAACGGAGGCGTGTCGGTCGCTAGAAACAAAGCACTGGAGCTGGCAAAAGGCGATTTTGTAGCATTCATAGATAGCGATGACATTGTCTCCAATGAGTACATTCAGGTTTTATATGATAATCTAATCAATTCAGGTGCCGACATTTCGACATGCTCTCTTCAGCACTTCAATAGTGATGCACCGGTCATAGCGGACACCCGGCCCCTACACCAGAACACGATACTACTTAGCCCAAGCGACGCAGTATTAGACTTGCTTTATCAAAAAAGTATCGTTGCAGGACCGGTCTGTAAGCTATTTAAAAAAGAGGTGCTAAAAGATATCAGGTATATGGAAGGCGTTAAAGTAGCCGAAGACCTTGACGTTAGCTACAGATCTATATATAAGGCAAGTAGCATTGTTACTTCAAATTTTATTGGATACTACTACAGAATTCACAACACAAGCGCTATGCAAAGACCGTACACTCATGATAGGTTTAAGGGTTTGAACATCTGCAAAGGTATACTTGAAGACTGCAAGAGAAGGGGTGATACGGCGTCCGTATCTGCGGCTAAAAATAGAGTCTTCATGGAAGCTATATATATATTATTAGCCATAGGGCAAGCTAGAGCTACCTTCAAGGCCGACTTTGCGGCAGCTAGAGATATAATAAAAAGGTATCGGTCGTTAATTATAAGAGACCCACTAAACACAAACACCAGCAGCAAGATATATGCAACAATATCGTACGCCGGCATTGTATTCATACTAATGCTATCTTCAGCAAAAAATTTTCTAAAATCAATAAAAAGTGGGGCATCATGAGAAAAAAGACTCTAGCAATAAGGTTCTATAATGCCGAAAATCTCGGTGATGATTTATTTCTATATATAGCAGCAGAGCGCTACAAAAATGTGAACATTATTACCAATGGCGCCCAAGTTCCAGCAGACATAAGTGGCAAGAGCGTTAGAGTACTAACCCCAATTAAGTCAGTTGTGCTACGTGGATTAGATAAGCTATTTCATACGAACCTAGCGTTGAAATCAATAACAAAGAAAGTCGATGCCTTCGCATATATTGGTGGCTCCATATTGATTGAAGGTGAAGATATAAAGAGGTGGTATTCCGAGAGAGCTTTATTTACATCCAGCAAGGCTCCTGCATTTATTCTAGGATCCAATATTGGCCCGTATTCATCGGCGGATTTTCTTTCTATAGTTGAGGATATATTTAAGGCAAGTGCCGATGTCTGCTTGAGAGACGCAAACTCTTATGCGCTAGTAAGTGGGCTTGATAACGTACGATTATCCACTGACATTGCTTTCAGTCTCAATACCGAAGCGTATGCAGCCATAAGTAGTACTAAAAATGTCATAGTATCAATCATCGACAGCTATAAGAAGTTTGGCACAGACGTAGCCCGGAAGTATGATCGGGCCATAGCCTCTCTCACGAAAAAACTTACCGAAGAGGGTTATAGGGTTACATATATGTCATTCTGTAAATACGAGGGCGACGAGAAAGCATGTGAAAGGATAGCCAGCCTACTACCTAGAGAGATCCGCGAGAAGGTACAGTTGTTTAATTATCGCGGCAACCTCCAAGAGTCACTACAACTGCTTGCTTCTTCTGAGCTTATTATCGGCTCACGCTTCCATGCGAATATTCTCGGCCTTGTCTTTGGCAAAAAAGTACTCCCAATGGCTTATAGTGACAAAACTATAAACATCCTTAAAGATATGAACTTTCCTGGTCAAATTATCGATATTCGTAAAATCGACTCTTTTGATGTCGACACAGTAGACTTTGATTCAATACCTATTGTTGACGTAAGCGCACAAAAGAAACTCGCAGAAACACAATTCCAAGAACTCGATAAGGTGCTTACTAGGGCGTAATCATGTCTCGCAATACAACTCTCGTCAAAAACACCCTCATCATCGCTATCGGCAAGATATCGACGCAATTCTTAACCTTCCTCCTTCTTCCGCTCTACACCGCGTACTTGTCCGTTGCTGAATTCGGCACAGTAGACCTCGCACTCACATATGTCGCGCTGCTCGTACCGCTTGCTATGCTTTCACTAGAAATGGGGGTATTTCGCTTTCTTATCGATGCCCGCAAAAACGAAGGTGAGAAAAAACAAATTATCACCAATGCACTACATATCGTAGTACTCGGTGCACTCGTAGCAATCGCACTGTATCTTACGGTAAGCACGTTCATCACAATTCCTCACGGTGGGTATATCATTAGTGCAATCATAGCCATGATATTCTCGAACTTCTTCCTACAAATAGCACGTGGTTTTGGTAATAATCTCCAGTTTGCTATTGGAGGTATTGTTACCGGTCTTGCAACAATTGCTGCAAACATCACCTTCATCGTATTCATGGGAATGGGTGCAGACGGCATGCTCCTTGCGGTTGCACTGGCGAATGCTATCGGGGCATTATATCTTATAGCAGCACTTCGCCTACATAAGTATATTGGCATTGGGGCAGGGGATAGGACGCTAAAAAAGCAGCTCCTCAGATACTCAACACCTCTCATACCCAACGGTATCTCATGGTGGGTCATTAACGCCGCCGACAGAACGATTATCACAATCATCCTCGGCGTTGCAGCAAATGGTATCTATGCGGTTGCATACAAGTTCCCGTTGATATTTAGTGGTCTTTTCTCATTCTTCGGTATGTCATGGACAGAATCAGCCTCAGTACATATTAATAGCCCTGACCGTGACAAATTCTTCTCCCAGACCATGAACGCAAGCATTAAGCTCTTTGGTGCATTTGGAGCACTCATTATTGCTGGTGTGCCTTTTATATTTGGACTATTTGTCAATCAAGAATTCGCCGAAGCCTACATGTATATACCAATCCTTATTATCGGTGCATTCTTTAACTCTATCGTGGGACTCTATAGTGCCATATACATCGCAAAGAAACTTACAAAACAAGTGATGACAACTTCAATAATGGCCGCAGTTATCAATATTAGTTTTACATTGGTATTCATTCACTTCATAGGCATTTATGCCGCTGCAATTGCTATGGGTGTAGCATTTCTCAGTATGGCAATTTTCCGTCATTACGATATGAAGAAGTATGTGAATATTACATACGAGCGTGGGATTTTCTGGAAACTCGGGTTGCTTTACGTTATTGCCGCGACGGGCTACTATATGAGTGATATTTGGACCGTCTTAGCTGGAGGTCTTTTAGTTGCAGCAGGATCAATAAGGATCAATCAGGGTATAGGGAGGGTTTTGATACAAAAAGTATTCAAAAAGTCCTCAGCTAATATTAATTAAAATTAGAGCTAATGGTACAATAACTCCAAACAGGAGACTCCATGGACCAAGCCCCAACCCCTACACCACACAACCCAAGCAAATCCCAACCCAAGGAAACCGCACCAAAAAAGAAACTTTCAAAAGCAAAGATTATTACGGGAAGTGTACTTGGAGTACTCGTTCTTGGTGGTATTGGCAATGCCCTAGGGGGAGCGACCCCACCCAACACAGAGACCCAGAACACGGTTGTTAAATCAGCCGCTCCACAACCAACTACAAAAGTAGAAGAGGTAAAGAAAACACTCCCACATAGCACAACGGAAAAAGCAGATGCTACTCTTCCAAAAGGGGAGCGGCGAACTATTAGCGAAGGTACACACGGAGAGCAGACCGAAACGTATGAAGTAACCTATCTCGACGGCAAAGAGACGGGACGCAAGCTCGTAGGCGCAACAACAACGAGAGAGCCCGTTAACACAGTAGTTCATGTTGGTACGTACGTTGCACCGACGTCACAACCTGCACGCCAGAGCACATCAACACGTAACGAAACATCATCCAGCAATAACGCCTACTACAAAAACTGTACCGCGGCTCGCAACGCTGGCGTCACTCCAATCTATCGCGGCCAGGCTGGCTACGCATCGCACCTTGATAGAGACGGTGACGGAATCGCCTGCGAATAGACCTCGTCATATAGCGCATATGCTTTGCCTACATATCGCTATACTGTAAAATAAATTCAATTATGAAAACACGCTATTGGGTCGCCCTTATACTAACCATTCTTGCTATTAGCGGTTCTTTCACTATCGTAGCGCTCGTGAACCCTCAGGCGCTTTCCACCTGGGCCGATGTAACAATGGCACTTACGGCAGTTGCCGCTTCATACTATGCTATTTATCAATACCTTTCCAGCAGAAAAGTGCAGCGCCAAGAAAAGTCAGCAGAGATTATGCGCACTTACGCATCACACCTCGTTCACCGTGTCAGTTTGGTGTATCAAATTTTTGAAGGAAACCCCATCCTCAGCACCATTACAAACAAGATTGATCGCAAAGCAAAGCTTCGGTTTACAAACGATGAGCTGTCCAACTTTCCAATCACCACTCATGACAAAAAAGAGTACTTCGACTATCTTTACGACAACCAGCTGCGTACCCTAAAGCGTCGCGACGGTCTCGTTTACATAGATCTTCTCCCTAAGGACATTGCAGATAATCTACCCGAGCACCAAAATGTCGCAACGTTCATCGCCTTCACGCTCAACGAGCTTGAGACTGTCTGCATGGAAATTGAAAGCGGAGCCGCCGACACTAACTACCTCTATGGATCGCTTCACCAGACATTCCTACCATTTGTACGCAATGCCGCTATGCTGATTCAAAAACTCAATAACCGATCGCTCGATGATGAAAACTACTACCCTTACGTTTCAAGAGTGTATCGTCGCTGGGTATCGCGTGAAAATAGCAATCATACCATGACAGAAAAGGCGCTTCAAAAAAACGAGAAGAAGCATGACAGAAGCTCAAAGCGCTTGTAGTTATCGCTCGATTTTGCTATTATAGGATTAACAAATTAAGTACTTAGGAGAGAAAATGTTTGAAGCAATCTACTCAGATAGCTACTAAATAACAACTCTAACCAGCCAGCACCTACGGGTGCTGTTTTCTATTCACAATCTAATCACTTACCGTCTTACAGCTTTCGCGCTATACTAAACCCATGATCATCCAAAAAGCCCTCATCCCCGTAGCCGGCTGGGGTACACGCATGCTCCCAATAACTAAAGCAGTAGAGAAGTGTATGCTGCCCATCGGTACGCGGCCCGTAATTGATTACGTTGTACAGGACGTAATTGCAGCTGGTATCACCGATATCTATTTCGTCGTTGCCGAGGGAAGTACCCAGATACAGCAATACTATTCCGCCAATGAGACGCTTAATCGTTACCTTACGCGTAACAACAAAACTGAAAAACTTTCACTGGTTGCACCACCACAAAACATTACATTCCACTATATCACCCAGCCAAGCGAGGGGGGGTATGGAACAAGTATCCCCGTTGGTCTTGCGAGTGACCATATAGAAGAAGGTGAATCCGTACTTGTGATTATGGGGGATCAGTTCTTCCTCCGGGATGATAACGGCTCAAACGCAGCCGATCTTATTCAACAAGTAGAGGCAAGTGGCGCTTCGTCTGGACTCCTCGGTGTACCAATACCAGAAGAGGATGTCTCAAAGTACGGCATTATTGAGAAAGATGCCGCAAATCGTTTCGTGCAAATTGTTGAAAAGCCTGCCCCAGAAGATGCGCCAAGTAATCTCAATAACGCCAGCTTTTACCTGTTTGATAAGAAGATTTTTGAACTCGCCAAAACACTACCAGCCAATCCAGTGCGTGGTGAGTTTGAAATTACCGATGCTATCAATACGTACGTTGAACAAGGTGGCACCATTATGGTGGGCGAGGCAAAAGGGCAATATCTCGACGCTGGCAGTCCAGATGGCTGGCTTCACGCAAATAACGTGGTGGCTCAAAAATAATAATGTGGATTCGCTACGGACTCATTGGCCTCTGGATGCTTAGCATCTTCCTATTTTCACACCAGCCCGCCAGCTCGTCAGACAAGCAAAGTGGCTTCTTTGTCGCATTTATTGAACCGATTACTCCTGATGCCGATGGCAATCTATTAACATTTTTCGTCCGAAAATCAGCTCACTTTATTTTATACTTCATTCTCGGAGTACTCGTCTTCAACGCGCTACATAAGACAGTGCCGTCACGTAGAAAAGCAATTCTTATCAGTATATGTGTCGTGTTCGGGTATGCGGCGCTCGATGAGATTCACCAATTATTTATACCTGGACGAAGTGGGGAAGTGCGTGATGTCCTGCTTGATACCGTTGCTGGTACGATTGGCATTGGCGTATTTGCAAGCATTCAATCACTCCGTGCTCGACTAGCATTAAAACGTAAAATGTGATATAATAATAGAATATGCCAAAGTCATCTCAAAAAACAAGTACCACTCCTTGGTACCAACATCCAAAATTCAAGAAGATCATCAGTAGTACCCCTCAATATCTTGGTATCATCACCATCCTCCTCGCAGCAGTTGCAGTGATAACTCTTTTTATCGGCGGCGTACTACCGGCACTTTGGCTCGCTATCCTTGTGATACTTGGCGGGTTTGGTCTCTGGCTCACACTAAAGCCACTTTTTTCTAAAAAGACACCGCCAAAGCGTCTTATTGCACCCGCAATTTTTGCTGTCGTTATTTCAATTATCAGTATTGCTGTTGCATCATTTAATATTTCCGTCATGAATTTTCTTCGTGGCATTCAGGAGGGTGAATACCAGACCGTTACGTATTCAATCATTGCAGAAAAAGACCGCTCAATGACAACTGAGAAAGCAAAAACTGCTGGTCTCGTGCACACCGACCCTTACCTTGAAGAGTCTAAAAAAGAGCTTAAAAATCACACAAAAGCTGATCCAAAAGACTATCCAACAACCAAAGCGGCGATGGAAGACCTTAAGGCTGACACGATCGACACAACCGTACTCAATACCGCCAATGTACAGCTTGCCAAAGAATCTTATGAAGACTTCGATCAAAACTTTGAGGTTATTGCCACGTTTACTATCAAGGTGAAGGGGGCTACCGCCACAAAAGACAACGCTGACGCCTCAAAGCCATTCGCACTCTACATCAGCGGTATCGATACCTACGGAGAAATTAGCGCCGTTTCACGCAGCGATGTGAATATGCTTGCGGTTGCAAACCCGACAACACGAAACCTCCTCCTCATTAATACGCCGCGCGACTATTACGTGCAGCTCCATGGCACAACCGGCACGAAAGATAAACTTACTCACGCCGGTGTCTACGGTATTGATATGTCACGTCAAACACTCGAAGACCTCTACGGCATCGAGATTCCGTACTATATCCGTATTAACTTCTCGTCACTCGTTACTATTGTTGATGCGGTGGGTGGCGTTGATGTCTATTCTGACCGCGCTTTCAAGTCATTCCACGAGGGACAAAATCACCTTAATGGAAAAGATGCACTTGCGTTTTCACGCGAACGCTACAGCTTCTCGGAAGGTGACCGCCAACGCGGACGTAATCAACAGCGCGTTATTGAGGCGCTCGTCAATAAACTCAGTACACCTGGAGCCCTCGCAAACTATCAGTCAATCCTTGGTGCCGCACAGGGGGCAATTCAAACTAATCTACCACCGTCCTTCATCACAAGCCTTGCAAATAAGCAGGTTTCAGATGCGAAGCGTTGGACCACTCGTTCTATGAGCGTTGATGGCACGGGCAGTATGGGGCCAACCTATAGCATGGGTGCGCAGCCGCTCTATATTATGATTCCGGACGAAACATCACTCAATTCCGCTCGCACGGCAGCCCAGCAACAGCTAAAATAATCTTGCCATTCCGCCCCTTATAGCGCATACTTAAGCGTAAGAGGTATACAAAAAGGGTAGGCAACTTAAAGAATGGCTCCATTAAAACTTTCGTCGTCGTGGTATCGTCGGTTTTTTACGGCGATTATTGTTGCATCCGTTGTATACGGTGCGCTCTACAGCACCTACACCGCTATTACCAAGCCACTTTTTAATAGTGGCGCTTTTGATGGTATTGCGTTAGCGGGGGCGGCTTTATCTCTTGCAATAGGGATAATCGGCCTTTCTCTCCTGAAGAAGAACCCCACCGAAACCCCTCGCACAGTGGCGCTTTTCGCTTTCATTCTCTTCGCGCTCACTACCGCCTATAGTGTTCAGCAGAGCGGAGGAATCGTCTCTCCATTTATAGCATTCTGGGCGTTAGTGGTCTTTTTCTCTCCAATTTTTGGAGCATATGGCTGGCTTCTTACTATTATTCTCACCGGAAGCTATACTGCTGCCGCATACCTTAATCAAGACCTCTCAACTCCAACGGCAATTGCCATTTCGCTCAGTAGCCTACTACCGCTTGGTCTTGGACTATTCCTCTTTCGGGAACACGCCGAGCAACCAGACCCATCCGGGACAAACGTCAAGCACCTCGCCAGTCAGCTTTCAGAGGTTGCCGCTAAATCTGAGATTATTATTAACGCCATCGGTGACGGGGTGATTGCGGTTGATGGAAAAGGAATTGTACAGCTTATCAACCCGGCCGCTCAAAATATTCTCGGATGGGGCAAGCAAGATGCACTGCTCCTAAATTACAAATCCGTACTCAAACTCACCGACGAACAAAACAAGCCCCTAGATGACTCACAAAACCCCGTACAGGAAGTGCTCAACACAAACCAAATGGCACACGGCAATAAGCTTGTAGCCCTCACAAAAGCAGAACAAAAGGTGTCTATTTCAGTAACCGTCTCTCCAATTGATTCCAGCGGCTCCGGTGTTATTATCATCTTCCGCGATGTCACCAAAGAACGCGCCGAAGAGCGAGAGCAAGCAGAGTTTATCAGTACAGCAAGTCATGAAATGCGCACACCGGTTGCTTCTATTGAAGGCTATCTTGGCCTCGCGCTCAACCCAAACACCGCCACTATTGACCAGCGAGCCTTTGATTTTATTAAAAAGGCCCAGGATTCCGCGGCGCACCTCGGCCGCCTCTTCCAAGACCTGCTCGACGTTTCAAAAGCAGAAGATGGCAGGATGACAAACATTCCAAAAGTCACTGATCTCGTTCCTTTTGTTCAGGAGCTTGCCGAAGGGCTCAACCAAAAAGCAGTCGATAAGGGGTTGCGCCTCATTTTCAACCCGGGGCAATCAAGCGCGCAGCGTAAACTCATGCCCGTCTATTACGTTCATCAAGACCCAAGTCACATGCGCGAGATTATCGATAATCTTATCGAAAACGCCATCAAATACACTCCGGAAGGCGAAGTCACAGTAGATATCGCCGGGTCAGAGGATAGGGTAGTAGTAAGCATTAAAGACACTGGCCTTGGGATTCCAGCCGAGGACTTAACACACCTCTTCCAAAAGTTTTATCGCATTGACAATGCAGACCGCCAGGAAATTGGCGGCACCGGCCTCGGACTCTACTTGTCACGTCGCCTTGCGGAATCAATGAACGGAAGAATTTGGGCAGAAAGCACCTTCAAGGAGGGGAGTACTTTCTTCCTTGAATTACCGCGTATCAGCACACAAGAAGCTGAAAGCTTAAAGCAAGAAGAGGCATCGACCATCCGCCCAGAGCCTATCACTATCCCAGTACAAGTGCCAGAAGAAGCACCTGGTGTCCCAACACCACCACAAAGTAACCCTCTGCCACCGGCACCAACTCAGCCCGTTGTCGCAGCACCAGCGCCACCTACACAACCAGAAGTAGCGTCCGCTGCACCCCCAACGCAGCAACTCCCACCTCAACCTACTCCAATTCCAGCACAGCCAGCCCCAGTGCAAGCCGTAGCGCCTATCGCACAGCAGCCACAAACACCGGCGGTACCCACACCTCCGCAGCAGCAACCTGCAGCAGCACGTCCAGCTACGACAGTTCCACGCGGAGAAAGTCTCACCCGAGACCAAATCGCCGAACGCGTCCGTCAACTTGAAGAGCTCGCAAAACAGCAGCGTGAACAGGGTATCGGAAGGTAGTACACGATGGGTTTTAAGATTAAGCATAAGAAGTATAGTAATTTTCACATAAGTTAGGTAGAATAAAGAGTAATTATGGCAAAAATCCTATTAGTCGAGGACGATAAAAGCTTACGCGAGATTTATGGCGTTCGTTTGATGGCCGAAGGGTACGAAATTGTATCTGCCGGTGATGGTGAAGAAGCACTTGCAATGGCAATCAAGGAGCGTCCAAATCTTATTATTAGCGATGTTATGATGCCAAAGATCAGCGGCTTTGATATGCTCGATATTCTTCGCAGCACCACCGAGACAAAAGACGTGAAAGTTATTATGATGACCGCGCTTTCAAGCGAAGATCAACGCGCCCGCGGCGAAGCACTCGGTGCGGACCGCTATCTTGTTAAGTCTCAAGTTGGCATTGAAGACGTCGTTCGTACGGTCCATGAAGTCATTGGCGACTCCGTCGCGCCGGCTGCTGTTCCACAATTTGGCCCAGGCCAAGTTGCACCAGCTGCCACTGCGGTAGAGACAAACTCTATTCCAGCTCCAATGCCAGCAGCACCAGCACCACCGGTTATTCCTACTCCAGCACCTGTTTCTATGGAACCTATGCCAGCAGCACCAGCTCCGGCTGTTGCTCCTACACCCGTAGCACCGGTTGAAGCGCCACTCCCAGTGGTGGCACCCGTAGTAGAAGAACCTGCGGTCACAATGCCCGAACTTCCACCACTTCCTGAAGCACCAGTAGAAATGCCCGCACCTATTCAGCCACCAGCGGCTGCACCTACACCAGTTGCACCAGCTCCAGCAGAAGTTGCGCCGGCACCTGTCGCAGCACCAACACCTCAACCAATGCCCGCACCACAAGCTCCTATAGCTCCTCAACAAGAAGTGGCACCAATTCAAACTCCGGCAGCACCCGTAGCCCCAGAGCCAGTCATGGCAACACCCGTAGCGCAACCAACTCCACAGCCGGTCGCTCCAGCGCCAGCTGCTCCTGTTGAATCAAATCTTCCACAGCCTACTGCGCCATTTTCATCACCCGCACCAGCATCGCTCGGCGAACGAGTTATTGAACCGCTCGTAAACCCAACTGCGCCTCAGCAAACACAAGACATTGCCAGCCAAATGGCACAAGCGCTTGGCGGGGAAACACAGCCTCCACAACCGCCGCAGCAATAGTCCGTGCTACACTTATAGATATGACAGAACGGCTTAATAAATATTTAGCATTTCACCTCGGAGTCTCACGACGCGAGGCTGATTTGCTTATTGAGAAGGGGAGTGTTTGGGTAAACGGCACCGTCGCGACGCTTGGCGGCCGTCTCGAAACAGGTGATACTGTTACCGTGGATGGTACGATTGTTAAAGAAAAAGAAAATTACACTTATCTTCTCTTTAATAAGCCTGCCGGATACGTCTCATCTCGCAAGCAACAAGGCGACAATCCAACACTTTATGATTTACTCCCAAAAGAATTTCACGATCTCAAGCCAGTAGGGCGTCTTGATAAAGACAGTAGCGGACTTCTCATCCTCACCAATGACGGTGACTTTGCCTACGAAATGACCCACCCGAAGTTTTATAAGATTAAGAATTATGAAGTATCCCTTGATAAACCACTTGAGCCACTTCACCAACAGATGATTAGTGATTACGGCATTGCGCTTGAAGATGGACCAAGCAAACTCAGCCTTGAACGCCGGAATGACGAGCGGACCGACTGGCTCGTGACCATGCATGAAGGCCGCAATCGACAGATCCGCCGCACGTTTGATACGCTGGGCTATAGTGTTACGGCATTGCACAGGATTAGCTTTGGACCGTATCTTATCGCTGAGTTAAAACCGGGTGAATTTAAAGCTAGCGAACGTCGTCTTTGAGTTCGCCAAAATCAACATTCTCCTGTGTGTCTCATTATACGTTCCGATAGCAAACATACTCTTAACATATAAAAGATATGTGTTTTCTGATGACACAAAAAAAGAGTGGTGCTGAAATATTTTTCTCACTCAAACTGCTTACGCTCGCCAAAACCTCAAAACTATGCTACAATTACCTCTGTTATGGCATCAAAACTACCAACCGTTGCAATTATTGGACGAGCGAACGCAGGAAAAAGTTCGCTTTTTAACCGTTTCTTAAAGTCTCGTCAAGCAATTGTTGCGCGAGAAGCCGGAACAACTAGGGATAACGTCCTTGGAAAGGTGACCTATGGTGACCACCAGTTCTGGCTCGTTGACACTGCCGGCCTCAAAGACCCAAATGACGAATTTGAGGCATCTATTCAAGATCAGATCGCCGAAGCTGCTGATGCCGCAGATGTTATTCTTGTTGTTACCGACAGCACTGAATACGTTGGCGACGAAGACCGCATCGTGGCAAAGAAGGCCCTAAGGAGCAAAAAGCCTGTCATCCTTCTCACTAACAAGTCAGACCTCAAAGAAAGCCTTCCAGTAGATGAATTCCGTCGCCTTGGTATTAAGGAAATCATCCCAACTAGTGCCGAGCACAACATCGGTATTCACGAAACACTTGAACGTGTTACTGAACTTATTCCCGCTAAAACTCAACAAGACCACGACGCCATTCGCGTCTCACTAATTGGCCGCCCAAACGTGGGGAAGAGCAATCTCTTCAACACTCTGGCGGGCAAGCAGCAAGCATTGGTTGCAAATATCGCCGGCACAACCCGTGATATCAACCGCGTTAAAGTAAAGTACAAAGGCGAATATATTGAGCTTCTCGACACTGCCGGCGTGCGCCGTCAAGGTAAGCAAGAAGTGGGCATTGAAAAGTTCAGCGTCCTCCGCACTCTTCAAGCAATTGAAGAATCTGATATCTGCTTCCTCCTCATGGATGTAAACGAGCTCAACACCCAGCTTGATCAGCGCCTCGCTGGTATCATTAACGAAGCCGGCAAGGGAATGGTTATCGTTGTAAGCAAGTGGGATAGCGTCATGGATAAAGATGCCTTCACTCGTGACGCACTCGCGCCACGCATCTCTCGTACTTTCGACTTCGTGCCATGGGTGCCACTCATCTTCACCAGCAGCGTTACCGGGCAAAATGTCTCAAAGCTTTTTGACCTCGTCCTTGAAATCCAAGAACGTCGCACCCAAGAGTTTAAGACTCGTAAGCTCAACGACCTTCTTCAAAAGACCGTTGCCCAACATCCACCTTCAGGGCTCAAGAACACCCATCCACGCCTTCGCTACATGGTACAAACAGACGTTTCGCCACCATGGTTTGTGATTTACGGAAGTAACCTCAAGTTTATTCACTGGAGCTATAAGCGTCACCTTGAGCGCGTCATGCGTGAAAACTTTGACCTTGTTGGGACCGCCATTAAGTTTAGCTTCCGCGACGAAAAGCAAATTAAGGCAAACCGCGAGAAGGAACGCCTTGCGGCAGAAAAGGCCCTCAAGCGAGCCGAAGCAGAAACTGAAAACTAAAAATATCGCCCCTGAAATTGGGGCGATATTTTTAACTAAAAGAAAAAGGACTCACCCTCAGTCGCACGGAGCGACGAAAGGGGAGTCCAAGTTCTTGAGAGGGCGTATCATCATAGGCGAGCACCTTAGCGCGGCAATACGATGTTATTCGTGCGGCGAAGCATGACATCCCGGCACTGTCGCCGAAGGTGGATGAATCCGATCAGACAGATCGCAAACCCCATGATTCCTCCCACCAAAGCGAGTACAGAGAACACCAAGAAGATAACTCCGGTGGCCTCAACAACAGCAGCTCCAGCGATACCTGCAATGATCAAGATCACCACAGTGAGAACGGACAGCAATGTCGCATTTTCCGTCTCGCCCGCGAAAAGCCTCGGGTTCTTCGTCTTGTCCCGCGCACGATGCACGTGACGCATCAAGATGAGCATCAAAACGACGAGTGCCAGAAAAAGCATCGACGCAACACCCATCATGACATAGCCGATCACGACCATAGTATCACTTCCTTTCAAGAACAAACCCTACATCACAGCGATAAGGGGTATATTTACATTATATCATAATTATGCTAATATTGCAATATGAGTAACGGCACAGAGCAATCACCCGAAACAGCCTTTTCCTCCAAATCACGCTACGCCACTATTGAACGAAATAACGCAGAATCCTTTCTTTTTCACGAGCACCCACCCCTTGAAGTCATCCACTCACTTCACAGCATAGGTAACTCTCGCGAACTTGGCGCCGTCGCCACTCGCACACTCCTTGCCGGCAACATGAGCCCTCTCAATGAGTACGGGCCAGTCCATCTTACACCAGAAGGGCGTGTTCACGACGCAAGGCGCAACGTTGCGGCCTTTCTCCACCAAAATAATATAGACCAGAAGCAAATACGCCTTCTCGCCCCAGAGCGCGACTACACCACGCCACTCACCATCATCAACCTCGATACTATTTCACTCGAGCAAGATGACGCCCAACTTCTTCGGCCAGCAACAAAAGGCGACTTCATGTACACCCACAACGCCGAACTCGCTCTTGCCGTCCGTCCAGCTGATTGCCCAGTGGCATTTGTATCCGCCGAGACGCCAAAAGGGGAGGTGTCAGCACTTATTCACTTTGCATGGCTTGGTGTTGCACACGGGTACGTCACTCAAGCAAAAGAAGCTCTTAACTCCCTTGAAGTGAACTGGGAGAGTCTTCGCGTACGCCTTTCCGCCGGCGCGCATGCTAAGTCGTATCGTTATACCAACTATCCAGAAGATCCTCGTGAAAAATTCCCCATCAGCGATGGACTCTTTGTTGATATCACACAAGGCAAAGAGGATACTACCTACAACTTTGCCATAGACGTTGCCGCCGCGGCCTATGAGGAAGTACTTAAGCACTGGGACATCACCCCGTACCAACTCTTTATGGACACCTCAGACACCGCTGCACCAGAAGTGGGCTATTCGTCACACAGCCGTACCCACCAGCACTACCCGGTTGACGGCGAAAACTCCCGCGACCTTGTGGTAGCACGCCGCCCTTAGTATTATTAAAAGAATGAAACTGATTCTCGCCCAAGGTAATCCCGAAAAACAGTACGAAACCACCCGTCATAATATTGGTTGGTTGGTGCTTGATGCGTACGCAAAACACCTTGGCGCCACCTGGAAGCACGATAAAAAGCACGTGGCTGATATCGCGACAGCGGCTGTTAACGGAGAAAAGGTGCTCCTTGTTAAGCCACACACGTATTACAACGAGACGGGTCGAACCGCTCAAAGTCTGGTACAATTCTTCAAACTTATCCCACATACCGATGTGCTCGTATTACACGATGACCTCGCGCTTCCATTTGGGACTATCAGAACACGAGAAAAGGGGAGTGATGCTGGTAATAATGGGATTAAAAGCCTTAACGCGCACCTTGGCCCCGACTACGCGCGCATTCGACTTGGCGTCTGGAATGACCTCAAGCAACACATGGGCGATGCTGACTTCGTTCTGGCATCATTCTCAAAGGCAGAACAGGGGCAAATTACTGATACAATCACCCCCGCTACACTCCCACTTATTGACGCCTTCATTCATAATTCCCTTGAGCCACAAAGCATACAGAGCTTACGCTTGTAAAAACCTTCTTTTCGCCGTACCATAAGCGTACTCTTAGTTGAGCCCCATTCATCATGTTGAGCTCCTAAGGCGCAGCTTGACATCTTACTGAAAGTGAAAAGACAATGGAACATGCAACGAGCCCGCCCGCGGGACATGATGCACGCATTGCGTTTATCGCGAAGTTGCCCGCAGACCTCATGCGGCGTACCGCAGGGATGGGCGTCTACGCAAAGCGTCCGCTTTTCTTCCGTAAACGGAACGGCAAGCGTCGGCTGCAGTGGCTCCGCCCACTAGTCATGCACGAACCTGCCATCACACTCGATGGCAAAGATCGCCCCCTGTACTACCCGACGCTACTCCTCACCAAGCACAACACCTTCGTTCGTGGCGTCCTTCACGGCCGTCGCGTGCACTATTCGGCTATCGCAGCGAGCGAACTCACTGACGCCGAAGTCCGCAATCTCACCAGAGCAATCAGGGGAGAGTCCGGACTCCAAGATGCAGAATATCTCCGTATCGCCCGTCTTGGTGCGGTCGAATCTCTGAAGGATACATCATGAACACACCTCCGGATGACATCCGCTCATCTAACCTTAACGAGGCCGTGTCAGAGATTCTGTCACTGGCCGTAAGTCTCGGCATCACCGCCGCGCAAATGGACCCAGGCGGATACAATGCCTACAGGGCATTCCCTCCCGTCCCGCCAAGGGTGGTGCTCCATCCGTGGATGCTCGCATTCACCCCGTTCCTGCCAGCGGGTGGTGCCATCTGGGCAATGCAACAGCCTGTACGGCCGTTCGTTCTCGCATGGTACATCGGTACACACAGGCTCATCGAGACAAGCCACTACTACGTGGCGGCTGATGGCGTGCTGTACGGATCTCAACTTCAACACCCCGTCAACGGGGAGGTCGAGGTCTTCCAGCTCACAGAGGATCTCCTTGGCATCATGCCCTGGGATGATCTCTACGGCCTGCTGATGCAAATGCGTGCTCAACGCGCATGGCAACTGCACTACCTCTCGGGGTAGCACTGTCCGCTCTTCACCTACAGAAAGGAATCAAGAATACCCGTCAGTAGTGGCGGGTATTTTTCTTTTCCAAATAAAAAAGCGCCTACAGCAAGGGTGGGCATCGCTGTAGGCGCCATTTTACCCTTTAACCCACCCCGGAACATACCGGATGCAAAGCGTCGTCGACCTTGATCTCACATAGGTGCGCGCCTGAATGAACCTCGCAGAGTCTCATCCACTACTGGATAGTTGCAGATATATCCTTAAATTGGGTATCCGTCCGACCCCGAAGGGAAGAAGCGGCGTTAAAGGGGTTAGTAAATATGCAAAGCTGTCATTCTGAGGATAAAATCTTCAAAAAAGCGAGAAAAGTGGAGGGTAGGTACTTAAAACGCGCCTTGCATACTACCTAACATTGGCAGTACTATAAATAGTAACTACCGTTAGAAATAGGGGGTATAAGGTGCTTGATACAAGCGGGTTTGCTGTATCAATCATTTTTGATTATAGCACCTTGTTGACTATGTGTCAATACTTTTTTGAGGGTAGACATGAATATAGGAAAAATCAATAGAATAAGTATAGTAAAAAATGGTTATGTTTCTAGGCTTAAAAACATACCTTCACCCCCGTTAGAACTCTATGTCGCAGGTACATTACCCGCCAAGAGACAGCTGACGGTGGCGATTATTGGGCCGCGCAAGCCGTCAGCGTATGGCAGGGAGGTCACGACACGTTTCACTTCGTTTCTTGCCAAGCACGGTGCCATTATTGTGAGCGGACTCGCTTTCGGCGTTGATAGCATTGCACATCAAGCAACCCTTGATGTGGGCGGCACTACAATCGCAGTACTCGCTAATGGTCTTCACCACGTTTATCCCGCCACCCATACGTCACTCGCCGAAGCAATTGTACGAAGCGGGGGAGCGCTGCTCTCCGAAAAACCGCTCGGGTACGAAGTACGACGCCATGATTTCTTAGCACGGAACCGCCTCATTAGCGGCCTAGCGGACGTCATATTCGTACCGGAGGCGACCGAAAAAAGCGGAACGCTCTCTACCGTTCAACACGCACTTGAGCAGGGAAAAGACGTCTTTGTCACGCCCGGCCCAATTACAAGCCCGTATTCGGCTGGTTCCAACCGTCTCTTGCAACAAGGAGCACACGTTGCCCTCAAACCTGAAGATATATTGGAGTACAGTGCGCCAGAACTAGCATCCGAACTCACGCAGACCAAACTCCTTATTGGCGACACGCCACTTGAGACGGATATTCTGCGACTCATTCAAGCCGGCACACAGGATGGTGACACCATTAGCAAGCAGGTGCAGGCACCACTCAATGAGTATCTCCAAGCTATTACCATGCTGGAGCTCAAAGGCGATATCCGTCCGTTAGGAGGAAATGTATGGGGGCTACGAAGCTAAACGACAGAGGTGAATACTAGACTTTTTAATGTAAATGTGATATAATTATATAGCTTAGTGTTGAGGCTCATAGTAGTGGGCAACCACTAACGAACCTATCAACATTTTGCTTTCCCTATCCGTATCTCTAAAGGAGTCACATTGAACGATACCATCGATAGCACTGTGCCCATCCGCATGGGCCAGAATACCTTCGGCACGCGGCTGGTGTACGCACTGGCAGCACTCGGAGTCACCGAGATCGATCGCAGCAATCGTCAGACGCTGGATGCGGCCTTTGTGTCCGCGTACCACAGCGTCGCGAGCGTGCTGGGCTACCCCGAACTCCGCAAGTTTGACTACTTGCTGGATCCGACCCATACATCCAACACAGTGGATGCCATCATCCAAGGTTCGTGGTTCGGGTCGCTGGTCTTCGTGTCCAACGACAACCTCGGCCTCCTCTACATCACACGAGCGCTCACCCCGCACGATGCGATGAACCACCTGATCGACGACGGAATGCCCGACATGTGGCTGGCCGCCGGTCATGCCTTCAAGGCGAACGTCGTCACGTACTCGAACCCCGTCTAACGCGAGGTCTTCACTAAGGAGAATGTATGGCACGAGGTAACGTAAGGAAGCGTCACCCCAAGCGCAAAAGCGCTTCCAAGCGACGCTCATCGGCACTCAGTACGCACGCGTTCATCCTGTACCTCGCCTCGGCGTTGGTACTGCGAGGCACGCAGTGGGTGAGCAAGGAAAACCAGGTGACCCTCACGAGGGCCATCCAGGCAGCCTACGCAGTAGTCGCGGAAATGGCAGGTGATAGTGCACTTCGGTTCATTATCATTCCGCATCGTGTCCACGGCACCAGTGCCGACGTGGATGACATGATCGCCTACCTCCTGACACACTGGGCGCGCAAGGACAGGAACCGACACATCATCCATCTGGATACACTTCCCACGGATATCGCAGGGAAGTATCTGTCGGACCCTCAGGCGAAAAGCGAAGCAATGTGGCTCATCGCCGCCGATGCCTTCCTGGAAGTCATGAAAGAGGCGAACGCCGTTGGCTCGCGCATAGTCGCGCTGCGGTGAGAGGTTCGCACCGTTGATAGCCAAGGGGCTGTCGTGTAGTACCATACACGACAGCCCCTCTTTTCATTTTCAACCCTAGTCAAAATAGAGCGGCGGTTTACAAACGCAAATAACCCGTGTACACTGCAACCCTGTGTTCCGTTACCTATAGGTAATGCCGAAATGCGAAAAACAAAGCAACCATAAAGAACTTTTTAAGAAAATAATTGTACACTTATATATATGAGCAAAAATCTCGTCATCGTAGAGTCCCCAGCCAAAGCCAAGACTATTGAGAAATATCTTGGAAAAGAGTTCCACGTCCTCTCCAGCGTGGGGCATATTCGTTCTATTGCCAAAAAAACCAAAGATGGCACGCCACCAATTGACGTAAAGAACAATTTCAAAACAACCTATGAAATAGATTCTGAAAAAAAGAAAACCATCACAGAGCTTAAAAAGGCAACCAAAGCAGCCGAAACCGTCTGGCTCGCAACCGATGAAGACCGCGAAGGGGAGGCGATTGCCTGGCACCTTTGCGAAGTCCTCGGTCTTGACCCTACAAAGACAAAGCGTATTGTTTTCCACGAAATTACCAAATCTGCTATTGAGGAGGCGGTAAAAAACCCCCGCACTGTTGATATGCAACTCGTCCAGGCACAGCAAGCACGTCAAATTCTAGACCGTCTTGTAGGCTTTGAGCTCAGCCCTGTTGTCTGGCAAAAGGTCCCTGGCGGTAAATCTGCCGGGCGCGTGCAGTCACCAGCAGTCCGCCTTTTGGTCGAGCGCGAGCGTGAGATTCAAGCCTTTGAGGGTAACTTCCAATTTAAGGTAACTGCTGAATTTACCCATGAGGGTGTCACCGTAAAAGCGGAACTCCCGCAACGCTTTGACACCGAAGAAGAAGCGCAAAAGTTCCTTGCCAGCCTTGAAGGTGCACAGTTCACTGTTTCCGATATCACCACCAGCCCATCTAAGCGCAATCCAGGCGCGCCATTTACGACCAGTACCCTTCAGCAGGAAGCCAACAGCAAGCTTGGCTTTGGTGCTCGTGCTACTATGTCCAGCGCGCAAAAGCTTTATCAGGCCGGTAAGATTACCTACATGCGTACCGATTCTGTCAACTTGAGCGGTCAAGCACTTGCCGCAACTGCCGAGTACATCAAGAGTACTTTCGGTCCTGAATATTCAGAAGTGCGTAAATTCAAGACAAAGTCAGCCAGTGCACAGGAAGCCCACGAGGCAATTCGCCCAACTGATATGCGTCTTGAAAAGGGAAGTACTAATGAGTATGACCAAAAGCTTTACGACCTTATTCGTCGCCGCACTCTCGCCAGCCAAATGGCGCCAGCAAAGCTTGAAAAAACAACCGTCACTATCGCAATTAGCAGCTCCAACCTTGCTTTTGAAGCCAAGGGTGAAGTGGTGATTTTTGACGGATTCCTCAAAGTATATGGTGGTGGCAAGAAAGATCCAGACCTGCTTCCGGCACTTGCAACTAATGACACGCTCGGGCTTGAAACTGCCTCAGCTCGCCAAACCTTCAGCCGCCCACCAGCCCGCTTTACAGAAGGTTCACTAGTTAAAAAGCTTGAAGACCTCGGCATTGGCCGTCCATCAACCTATGCAACAATTATTAACACCATTCAAGTCCGTGGTTACGCCGAAAAGGGTGAAGGTGAAGGGCAAGAGCGCGACGTTATCGTTCTTTCAACCGACGGCACTTCAGTTGAACGTGAAGTTGTGCAAGAAAAAACCGGTTCAGATAAGGGCAAGCTCGTCCCAACTTCTATTGGTATGATGATTGCCGACTTCCTCGGTGATCACTTTGACCAAGTCATTGACTACGGTTTCACGGCAGATGTAGAAACCGAATTTGACCAGATTGCTACCGGTGCGCTTGCACGTAACGTCATGCTTGAGAAGTTCTACGAGCCCTTCCACAAGCTCATCGTCAATTCTGGTGGCATTGACCGCGCTCAAGTTGCTCAGGCAACACCCATCGGCAATGACCCAAAGACCGGCAAGATGATTTTCGCTCGTATTGGCCGGTTTGGCCCAATGCTTCAGCTTGGCGACGCTAAAAATCCAGATGGTACAGATGCAGACGAGAAGCCGCAGTTCGCCCCGATGCCAAAGGGCTTCCGTGTTGACACCGTCACACTTGAGGAGGCACTCAAGGCCTTCAAGCTCCCACGCCTTGTAGGCGAAACACCAGAAGGCTACCCAATGAAGGCGAACATCGGCCGTTTTGGACCGTACATTCAGGTTGATAATCCAGAGACGAAGACGAAGCTCTTTATTAGCATCAAGCCGCTTGACCCGCACACCGTTACGCACGAGGAAGCGCTTCAATTCTACGCCGACAAGCTCAAGGCAGAGGCGGAGAAGAATATCGCTGACTTTGGCGATGGTATCAAGGTATTGAATGGGCGATACGGCCCGTACGTCACCAACGGCACTAAAAACGCCAAGATTCCAAAAGATGTAGAGCCAAACGAAATCACCCACGAACAAGCCAAGGAAATGCTTGAAAAGGCGCCGGAGGCTAAGGGGCGGTTTGCGAAGCGCAAGACAGCCACAAAGAAGGCGCCGGCGAAGAAAGCGGCAACAAAGAAGCCGGCAGCGAAAAAGAAGTAGCGACAAGTCAAATTGAGTCGAGGACGGCAGCCATGCTGTCCTTTTCTCTTTACAAAACACCCCGAAACCATAACCAACTTAAATCCAAACCACTATCTTCAAAACTCGTCGAATTTATGGTACAATAGTCCGAGAATTATGGTACTATAAGGTAACCATACAAAGTCTTTGACATTATTTACATAATCTTGTATAATGATATTAAAGAAGAAAATAGTAACTTAATTAATCCTCCTCGGGTGCGGCAGGAAGAAAGACGGAAAATGACCGAAACAGCTGAAACAACGCCAACAATTGACCTCGCCACAGGTGTAAATGATATTATTTCCCTTATTGACCAAGAGCGCGAGCGTGAAATTGTTACTCGTCGTTTCGGACTGTATGAGCGTCGCGAAACTCTCGAGCAAATTGGTGAGCTCCTTGGTATCACCCGTGAGCGTGTCCGTCAACTTGAGAAAGCCATTCTTGTACGCCTCAAGTCCGCAGCAGAGAAGGGCGAAACCGACACTGTTACACAACTTGAGAAGGTATTCATCCGCACCCTTAGTGAAATGGGCCGCGCTGCCCGCGTACAGGACCTCGCTGACAAGCTTTATGGTCGCACCACTAATCTCCAAGAACGTGCCCACGTTGCCTTTATCGCAACTCTTGCGCCGAGCCTTACCGTGCTTGATGAGAATGACAGCTACTACCAATCCATTGCACACTCTGACTACGGTGACCAAAAGAAGCTTAAGAGCCGCGTTGATGAAATCGTTGCCACTATTAAGACCGGTAAAGTTCCGCAAACTGTTGACCAACTCTTTGACAAGCTTAGCTATGAGCATCCATCACAAGTTGCCGCCCTTGCAAGCATGAGCAAGCTTCTTGCGCACCTCAAAGACACCTGGGGTCTTGCAAAGTGGCCAACCGTTAACCCAAAGAACATCCGCGACAAGATTTATGTTGTGCTCGCGGAAAACGGCAAGCCAATGCACTTTTCAGACATTGCTGATGCTATCAAGGAAAGCTCATTCAAGCGCAAGGATGTCACCACACAGGCAATCCACAACGAACTTATTAAAGACAAGCGCTTCGTGCTTATTGGCCGTGGTATTTACGCCCTTGATACTTGGGGATACAGCAAGGGAACGGTCAGTGACATCATCGTTGATGTACTCAAGAAGGCAGGAGAGCCACTTCATCGCGATGAAATCGTTAAGCGCGTACTTGATAGCCGCCAGGTAAAAGAAACGACTATCCTCCTCAATCTACAGAGCAAGCCACTCTTCAAGCGTGTTGCAAAAGCGACATACGAACTCGCAGAAGCAGCCTAGCAGCCACTCAAACCGCTCAGCTTGCAAAATATCCATAAATTTGCTATAATATAAATATGACAAACAGGGGAAATACCCCGTATAATACAAATAGACTATGGAAATAATCGGCGCCTTCTTCAATTTCTTCCTCCAGTGGTATATCTGGATACCTGTTGTTGCCGTGCTCTCATTCTTGACCTGGCGTAATTACAAGAAAGTAGCCGAGGATTGGACCGGTGAAGCCGACCTCCTTATTCTTGAAATTCCAAAAACGAATGACAAGCAGGAGCTTGCCGCCGAGCAAATGTTCGCCAGTCTTCATGGTATCCTCCGTGACGCTGACGAACTCCGCGCCAACAACGGGCGTCAAGAACACCTGAGTTTTGAGTTTGCTTCCGTAAAGGGGCAGATTCGTTTTTACGTGTGGGTGCCACGCGGGCTTCGTAATTTCGTAGAAAGCCAGATTTATTCCCAGTACCCGGCCGTGCAAATTCGCGAAGCCGACGAAGACTACGTTGCACACGAACGTGACCACAGTGTCATCTATTCATCTGAAATAACTCTCACCGAAACCGACATGCTTCCTATTAAGACGTTCCAGAACTTCGAAGTAGACCCGCTTGCCGGCATCACCGGGACACTTGCAAAGCTCGAATCTACCGGTGATGAAATGTGGGTGCAGATTCTCGTGCGTCCAATTGCCGATGACTGGCACAAAACAAGCGAGAAGTGGATTGATGGCGTCAGGAACGGACGCAAAAGCATCACTTCAACAACTGCCAGCTGGCTTCCGCAGGTATTTGAAGCGCTTTGGCGCCCACCAGAGGAAGGGCAGAAGTCTACAGAAGTAAAAGAGCTTTCCGATCGCAACAAAACGCGTATCGCTGAAGCGGAGAAGAAGGCAACCAAGCTTGGCTATGAAGTAAAAATGCGCGTGGCGTACCTTGGTGAGAATCAGATTACCGCCAAACAGCAGATGCAGGCAATTATTGGCACCTTCAAGCAGTACAACTCTACCAATCTCAACGGATTTAAGAGTGGCGCCGCGCACTTCGGAAAAGAACACCTTGAACCGTATCGTCGGCGCATGTTTGGCGGCAAGGGTTTTATTCTTAATATTGAAGAGCTCGCGTCCGTCTTCCACCTTCCACACACTAACGTGGAGACGCCAAATATTGTCTGGGCGAGCAGTAAAACTGCCGAACCGCCAGCCAAGCTTCCCATCATTTCTGGTAACCCAGCAACGGACGAAAACATCAGCGCCTTTGGCCTGACAAACTTCCGTGGCATCAACCACCAATTTGGCATGCTTCGCTACGACCGCTCACGTCACGTCTATATCATTGGGCAAACCGGAGCAGGTAAGTCTGGCCTCCTAGAGCTTTTCGCGCTCAGTGATATTTTCCACGGGCAAGGCTACGCAATTATTGACCCGCACGGTGACTTTGCTATCAACAACATGCGCTTCATTCCCGGCAGCCGCATGGATGATGTGATTTACTTCAACCCAGCAGATACGGCGTATCCAGTTGGATTTAACCCACTTGAAGTTACCAATCCGGACCAAAAGAATAACATTAGCTCTGAAGTGATTGGCGTGCTTAAGCGCATGTTTGGTGACTCATGGGGTCCTCGTCTGGAATATATTCTTCGCTATACCATTTTGGCCCTTCTGGACCGCCCAGAGACCACCATGCTTGACATCACGCGCATGCTCACAGATAAGAAGTTCCGCAAAGAAACGCTTAGTTACTGTAAAGATACCGTGGTACTACAATTCTGGAATGTTGAGTTTGCCAGCTGGAATGATAAGTTCCAGGCAGAAGCAATTGCGCCAGTCCTTAACAAGGTGGGGGCATTTACTGCCAACCCAATCATTCGTAATATTATTGGGCAACCAAAGTCTACCTTTAACATTCGCCAGATTATGGATGAAGGCAAGATTCTCATCGTGAATCTTTCAAAGGGTCTGATTGGCGAGGACAACGCATCAATCCTTGGGTCATTCCTTGTCACCAAGATTCAGCTGGCTGCCATGAGCCGTTCCGACATTCCAAACATTGCCGATCGTCGACCGTTCTACCTTTACGTGGACGAATTCCAGAACTTCGCGACGGATTCATTCGCAACCATTCTCTCTGAAGCGCGTAAATACGCCCTCAATCTCACCGTTGCTAACCAGTACATTGGCCAGATGACAGACACCGTCCGCGACGCAGTCTTTGGTAACGTCGGTACGATGATTTCATTCCGTGTTTCTGCCGATGACGCGCCAATTCTCTCTAAGCAATTTGAGCCACAGTTTGAAGCAGGGGACCTCCTGCAAATGCACAACCGCCATTTCATTATTAACATGGTGATTAACGGTGAAAAAGCGCCCGCCTTTAGTGCGACAACGCTTACACTCCCACCAGAGCAGATTGATAACACCGGACGTATTGTTGAAAATACCCGCCGCCACTATAGCCGTACGCGCGCCGAGGTCGAACAGGAAATTAGTACACTGATGCAGCCAGCCGGACAACAGCAGCAGGGCAACCAAAACACCAATAAGCAACCTACTGAACAGGTAGTGCCGCTCACACCAGCTCAGGCAAAGCTCTGGCCAATTGACGCGGGTGCAAAGGCCGTCGGAAGTATCGTTACGGCCCCGACAGCAGAGAAGAGCGCACCAAGCGAAGCATTTGGAAGTGGACCAGCGCCAGCACAACCACAAGAAGGTGATGCCCCGAAAAAGAAACGCCGTCGACGTCGTCGAAAGAGCTCTAACGGCAGTACACAGTCAACGCCTCCAACACCATAACCCGCTTACGCTCGCCGAAGCGGGTATTTCATGCTACAATACAACAACTCTTTGCCCATACCGATACAAAGGAGTATGTATGTCAGAGGATGAGTCGGGGGAGCTCTCAGCAAGTACCAGCGAGCGCTTCCTGTTCATGATGACACCGGACATGGTGTATGATTCCGCGACGCTCTCACTGGAAGCTATCCATAAAGAGCAGGGCGAAATCAGGCAGCTCGCCGCAAAGCTCATGCTCGGCATGAGTGTCCGCTCGCCAAGCGAACCGGAATGGCAATGGGCAAACAGCCACCTCGAGAAGCTTACCGAGCGGATCGAGGAGTTGGGAAGAGAGGAGGCTAATGCTGTCCGCTCGTTTATCGAGCTCGGAACGTATCGCGCCACCTAACCGTCCCACGCCCGCCAAGAAATCCCGCCGTAGAAGCATACCGCTCCGGCTCCGTTTCTTGGCGGGATTTTCTTTTATCGCAAAGGTGCACCGCTTATGCTTGCAACTTAGCCTCTTTAGTCGTACAGTAGGCGCTATGTACGAGAACGAGCCGCCTCTAGAGTTTGCTACAGAATACTCACTAGATGAGATTGACCGTGCTTGCGACACTATCGGCGAACGTATCGCCGAGACTGGCTCGCTATCAAACTACCTCTACAGCATCGAATGTGCGCAGGCTCGCGACAGGCTCGGCAGGGCAGAGCTGCTTCGCATGAAGCGTGTTAGCCATTTTATTGCGTCACCAGACGCTCCCACCGAGACGCAAGAAAGCGAAGCATTTTACAAGGGTGCACTGTTTGCGTCAGCGCTCCTACAAGAACTTCATCCAGAAAAGGAATTTACTGGCGGCACCCTTCTTCATAATTACCTCTGGAATGAACTAGACCAAGAAATTCAATCACGTGAATTATCCGGCCTTCCATTTAGTAAAAACTCCTTAGCAGTACGAAACCTTGCTGAAACACTCCAGTTCGACGGGCTTACATGGGCTGCGGAAGAAACCGAGTCTGTTGAAGATTATCGCCAATTTGCCTATACCTACTTTCCGGAACTTTATAAAGAGGATAGTGCGTACTACCACATGGCACTTGCCGGATTTTGGACACCAATTCAAGAGCTCTACGAGCCTGCCGCACAACGAGAGTCGGAAGGTGTACTTGCGTACGTCAACGAACAAACGGCGCACGTAGAAGAAACATTTGCGCACAACGCCCACGTAGAACCTGATTATATACCGACGAATTCCGAGCTAGCAGATATCATCGGGGATGTTTTTGAAAAGGAATCATACCACCCCTTAAAGAGAGAAACTGAACGTATCAATAAACAACTCCGAAAGCTTCGTGGAGAAACCGCCTCCATTGAATTTATGGACGACGAAGCGGCCAAGTACGCAATACGGCACCTACAGGAAGGCGAGCTGAATGCACTTAACCGTAACAATGAACTTATACAACCAGACGACCTCATTCATGTTACAGGATCGTACTTCTGCATCGTCACAGAAGAGGATGACGTGCCAACAGAGGGAAGGATACCAAAGGGTACAACAGTGATGGGAATATTTGATTCCATCGCTGTTATCGAGGCACCATCGATGCGAAAAATCACCAACGAAAACGCCGAAAGCTATCTCCCGGAAAAGATCCCGACGGCAGCGCTGATTCTACAAAATCCTACTTTCATGAGTAAAAATGAGGCGGGCGAATCAATCATCAAGCGCACAGACAACACCACAATCGCCGTGCCGCTTGTACATAGCGCACATATATCGCGCGTCGAATAATTTCGATACAGCAGAGCGTATTTCTTTACGACTTAATTTAAAAACCCTGTAGAGTTCCGCCTAGAGAACATCGCTGTTCGTCAATAGACGGAACCCCACAGGGTTATATTTACACGTTCATCACTGCCAGTTCGGCGGCTTGCTGCTCGCAGTAGCTGCAGTTGCCAGCCGAAGAGAGGAGGATGAAGTGCTCGGGACACGACGGCCGGGGTACACTCGGAACGCTATAGCTCAGCGTTCCTGTTCCTGTCAGCGGCGGGCGGCCGAGGTGCGTCAGACCACTAGGCCACTGCAACTCCTCGATTCCCATACCCAATGCATCCGCAATGAGATATGCCGTGTCGTACTTAATGCGCTTCTTTCCGCCCATCATAGCTCGGCGCACTACATTATGGTTCAGTCCGGTCTCCTGAACCAACCAGGGGACGTCAACCCCCAGCACTCCCATAGCGACAGCAATGGGGTATCGTTCGGTATCGTCTGTGCCTATCAAAGGCACCACCTCCTCAAGATGAAAATGTGCAAAATAAAATAAGTCAGCACTCTTTGCGCTCACTTAAATATCATTATATCATATTTATTGAAAAAAATCTAGTCCCTCCTTTGTAGACCTATCCGCAGGTGCTACAATGGACATAACCACTACCAGTAAGAGGGCATGCGATGGGTAAGTATAAAGAACTTGTAGCCGAATATAAACAGAAGGCGAAACGAAAGTACGAGGCGCTAAAGGTGGCGCGTCGCAAGCGCAGGGAACTCCCCCTCAAAGAGCAGTTTACGCTTCTAAAAGAAGACCGGTCTAAGCGTCTTGCATGGAAACGTCGCATCAAGAAAGTACAAGATCCGCGCGAGCAGTATGCTCAAAAGAAGGGCTATAAGCAGTACCGTAAACTCCAGAATCGGAAGTTTAAATGGGGTATTGCTATTGGCGTCGTCGTAATTATCGGGCTCCTCTTCACTCACTGGCTCATCACCGCCACCAAGCCACTTACAAGCGACCAGATGGCAGCAAGGAAGCAATCACTTAACGTCGCTCGCCAAGTGATGGATGAGGGGACGGTGCTTCTGAAGAATGAAAACAACACGCTTCCGCTAAAAGATACAGCGGTGAATGTTTTTGGCGCTGGGTCAGCGGCGCCAATCTATAGTGGCGGTGGAGCGGGTGGCATCAGCAGTGCAAGCGCACAAAGTCTCTACGCAGCCTTTGAGGAGGAGGGAATTAACTACAACCCGACTCTTTACAACCTTTATAACAATTTCGCACACAAAAACAAAGTTTCAACCGATGAATTTAAGGAGCAAGGAAAAACACTTCTCGACATCTTACTTCCTAACATCGCTGGATTTCTCGTAAAGTCACCGAAGGAAATGCCTGCAAGTTCAGTGAATGGCGATATCCTCAGCGAAGCAAAGCGTCATTCAGACACAGCCCTCTATGTCGTGTCACGCGCCGGGACCGAGACAGTAGACTTTAAGCCCGAAGAACTTACGCTCACGCAAGATGAGCGTGATACTGTTGCGCTGCTTGATAAGAACTTCGAACATATTATTATTCTTGTGAATACTACCAATGTTATGGAGCTTGGCTTCGTAAACGAATTCAAGCACATTGATAGCGTTCTATGGATAGGTGGCCCTGGAGAGGTTGGAGCTCGGTCTATTGCCGCCACGCTTAAGGGAGAAGTAACGCCATCCGGCAAACTTACCGACACCTACATGTACGACATCGCCGCAAATCCTGCCGTGAAAAATACTGGCAACTTCCAGTATCAGCGTAACCCAGAAGACGAATGTGGCACGTGTAAAGAACGCTCTCAAAAACGGTACTTCGTTAACTATCAAGAAAACGTCTACGTTGGCTACCGCTACTACGAAACATTTGAAAAAACCGAGGCAGTACAATACCCATTTGGCTACGGCCTTTCATACACTAACTTTGCATGGACTGTTGGCAAAAAGACAGCCACTAATGACATCGTTAGCGCCGACGTAACCGTTACTAACAACGGGCCGGTAGCGGGTAAGGATGTCGTCCAGCTCTACTTTAGCGCGCCATTCACGCACGACGGTGTCGAACGTCCATCTGTTGAACTCGGTGGATACAAGAAAACCAAACTCCTTCAGCCGGGTGAATCTGAGACAGTAACGATACAGATGAAGACGAGAGATATGGCCGCGTTTGATGATAAAATTGCAAAAACATGGGTCATGGAAGCTGGAACCTACGGGTTGAGCATTCGCCGCGATGTGCGCACACCGGTAGAACTCTTTACCTATGAGCAGCCAGCCCGAGCAACATTCAGCGTCGATTCAGTCACCGGCCAGGCCGTAAAGAACCAATTTGATCATGCGCGCGGAAGTGGCATAAACTATCTAAGCCGCTCATACCCTGAAACAACCAAAGTAACCGCACCGAGCAACTTCACCATTCCAAGCTTTATCTTTGCATCTGACTACAGTCACGAAAAGAGCACCGCTCCCGTACCAACTACTAACGCGAAGAACGACCTCAAACTTGCAGACCTCAAGGGTATCAACTATGACGACCCTAAGTGGCAAAATTTCATTGAGCAACTTAACAAAGACGAGCTTGTTCGCCTTGCTGGCCATGGGGGCTACTGGTCCGTGGCAATTGACCGCCTCGGCGTCCCACGCACCAGTATGTACGACGGCCCAACTAGCATCCGCAACTTCCTTGGCAGCTGGGCAAGCGTTGCCTATCCAATTCCTGCAAATCTTTCTGCAAGCTGGAACGATGAGCTGGCTGAAAAAGTAGGCGAGGCAATGGGTAAGGAAGCGCAGAGCTTCAACGTGAATGCAACCTATGCGCCATCACTCAATATGCACCGCTCGCCACTTGGTGGACGTAACTTTGAGTACTACTCAGAGGACCCGCTAATTGCTGGAAAGATTGGCGCAGCCGTGACACGTGGCCTCCAAAGCACTGATACAGTGGCGATTATTAAACACTTCGTCGCCAATGATCAAGAAACGAACCGCGCCGCTTACGGACTCTACACCTGGACTACCGAACAAGCACTCCGTGAAATCTACCTCAAACCATTTGAGATCGCCGTCAAGGAAGGGCAGCCAAATGGTGTCATGTCGGCCTTTAACCGCATCGGGACAACATGGGCTGGCGGAGACAAGGCACTTCTTAATACCGTACTCCGTGATGAGTGGGGCTTTAGAGGCTTCGTCATCACCGACGCCGGACTTGCCGGCCAAGGCGACCACTTTGATGCACTTCAAGCTGTAGAATCGGGCAACGACATGATGCTCGCCTCACCGATAGACGCCGGAGAAAATACTTTCGAGAAGCAACTCAAGACGTACCTCAAGAAGGATGAAGTGGGCACACTGATTGCACTTCAAAACGCTGCGCATAACATCCTCTACTATGTACTCCAGACAGGGGTCATAAAGTAGGATTTTATGGCTGGTGAAAATAAAACCAGACAAACAGAAAAGAATGTTCTTGAGTTTCTTGATGAGTGGGTTGAGGGCGAGCAGAAACGCCAAGATAGTCTCGTGCTTATGGATATAATGGAGCGCGTCACTGGACACGCGCCAAAAATGTGGGGTCCAAGCATTATTGGCTTTGGAAGCTACCATTACATCTCGCCCGGCGGCAGAGAGGGAGACTGGCCAGCGATTGCATTTTCACCACGAAAAGCGGCCCTTACGCTCTATATCGTGACCGATACCGAACGGTACGCTGATGAAATAGCAGCACTCGGCAAATGCAAGACAAGCAAGGCGTGTATTTACGTGAAGAAGTTGGCAGATATCGATACAGATCAACTCGCCAAACTCATTGAAAAATCTTATAAAGATTTACAGGAAATGTTTGTGGTAAAGTAGCGCAGCAAAAGAGCTTGGTTGGCCTTTACTGCTTATGCATGGTACCATGAGAGGAGTTATAAAAGCCCCAACCCCAAAAAGGAGACGGACATGCACACCACAAAAATAACTCTTACCAAGAAGGCCTTGCTTACAGCAATGGCGCTTATCACAACAGCAACACTGCTTGTTGTCGGAATGCTCGCAATGACCACAAACGCGGCGTCACAACACGCAGGCGTTTCCTCAAACGCCGCTGCTGTTCCAGGCGGCGCAGACTTCATTCTTACCGTCAAGCACGCAGATAGCGCAGTTGAGGAGCTCGAGGTAGACCACTCCCTTGAGGCAACACTACCGGAATTTAGCGTTTACGCAGACGAAGCTGATCCATACGGTGGCGACCAAGCAGTCTTTGCATCGGAAGGCGTTAGCGTTACCTATAGCGCTACTGCAAAAGAGTGGGTAATCAACTTCGGTTCAGCTATCACAAATAGTATTAAGAACGAACCGGCAGGTATTACATTCTACCTTACCTTCAAGACAAGCACCGGCACAGTACTCTGGGGTGGCACAAGCCCAACCACACCGGAAAGCACCTTCAAGTTTAACCTTACGGCGGGTACCGGTGACTCTGTTCAGCTAGACGTACAGGAAGAAGATACCTCAGCGGTTATTCCGGGCGTTCCAAACACCAGTACTGTTAACTAGTACACTCGAGAGATCCAGTGAAGATCACGCGACGCAAGCATCAGCGAAAAGCCATCTGGTTTAAAGCTGGTGCTTGTTTCATTACAGCAATACTTACCATTGGAGCAGTCTACTTTTACACCTCACAGAACAGTAACGCACCACAATCAACCCCAAAGGTAGCCCAGACTGCGTCAAAGGAGTCTACCCCGAAGTTCGCCGAACTATCCGAAACACCCGCACGTCTGAAAATAGGAAAAATTAACGTTGACGCACCCATCATTCCGGTAGGCCTCACTAAAGACGGTGATATGGATGCGCCAAATAACGTCACTGACGTTGGCTGGTACAACAAGAGCGCCAAGGCAGGTGAAGGAAAATATTCAGTTCTCCTCGACGGACACCGCGGTGTCAATGAACGAGCGGTCTTTGAGCGATTAAACGAAGTTGCTGTCGGTGACACCATTAGCCTCATAACTTCACAGGGGACGATACTTTCATATATTGTGCGCGAGACCGAAACAAGGCCGTATCAAGAGGTTGATATGAAGAAAGCGCTACTACCATACAAGAAAGGCGCACAGAGTATGACGATTATTACCTGCGAGGGAACTTATAGTAATACAAAGAAGACATATGACAACCGGACGGTTGTGTATGCGGAGCGGGTGAAATAGAGGTACAATAAAAGCATGGACACTACCGACGCACCCCTCAAACATCAAGCCCTCATCAACCAAATGACACTTGAGGAGAAGGCGTCGTTACTCTCTGGGGCGAATTTCTGGAACACTAAGGCAATTGAACGGCTTGATGTTCCTTCTATTATGTTGACGGACGGTCCTCACGGCCTCCGCAAGCAAGGCGGCAAGAGTGATCACCTTGGACTCAATGCCAGCATTCCAGCCACCTGCTTTCCCACCGCCGCGACGCTCGCGTCAAGTTGGGATGCGTCATTACTTGAAAGGGTAGGGGCGGCTATTGGCGAAGAGGCTAAGGCGGAGGATGTCAGCGTTGTACTTGGGCCGGGTTTGAACTTAGTGCGAAACCCCTTGGGCGGGCGAACGTTTGAGTATTTCTCCGAAGACCCGTACGTCAGCGGAAAACTTGCCGCTGGCTTGACCAGAGGGATTCAAAGTACTGGCGTGGCCGCGTCACCGAAACATTTTGCCGTAAATAGCCAAGAGCATTTGCGCATGACTATGAATGAAGTCGTAGATGAGCGAACATTGCATGAGCTCTATCTTGAAGGATTTCGCCGCGTGGTTGAGGAGGCGCATCCACGCGTGATTATGTCGTCGTACAATCAAGTAAACGGCGTATTTGCAAATGAGAGCAGGGAACTGCTTGATGCTATTCTGGTTAAAAAATGGGGTTTTGACGGCGTTGTTGTGACCGACTGGGGCGGAGAACATGATCGTGTTGCCGGGCTGACTGCTGGAAATCATTTGGAAATGCCTTCAAGCGGCGGGATTACGGACGCCGAAGTTGTCGCGGCAGTAAAAGAGGGTGACGTTGCACCGTTTCTACTAGATGCGCGTGTGAACGATTTGCTGGAGCTTGCTTTTAGTACTCACGAGGCGCTCCAAGAAGGCGCGAAGGACCCACGCCATGCCGAACATCACAAACTCGCTATTCAGGCCGCCGAGCGATCTATGGTACTGCTTCGTAATGAGGGTAGGACATTACCACTAAAGCGAAACCAAACCGTAGCCGTGATTGGTGATTTTGCGCGCACGCCACGGTATCAGGGAGCGGGGAGTTCTTTGATTAACCCGACCCAGATTGATAACGCCTATGATGCGCTCATTGATGCCGGCGTATCAGTCGCAGGCTACGCGAAGGGCTTCCACCGCTTCGGTCGCAAGAGCCGTCGCTTGCAGCGAGAAGCAGTCGCGCTGGCGCAGTCCGCCGATGTCGCGCTAATTTTCTTAGGGCTCGATGAATCAAGCGAGGCCGAAGGTCTGGACCGAGAACACATACGCTTGCCTCAGAATCAACTTGAGCTTATTGCGGCGCTTTTTGAAGCCGGCGTGCGACCAGTCGTTGTTTTGGCGGGTGGCGGACCGGTTGAGTTACCATTTGCTGATAGCACTGCTGCGATTCTTCACGGCCAACTCGGCGGACAGGGCGGGGGCACAGCCGTGACACGAATTCTCACCGGAGCGGTAAATCCAAGCGGCAAGCTCGCCGTTTCTTACCCCTTACTATATAGCGACGTACCATCAGCCAACTACTTCCCAGGGCAAGAAGTAACCGCCGAACATCGCGAAGGACTCTATGTTGGCTACCGCTATTATGACACCGCCGATGTCGCCGTACGCTATCCGTTCGGGCATGGACTTTCTTATACTTCTTTTGAATACAGCGACGTGCAGGCTTCGCAGCACGAGGCATCTATAACCATCACAAATACTGGTGACAGGGCGGGCGAGGAAACGGTACAAGTATATGTGCGCCCACTTGACGCGCCGACCTTCCGGCCGAAGCAAGAGCTAAAGGCGTTTACGAAGGTTGTTTTGGAGGTGGGCGAGTCGAAGACCATTGTTATTGAATTTGATGCGCGAACATTTGCGTACTATGATATTGAGCAGCACGACTGGGTGGTAGCAAGCGGAGCGTATGAGGTAGCCATTGGCGCATCGAGTAGGGACATTCGAGAAGTGCGCACCGTAAGCATTGAGGGCGTTTCAGTAAGCAAGTCCGCCGTGAACCCGATACTTGAGCCGTATTACACAGGAGCCGTTCAGAACGTCTCGGATGAAGCATTTACAGCACTGGTCGGGCGAGCATTGCCAGCGGCGCGATGGGACCGCTCACAGCCGCTGACTGAGCTTGATACGATACGGCAGTTACAGTACTCGAATTGGATAGGGCGAAACTGTTACGGATTCTTGATGCTGGCGCGGAAGTTTTTGTTGAAGCTGGGGCGACCTTTGCAAGCGAATAATCTTCTTTTTGTCATTGATATGCCTTTTTATAAGTTAGAGCGGTTTAGTGCAGGGAAGACGAGTTTGAAGAGGGTGCGGCGGTTTTTGGGGTGGGTGAATAGATAACACCAACGTGCTATACTACCAGAAATAAGAGGAGACAGCTTTATGGCTACCGAGCATCAGATTGGTCAACTTGAAAAAGGGTTACGGGAATATAGAAAGAAATACCTAACCAAGAAGCAAAACCTCGAGGTTGATGAATCGGCAACGCGAATCATGGTAAACAATTTCCTCACCTCCGTACTCGGCTATCTTGAGCTTGATGACATTAAAACCGAGTACAACATACGCGGTGAATATGCGGATTACGTCATTCAACTTGCACGAAAAAAGCATATTGTTATCGAAGTAAAATCAATTCAAATTGACCTCAACGACCGCCACCTACGCCAAAGCCTTAGCTATGCAGCAAACGAAGGAATAGACTGGATCCTTCTTTTTAACGGTAAACAGATTAAGCTCTATCGTGTTTTGTTTGGAAAACCGATATCGTATCATGCTGTATTTGAGTATGATATCTCAGACCTTTCAACCATCAAGCAGGCTGCAGGTGACATTATCAATCTTGCGAAAAAGTCAGTCGCAAAAGGCGAGCTTGACCTTTATTGGAAGCGATTTGACGCACTAACACCGGCAAGTCTCACGAAAGCAATCTATACCGAAGATGTTATTCGCTCAATTCGTCTACGACTCAAGAAGAATTGTGGCATCAATTTTGATCAGCAAGATATAGCAGTAGCGGTGCAGGAACTACTTGTCAATGGGCATAGTGGGGCGGTTAAGCCGAAAAGTCTTAAGAAGTAAACTACTTGCCAATCTCGCGCTCAACCACAATAGTACACTCTGTCACAAGAGCAGCAATAGCTCCGACCGCAGCAAGCATTGGCGCAAGTACCGCACCAACAACACCAATAGTTAATGGTAGCTCGATAAGTTTTTTATCTTCTTTATTCTTGATAATAATGCGGCGAATATTACCCTCGTTAATCAAACTCTTCACTTTATCGAGGAGATCTTTACCGTTTACTTTGAATTCTTCGCGGGTGGTTTTGGTCATAAACTCATTATAAAACAAGCGTGCTACCTTATTTACACAAGAAACCAACCGTATTAAGATTAATCAATGAAGCTAAAAAAAGATCTACTTGATACCGCACTAGGCTTCTGGCTTAGTGTTACCGTCATTTACGTCACGTTGATTGCCTACGCCTCATCTACTAGTTTTAAAGCAGGGTATCTTAGTTACTTTCATATTGACATCAAGCATGTAGACTATACACCTTCGATTGCTGATCTCATGAACCAACCCGTCACAATAATACTTGCCATCATACTCCTCCTTATCATCTACTTTGCAATAATATTAATAATAAATTTCCTTCACTGGCTTTTGAGTAAAATTGCAAATAAAAAAGGATGGGTTCAATTCCTTGACCTTATTGGTGAAAAACCCTTTGGGCGCAGACTCATAATTGCGAGTCTGATTGCACTCCTTTTAATCCTATCCTTTAAACTTCCTCTTCTTGACTCTTTCAGCAGTGGAACAAAGTTTGCAGAACAACAAAAAAACTTCACGACGCTCGTTGTGGATGATCAAAAAAAGACCATCAAGGTTCTCATTCATCAACATGAAGGCATCGGGCTTTTTAAGACCTACAATACAGACTCTAAGACATTCAATAGTTCATACGAAGCGATAGACCTGACTAATACTGAATTAAATTATGTGCAAATTCAGTAAGTAGAATATTACCTAATAAAATTGCTTACGTTTTCGTATATTTTCGTATATAATACAAATATGAGCAAGGGTACTACAAAGGGTAGAATTGTCGACTTCATAGCAGACTATATACTCCAGAACGGGAGAAGTCCTACGCTAATGGAGATAAAGAGTGGCGTTGGGCTAAAGTCAGTCTCAACAATCCACCAACACGTACAGGACCTATTACGATCAGGCGTGCTACGACACGATGAACAGAATGGATATCAACTAGCAAGCAAGGAAGTTTCCATCACAACAGTCCCCATACTAGGAACGATTACAGCAGGAAAGCCGATCGAGGTAATAGAGCTTCCAGAAGACACCATCGAGGTCGCAGGATTGCCAAAAAATGCCAGATTTTATGCCCTCAAAGTCCTCGGAGATAGCATGATAGAAGAGGGTATATTCGACGGAGATACGGTCGTAATAAAAGAGCAGACATCGGCTCAAAACGGACAAACTGTCGTTGCTATTATAGATGAAAATAAGGTAACGCTCAAAAAAATCTACAAAGAGGGAGATCGATTCAAGCTCCAGCCAGCCAACCAAAGCCTCCTGCCACTCTACAGGGACGAGGTAGAGGTGCGTGGCATCGTATGGTCGGTTCATAGAAACTTTAAAACTAAGGCAGAGGGTGTAATGATGAATACAAAGGAATGGAAAACGGTAGACTTATTCGCAGGCGTAGGAGGTGTACGTCTCGGTTTCGAGGAGGCAGGATTTACTACAGTTTTCGCGAACGACTTTGAACCTAAGTGTAAATTCACCTATGATTCCAACTTTAATAATGCAAAACTTATCGTTGAAGATATTACTAAGATTCAAACAAGTGATATTCCTGATACGGACTTTGTTCTCGGAGGTTTTCCATGTCAGGCATTTTCGATAGCGGGCTACCGGCAAGGCTTCAAGGACGATAAAGGTCGTGGAAATCTATTTTTCGATGTTGCTCGTATTATTGAGGATAAGCAACCCACAGGATTTCTACTGGAGAATGTAAAGAACCTCAAGACTCACGACGGGGGAAATACCTACAAAGTCATTGAAAAAACACTCCAAGATCTTGGCTACCACGTTAAGTCAAAGGTACTTAACTCAATGGAATACGGTAACGTTCCTCAAAATCGTGAGCGTATTTACATTGTTGGATTCAAGGATCAGAGCAAAGCTGAAATGTTTGAATTCCCAGAGCCAACCCCTCTTACAAAGAAGATCACTGACATACTTGAAGATGAAGTTGATGAAAAGTATTACTATAATGGCAAGCCATTATTTGAACTACTCAAGGATGAAGTGAATGAGGTAGGGCAGGTGTACCAGTGGCGACGTAAATACGTTCGTAAGAATAAGAAGGGTGTGTCGCCGACCCTCACGGCAAACATGGGGATGGGCGGACATAACGTACCCATCATCTATGACGGTAAGGGTATACGAAAACTCACTCCAAGAGAGTGCTTCCGCATTCAAGGATTCCCGGATGACTATAAATTACCCGACATTGCTGATTCAGCACTATACAAGCAAGCAGGAAATTCGGTAAGCGTACCGGTACTTAAGCGTATCGCAGAGGAAATAGTGAAGGTCCTTTAGGACGCTTCACTTATAAACTCTTCGTAAGAGCCTACTTGCTTAACATCAATATAGTACTTGCCGTCAATCTTTGAGATCTCTACGGAGTCAATACCGGAGTCTACACCTTTTGCCTCGAGCATCTCATAAGTTACCAGAGTACCCTCCTTGATATTTAGAACATCTCTAAGTATCCATTTTCCGAGATCTGCATTGTGCTGGCTCATAAGTGCCTTCCCGTCATCTTGACTAACCTTCACACTCATAACTCTTCCGTCAGGGAAATGTAGATCAAAGGGCGTGTTTCTGTCTGGCAAGAAGTCTCCATACAACTCGCGTACTTTCTTTGGAATAAGGATATATGCCTCATTAGGGTCGCGCTTGCGACCTCTCGCGTTCCACTGATTTAGACCACTCCGCTCAAACACAACTCTTTCATCGTTCTTATAGCTATATAGGGGCAAGATGATGTGCTCACGACCTTCATCAAGAGATTCGATGTTAGTATCATTATTATAGATAGTAGCTGATTCATCCAGCTTCATCGAATCAAGAAGGCCGAATGGATCCTCAAGAATAGCAACAGGCTTCCTGAAAAGTCCATCCTCGCTGAAGAACTCTTTAAATAGCGTGCTCTTCGATGTATTAAATCTATACCTTGCAATACCATCAGTAAAGGTGATTGTTGTTCCAGACCGGTCTGTAATCTCAATCTCATCGATATCGATACGGGGCATCGCATCTTCAAACACAAACAGCTGGCCCGGTAGGCGAGCGATACAATGATAAATATACTCATCCACCCCAGCAATACTACCGGCAAAATCTATACGCTTATTACGAAGCTCGGACACCTTCTTAACCTTGTCTAAGTCGGGTAGTGTGTTATATAGAGCACTTTCTTTATTAAATTCGGCCACTTTTTCAAATTTAGGTCTGCCACTATAAACAAAGGTTTTGATACCCACACCAACATTACCGAGCGCGGCATCAATAGTAATATCGGAGCGTGCCAGGTTTTTAGCTTCAAAAATTCGGGAATACAGATACTCGGTGGTTCGATAGTGCAAGTAAGGAGTCTCGCTCTCAGAAAATAAGTTAGATAACGAGGCAACTTTTGCGAGTGAACTAGCGTATGTCTCGACTTTTTCATGGTTATATTGCATAAAATTAGTATAGCACCGATCGTCATGGTAGCAAAAAGGAGTACTATATAAATATGACCCTCTCCCTCCACCCCGAAACCCTCCACCACCCAGCCGCCGCAACCGTCCTTCAATACGCCCAAGAATTCGAACCGAAAGTCCGCGAGCTCCTTCCAGAACTCACTGATCCGCTCGAGTTATACGTCACAGATGATTTCATGATCCCTGAGGTGGGTGTCGGCGGCTTCTCATGGAGCGATACGATCATGAGCCTCAGTTTTGACATGGACTTCCCAGCCAAAGCTGCACAAAAGCAGCAACTCTTCGGAACACTCCTTCACGAAGGCTTTCATATCATCCAAGGCCACCACGGTGGCGATACATCAAAACAGTCCGAACATCGCCACATCCTCGATAATGCCATCTACGAAGGCGCTGCTACAATTTTCGAGCAAAAATACGCCGGCGTCCATGCACCATGGGGTGATTACTCCGCACTATCCACTGAAGAGCTTGAATCTATCAAAGTACAGCTTGAAAATGTCACTAATAAACAATATCGCACGGTAGAAGGGTTGTGGGAGAAGTACGCCTTCTATGACCCGGATGATACTATACGATGGAAAGTATATCGAACCGGCGCTTGGCTCGTCGAGAAATACCTTGCAAAGACAGGAGACGATATACGCAACCTGAGAACTAAATCAGCACGAGAAATTTTAGAGGTACTATAAAAGCCCCATGGCCCACCCCCACCAAAAATCCACCCATCTCCTCAAATCCTGCGCCCAATCCTTTGAGGTTGCCGTCAATCCGCTCGACGTCGACAAATGGTCAGCTGGCTTCACCATGGCAAAAGCCCTCGACACGCTTGTAGACGAAGATCACGAGTATGACTCAGGCGCATACGCAGCGCGGCTTTTAGCAGGGGAGTCTATCCCATATGTCAACGATGAGGAAGCGATCTTCATCCGCACCACCTACGATGCGCTCAGCGATCCCTCAAAAGAGCAGTGGCAACACTCCGCCGCAAATCTTGGTGCCTTCGCCATCAAACGGCTCGAAGCGAGTACAATCGAAGACTATATTGAAGTCGTTTGCGACGAATCACACCTCATGGCCGACGTACTGAAGGTTGAAAGTGACGAAGCTCGCCGTGACACCGCACAGCGCCAAGTCTTCAACGCGTGGATGGACCAAATGGGACAGACGGCGTATCTTTGCGACACACTGTCCGACTTTATCAGAGACCATAACGAAGGGAACATGAGCATCACCCCAACAGCACGCGGCGCCGTCATACTGGCACGCCACGCACTTAAAGAGCTCTTCCGCTTCACGCAAGTAACACCTCTGCCAATTTACACCGCGATGACACAGCGAGCGGTTACAAAAACGCTCGAGAAGGTTCAGCGACCAGCGTTCTTCAGTACTCAATTCATCAAACAAGCTTCCGCACACACCTCAAGCAAGTAACCTCGTCTCGTGCTACAATAACAGTATGTTCCTCGCCCTCAATGAACTGATCAAGGAAAAGTCGCGTTTTGCGCTTATTACCGCTGTCATTATTCTTGTAAGCTATCTTGTGTTCTTCCTCCTTGCGCTGGCGTACGGACTCGCAACGAGCTACACCAAAGCAGTTGATACGTGGGATGCGGACAGTATCGTCCTCAATCAAAATGCTAATGGCACTATTGGTCGTTCTATCATAACTCAGAAAAATACATCACTCCTCAACGCGGATGGCTCGGCTACTGACACCGCAGCACCTCTTGGAGTGGGTACTGCCACCATAGAAAAAGATGGTTCAGAGGATATCGCGCTCTTCGGCATTGACCCAACAAGCTTCCTCGCACCAACCCCAATAGAAGGGCGCTCGATTCAAAACGAGCACGAGATTATCGTCAGCAACGAACTGTCGTCTATTGGCATTAAACTCAATGACACTATCACGCTACAGGGAGATGACACCTCTTATATCGTTGTTGGTATTACGGATAACGCGAGCTTCCAGGCCGCCCCAGTGCTCTATATGTCACTCAAAGATTGGCGCACTGCCGCAAGCGCGACCTCAGGGATGATTGGCATGCGCGATGACACGTCCATTAATGCGATCGTACTCAAAGAGGGCAGGGCAGTCGACGCACCACTTGAGGCGCAGTCGATTAAAGATTTCATTTACACACTGCCCGGTTATCAAGCGCAGGTACTGACTTTCAGTCTTATGATCGGCTTCCTTATTGGCATTGCCGCCTTCGTACTGGCAATATTCATCTACATTCTCACGCTCCAGAAGAAGGAGATTTTCGGAGTACTCAAGGCAGAGGGCGTACCAAATCATTACATTGCCAGTTCTGTCATTATTCAAGTAGCGATCCTCTCTATTGGTGGGCTTATTATCGGCATGGGGCTCGCGCTCCTTACAGGCACCCTACTGGCAGGCAAGGTGCCATTTGCGGTCAACCCAGTCTTCTTTGCGGGTATTAGCTTCTTATTCCTTGCATGTGCAGCCCTTGGTGCACTTGCATCGGTACGTTCAGTGACGAAAATCGACCCCGTGGAGGCAATTGGATAATGAGCAAGCAACATGACGTTATCTTAGAAATGAAGAATGTAACGCGAACCTTTACACAGGCCGGGCAAAAGATTAATGCGCTCAAAAAGACTGATTTCACCATCAAGGCAGGGGAGATGGTTGCCGTAATTGGCCCGTCGGGCTCGGGTAAAACAACCTTCCTTACGATTGCCGGTGGACTGCAAAACCCTACACACGGTACCGTAATAATTCGAGGCAAAAATATTACAAAACTTTCCCAGAAACAGCTCTCCGCTACTCGCCTTAACGAAGTTGGGTTTATCCTCCAAGCCTCAAACCTTGTTCCGTTCCTTACAGTAGAAAAACAACTTAAACTCCTCGATAAAGTGTATAGACGCCCAACCGACACAAAGGGTATGACAACTCTTTTTAAAACACTTCAAATAGAAAAGAATCGCACAAAATACCCAAGCGATCTTTCAGGCGGTGAACGCCAGCGCGCCGCCATCGCTAAGGTACTGTACGGCAATTCAAATCTCATTCTTGCCGATGAACCAACTGCCAGCCTTGACACCACCCGTGCCTTTGAAGTCATATCACTCCTTGCAAAAGAGACACACGAACGTAAGAAGGCAACCATCATCGTGACACATGACGAACGACTTCTTAAATACTGCGATGCCGTCTACGAAATGCACGATGGCGAACTTAAGAAGCGCAAGAAGTAAGTGGAATACAGATCCTTCGGCTCTGTGTAGTCCATCGTCACTCAGAAAAGCTTGCACGCAATCTTTTCACTCGCTTCCTCGTGCTATACTAGGGCTATGATCATCCACATCGCCACCGACCACGCCGGCCTCGATTTCAAAAACACCCTTGCAGCCCATCTAAAAGAACAGGGGCACGACGTCGTTGACCACGGTGCCTACGAATACAATCCAGAAGACGATTATCCAGCGTTTATCATTAGCGCCGCAGAAGCAACTGCGAAAGACCAGCAAGAGGGGAGAGAAGCCCTCGGTGTTGTCTTTGGTGGCTCGGGTAATGGCGAGCAAATCGCGGCCAACAAAGTAAGGGGGGTGCGCGCAGCACTCGCCTGGAACGAAGGCACCGCAAAACTCGCCCGACAACACAATAACGCCAACATCGTCTCAATTGGTGCGCGACAGCACACGGAAGAGGAGGTGCTCCACCTCATCGACACGTTTATTGCCGAACCTTTCTCGGGTGATGATCGGCACATCCGCCGCATTCAGCAAATCGCCGATTACGAGCGCTGAGTCAGCTTCACATGATTCGGTGGCACATCATACGTCACCATAACCTCCGGCCGCCGAAACGTGGCCGGATTACATTTTTCCAACACCGTCACCTTATCCCAATAACTCTTAGCTAGGCGCTCAAGCACCGCCTTGTTACCGTGGTGCGTCAGCGCATCTTTTAGCGCATCATAGGTATCAAGGTCAGAAACAAAACACCGCTTCGGGTCAATCTCTAACTCAAGCACTCGCTGCTTACTACGAGCCACAAAGTGCTTGACGGGCACGTGTTCGCCATTGGTAATATCGATCACCGCGCCGTTCACACAGGCATATGCATACAAGTTATTATCTCGGCTCACACCCTCGCGCACCAACGCCTCCGGCCGTCGTTCATCAAGATAGCAATCTGTCTTTATAATTGCAGCATCGTCACCCTTGTCACCTCGTGCCGTACAGATAAGGCCACTTGTCAGCGCAGCCTCAAGCATATCTGGTTGAATCTCATGATAAGCTTTCATTCTCTCATTATAGCCCTCGGCTGCGCTATAATAGAAGTATGAACAACCTCACCGAAGCAGAGAAGCGCGTCATCCTCAACAAAGGCACTGAAACGCCCTTCACTGGCGCATTACTTAACGAAACTTCGGCGGGAACCTATGTCTGCCGGCAATGCGATGCGCCTCTCTACCGTTCAGAGGATAAATTTGATGCACACTGCGGCTGGCCAAGCTTTGATGATGAAATCCCCGGCGCGATCCAACGCACGGTTGACGCCGACGGTCAACGTACCGAAATCACCTGTGCCAACTGCGGCGGACACCTCGGCCACGTCTTTGAGGGAGAGTTTCTCACCCCTAAAAACGTCCGTCATTGCGTCAATTCCGTCTCTATGAAATTCGTTAAAAAGACCTAGGGCTCTATCACGGCAGCAACAGCAAACCTGCCATCACCAACTTCGCCCTGAAGTCCCTTTAAGAAGTTACTGTGGGAGTAATACTCAGAGTCTGTCGTCGTATCAGCAGGGGAGACCTCTATCTGGTCACGCCTTAAGCCTGTAGCGAGAAGTTGCTCCACAATCACCTCATGTAGCCCTCTATTATCAAACGCCCAAAGCGGGTACCCATCCTTGCCAGCTGCTGGCCCAAGCCACGCCTTTACCGAAGCGGGGGAGGTACCTGATTGCGCAAGGAAGTACTCCACCGACTTTCTTCCACCTTCCTGCTCTGCGCTATGCCTCCCGAGATGCGAGAGCATAAGCACGCCCATCGTTTCGTCAAATAACACAAGAGGGGCGCAGTCCGCTACTGGCAGGAGCAACACCTGACCTGGTTGGCGCGTCAAAAGCGCGTCACTATCAATCGTTGGAACACGGATAATCCCATCACCCCTGTCGGCCTCACCAGTCTCCACATACCGGCAGTAGTCATCACCTTCATACACTACATGAAGGAGCGTCGCATCTTCCGGCTTCAAACCGTGTTTTCCCAAGAAAGCACGCCGGTTATCAATTACCTCGGCAAAATCACCATTAGTAGACTTCATCGAGCCATCAGCAACCGTAGAGACAAGAATACGCACGTTCATACATTAAAGTGTCGTGTAGATATCGTTAAGCTCAGTACGTGGAGCATAAAGGAAGCGCTGCGCCTCTTCTTTTCCAATTTGAATATACGAATGTCCAAGCACCTTCTCAACCGACTCAACCCCAAAGAGGGTATCTCGAATAGCTGGCATTTCTTGTATCATCCGTGTAATTTTTGCCTTGTCTGCATTTGCGGCGCTTTTATGATTGCCGGTAAGATGATACGTCCAGCGCTGATCGTTCTCAAAAACAAATTCGAGCGAGTAGCCAATCTGTCTTCCCGTAAAAATTTTCAAATAAATGGCACTGCACGTACGGTAGTCGACGAGAACATTTTTTCTCAGTTCAAGCTGCTTACTATCAAGGTTGATACCCACCTTCTTCTTGTAAATCTGAAGGACGATTATTGTAAGCACTGTAACAACTGCCGCAATTGCGAGCATTGCACCGAAAAACGTAAGCAGCATGGTAAGTATAAGCATACCCATAGTATACCATTCATTATCGAAGGTGGCCGAGCCCTGTTATTTGATATACAATTAAAAATATGAAGCACTCTATTTTTACTCCCATATCTCAAGAAAGTTATCAAAATAGACAAAGTGATCGCATACTCAATGACAGCATCAAGCAAGACGAACTCTACCTCTTCATGGCGCGACTTGAGGGGAGTCGTCTGATAGCAGCAGGGGAGTTCTCACTCCTTACCACCCGTCTCGCACCAGAAATGGGGCGGCTCAGTCTTATCGGCAGCCTCTATGACGATGTAAAACAAGAGCCTTTTCTTACGCTTGAAGGCTCGGTAGAGCAGGGGATACTCACTCCCTACCGAAGCGGCGGTGTTCACGTCACCCATCCAGAGACCGGCTCGCTCGGCCTCCTTCGCGAAGGATATCTTATTGCACACCCACAAGCTCAAGCACGCCTCGGACAATCAGCCCTTACTTCCCTTTACGAAAGCGTAGCTCTTGATGAGCCACGAGAATATACCGATCTTTCTACAGCAGCGTTTGAACTGCAGGGGATTTACAGGGGCTATAACTAACTTTGCCACCCGCTCATTTTGCACTGTTTCATAGGTGATATTTTTTTAGAACATAAATAGAACGTCTATTATAGGCGGCGATTTAACTGTAAAACTATATGCGCCCCTTAGCGACCCCTGTTGCACCTCTGTTAAATGCTGTACGAGCCAGAAAAACACAAAAAAACCATATATATGTACATGTGTAAATGGAAAACGCGCTCAATATAGCAGAACGTAGAACAATAAAATAATAGCAGGGGATGAGTGAATTATAAAAAATAATTTCACAAAAAGGGAACAAAGAATATTAAGTAGGCACAAACCATGATCATATCATAGCTATAGACTTAACGTCGCACAATAATTCTTTTACGTTACTTTAATATGCGTGATAAGAGGTATATAGACTCATCTCTATAGAGCGCTAAAATACACATCTATATATAAATAGGGCGAGAGTACTCTTTCACACTAAGTAACTCTATGTTTATTTATTAAAACTTTGTTATTTATATAGTAACGTAGACCCTACAGTAAACTCGCAACATTAAATACTCATTTAGAGCGTGGAACAATGACTCTCATAAGTTTTCCACAAACCCATAGCCCATATGGCAATATTTGCTTTTTTCCGAAAATATTACACTACTCCCTCCCACTACTCTATTTTTTGACTTTTTGCTTTTTTGGTATTTTAATATAGTTTTTTTGTATTTTATCAGAAAACAATATAGAACAAAAATAGAACATTCGTTATGAAATAAGGGGAGTAGAGTGTATGACCTTTCATACAATACAAGGACGGTCCGTCAGCCAGGCTCATCCAAATCACTATTTGTATGCTGCTCGGCCTGCAACTCGAACATCAATATACTGTGGTGTATTTCCATGTGCTGCAAAATATTTCAATGCGCGATCCATGTCTTCAACCTGCACCCCCACTCCTCTATCTGTACTGAAGCGGATGCGAGTCTCCCCTCCCTCAAGTTTTACATCAACACGGCGTGTAGTATCGGCTGGCAAAATAGCTTCGGAAACGGTATATCCCCTCCCCTTCGCTTGATCCACCACCTTGCCGAGAAATCCTAAAAGTTTTGAACTCGCCACTGCACTTCCCTGCTCGGGCGCAATACCACTCTCATCAACAACTCTTACCCCTGGTGTCGCAAAATAATTTTTACTAAATACAACACCATCTCGGTCAACGTAATACTGGTCGCCTCTTATTTGCCAGCTCGCAACCGGCTTCCGGAAAGAAATAGTAAAACGCACTTGCGAAGGGAGCGTTACACTGTTCGCAATCTCTACAGAGGCAACCTCACCATGAGCTTCGGAAACATATTGCGTCAGCGTATCTTCGTTTAGCGTCGCCCTAAGGCGTTGGGACGGATTACGACCTACATATTCAGCAATGGACTCTTCGTATGCATTCGCATCTACCGTCTGTGTAATTTCCGTATCACTAAAAGCAACTACAGGCTTCGCAATAAACTGCCAAAGGCCAATAAAAAGGAGTACTACAACACCTGCAGCGGTCAAGAAAACCAATCCAAGCTTGCGACGCTGCAGTACAAGATTGTGGGACTTTTGGCGCTCCGACTCTCCTGCTTCGCTACGCTTGTAGCTACTTACCGTCTGATTGCGACGGTAGTGCGGATTTGGCGCAGCCACATCAGAAGCTTGGCCACGCCGACCATCTTCAATAGAATACTCGGGCAATCTTCGCCGAGGCACAAGTTGGTTTGTTTTTTTCTGATTTTTCTTAAACATTGGTTATGCTTAGTATATCATTTATCATCGAGCGGCGTTCAACACCATAGCTGCCATCTCTTCGGCAGCATGTGGTTTCGCAAACGCGCCAAAACGCTCAGTCATAGCCTTGGTGGTTTTCTTATCGCCAAGATACAGCTTCACTGACCGTACAAACACTTCTGGTGTACGAACAATCTCTTCTTCATCAAGCACAATCGCCGCCTGAGCTTCTCCATACACGGCTGCATTTTTTATCTGATGACCGCCGGTAAGCGCTTCATTTGGGACTAGAATCGTTGCCGCCTTTAATGCTGCAAGCTCAAGGATTGTCGTCGCCCCTGCCCTCGCCACTACTACGTCGGCAGCACCAAGTAGCTCAGGCATCGTACTTACAAATGCATGCAATTGAAAGTTTTCAGAGTCTTCCGGCATCGTACGGCGCAATTCTTCGTACTGCCCCTGCCCCGATACAAGTACAACCGAGGTGAATTGTTGTAAATCTTTCAACGTTTTAACAATAAGATTGTTGAGTCGAACTGAACCGAGCCCTCCACCAGTAATAACCGTGAGTGGCTTCGCACTATCAAGCCCTAAACTCTTTTTAAGTGCACGCTTTTCATCCAGAGAGCGTGGAACAAACGCATCACTCACCGGTACGCCAACGTATTTAGAGATTTGCTTCGGGTAATTATAATACTCAAGCGGCGCACCCGTTCCAATCGCAACAGCCCAGCGCGCCAAGACACGGTTTGTCAGCCCAGGGTGTGCGTCAGAATCATGAACAACAAGAGGAATTCGCAGCAAATGTGCAGCAATACCCACTGGAAGACAAACGAATCCACCTTTGGTAAAAATCACATCCGGCCGCCACATACAAAGTTTATATATACTCTGTATAATTCCGCCCAACACCTTAAAACTATCGACCAGATTAGACCACATCAGTGATGGCCACAGTACATGCTGCATAAGCGTTAAGTGGTGATACCGACGAAGCTTCCCCGAAGCGATGGTATCTACTCGAATCGCATCATCAAAGGCGCCCACAATCTTCTTGGTCTGTGCTTCAAATTTCTTGTCACACCAAAAGCGAATCTCAGCCTCTGGTTCTACTGCGCGGACTTCCTTAAGCACCGCGACGGCTGGCGTGACGTGTCCGCCCGACCCCCCGCCGACTGCGAGAATCTTCATTACCTGTAGCCTCCTTTACTTGCGATGTGTGCACGGTATAACGGGACAATTGATACGCCAGACCCAGTGCTGCTGTAATAAATATCATGCTCGTGCCCCCATAACTAAGGAGCGGAAGCGTGATACCAGTCAGCGGGAAGATACCAATCATCGCTGCTATATTCAGGATAACATGAGCAGCCATCCACCCAAACACACCCGCCACAAGAAGACGCAGCTTGGGGTCGAGTAAATGATCCATTGTTTGCAACAGTCTCATTAATAACGTAACGAAAAGCGCAATAAGAGCCATCGTCCCAACAAACCCAAACGTTTCACCAATAATTGCAAAGATCGAGTCGTTAATTGCTTCCGGTAAATACCCGGAGGCCTGCACGCTGTCGCCAATCCCTACACCAAAGATACCCCCCGAGCCAATCGCGATTTTCGCATGCTCAATATGATATGAATCAGCGTCGGAAACCGAAGTATTATCTCCTTGCAAGAACGTCATCACTCGCTCGACACGGTGGGGCGACGTAAAGATCAGAATGAGCCCCAGCACAAGCATAGTAACACCCAGTATAGCCAGGTACTTTTTGTCGAGCCCCCCAACAAAAAGCATTGAAGCCGCTATAGCGGTAAGTGAAATACCTGTACCAAGGTCACGTTGCACAACAACAATCATGAACAGCGCGAGCCCTACAATAACAGCAATCGGTATGAGTGTCTTATGTAGGTCATTGATTGCGCCTTCCTTCATGCGAACGCCGAGAAATACAGCGAGATATGTCAAAAGGCCAAACTTTAAGATTTCTGATGGCTGGATACTTCCTAGCGGTCCAAGGCTAATCCATCGTGCTGCACCCAGCGTTTCCTCGACAATACCCACCTTAGCAGCAATAGCGAGTCCAATACACGCTATAAAGCCCGCCCATAAGACCTTTGAGCCATGCTTCAAAATAAAACTATGTGGAATTTTATACGCCGCAAAAAAAGCTATCAGCGCCAATGCAAAGCTTACCGCTTGTTTTACAAAAAAATACTGGTCGGAATAATCATACCCAAGTGAATTCATCAAGTTAGCGCGCTGAGGTCCAATCGCATAGATGACCAAGAGGCCTACCAGCATAAGGACAAAAGTCATCACGAGGATAAGGCGGTCTGGTTTGTGTACTCGAACAACACCCTCAGGGGCACTTCGTCCTCGACGAGTCCAACCGCCCCGCTCCATTAGGCGGTGACACCTCCTGCGATAGCTATCATAACACCAATAAAGGAGACGACCGCCGCAATAACCCAAAAACGCATTGTTACCTTTGTTTCAGGCCACCCTTTTGCCTCAAGATGATGATGAATTGGCGCAGAGATAAATACCTTCTTCTTAAATACCTTCTTGCTGAAAATCTGAATAAGACTCGAGCCAGCTTCAATTACAAACACAAGCCCAATGATTGGAAGGATGAAAATAGAATTCGTCAGCATTGCCACAACACCCAGCGACGTTCCAAGCGCAAAACTTCCCACGTCACCCATGAAAAAGCGAGCTGGATAAATGTTAAACCAGAGATAACTAAGGAGCGCACCTACTACGGTGAAACAAAAGGCCGCGAGAAGCCCATTTCCTTGCATGAGGGCAATAATACCAAAAGCTCCGAACGCAATCGCAGAAAGTCCGCCAGCCAACCCGTCAAGACCATCACTAATGTTCACTGCGTTACCTGTAGCGACCACCACAAAGGCAAAGAGCGGTACGATAAACCAGCCGAGTTCTAAGTTGCCAATAAACGGTACATGCACCGCGCTTACACCGAGTTTACTAAAGAAATACCAGCCAAGTATCGCGCCAATACCAGCAATCATCAGGAATTTAAGCTGCGAACGAAGCCCTGCAACGCCCTTGCCGCCACCACGTATATTAATAATGTCATCAATCAGCCCCACAAACGCGCCGCCAGCAAGCGCAGCAAGCGGAAGCCACGTTTCTTTCCTGTCGAGGTTAAGGAAGAACGTTACAATCACAATCGCCAACACAAACACCATCCCCGCCATCGTAGGGATGTTGCGCTTGAACTTATCAGCATGAAGCTTCGTAAATACCTTGAGCGTCTCACCTGTCGTACTCTCGGTGCGCTGACGCTTCCAAAACTTATAGCGGTACGCCACAAAGGTATAAAGCGGAGTTAAAAGCATCGCAATCCCGAAGGCCGCCACACTTAGTACAACTGTACGAAAGAGTGCATCATTAAGCGCAGTATTTATAACATCCATATTTGTTTTTATCCTTTCGGCTGAATCTTTAGGTAATCAAGCATCCAGTTTGAAATTTCAGTAAAGACTGGCAATGCGTGCTGTGCACCTTGAAGGACTTTTCCTTCGCCGTACATTGATACCATTATGACATACTCAGGCTTTTCTGCACCCCCAAAGCCAACATAACTTGCGATTGTCTCTGAATCGCTATAGCCACCCGCTTTCGGCACCTGAGAAGTTCCTGTCTTACCACCAATAGTGTATCCAGGCTTATCAACGTGCGAAAAAGCAGAGGCGCGTGCTTTTTGTGTCATGTCACGGAGCTGCGCTGAAGTATCCGCACTAATAACACCCTTTTGCACTGGCTGGGGCTCTGCATTAGCTTTGTACGCGCCATCTTCCACGACACCATTTACAACAGTTGGCTTGTAATAGTTTCCGCCATTCACCACTGCACAGAAACCAGCAGCAACTTGCAGGGCGGTCGCATCCATACCCTGACCGAAGGTCATATTGGCGTACCGCACCTCGTTCCCCTCTTGCTTATCTGGCGAAACAATTCCACCCGCCGCTTCTGCGGCAAGTTCTACACCCGAAGCTTGGCCAAGATGGAAGCGGTTATGAAAATAGTCATACATAGTATCGCGTGCAGTTTTTGTAATATTGCTGCCATTTCCGAGACGCTGACCTAATGTCACAAACCCTGTATTAAGCGACCAGTTCATTGCTGTTTGGAATGTGATTGTCCCAGTCTTGCCTTTCGTTGCATTCTCAATCTTCGCATCATCTACCTGGATACGGTCTGTGTTATAAAAGGTGTCAGAGGCACGTGCAACACCTTTATCAATCGCGGTCGCCATCGTAAATGTCTTGATTGTTGAGCCCGGCTCGTAATTCTTAGCAATAGCCGCATTGTTGAAGAGATTTCCATCAGTAACCTTGTAGTACTCAGCGGGATTAAAGTCCGGGTAATTTGCCATGCCCATGACCTTGCCATTATTTGGGTTCATCACCACAATGCTCAGCTGGTCAGTTCCCAGCTTCTTCGCGCGCTCTCGCGCCACATCTTCAATCTTGCTTTGGATAGTACGATCAATAGAGAGGACGAGATTGTCACCGTTCTTCGCCGGCTCACGAATATTCCGCCCACCTACCGTAAGTGGCACGTCACTCACATCAGTTACCGTCTCAAGACGTCCATCTTTTCCCGCCAACTGTTTATTTAAGAACCCTTCAACGCCATAATTACCAGCACCCTCGGCGTTTACGAAGCCAAGGACTTGTGACGCAAGCCGCCCCTCGGGATAGACACGCTGTGAGACCGCCTGAAAGCCAACTCCGGTCAACTTCTTCTCTTTAATCTTATCCGCTTGCGTACGAGTAAGCCGATACGCAATCACCTGATAGCGTGATTCTTTTTTCTTCACCATGTCTTCAAAATCTTTACGTACGTTTCCGCCCGCGACAGACTTCATGACATCAATTACCTTATCAGCATCTTTAATGACAGCTGGGTCAACAAATACCGTATACACCGTTTCATTCATCACAAGTTTCACAGGAGTGTCGCCACTCATTGCATAAATCTCACCGCGAGTTGCCGGGAGGCGCTCTCGCTTCACTTGTTCTTGCTGAGCCTGTGCGACGTAATGATCATGTTTAATGATCTGAAGATAAAAAAGCCGTAACGCAAAAACGACGGCAATAATCAGAACCAGCCGAGCAAGAATATTTGAACGGCTTCCCTTTACAAGTTCAGGCTTCATACACTTAGTATATCGTATCCATTACCGTTATTCACTCACGTATTGAGTGCTGGCCGGCTTCACCATCTCACGCGCAACCGTGCTGTTCTTTACCGCTTCAAGTGCAGTGAGGCGTGCACTCTCTACCTCAAGTTCACTTTTTTGCTGATTCAACTCTGCAATTTGACTGTCAATCTTCTGCGCCTGATAGTCATACCCTGTTGTTCGAGTTGCCTGCGTCACATAAATCAAACCAAGAACAGTAATCATAAGGGCAACAAGTACCGTATGAGCGACTGGCCCAAGTTTGATTGCCGACTGGAAACGAGTCGTATTCTGGTTACGAGAAAAGCTCTGCTGCCTGCGGCTGTTGTAATATGTTGGTGTGTGTGACATGTGGTGGAACGTCTTTTTTATTTTTGTTTTGTATTTCTTTTGGTAGCTTAGGGTCGGCGCCTTGTCATGAAAGACGCCGACAACTCCCTAGTAAACTACTTTACGCGTACAGCAACTACTTGTGCTTGCTCTGCGTATTGTACTGGAATGTGAACTGGCATGATTTTTGTGCCCTTTCTTTTTTGTTTATTTTTTCACAGCAATCCGAAGCTTTGCGCTTCGTGATCGCGGATTGTGAACATCTTCAATGTCTCCGGCTATGGGCTTTTTAGTCTGAACGGTCAATTCAGCCTCATATCCTGCCGCTGTCTGCTCTTTAAAGAACTGTTTGATTAAACGGTCCTCTAGACTGTGGAAGCTAATTACCCCTACTCTTCCGCCTGGCTTTAGAAGCTTTGGCAGTAATGGGAGCGTTCGCTCAACCTGTCCGAGTTCGTCGTTAACGGCAATACGGAGCGCTTGAAAGGTACGCGTGGCTGGGTGAATCCGACGGATTTTGCCACGATGCTGCTGCTTGATACAGTTCGCGAGTTCAGCGGTATCCTTAAATGGCCGGTGCTCTACCATCACCTCTGCAATGCGTTTTGCCTGCATATATGGCTCTTCGCCATAGCGGTGGATGATATCCGTGAGCTCCTGTGAAGATGCGGTGTTTATAAGATCAGCAGCGGTTTTTTCGCCGCGCCTATCCATACGCATATCCAATGGACCATTGTGTGAGAAGGAAAACCCTCGTTCGCCCTGATCGAGCTGTGGTGACGACACCCCCAGATCAATCAGAATCATGTCGAATGTCACGCCCTCTTCTGAAAGCTGCTGGGCAGCTGAGGCAAAATCAGTGTGCATAAGACGGACCCCCTTATCGGCCATGTGCTGTAAATGCTGAATTGCATAATCGTCACGGTCAACAAGGACGGATTCTTTAAAGTTTTCGGTTTTACTAAGCACTTCACCGGCATGGCCTGCATACCCGGCAGTTAAGTCTAAATACGACTCACCTTTCTGGGGTGCGAGTTCGCGCAGTGTAGCGTCTAATAAAACGGGAACATGATGTGGTGGATGTTCTTTACTCATTTTCTATAGTATACAATACTTTAGAAAGTCGAGACCACCTATCTGATAATAAGGCTGTTTGTTTTCGCATAGTGTGTTTGTTTTTGTAAAAGTCGGGTAAAGCGTTTTGAAAGTGCCTAAATGGTCACTGATAGGTCGCTTTACCAATTTGAGAGACTTATGTGAGGTGGAGTTTTTTGGGAGGTGTGTTTTAGGGAAGGTGCTACGGAGTGTTTAGTGTGTTTCCGCATGCCACTGCCTTATTACCAGGTAGTTGATCTCGAGAGTAGTTCGTTCTCTTAAGGATAATTTGTTAAGGTGTGTTTATTTCGGTCGGGTAACCTTTTTTGAGGTTAGGTCAGTCTATTCGGTATCTCCAGCCATAATGCGCCAGTACTTGCCTGCTCGGACCGCAACAACGTCGCGTTCAATCTCTGCATAGTCAAGAAGGTGCTGCTCTATGGTAACTCGCCCCTGTTTTTCGTCAAGTTCGGCTTCAGTTTTTCCGCGTCGGAACTGAACATTTACGTCAGCAATCTTTTCATCAAGAATGCTACCCTCTGCGTTCAATGCCGGCTCAACTTCATTTTCCCATACGCTTTTTGCGTAAAGGTGAAGATATGAACCAAACCCACGAGTCACTACTACGCCGCCGGTAAATTCTTCACGAAGCTCTGACGGTATCGTCAATCGACGCTTATCATCAAGCTTTCGTTCAAAGTAATCTACTTTTGCCACAGTCGCCTTTCGCTGGGGTTAATCTGGATTATTTTTAATGTATGTTTGTTTAGCGGGGACCGTTCCAGCCGCATCTTTTGTTCGGCGGGTGGTGGTTCCTTGTCCACTGCTCATTACTATACTACCCACACTTACCCACTACAACCCCCAATTTTGACAATTTTACATAAATGTTTCATTTATCCACAGTTTTGGGGAAAACTTAAGTTGGCATAAAACATATACCCCTAAAAATAGAAAGATACCGCATTTCGCAGCAGTATTCTTTCCGTAGTCTTTTTCGCAACTAGCTATTGCGCAGCAATCTTCATAATCACCTTGGCAATAGAGCTCGTGTCATGACGTATCAACGAGCGCTTCCCTATCAAGCTATCAGCCTTGTTTGCCTTAGCAATCGCCCCAAGAAAGTTTCCACTCACTGCAGTGTAGTGCGCAGCATCAAGCGCCACTTCATCTGGCTGAGAAAGCTTGCCACCCTCAGCATCATAGCGCTCAAGGATTTCCGGTGGTGGCGTTGCATCGTTATACACAACATAGTCAAGAAAATCACCGCCAGCAAGACGCTCAATCTCAGAGGCATGATCACTCACCGTAAACCCATCTGTCTGCCCCTGCTTGCTCACTAGATTAGAGACATAAATCTTTTTTGCTTTCGTTCGGCGCAGTGCGTCACCCACGCCATCAATAATTAACAGCGGACCAAGCGAGGTGTAGATATCACCCGGCGCAATTACCACCACGTCCGCCTGTTCAATCGCTTTTATAGCCATTGGGTTGAGCGTTGCCGCTGGAGTAAGTGAGAGCGTCGCTTTGCGCGGGTCGTACATAAAATGCTCAGTGTCAATCACACGCTCGCCATGAAGCACAATGCTCTTATCCGCTTCGCCATCGCCGTCGAAATCCCAGCTCATCTTTAATCGTACATCATCGAGCGTGGCTGGAATTACCATACCTTTAATACCGAGGATTTCACCCGCGGTCTCTACAGCCTCGTTAAAGTCCCCCGTCATTTTCTCAAGCCCAGAAAGGAGCACGTTCCCGAGTGAATGCCCGCCAAATGTGCCAGAATCAAAACGGTACTGAAACATATCACGCACCTTCGGCGAATCACTTAATGCCACAAGACACTGACGCACATCACCGGGCGGCAAGGCGCCTAGCTCATCTCGAAGCACGCCAGTACTTCCGCCATCATCTGCCATGCTCACAATAGCCGCAATTTGGCTGGTGTGCCGCTTCAACGCAGAAAGCATCGTGAAGCTTCCCGTTCCCCCACCAATAACAGCTACTTTGATTTCGTGACGCTCGAAGGGCTCTTTCATAACGCTATTGTACAATATCTTCGCCAAAATGTTTCTGTAACCGCATCTTTATCGAGCCTTCATGCCGCCCTAGCCGGTCACTCAGCTCTTTTACGCTCTCGCCCTGTTGGAAGTACTGCTTCAAATCAGTATCATCAGAAGCCGCCCATGGACGATATGCGTTTGGATACGTTTCGCGCATCTTCGCAATCTTATCAGACCAGCTAGATCCACCCTCGGTTTTCTTCTTTGGGGTAAGTCCCTTTTTCGCATCTTCAGCACGCTTCTCAGCCAGCTCCATTAAATGCGCAAACTGCTCTCGAGCCTCGGCAACTCTCTGCTGCAAATGCGCATCAATCGCCTGCGCCTCATCGCTCACCTTCAGTGCCATTTGGTTAATCCCCGCCAAGTAAAGTGTCTCAAGACTGCGCACACGGCTCAACGCCACATACCCCATTCCCTCAACAAACGCCTTGCGCAAGTCAACCCGCGCCGCGTCAAGCGTCATTCCCTGAGATTTATGCACGGTAATTGCCCATGCCAAACGAAGTGGAATCTGTGTAATTGAAGCACGTTTTTTATCGCCATCACGAAGCTCCCATGTATCCGGCTGCATCGTCACCTCTTTGCCATTTCTAAACTGCACAATTGGGTACTCGGTTGCCGGGTCAAAATCTACCACCACACCGATACTTCCATTGGCATATTTACGATCAATACTATTCTTCACCGCCATCACCAAAGCGCCTTCCTTAAGACGCAATACCTCAGGCGCCAAAACGGATCGTTGCAAATTCTCAACATAGTTCTGCGCACCAGTCGTCACTTGATGGTAGGATAATTCATCACCCTCAACCTCAGCCAAACGCCGCTCGTTAATCGTATCAACGTCGATATTTACTGTATGGAGTTCCGTCAACTGCGACGGGTCATCTGGCTCAACCTCCGCTCGCTCCAAGAGTTTCTCTGCATGATGGCGACGGATATCCCCCGCCCGCAGTGCATTCAAAATCTCAAGCAAATGCTCATCTTCCTGACGATACTGCTCTTCAAGGTAACAGATTGTTGGGTTGAGCTCATTCCAAACTCGTGATGACACCACAAACTGCCCAGCCTGCACATTTGAGCCACGTGTTACCGGAGGAAGCTGGAAAAAGTCACCAGACATAATAATTTGAATGCCGCCAAACGGAGTGTCTGGCTGCTTTCGGACCACGCGACACACTTCATCCACCATATCTAAACGGTAGCCATGCAACATACTAATCTCATCAATAATCAGCACGTCGGTCTTCTCAATAATCTCTCGACGCCCCTTCGCCATATGTTCGGCAAAGTTGCCCGGCAAAAAGTCATGAATGCCAATCCCAGACCAGGCGTGAATGGTTGTGCCGCCAAGATGCGTTGCCGCAAGCCCCGTGGTTGCCGTTACGGAAACATGCTTGCCATCAGCCTTGGCATACTTAATAAACTGATTCAGTACATAGGTCTTCCCCGACCCCGCTGGACCAGTCAGCAGTACACTTTCCCCCGAAAGCATTATCTCTAACGCAAGCTTTTGATTCATCTCTTCTTAGTATACATCACCCAGATGCAATACTTATCCGCGCGGCGGCTCGCCCTCTGGTTCATCAAGTGGCTTTTTGCTCTTGATTTCATAGCGTTTGCCAGTAATTTCACTCGTAATATAATCTTCATTAATAAGATTCACAAACATATCGAGATCATTGCCGTCCATGATGATAATCGCACCCTCGTCATCCGTCATAAGGTCAAGCTGCATCGTGTCAGCGTATTCGATCGCCTGCTCTTGAGTGACACTGCCAATCTCAAGTTTTTGTAGCTTATTTACAATCTTCTTTTTCTCCATCACCAATGACTGCAGGTTCGCGCCCTCGGCAAAACTGAGCTTGTACTGTTTTTCAATTTCCGCCACCTTCTTATCCGCAAGAAGCTGCTTCTTATATTCATAGTTAAAAATACGCTCAAACTTACTTTGGCTAAAGATGAAGATGTCTTTATCAATAATCAACACTTGGTTATCTGCAGGCACCTTCCAACCAAATTCAGGCGTAAAAGCACGGAATGAACCTTCGTTAAATTCCCATGAAGTCGCACCCTGCAAAGCAGAACTTCCGCTCACCTGCTTCACGACAAAGAATTCCCCAGAACCATCTCGTTTCGTAAAGCGCGCTACAATTCCCTTAATGCGCTTAAACTCGTGCTCTTGTTCACTGAACTCAACGATATCGTGGCGTTCATGCTTAATAAGATGTATGAGCGTCTCAGCCCGCCCCACCTTCTCAAGATCAGTGCGAAGCAATGTGTCTGGTCCCTTTTCAGAAAGCTCATAATCACGCACGGAAAGCCCCGTACCTGCGCCGAGATTCACGTCATTAATGAGGTCAAACAGGAAAAGCGCCTTGATTTGCGTATCAAGCGCATCATCAATACGAATACTATACGGCGTGTAGTTACGGTTAAAGAGGAAGAACTCAGCGCGAAGCTCATTCTTCACTGCATCCGTTTGGTTTGCCCACTGGAAGATATCAACTCCGTCACCCGCATCTGCCTTTATTTCAGACTTCAAATCATCAGACTTTTCAATTACCTCTGACGGGGCGTTGGCTGCGGTCGTCTCCACAACCACTTCATCATCAGCATCAACCACATCGGTCATGTCGGTTTTTTCAATAATTTCTTGGTTTTCTTCAATCTCTTCAATAACGTCAGTCGTTTCAGGCGCGTCCTGCATGATACCCATATCCTATTTCTTTATTTTTATATAAAACAACAGCCTTTATTGTAGGCTGTTACCCGCAGACAGGTCAATACGCGCCGTCAAATGAACCGAACGACCGGGCCATCCGTGCTTCGTTGTTCGCCCCATTCACATACGCAACGATCTCGGCAATATCCTTATTGAATAGTTCAACGTCATACTCCGTCATCTCGCGGCAAAGCATCGATCCCTCATCGCCACCATCAAGTGTCACGTCATTCATCTGAATCGTTGCATGCACCACGCCGCCCTTATACCACTCAAATTCGTAGATCGCAAAAAATGAGTGCTTTGTATTTGGGAGCGTACGATGAACAGCAAGGAAATACTCTTCCTCTTTCGGACCCTCTCTGTAGACATGATGCCGCGCAACGATTGACTTTTGTGACATTCTAGAGGCTAAATACTGCCAGTATGTTATCTCGCCCGTTGCAACATCTGCAGCGATGTAGTCACCTTCACTTATCTCTACCTCGTCAGCCTCAACACTCAACTCTCGCTCAAGAAAATCACTATTGGTGCTCACACTAAGCGTTGCACCTTCAGTACGGTCAATACGCTCAAACAAGTCCTCAAGCGAATAACTCGCATCAATAAAGACACCCGCTCGTCGCTCGTGCGAAAGTGGTGCATACTCGGAGCGTAATTTCATACCATCTCCACCGTAATGCACCGCTTTTTCCATTACCGTCTACAGCCTCACGCCTTCGCGCGCTTTATTCGCCCATACATCAGCGAGTTCATTACCCTCATCGCCTTCATGACCACGCACCCACACAAGGGTTGCATTTGCATTCTGATGAAGCGCATACGCCTCCTGGACGATGTCAAGATTCTTAATCTCTCCGCCCTTCTTCTTCCAGCCCTTCGCTTCCCAGCCCGGTGCCCATTTTGTAATCACATTGATCCAAAACTCGCTGTCGGTAAAAATTTCAGCATGTTCATCGCCCGCATCTTTCATGGCGGCAACGAGCGCCTTCCCTTCCATGCGAATGTTGGTTGTTTCGCCCTCTTCGCTCCCCAAGATGTGAGGAACACCATTTTTAATCACTGCGAATCCACCCGGACCAGGGTTAGGACTTGCACTCCCATCTGTGTAGTAAACAATCATGTATCTAGTCTACCACGGAAGAATAGTTATAGAGCCTCCATTTCGGGACGTTTTCGGTTTGGAAAAAGTTTAAGCTCTGAGACAATTACACCCACAAGTATAAGGAGGCCACCGATAAGCATTTCGAGCGTCATGCGTTCACCAAGAATAATAATTGGCAAGATAATCGACAGGAATGATTCAAGATACTGAAGCGCACCCACTGCAACCGAACCAATATAGCGGTACGAAGCGACGGTAATAGACTTCGCGACCACATATACGAGAATCGCAGAATAAAGCACAGGGAGAAGCAGTACGGGGTTGTTCATAAACACCTCAACCGGTGGCGCGATACCTGTCACGAGCGCAACAAAAAGGCTCAAAAGGAAAATGATAGTTGATGAAACACCGAAGCTTGCACTAATAGGAAGCCCCTCTTCATTAGCCTTTTTCGTCATAATGACAGAAAGCGGAAAGAACGCACAGTTCACAAGCGCAAGAATAGTTGCGAGCGGATGGAACGTACTTGTCACCCCACCACTGAATAGGAGCGGTGCTGCGACGACAATAAACGAACCGAGCGCAGCAAAGCTAATACCAAGAAGCGCCCGACGAGAGACCCGCTCTTTCGTGAAATAAACCGAATAGACCATAAGAAAAATAGGAATACCGAGGTTGATCACCGATACGTAACTCGCCTGACTCAAGCTAATCGCCTGCGTATACGACAGCACAGCAACCCCATACGCCAACCCCGAGAAAACAGCATACTTGAGGTTCTTCTTCGTGAAGCGACGGCGCGCCATGATAACAAACGGCAGTACGATTAGTGCCGACACAAAGAAGCGCAGCACATTAAGCCAGACAGCAGACACGTCATCGGTCACAATCTTAACGAACATGCCGTTTGGCGCGGCAAGTAGGGCTGGAAGGACAGCTAAAAGCTGCCATTTCCACAGGTGTGGCATGGTTTTTGTTTTATTCATGTCTTTTTTATATTTGGCTTATTACTTATATTAAGTATAGCACAAACAGTATAAAAAGTCAAGAGGCGGACGCTCCCCCCTAGAGACGTTGTCGTCGCTGCTCAAACAGACACACGGCAGTTGCCGCCGCTACATTCAAAGACTCTACGCCATCAGTTTGCGGAATGATAACGGTGTCTTTTTCACAAAGTTTTAATAATTCCTCGGAAACACCAGTACCCTCATTACCAAAGAGCCATGCGTGTGGAGCGCTCAGATCTTTTTCGTAGAGCGACTGCGTAGCATCAAGACTTGTCGCTACCACCGGAACTGACGTATTCGTTACAAGTTGTGCCAAATCTACGTTCTCATAAATGCGGAGTGTGAAATGCGCACCCATACCCGCACGCAATACTTTCGGTGACCATACCGCCGCAGAGCCGGTGGAAAGATAGACCTCATCTACCCCAGCCGCAGCGGTCGTTCGAAGCATCGCCCCGACATTCCCGGGGTCTTGAACCGTATCGAGAAGGAGTGCATCAGCCTCAAGTCGAGCGGCAATCCGTTTTTCCGGCAATGCAATCACAAAAAGAAGCGCTACCCCCTGCTCCAAGACACTCAACCGCTCGTACAAAGACGAGGGTACTTCAGCGACAGGTACACTTTCATCAAGCCGAAAAAGCAGCCCAGAAACTTCAGGATTTCGAAGCGATTCAGTCCCAACAATCACCTGCTCTGGTACGAATCCAGCGCGTAGATACGCATCACACAGGTGTATGCCGTCAAGTATTGTCTGGTGATTCTTCTGGCGATACTTCGCGCTCGTCGCGAGTTGCTTTATATGCTTAATAAGAGGATTTTGGGCGGAGGTAATAACATTAGTCATGTACTTTTAGTATAGCATCTCAAATTATCCAAGAAGTTCCGCAATAGAAACGCGTCGCTGTTCCGTTGTATCGCGCTCGCGCACCGTAACAGTTCCACCGCCTTCAATCGTCTCAAAATCAATCACAACAACGTGGGGCGTTCCAATTTCATCCTGGCGGCGGTAACGCTTACCGATATTCCCGTTATCATCCCAGGAAACATTGCCATACTTTTGCTTCAATGCTCGGTATACTTCACGGGCTTTTTCAACAAGCTCTGGTTTATTCTTAAGAAGTGGTGAAACTGCATAACGGACTGGCGCAAGATGCTCTGGAAGCGCAAGATAGATACGCTTCTCGCCATTCACTTCATCTTCACGGTACGCATTCGAAAGTACCGCCATAAGCGCGCGCTCAACACCAAAAGACGGCTCAATCACGTGTGGCACAAACTTTTCATTCGTCCCCTTTACGGTGTATTCCATACTCTTACTACTAACGCGTTGGATGTTGCCAAGGTCAAAATCAGTCCGATACGCAATACCCATCAGCTCTTCCTTGCCAATTGGGAAATCGTATTCAATATCAATAGTCTTTTTACTATAGTGCGCGCGGTCAGCTTCCGGCACATCAAGCTCATGAATATGTTCCGGCTTTAGCCCAAGACGCACTAGGAATTCATGTGTACTCGCAAGCAATTCCTCGAAGGCTTCTTCCCACTTTTCTGGATGTACAAAGTATTCAATCTCCATCTGTTCAAATTCACGTGAACGGAAGATGAAATCACGAGGAGAAATTTCATTACGAAAGGCCTTCCCTTGCTGGGCAATACCAAATGGAAGATCAGGGTAAAAACTGTCCACCACATTCTTAAAGTTCGTAAAGATACCTTGAGCAGTTTCTGGGCGAAGATAGCTGATTGACGCATCGTCACTGGTTGGACCAACATGCGTTGTGAACATCATATTAAACGTGCGCGAAGCAGACAGCGGATTGCCATCTGGGCTTTTAATGCCATGTTCGGCAATAGCGGCGTCCATTTGCTCCATTGTCATGCCCTCGGCGTCAACACCATTGTCCTTGAGGATGTGATCAGTACGGAAGCGTCGGTGATTGACCGTATCTTCACAAAGCGGGTCAACAAACGTGTCAACATGACCGCTCGCCTGCCAAACTTTCTGATTCATAAGAATCGCCGCATCAACGCCATACATGTCATCACGGCCATCAACGAAGTGCTGCCACCACAGGTTCATAATATTACGCTTCAACGCCACACCAAGTGGACCATAATCCCAAGTTCCACGAAGGCCGCCATACACGTCTGACCCGGGGTAAATAAACCCGCGCCGTTTAGCCAAACTAATAATATCTTCCATATTCACACTACTACTCATAATTATGACCATTATAACAGATTGAAGGGTAATTTTGGAGTACAGAGCAAATTGACTTTTCGTCTGTTTTGTGCTATAATTGAGTCATCCATTTGTTTGACTTGTAGTGCTTGTCTTTCAGCCGAAAGACATTCCCTTCTCTACCTAAGATTGGAGCAAGAAATGGACGAACCTACCAAAACATCGACTCCCGCTTCAGCAGAAGCGGAGACGATCGATCTGCTGCTTGAATTGTGCAACGAAGGTATCGATGCACTTCTCACACGGCACAATGTCGCAACGGCGCGGCAGCGGCTCGGCGAGCTTGACGAAATCATCAGCAAGCTGGCGACAGAGCGCTGGGATGGAACCTCTCTGCTTCACCTCGAGCTTTTCCAGGCTCGCAGGAAGATGCTCAACGGAATTCTCGCGCTTCGCTACGACGACGATGCAAGCAGGGCTGTCGAGCTCCATCGCGCAGTCGACTTCAGCTACAGCACCCACGGTGTGAATGAGGCAGACTGGCGGCGCGTACAGAACCGCTACCACTGGCTTCGCGCCATGGCAGCGAACGACACGGGCATCGAAAAGCGGAAGATCGTCAACCACGACTTCGAAGCCCTTCGTCCGATCGAGCGTTTCCACGCTTGGGCGCTGACGTACTTCGGTCGAGCATACTACATGCTCATCATGTCCTAGCTACTGTCTAACGTAGCAAAGACACCACTGGAAGCTCCCCCATTTGGCGAGCCGCAACCTGGGACCCCTGCGTTAATGGGTCCCTTTTTCTTTTCTAGATTATTTGTTCAACCGCAGCATGCTGTTCCGCTACCTGCGCGCACGCGCCAATCACCTCACCAATACCGCCAACCTGTACAAGCACTTTCAATGAGCGCGTACTCAAGAGCCGCAGTAGCTTGATATGATCACTCGCCAGCTCACCCTGCTCTACCATACGCAACCCCTTCTCAGATACATCATAGCGATACTGTGCGTCAGGAGATAATACGTCACCTCCAATGTCACGATTAACGTTCAGTTCATAGCCAAGGAGCGCGCTATAGTGAAGGTAGAACCACGCACGAATAAGCGCGAGAGGAACTGTTTTAATATCAAGTGCCGCCAAAATCTCAGCCAGTAGATCAAACCACTCTGGCTCATCCACCGTCTCGCTCGCTCGTGCCACCAAGGCAATAGCTTGATAGCCAAACTGGAGACGGTCGTACTCTTCTAGAATATGACGATAAAAATGAACAAGCTTTGCGGACGTAAGAATCCCTAGCTCACCCCTTCCTTCGCCGAGCACGACATCACTCACCGCAAAAAGCTCAATCCCTCCGGCCAGTTTACTCTTCTCTTTGCGAACTCCGCGCGCCATCACTGCGCGTCGTCCCTCTGGAGTTATCAACTGTAAAATTCTATCCGCTTCACCGTAATTGGTGCGCCGAAGTACTATTGCCCTGGTGCGCTGTGTTTTCATCCTCCCAGTACCGCCTTTACGGCCACGGTAAGCGCATCGCTTTCCATCGTCGCCTTGTCAATGACGCGCCTTACGCCATATGTTTTAAGCTGCTCAGGTGTAAACTGCTCCGCAATACTGGTGCACAAAATAACTGGCACCTCTCCAGTATCGTGATGGGATTGCAGCTCATTTAATAACGTAAATATTGTTGCGCCCGCCAGAAGAACATCAGCAATAATAATATCTGGCATCTTTGCATCGATAAGAGCAATCGCTTCGTGCGCATGTCGAGCAACCCGAACACTAAAACCCGCTTCGGCAAGTATCTCGCCTTGAAGCTGCGCCATCCAGTCGTCATCCTCTATAAGAAGTATTTTCTTTTTTATCATGACAAGAAACTAAGCTGCGTCGAAGCCTGAAGGTCGACGTAGAACGTCGCCCCATCCTTATGTCGCACCACTCCAATCTCGCCGTTCATTGCCTCAGCAAACTGCTGCGCCAACATTAGACCCAGTCCACTACTTTCAGGCCGGGCATGGACTGGTTGCGGCGCAAGTTTCATTTTCTTTTGCAGTGTCTTCCATAGATCACTCGAAAGCGCAGGGCCGTAGTCACGCACGCCCACGCGAACAACTCCAGCCTGCTTCAATGCAGTAATCTGCATATGAACCGGAGAGCCCGGTTCGCTGTAGTGCAGTGCGTTATCGCTAAATCCGAGCAAAATACGACGGAGGAGGTCTCGGTTGGCAACGAGTAATAGTGGATGCTTCCGCTGGTGAACCTGAAGCGTTCTTCCGTGTGCCTCAAAAAGTGGCGCTAACTCAGTAGCTATATCGCGACACATCTGTTCAGGATTAATTGGCTCGAGCGTAAAGAGTGCTCCCTCTTCTATCCGGGCTGCTCGTGTAAGATTACTCGTCAAACGAAGACCGCGCTCAGTAGTCATCACCGCCTGCTGGATGAGTCGTTGTTGCGCCGAAGAAACGTCAGACGAATCCAGCCGCAAAAGCTGCTGTCGCACCAACGCAAGCGGTGCTTTGAGCTCATGCGCCGCCGCAACAATAGCTGGCACGTGTTCGCCGTGTGTCCCCTCCTGATTCATACCTCCAGTGTACCACCCAAAGAGGCCTTCAAGCAAAGATAAGCAGTGTGTTACTTATTGAATGTAATGGTCTTAATAAGCGCGTCAAAATCACCCTTGAACACTTCTGCGTCAGTCTGGATTGAAACTGTTTTATCGCGAATCTTAAAGATAACTGCAGAGCCGCGAATATCTTTAGTAAACTGGCCATCAAGACGGGTACCGTTTTGCTCGTCCGCTTTTACTGCAGAAGATTTGAGGTCGCCCTTCTTTACTTTTTCTTTGTAAGAGTCAATTACTTTATCGTAATCTTTTTCTTCAATCAGCACACGAAGCGCATACTGCTGACCGTTCGTAGAAACCGGTGGAACCACAACAGGGTTGAGATACGCTGCGTAGGTGCCACCTTTGAGCGCATCCTTATCAACATATGTACTCCAGGTCTTTGGATAGTTAAACGAAAGACGTCCATAGTCATCCGGCCCAACAAACAAGCGGTTTGGTTGCTTTTCTTTCTCTAAGAAGTCCGCCGCGTCTTTGTCTGCCTGCTTTTTCACTGCTTCAGTTACCGCTGCAGTTACCTTGCTATCAACATTATCTCGCTGATCTATATATTGAAGCATTGACCAAACAAATGCGCCAGCCAGCCCGAGCGCAATCACAATAAGAATAATTGAGATAATCATCCAAAGCTTTGATGGTTTTGGAGGGACTGTATAGAGAGTGTTTACATTTGGCTGCGCAGCTGGCTGAGGCGCCAAAGGCGCAGACTGCTGTTGTGGAAATGGCGCAGGTGTAGAGACAGGCATTTGTTGCATACCGGGCGCTGCGTCATAGATAGGACCATTTGGAGCCTGAGGCTGAATACTAGGCCGAGCAGGATTTGGTTGAGCACCAAAAGACTGCGGCTGACCGCTCCCCTGTGGCTGCTGAAATGGATCATGAGGATTCATACTGGGGCTTATTATACGTGATGCTTATGCTTACTGTAAAGAGACAGTGCTATGCGTCGAAGCGCTGTTTAATAACAGTGATTTCATTTTTTAGTTCAGACAGGTCTTTTTCAATCTTGCCCGCAAGTGCTTCAGCTTTTTTGTAGGTATCAACCGCCGCTTCAAGTGAAAAATCATCACTCTGAAACCAAGCAATCATCTCTGATAATTGCGTCATTTCCTGCTGGATTGTTGTGTTGTCATTTTCCTGAACATCTTTTTTACTCATCATGCCGCTCCTTTGTCTTTCGCGCTCGTTATTTCTGCTTCAATATACTTCGTACTGGTCTCAATTTGTATTCGCTCACCCACTTCAGTTTTGCCACGCAGGATCGCATAGCCCTGCCGAAGCACCGCCGCCGGGTTCACTTGTTCAATTGCGAGCTTGAGTGCGCCAAGCTGACTCGTTGTCCGCTCAAGCTCATGCTCTATACTTCGATACGCATGGCGAAGCGCCTCCCTATTTCGAGCCACTGCCTCGTCAACGCGTTGCATCATCGTAGCCCCAAGATGCACCACGCGCTGCCGGACATCACGAATCATTTCTTGTTTATCTGGTACGACAATCTTAGCGGCATCAGTAGGTGTTGCGGCACGTACATCCGCCACCATATCAGCAAGTGTATGATCAATCTCATGCCCCACGCCAACCAGTGTTGGAATACGGCTCGCCGCTACCGCCCGTGCAAGCAGTTCATCATTAAAGGCCATCAAATCTTCAGCCGCACCACCTCCACGAATAATCACCAGCACTTCGGGCAGGTCTTCCAGTTCATTCATGTAGTTAATAGCGCGAATCATTTGGTCTGCCGCCGGGTCGCCCTGCACCTGTGTATGTGCCACGGTTACCTTAAGTCCACCCCAACGTTGATTTAAAATAGTGCAAAAATCCGCATACGCCGCAGATTCAGTGCTTGTAATCACCCCGATATGTGCCGGTGTCCGCGGCAAGAGGCGCTTTCGCTCTGGCGCAAACAATCCCTCTTTTTCTAGCTTTTCCTTTAGTAGCTCAAAACCCTTCTTGATAGACCCTTCACCTACAGGCTTTACTACACGAATATTCAGGTTAAAATACCCCTTTGGGTTAAGCCGAGGATTTGCTTGCACCATCACCTTCATGCCATCCTCAAGTGGAATGCGCAGTTGATATACCGACATAAAACAGTTCACCACCGCGCCAGCATCCTTTAGCTTAAAGCTTACCCACTTTCCCTGGCTCACCTTAAACTCAGCTACCTCACCCACCACTGTCACAACCGGGTAGGCGTACTCAAGCGACTGGTTGACCAGCGCAACAAAATCACTAACGCTTAACTGTATGTTTTCCATGCGTTGAAAGAGTTAGCTGGTAGAAGAAATAGCCAAAGACAATTGTTCCGGCAAGGAGCGTAACACGTGCTAGCAATGTTCCCGCAATCGCCACATCCGGTGTCACACCGCTCGCTGCAAGGAACATAACCATGACTGTTTCGTACACACCGGCACCACCAGGAGTTACAGAGATTGCACTTAGGATAGACGCCACGCCAAAAGCGATAAAGAGCAGTGCTGGATCAAGCGGGAAGCCAAGCGCCCAAAATGCAATCCAGATCAACGCAACGTCAAGAATATTCGCAATCAATGCCCAGATAAATGGTATGATCAAAATCTTCCTATCCTTCTGAAGTCCGACGTAATCATCGTGCAGCCCTTCGAAGAAGTGAACAATTATTTTAGACTTTACGAGGTTTTTCTTCTTACCCGCAGTAAAGAAGCTGATAATACCGTTCACTTTGCGCGTAAGCCACTTTGAAAAACGTGTTAAACGAGGCCGGCTCCGCACCATCCATATCACTAAAAGTGTCGCACCTACCGCAAGTATCGTTAGTGTAATCGCAATAAATACCATGGTCTTGTCAGCTTGATGGTTTAGCCCAAGCACTAAAAGTGCAACAAGCAGCAACACTACAAAACTAATAAAGGTTAGCGTAAACCGAAGAATTTGCGCCATAGTTGAGCGTGCCGGTGACACCCCATAGCGGTTGAGTACCCACGCAAGATACGAAAAGCCCGCCGCTCCCCCACTTGGTAAGATGTGGTTCACGAAATTAAGCTCGAGCGCCAAACGAGTCGTGCCCCAGTGCGACATCTGCTTAATCTCTCCTTTAGCGCGAAGATACGAGAAAATCATACCACCGGTTGCGTAGTAGCTAAAGAATTGCACCGGAATGAGGAGCGCCAGGATCCATAGATCCACTCTCCCCATAAGCCCCCACGCCTTCTGAATTTCAGGCCACGCAGCAAAGATAACCACTGTTAAGAGTACGAGTGTAACGAGAGTAAGCCAGCCGCGAAAGGAAAGTTTCTTCATGGTTTTAGTATAGCACGAGGAAATGAGTGAAATAGGTTAATTTAAGAGACAGCGAACCCCAAGCCCGTAGTACCGGAAGTAACCATAAGCCGGGTCGACGTTACTAACATTAAAGTACGCGTAATGGGCAAAATTGGCACCAGAGGCATGAGCAGACCTAGACCACAAGAGGCCGTTACTGGACTGGGAGTTAAAGGAGCCGCCGTACCAGAGCCCAGAAAGCACCCCCTTAAAAGGGCCGGCGAACTGCCAGTTTTGGTAGAAGCCAGTACCGCCAGAGATAGAGCCGGCCGTAGCACTAGGGTTGTTCATCTTAGCGTTAAGCATGGCGAATTCACCAACACCACCCGTACCGCTGGTTGGTAGTCGCCAGTTAACAGGGCAAATTGAATATGGAGTATCCCCGCTGCCGGCCGGTTTGGTCGTGCGGGTTTCCCCGGCCGTAGCAGCCGACCAGTTGTATAGATAGCCATAGTTAGCAGAACCAGAACCAGTGTCACCTGGGACTGGTCCGTAAGCATATGGCGTATCGTAGTTGTTGCCAGGGTTGGTTGTTATATCCCAGATAAGACCAGCGCTCTTTACTTGTGGCAGAGTGAAGTTACTAGCTACATTACTATCTGCCGGAGTAAGTGTAATCGCACCTGTAGTTGAGCCGAGCCTGAGGTTAGTTATCATCCAGCAGTTGTTATCCGCCAGCTTAGCCACTTCGTAGGTTTGAGTTACACCTCCGCGACTATCGGTAAGTGTTTTGATTGCTGCTGGGTTAGAGCCGGTGTAGATATCTGCAGCAGCGCAATGAGCTGAAGTAAATTGCTGCATAGTGGTAGCGACCGGAAGTGCACAACTACCCTCTTGAATTGAACCCACCTCAGTAATACGAAAATCTTTACCATTGGCAGTTCCAAACACACAAAAAGCATTTCCACCACTCGAATAAGTCAAACCAGCTGGAATAAAATCAGGACTAACTGGAAAAGTACCATCGCCATTTATTTTTGCGATTTGAAGTTTTTTGGCAGTGGTAGATAAATCGCTTTTTAGAGCAGACGTCTCCGCATCATTAGTAATGCCATTATATGCAACAATCGTAATCGCAGCCAAAATAGCAATCACTACAACAACAATCAATAATTCTACTATTGTGAAGCCTTGTTTTGTTGTTTTCATACTACCCCCTAGCTGCTTGTCGGTTTACACCGTCTTTGCCTAGATTATAGCATAGGCAGTAAAGCGGATATTCCACCCCATGATATACTCAATATATGTATATTGCCCTTTTAGGCCGCCAGCCAGAACTCTCAATCGCCGAGCTTGAGCGTGTATTCTTAAATACTCGCTGGTTCTCGTCACAGGCGGCATTGTTTGACTCACCAACCCCGCCAAATATTCAACGCCTCGGCGGGAGCCAAAAACTTGGGCGTGTCATTGCTACCGTGCAGAGCGCCGACTGGAAACAGGCAGAAAAGAAGCTCATCACGCATTATAAAAAGGCGTGGGCAAAGCACGATGGTAAGATCACCCTCGGTCTCAGCGCCTACGGCTTCACTGGGACTCCAAACGCCCGTGATCTTCAAAAAACTGGCCTCATTATTAAATCTTCGTTAAAAAAGAGTGGCGTGAGTCTGCGTCTCATCCCAAATCAAGAAGTTGCACTCAGTACCGCAACCTCTCACCACAACAAGCTCGGCCTCACAAACAATAAGGTTGAACTCCTTATTGTTAAAGGCAAGGGAACAATCATCATTGCCGAGAGTCTCGGTGCGCAAAACATCACCGCCCTCGCCGCGCGCGATCAAGGTCGCCCAAAGCGCGACGCCTTCGTTGGCATGCTTCCACCAAAACTAGCACAAATGCTTATCAACATAGCAGCCGGCAGCAAAGAAACCGAGCCAACGCTCCACAGTGGCAACGGCCTGCAAATCCTCGACCCCTTCTGCGGCACCGGCGTCCTTCTTCAAGAAGCCTCACTGCTTGGCTACGACGCATACGGTACTGACCTTGCGGATAAAATGATCTCTTACACAGAGGCTAACCTCGATTGGCTCGAAAAAACACACCACACCACCACGGCTCGTCACATTCACCAGGGTGATGCCATGGATACTGTGTGGGATTTCTCAAAACCAACCGCCATCGCCGCTGAAGGCTACCTCGGCCAACCTTTCAGCGCCCCACCAAGCCCAACAAAACTTAAAGAAGTTCAGGGAAACTGCAACCATATTATTGGCAACTTCCTTAAAAACCTCAGCGCGCAAGTGCCCACCGGAACTCCCGTCGCCCTTGCCGTCCCTGCATGGCGCAGCAAAGATCTATCGCCCTACGGCAACCAAATGTTCACTCACCTTCCACTCGTCGATGAACCAGAACGTTACGGCTTCACGCGAATCGAACTCACCAACGCCACACCAGAGCAACTCCTCTACTTCCGTCCAGATCAAGTAGTTGCACGCGAGATACTCCTTCTTCGCAAGGCGTAGCCCTCACCCCTTGACGCGACCCCTCTTTTCCTGTAAAATAAGGCAGATTATTGAGCATCGGGTCTGTGGCAACAAGGTCCGCAGGTGCACCAAAGTGAATAGGTCAGATGGCAAGTGAGCCGCCCCCTATTCAGCCAGTCTCAACGCTGGTCGCACACCCTAAACGTCGAATTGCTCATGTAAGGAGTCATACATGTCAAAAGTTAAAGCAGGTGGATCAAGTAAAAATATCCACAATAATGCCGGCGCTCGCCTTGGTGTAAAGCGTTTCGGTGGCCAAAAAGTACGCGAAGGCGAAGTACTCGTGCGTCAAACTGGTAGCACAAAGATTGCTGGTCCTGGTACATTTATCAGCCGCAACTACACAATCCACGCCGCAAAAGACGGTGTCGTAGCATTCCAAAAGGTTCGCAAGACACACTTTACAGGCAAGACCGTGCCTCGCACACAAGTAAGCGTTATTTAATTACCCGCTACAAAATAAAACCTCCCAGTTATGGGAGGTTTTTTGTTATCGATACCCCTGCATGCGACGGTCAAACCAGGCGTTGTGGCTATCCCTATAGCGCTGAATAGGGCGACGCATAGCAAGCGATACAGCGCGTGCGCCAAGCTCCCTCTTGGTAAGCTCATCTCGATCGCGAATAAACTCAGCTGAACGACGCATCATCTCAGTGTCGATGCCTAGCACGTTCGCAGTGCTTCGTGCTGCATAGAGTTCCTGCGCACGCTTATGAGCTTCTGGGGTAATACTATCCGCGCTTTGCACGTCCCGAGCTATCTCGCTCGTAGAACGTGACTCCCTGTAGCCGCTGGCAATGTCGTCGATATCAGACATAAAGACACCAACCCACTCCTGCGGATCCTGGTACGGGCCGACGTTCTTATTGTCATTACGCTTACCACCCGCTTCGATATAGCCGTCCATCTGTGCGCGAGTTGTTAATGTGTAGTATGGAGTGCCATCACTACCCCTCGTAACCCCAAGCTGCTCTGTCATATGACCAAAAAGTTGAGCGGTTCTCGCATCGCCTGCAAGCTGCTTCACGCTTTCACGAAGTCCATCGGTGCGAGTAATTTCTCGTATAGTATGAAGACCGTTCTCGTCATTTGTGCCGATCTTATCCATGTGCGAGAGAATCTCGTCAGCATTCATAACGCCGACTTCAGCATTTGAACTCTCGACACCGCCATGGCGCACGAGCGAACCGATGAAGCGATCGACAATTACCCTTCCCTGCTCTGCCTCGGGAAGCTTTTGAATCTCCTCGTCGGCAAGGAGGGTGGTAACCACCTCGTTGAGTGGGGGTGTTGTATCTTTTTTTACTTCAAATGAGTGTGTGGTGATTTTTTCTTGAGATGTCATATTTTTTGTTTTAGTAAGTATATAGCCATATATTAGCATAAACTTGATAAAAAAGCAAGCCCCTTGTGGGGCTATGCTATATGTCTTACTGTTGGCGACTAGGCGGCGACAATACCGAGATGGTGGCGAACGCGGTCAATCACATCACCAATTACTACCTGCGACTTTACGAGGTAATCATCAACACCGAGCGCTTCGGCGCGCTCTTTGTCTTTTGGTTGGCTAAGCGCAGTGAGCATAATAACGTGAATGTTTGCAGTCTCGGGTGTATTGCGAAGAATATCAAGTACATCAAACCCACTAATTTTTGGCATCATCGCATCAAGCAAGATGAGATCTGGTTTAAATTTTACCGCTTCAGAAAGAGCGTCTTCGCCGTTCGGCGCCCATGCAGTTTCAAAGCCCTCAATTTCAAGGCGTGACTTGTACACACCGGCTAGTGCTTCGTCGTCTTCAACAAGTAGAATTTTCTTTTTGGCTTCCATATCTTGTATTGTACTATGGTGTCCCTATAAGCACAAGCGGTGCACAGCCCGCCCCACCCTTTATAGGCATCCTGCCTAGCGAAGCTTCGAGAGCGCCGCATCAAGCTGAGGGTCACGACCTGCGTTGGCGTCCTCGGCTGTACGCTTCACGGACACGTCTGGTGTAATGCCCTTTTCAGAAATATTAAGACCGTTAGGCGTATACCAGCGAGCTACTGTCACCTTGAGCGTTGCATCGTTTGGAAGTTGAATGAGCTGCTGCACGCTTCCCTTCCCAAAAGTTGTTTCACCAACAAGGGAGGCCGCCTTGTGATCGCGTAGTGCGCCAGCAACGATTTCACTTGCACTCGCACTACTTTGGTTTACAAGCACTACTGTCTTTACACCCCCCAAGATTGCATCACTTCCAGTACGAAGCTCTTCAACAGTTTTACCGCCCTTGCGTTCCGAGACTACTACCTTATCGTTAAGCCAGATACCGGCAACTTCCTTAGCGGCCGTCACATACCCCCCACCGTTTCCGCGAAGATCAAGTACGACGCCCGTTACACCAGCGTCCTTGAAGTCACGAGCGACTTTGCGAGCAAGCGAGCCTGTGCTGTCATCAAAGCGAGACACCGTAAGTACGCCTACTCCGTCCTTGATTGTGCCGTACGCACTTGGATTGTTTACCTGCTGACGCGTCACAGACGCCTCAACACGCTCTCCTCCACGCGCAAGCGTCAACTTCACCGTTGTGCCTGCTTCACCGCGAATCTTGCCCACTACGTCGTTGAGGCTCTTCTTTTCGGTAGATTCGCCGTTAACTTCTATAATTGCATCGCCAACCATAACGCCAGCTTTCTCGGCCGGATTATCTTGCAGGAGTCGCTCAACCACAGGGACACCGCTTCGCATACCAACCTCTACACCAATACCGCCACCAATATTACCCGTCAGGCTATTATTAAATTCTTCCGAGTCTTTGGCGTTAAGAAATACTGTGTACTGATCGCCAGCGGCTTCAACCAAACCACGGTTTGCACCTTCAACAAGCTCTTGGGTGTCAAGTTTACCATCAAAGCTACCGCGCAACTTGTTATAGGTAGTCTGGACAGAGCTTAGGTCGAGCGTATCACCCTGAAAAAGAGGTGAAGTGCTCCCGGGGTAAAGTCGGACTGAGAGCGCCCCTGCAGCAAAAGCGAGCCCCCCAACAATGAGACAGGTCATAAAAGTGCCAAGCCCTAGGCCTCGCTTTCTTTGCTCAATCTGTGGTGCACGCCGCGGTGAGACGTACGGCGCATCGTGCTGATTACTCATCTGTTTATTTCACCCTTCCCTATGGTTTCTACTCATTTAAGTATAGCACGAGGAAATGAGTGAAATAGGCACTTGTAGCTATTTCCGAATGGCAAAAATAAGAAAAAGACGCCACTATGGACGCCTTTTTATATAAACCCTGGACTACTTGATCTTCACAAACTTATCAAAAGTTGAAATCGGGAGCCACATGTCGCTGTACATTCCCCATCCAGCTCCGTAGTTGTAGTTGTACTGAGTAACACGAACTTGAGATCCGCTCACTTCCTCTACCCAGGCAACGTGCCCCGGTGTTCCAAGCATCACCGCAATTGAACCAGGCTGTGGAGCGCGTCCGAGGTCCCTGTAGCCAGCACGAACAGCGTTTCCGTAAAAGTCACCACCGTTACCCCACTGGTAGTAGATGCCGGTTTCCTTGGCAATCTTCCATGCAGCGTAGCTTGCACACTGACGGCACCCGTAGCCGCGTCCGTCACCGCCATTTCCATCCGCTCCACCAGTTGAGAGATATCCCCACATCGGACAGTTTGCAGAATTCCATGGGTAATCACCAAGACTACCACCATTTACAACCTGACCGCCACCGCCAGCACTAATACGTGCCGCGAGTGCTGCCTGTGCTGCGCGTGCATCTGCGATCTGCTTCTGGCGATCTTTTACAAGACCCTGGAAAGCAGCTTCATCATTCTGGGTTTTAGCAAGGATAGATGCCTGCTCTGCCTGCTTTGCAACAAGTCCGTCACGAGCAACCTTCTGCTCATCAAGCACCTTCGCTACTTCCTTCTTCTGATCTTGAAGTTGAGCGCGGAGGTCTTTCACCTTCTTGATAGTTGTATTGAGCGTATCCTTAACTGAGCTACGATATTCCTGCTTATCAAGGAAATCGCCGATATTCTGGCTACTTGCAAGCATTTCAATTGGAGAAACGGTGTCGCCTGCGTACATATCAACAATGGTCGCACCAAGCGCTTCGCGGTTCTTTTCGATTTCTTTTTCAGTATTGGCGATGTCGGCAGTAAGCTTATCGTGCTTTGCTTGGCTCAAATCAACCTGAGCCTGTAGCGCGTTCTTATCATTGGTGATTTGCGCCAATGTATTGCTAAGGTTTACGGCTTCACCATTAAGGCGATCCGCTTCGGCTTGGAAGCGAGACATGTCAGCAGAAAGGTTACGAATTTTTGCATCGTACTCATCCGCTGAGACAGGACGGTTTGCATAAAGGAATCCGCCCACAGCGACTGCTGCAACTACGGCGAAGATTGCGCCGAACTTGGCTACCCGAGAGATTGAAGCTGGTGATGTGGTGGATCGCAGTTTCATTACTGTATTTACTATAGCATAAGCATGTTGACGGGTCAAGACTCGGCGGCTGTAATTATGTAGTAATTTTGTACACAAAGAAGTGTGCGTTTTTACACCACACACTCCCCTGTTGTCTCAAAATTGTTTTATGAATTTGGCTTAAGATAGCGGCGCGTTGCAAGCACTGATGAAACGACACCGATAAGCGCACCGACAATAATCATCGCAAGAAGTACAAACCCGATATAATACGTACCGAGTTGCAAGGTTGGTTCTACTGCCACACCAAACTTACGAAGCGCAGGCGCCGCAAGATACAGCAAGGTGTACCCAAGCCCTGTTGCAATGAGTGCCGCGAAAACCCCATACACCACCGCCTCCACGATAAACGGCCCTCTGATGAATGACCTATCAGCGCCAATGAGTTTCATCATCTGAATTTCTTCGCGACGATTAAAGATGGCCATGCGGATGGTATTAAAGATGATAAGCGTTGAAATCACTACGAAAACAGAGCTGGCGATGATACCAATACGCTGCAGGAACGTTGCCGTGCGCGCAATAGACTCGATTGAAGCACGCCTATCACCAGCAAACGATGGCGCATGTCCTGGATCGAGGTGTTCTTTAACCGTCTTGCTATTCTCAACAAGGCCTACCAGCTGACTCGTGTCATTAATATCGACAACCTTGATGCTAATTGTCCAGAAGAATTGGTTTGAGGCCTCTTTGATGGCGTCAAGTGTATTACTGCTATTTTTATTCGCCTGGATAAACTCTTCGCGGGCTTGAGCAGGAGTCTTGACTGATGTTTCAATAACAGAATCGAGCTTATTGACCTCAGCAACAACTTTATTTACGTCCTCTTGCTTCGTCTGGTTCTTGAGATAGATAGACATACTCACCTTGTCTCGAAAATCCTCAAGCGTACTATTAAGAACGCTCTGCGCAATGACACTCGCAAGGATAACGAGGAGGGTGATGGTCATAACTGCCGTCGCGGCAATAGTAAGCCATGCGTTACGACTAAAATTGTTCACGCCATAACGGCACATGCGCACGAAGGTAATCCACTGTCGGCGACGCGCCTTCTGCTGGCTGAGTACTTTTGAATCTACTTTTTTCTTTTTTCCCATACTTATTCCTCGGCCGACTACTGGCGATAGCTTCCCTCTGCTTGATCACTTGTCACTTTTCCATCTTCCATGGTAATGACTCGACGTTTCAGCTTATTAACGATATCCGCGTTATGAGTTGTAAGAAGTACAGTGGTTCCGTACTTATTGATTTTTTCCAGAAGACGGACAATCTCCCATGTGTTCTTAGGGTCGAGATTTCCCGTTGGCTCGTCGGCAATAAGAATTTTAGGCTGACGCACAATAGCACGGGCGATAGCGACGCGCTGGCGTTCACCACCAGAAAGCTGGCGCGGGAAGTTCTTCTCCTTGCCGGTAAGACCCACGAGGTCAATCACCTTCGGAACAGTACTCTTAATCTCATGACTGGTCATGCCAGCAATCTCAAGTGCAAAGGCAACGTTTTCAAAAACAGTACGCTGCGGAAGAAGCTTAAAGTCCTGGAAGACAACACCAATTTTACGGCGAAGCAGCGGAATCTGAGAATCCTTAAGTGTGTCGTAATCAATACCGCCAACCACAATCTTACCTTTGGTTGGTTTTTCCTCGCGGGTCAGAAGCTTAAGGAGTGTAGACTTTCCCGCCCCGGAGGAGCCAACAATAATAACGAACTCACGTGGCTCAACGAAAAGGCTGATGCGATTGAGTGCCGGAGCGAGATCTTTCCCGTATGTTTTTGTTACGCGATCTAGAAGAATCATTTAATCTTATTGTAGCATAAGCAGGTTTACTATTTCCAGAGGCTCATGACTCGAAAGATACTTCGCAACTACTCGCCTAGCTCATCTCCAAGAATGCTTCCATAAATCCATCGAGATCGCCATCCAATACACCCTGGGCGTTATTGGTTTCATGTTTTGTACGTACATCCTTTACAAGCGTATATGGATGCAGTACATAGTTGCGGATCTGCGCACCCCAGCTTGCCGACTCCCCCGCTTGCAGTTCTGCAACTGACGCGGCGTGTTGTTCAAGCTGCAGTTGCGCAAGCTTTGAGCGAAGTAATTTCATGGCCGTTTCTTTATTTTGCAATTGAGAGCGTTCGTTTTGAATTGCCACAACAATATTTGTTGGAATGTGAGTAATGCGGACCGCAGAGTCGGTTGTATTGACCGACTGCCCACCATGGCCACCGGCGCGGTAGACGTCAATTTTAAGATCTTTTTCATCAACCTGTACCTCTTCAGGCGCATCAATCTTAGGCAGCACTTCAACCAGCGCAAAACTTGTCTGGCGAAGATTATCACTATTAAACGGGCTGAGGCGTACGAGACGATGAACACCATGCTCTGACTTCAGCTTGCCGTACGCAAATGGTCCGCTTACTTCAATCACGACAGATTTCAGCCCCGCTTCTTCGCCGGAAGAACGTTCAAGGTTTACCGTGGTCATTTCAGCTTTCTCGGCCCAACGAAGATACATACGCTCAAGCATCTCCGTCCAATCTTGAGCATCAGTACCGCCAGCACCGGCGCTTAAGCGGAGGATTGCATCATGGTCGTCATACTCACCGTCAAACAAAAGGTCCTTACGGAGTGTTTCGTACTCCTTTTCAAGTGCCGAAATCTGCCCATCAAACTCCGCGGCGAGCTCATCGTCACCAAGTTCCATAAGTTCAGTAAGGTCGTCTGCTTGCGCCTTAAGCGTGAGCCACGGGTCAACCGCCTTTTTAAGGGCTGCTAATTGCCGGCTCAAATCTTGAGCGTGTTGCGGATTGTGCCAGATTTCTGATGTTGCAAGTTGCGCTTCAATCTCATCAATACGCCCCTGCTTTTCGTCAATTGCGAGTTTTGCAAGCGCCGTGTCAATCTGTGGGCGGAGGTCGTTCAGTCGTTTTTGAAGAGGTTGCATATGTATCTATTGTACTACGAAAGGTATACTAAGGGATATGAAGATTGGTGTATTTGACTCTGGACGCGGTGGCGTAGCTGTTGCCAGCAAACTTCGCGCACTCCTCCCCGATGCGGAGATTGTTAGTATTGACGATAACGAACACGTACCCTATGGCGGTCGCTCGGCCAAGGAGATTTTCACGCTCACTAACACGGCACTTCAACCGCTCCTTGACGGCACCTTTGACACAATTGTTATCGCCTGCAATACTGCAACAACAAATGCCATCGAACAGTTGCGAAGTACTTACCCATCACAACACTTCGTAGGGCTCGAGCCAATGGTTAAACCGGCAGCAGAGGTCACAAAGACCGGGAACATCGCCGTTCTTGCCACACCAGCAACGCTTGCCAGTTCACAGTATGCACAGCTCAAAGCAACGTATGCAAATGATGTGACTGTTATTGAACCCGACTGTAGTAGCTGGGCTGCTCTTATTGAGAAAGATCAGATAGGTAGTATTCCGCTAGAGGAAACTATCGCCTTACTCAAAAATCAAGCCGTAGACGTTATTGTGCTTGCTTGCACGCACTATCACTGGTTTGAAGATGCTATTAAAAAACTTTCCGGAGAGTCAATAACTGTCCTTGAGCCAACTGACGCAATACGCAATAGAATCTTGGATATTATTCGGTGATAGCAGTAACTGCGGCAATAAATTGCTCGCCCCTATCAATGTAATTCTTAAATTGTCCAAAACTTGCGCAGGCTGGGCTGAGAATAACCGTGTCACCAGCTGAAGCGGTGTCATGCGCATGTGCAATAACGTCCGCAAATGGCATTGCCGAGAGAATCTCGTACGCAGCATACCCCGCAGTTTTCAGTGATTCAGCAATACGCGAAGCCTCATCGCCAATTAACAGAACTCGCTTTACGTCACCGGTAGCAACCTTCTGGGCTAATTCAGTAAAATCAGCACCCTTATACGAGCCACCAAGAATCATAATCTTCGGGCCCGCAAGTGCGGTAATAGCGGCAATCGCACTTCCTGGAGTCGTTGCGATACTATCGTCATAATAGCTCACACCACCAACTTCACGCACAAACTTGAGGCGATGCGGCAACCCATTAAAACTCCGCAGTCCTTCGGCAATAGTCGCGCCATTTTGCACCCATGACCATACAGCCGTAATGGCCGCACAAGCATTATCTTGGTTGTGCACCCCTGGAAGCAGTAAGTTTTCAACGTGACAAAGCTCTTGATCACCGTAATAGAAATAATCGCCACGTACATGCGCGCCCCGTTCAGACGGATACGGGAGTCGCCGCCCAACAGACTGGCCTGCGATTTCTGTCGCCCATTGATTCTGCGCATTATACACAGTGCGGTCGGTCGTGGTTTGATTTTGCGCAATCTTAGCCTTTGCGCCAATATAATCCTCGAGATCCGTATGGACATCAAGATGCTCCGGCTCAATGTAGAGAACAACTGCAACCTGTGGCGAGCGCTCCGCATCCCATAATTGAAAGCTGGAAAGTTCGTACACAACGATATCTTCAGACTTAATTTCTTCAAGCACCTCAAGCGATGGCAAGCCAATATTCCCTACCAGCCACACCTTTTTTCCGCTCGCACGCAGAATGGCTGTGATGAGACTTGCGGTTGTCCCCTTGCCTTTTGAACCAGTCACACCAATGATTGGCGCAGGGCATTTTTCAAAGAATTCGTTCGTTGCCGACCAGACTTTCCCGTCTGTTGTAATTTTATACGGCGCAACACCTGCACTACGAATCACTAAATCAAAACCATTTAAGTTTGCGAACGCATCAGCTCCAATGATAGTTTGCACGCCCTCCGGCGCATCAACAGGGTGCTCATCGGCAATAGTGATAACGTGACCAATTTGAGCATTCCAGTATTCATAGTTGGCGCGGCCCTCAACACCGTAGCCTGCGATTGCAATATTCATATGTCTAGTATAGCACTGAAGCTATTCAGTCTCTGCTGGGAAGAGTGGCGCGAACTTCTCGCTCAACTGCAGAAGCTCTTCACGGTCACCACTACTTACCGCAGCAAGCGCCCAGGTGTTTGAGCGCATAAACTCGCAGGCGACTTCCTTGATCTTCTCGCGAGTAACTCTACGGAGCATATCAGGAATCTTATCGTAATCTTTAATAACATCATCCGCAAAATAACGGTGGGTGTAGAAATTGCTAATCTGAGAAACAGTTTGCGCACCCATCTGATGACGGCCAAGACCAAATGATTTTGCCGCCTCAATTTCAGCGTCGGTTAACTTTCCATCGAGCACCACTTTCAGCTCACGAGCAATAATGTCAAAGAGCTGTGGCGCTGTTTCATGGTTCACCTGACCGGAAATATCCCAGGCGCTGTCATAGTAACTTGCGCCAGCATACGAGCCAACGTAATACGCAAGTCCTTTGGCGCGGGCCTTTCCGTAAATGCGTGATGTTGCTGTACCGGTTAAAATGTGCCCAAGCGCACTCATGGCATCAACTTCCGCATCATCAAGTCGACGCGGAATCGTAAATGTTAATCCAAAGGTGATGTTTGAGGCATCTTTACGGCGAATAACTGCTGGTGGAGCACTCTTTAATTCATCTTGAGGAATTGGAAGACGCTCACCTTCCGGTAGTTCAAACGACTCAAGTTGGCGAATAATTTCAGATTTGCGACCCCTAAGCTTTCCAGCAATAACAAAACGCATGTTCTGCGTAGTATGCGTACGTTTGTGGTGCTCGCGAATATCTGCAAGCGTTACATTCGCAATAGTTGCAAGACTCTGGCGGAATGTTAAGACATCTTCACCAAGCAGCTGTTGCACACGCGGCCATAGAAGACGATGGTGATCATTGAGGTAGTTGGTAAGCTCGCTCCGAACATTCCCCTTCTCCGCCTCAAGTTCTTTTTCGTTGAAGCGAGGCTGGCAGATACTGAGCTTTTGTAGATCAAGAATTCTATCCCATTCAAAATCAGCACAGTCAGACTCGTATACCATCGCGAAATCAGAAGTATAGGCGTTATGATACGCCCCATTCTTAGTAAATTCCGCTTCAAACGCTTTCTCGCTGCGATACTTTGCATTAGCGCCAAAGGCCATATGCTCCATAATATGAGCAACCTGTTCAATATCATTACTCTTCGCGTAACGATTTCCCGCCCTAAAGTGGAACTGCATACTCATAACAGTAGCACCCGGGACATTAATCAAAAGTCCCCGGGCACCGTTTTTAAGCCGTACTTCTTCAACCGTGTGCTTCATAGTCTCTTAGCGTCGGCCAGATTTCTTATTTTGGCGTTGTGCTTTCTTCTTTTTACGCTGAACGTTTTTCTTGCGCTTTACTTCGTTAGCACTTTCGGCTTTCTTGGTATTAAAGTCGCCGTCACGGTTCTTTTCACCGCCAGTCACCTCGTTCACGCCCTTTTCAACGGCTGTTTCAGCAAGGCGAGTAAGGTCTGTATCGTGGTCTTCGGCTGCGCGGGCAACTGCATCACGTGCAGTCACGTGCATGATTGCGCGGATTACTTCTTCACGAAGCGTCGCCTGAAGACTATTGAAGAGCTTCTGAGATTCAGCACGATATTCAACCAATGGGTCGCGCTGACCAATGCTGCGCCAGTGAATACCTTCACGAAGGTGCTGCATATTCTCAAGATGTTGCATCCAAAGTGTATCAAGCACTTGAAGGTAGACTTCACGCTCAACCTTACGCATGACATCAGCTTCCACTTCATCTTCCTTCGCCTGGTAGAGCTTGCCCACTTCCTTCATTGCGAGTTCAAAACGAGTCTTGTCACGCTTTTCAGCGCCAATCGCCTTAATTTTCTTCTCGCTCATTGGGAACATTTCGGTAAATTCTACTTCAAAGTTTTTGTTGTTCTTTGCTGGAACAGTGGTAAGCTCCTGCACCTTTTCCTTCATGAGACGTTCAATTTCAGTGCGGATGTCTTGCCCCTGAAGGATCTTGCGACGAATTGCATACACAACACGGCGATGACGATTAATCACATTGTCGTACTGGACAACATTCTTACGATTATCAAAGTTGTAGCCTTCAACACGCTTTTGCGCTGCTTCAAGTGTCTTTGATGCCATCTTGTGCTGGATTGCGGTTTCATCATCCATACCAACACGGTTCATAAGTGATGCAATACGCTCACCTTGGAAAATACGCATGAGGTCATCTTCGGTTGAAACGTAGAACTGTGTGATACCAGGGTCACCCTGACGCCCACCACGTCCACGGAGCTGGTTATCAACGCGACGAGATTCGTGACGCTCAGAGCCGATCACTACAAGCCCACCAAGTTCCTTCACGCCTTCACCAAGCTTAATGTCAGTACCACGACCAGCAATGTTGGTTGCAAGTGTTACGGCACCCTTTTCACCCGCCTTTTCAATAATGGCAGCTTCACGCTCGTTATTCTTGGCGTTAAGAATTTCGTAGGGAATCTTCTCTTTTTCAAGGTGCTTCGCAATGAGTTCGTTCTTTGCAATTGACGCAGAACCAACAAGTACCGGACGGCCCTCCTTGTGGTGCTCCTTAATAGTGTCAGCAATTGCCTTAAGCTTCGCCTTTTCAGTACGGAAGATAAGATCTTCCTTATCTTCACGAGCAATTGGACGATTCGGTGGAATCTGCACTACGTCAAGCTTGTAAATCTGCTGGAATTCTTCAGCCTCGGTAAAGGCAGTACCGGTCATACCAGAGAGTTTCTTGTAAAGACGGAAGTAATTCTGGAAAGAGACAGTCGCAAGTGTCATGCTTTCCTGCAAGATCTCTACGTGCTCCTTGGCCTCAATTGCCTGGTGAAGCCCTTCGTTGTAGCGACGGCCTTGCATCAAGCGACCAGTAAACTCGTCGACGATAATAACTTCACCATCACCTGTAACAACGTAATCTTTGTCACGCTTGAAAAGTGTTTGTGCGCGGAGGGCTTGGTCAAGATGGTACACAGAACGAACGTACTCTGGACTGTAAAGATTCTTTACGCCAAGCATCTTCTGCACCTTTTCTACACCATCTTCGGTCAACGCAACCATCTTGCGCTTTTCGTCCACAACGTAGTCTTCAGCGGTAAGCTTTGAGGTAATCCGAGCAAATTGCTCATAGTTTTCTGGATTTTCACTGGCAGGCGCACTAATAATAAGCGGGGTACGCGCTTCGTCGATAAGAATTGAGTCAACCTCGTCCACAATCGCAAAGTGAAGATCACGCTGGCGAAGCAGTTCTACCTCATTCACCATGTTGTCACGAAGATAGTCGAATCCAAATTCGTTATTTGTTCCGTAGGTGATGTCGGCAGCATAGGCTTCTTTACGAGTGGCAGGGCGAAGCTTCTTCATGCGAGGGTCAGTCATGTCCTCGTTATCAAATTCTGGGTCAAAAATAAACGATGTATCGTTGATGATAACGCCAACACTCAGGCCGAGGAAGTGGTACACTTCACCCATCCAGCCTGCATCACGCTGCGCAAGATAATCATTCACAGTAACAACGTGAACACCCTTGCCTTCAAGCGCGTTAAGATATACCGGAGCGGTAGCAACCAATGTCTTACCTTCACCAGTTTTCATTTCGGCGACGTTCCCTTCGTGAAGTGCGATACCGCCAATAAGCTGCACATCGAAGTGTCGCATACCAAGCACGCGATCAGCGGCTTCACGAACTACTGCGAATGCCTCAGGCAAGATAGCGTCAAGCGTCGTACCCTTCTTTGCAAGCTTCTTCTTGAGAACTTCAGTTTGCTTCTTAAGCTCAACTTTTGAAAGCTTTTTGTATTTATCAGAAAGTGCATTAATACCAGCGACTTTTTTCTCAAGCCGCTTCAAAATCTTCTTCTGTGGGTCACCAAACACCTTGGTAAGTGCACCCTGCCGTGTAACTGCCATATAAATTTACCCCGCCTTTCAGGAAATAATCGGTCTTACTTACCCTATAGTATAGCACCATAGCAGTGGTGGATAAAGGGGTGCGCTAGTAAATTTGTAGAAGAAAGTTAGCGCTGTAGTTCTGCCTGCTCACGCTCATTCAAGTGCTTATTTGCAATATCTATTGCACGCCAGGTAGCCGCAGCGGTTGATGCTACCGCCATAGTAGTATTCAAAACTGTTGGCGCTCCATGCGTATTTGCGAACGTATTAAGCCCACTACCCGCAACTCCGAGCGCAACAATTGGATCGGTTGCAATTTTAAGTGCAAGTTGCCCAAGACGCGTTCGTACAAAGAATGATTCTTTCTCAGCGCTACTATCATACTCACTAGTACTTTGGGCGAGCTGGTCATATTGATCTTGATCAGCTTCAAAAATTTGGGAATCTTGAACCTGCAGCTCTTCGTCCCGACTCTGAATATCTTGTTCTACTGGAGTGTGTATGTTTTCATGTTCCATGTTAGAAACATTTTAGCATAAACTTGTTTAAATGTCAATTATACCGCTTCGGCTACTTTGCGCTTCTGCACTTCCGTCTTGTATTTGCGGAGTTGCGCGATGAGCTTTGCTTCAACGATATCTATCGCCGCCATCATATTTAAAGTGGTGTCACTTGCAGTGATAACTTTGCCCGGCACCTGAAGTACTACATCTACTTCGTACTTATTACCATGGTCTTTATTTACCTCGCAGAGCTTCACGTCTGCAGCCATAGATTTCCTGGCGTGGAGCGGCGCGTATTTATCCAGCTTTCCTATTTTGTCCAGTACATATTTCCGTGTTTTTTCATTCACTGCATATTTGATACCGGTGATGTCAACTGATGAAATCATAGGGCCCTCCTTGCGTTAGGTGTATGTAACCAGTATGGCAGATTTGAAAGTAGGTGTCTAGAAGCCCTTAACGTGAAGTGTGCAAATATTGGCGCCGTTAAGTAGGGATTCAAACAGAGGAATGTACTCATCCCTAATATCGGCAAGTGTTGCACTGGCTCCATACTTAGTATTGAATGCAGCAACCGTCATTCCGCCAGAAACGACAAGTTTCGCGTCGTTTAGTGCTGAACGATACTCCGATTCCGTAACGTTTTCCGCCCTACCGCAGCTTGAAAGGTCTGGTGGAACCCATTGAAGAACTGACAAATTACCCGAAGCGCCCGATTTATAAAAGTAGGCCATCAAAAAAATCCCTCTTGCATTTAGCGTGCCCCACCGCGTTACGGGAAATATACCCATCCTGAAAGCGGGGTTAAGGGAAATGAGGTGATCCATGCCAGCCGGATCTACTACAGACGATTGTATCTTCGCTCCCGTACCATCACGCTGGAAAAAGCATTCTCCGGCATCAAAACCATCCTTGGCGGGAAAGTCCTCTAGACGCCCAAGACATGTAGCAATTGTCGTCTTGCCAGCAGGCATGAGTTTGTCTTCGGCCGCCGCCAACCGAGTAAGCTTCTCCAGGTCGTCTACCTTCGATGCATATGCCGAGGTCTGAGCCCGTTTTTGTATTCCGTTATATGAAACGATTGTAATTGCCGCCAAAATAGCAATCACAACGATAACAATCAGAAGTTCTACAATAGTGAAACCGGCCCTACCCTTGAAACGATTCATAGCCTGTCTAGTATAGCATGGGCGAGAAGATTAATCTTATATGCGCCCCGTGCTAGAGGAGCTCTTTACCACCAAGATACGGACGAAGTACTTCTGGTACCGTCACCGTTCCGTCTTCATGTTGGTTGTTTTCAATAATCGCAATCATGATGCGTCCAAGCGCAAACGCAGTGGCGTCATTCGTGTGCGCAAGCTCGAGACCTTCACCTGAAGCAAGACGAATGCGTGTCTGGAGGCGACGTGTTTGATAATCTGTCATGTAGTCCGCGGTGTGCGTTTCACGGTACTTGTTTTGCCCAGGAAGCCACGCTTCCATGTCGATGCCGCGCGCATTCGGCTTGCCAATATCGGCAGTACACTTTTGAATTACCTGGTATGGAATCTGTAGCGCGCTAAGGAGATACTCCTGAATCGCAACAAAGAAATGGTGCTCAGCAAGCCCAGCCTCGCCAGTTGTAAATGACTCAAGCTCAAGCTTGTCAAACTGGTGCATGCGGAGGATACCCTCCATGTCTTTGCCATACGTACCCGCTTCACGGCGGAAGCTGGTTGCATAGCCCACGTGACGGATTGGAAGTTCGGCTTCATCAATTACCTCTCCAGCGTACATACTTCCCATAACGTGTTCGGCACTTCCCTGGAGCCAAAGATCATCACCTTCAAGCTTGTAGCGGTCATCACGCGGCTCAAGACGATCCATTGCATCGTAAAGATCAGTGCGAATCATGAATGGCGGCAAAGTTGGAATAAATGGCTTGGTTGAAATAGTTTCAAGCCCTGCATTCTGGGCAATTTCTTTAAGTTTTTCTTCACTTGAGAGTGTTGAGAAGACAAACTGTACAATTGCAAACTGGAGCTGCACGAGCTCGCCCTTCAGGTAGGCAAAACGACTGCCCGCAACTTTGGCAGCACGCTCTTTATCAATCCAGCCGCGTTGCTCGGCAATTTGGTAGTGATTGCGCGCTTCAAAAGTAAACTGCGTTGGCTCGCCCACTACCTTTGCAACAACATTCTCATCTTCGCTTGCACCAAGCGGCACATCGGCAAGCGCCATGTTTGGGATAGCTTTTTGGAGTGCTAAGACTTCAGCTTCAAGCGTGTTGAGTTCGGCCTCACGCTCGGCAAGCTCAATTTTGATTTGCTTACCTTCATCAATAAGTGACTGTTCCGGGCGACCACCCTTCATCTTGGCAGCGTTTTGATTGCGGCGCTCACGAAGGTCATCTACCACCTTTAGTACTTGGCGACGACTATCGTCACGCGAAATAAGTGCAGCAACATCAACCTCATACCCTTTATTGCGGGCATTTTCTTGGACTTGCTGGGCGTTCTCGCGGATGAATTTTAGGTCTAACATAGTACATAGTATACCAGAAAACCCGCCCAGTTCTGATGACAGCGGGCGGGTTCTTGTTCTATACGTAGCGGAGCTTACTCTGTACGCAACGCTTCAATTGGGTCAAGCTTCGCAGCCTTGCGGCTTGGGAAGTATCCAGAAATGATAGCGATAAGCATGAGACCAACCACGAGAACGGCGCTCATGAGCCAGTCCATCTGGAGCAACTCGGTGCCGCTTTCAAGGTCGAATGCGCCTGTAATGACCGGGTTGAGCAATGTCACGAGGAACGCGAGTACTACACCAATGACACCGCCAAGGAAACCAATCCAGGCAGCTTCGTAGCGGAACAGCCGGCTGACATCACGACGGCGCATACCGAGTGCCTTCATGAGGCCAATCTGCTGCGTGCGTTCAAGTACTGAAATGTACTGGGTATTAATGATGCCGAAGATTGACGCCAAGATAGCAAGTGCACCGAAGCCCATAAGGCCGTACTGTACGATGTTTACCATCTGCATAATACTCGTACGCATCTCAGCAAAGGTCATTGCACTGAAACTTCCCGCATCAAGGATCTTCTGCTTTACCGTATCAACATTCACCCCCTGGCGAGCGGTGACCATAAAGGCATAGTACCCTTCTGGCGCACCCTCTGGGCGTTGCATTTTTGCAATTTCTTCCCCGTCCTTGTTAGAAATACGGAACTCATTATTGTAGAACGCAAGCGGACTGGTCGGCTTTGCATCTACAGCAACAATCTTAAATTCTTTTGTAAATGTACCGCCAAAGGCATTTGCAAAAGTAACTGTGACTGTCTTATCAAGCGCAGTCTCGGCATTCTTGAAGCCAAATGAATCAAGATATACGTGCGGCAGAACAATTTGTCCTGGAAGAATTTCATTATTACTTCCAAGTTTACCAGCAGTAAGATCGATTGCCGTACCATCGTACTGAACCTTCACCTGTCCTTGGTATTTATCACTGCCATTTGCTTCAACCGCTTGCGCCTCAACACCAAATACTGGTGATACTTTTTCGACGCCATCAATGGCGGCAATTTTACTACGATCTTTCGGTGTTAATTCACGAATGGTACTTGCCGAAGGACTCGTAGGCGCCTCTTCCGCACCGACTTTCTTTGGTTTTGTATCTGCGTTCGGGTCAGTATCAAATTTTGGTGAAACTTGAATTGTCCGAAGATCGCCCGCACCGCTCACAACACTGTCGAGATAACTACGCCCACCGTTACCTGCCGCCATAGCGAGTGCAATGGTAAATGCGCCAACGCCAATTGCGAGGCTCGTAAGGATTGTGCGCGCCTTTGCCTGACGAAGGTTGCGTCCAGCGCGGCGGATTACATCAGTTGTCTTCATCGCTTATGCCCTCCCGCCTTCTTTTGCCACTACAGACTTTTTAGTTCCGTTTTCACTGATTGACTCAACGCGTCCGTCCTTAACAGTAATAACAATGTCACACCGCGTGCTTAAGTCTTCGTCGTGCGTCACAATCACAAGTGTCACGCCCTTTTCTTTATTGTATCCAAAGAGAAGCTCTTCAACGCGCTGCCCAGTAACACTATCGAGATTTCCGGTTGGCTCATCGGCGAAAATAATGCGCGGCTCGTTTACGATAGCACGTGCAATTGCAAGGCGCTGCTTCTGCCCGCCTGAAAGATTTCGCGCCTTACTGCGCACCTTTTCATCAAGTTCAACTGCTTCAAGCGCTTTCATAACTTTACCGCGACGCGCACGCTTTGGTGCTTTAGCAATCTCCAGCGGAAGACTGACGTTGTCATAGACTGATTCATTCGCCTGAACAAAAAAGCTCTGGAAAATGAAGCCGATTTTCTTAGAGCGGAACGTATCTACCGCCTTGCTCTTTAGCTTAAGAATATCGACACCATCAACCAGAACTTCCCCTGTCTCAGGCCTGTCGAGCCCACTCATAGCGTGCATGAGTGTTGACTTACCACTTCCCGACTTTCCCAAGATTGCCACACTGGCGCCATCTGGAATCGTGAAGCTGACGTCGTCAAGCGCACGAAAAGCATTTTGCTTTTTACCGTACGTTTTGGTGACATTTTTTACTTCAATCACTTGTAGTACTCTACCCTTCCGTTTCATTAACTCTATGGTTCTATGTTACGCAAGGTAGTGGGCTTTGTCAAGAATGTCTACTGCTTGATATGGTTCATAAAGGCATCAACGTAGCTCTGAAGCATGCCCTCTGCCTCTACGTGAATTCCGCCATCTTCAGAGAAGAATCGACCACCATCAACATACATTTCTGGTTGTCCCATAATACGTGTATTAAGGAAAAGAAGTACGTTACGAAGCTGTGATTGCGCCTGTGTCGTGCCGAGCGGACTTGGCGAGACGCCCGCAACCGCCACTGGCTTGCCATTAAGACTGTTGTCACCATATGGACGCGAGATCCAGTCCAGTGCGTTCTTCACCACCCCTGAGTACCCACGATTATATTCTGGTGAAATAATCAGCACGCCATCCGCTGATGCAATCTCATCCTTCACAGCTTGGACATCTTCTGGGACTCCTGCCATTTCGACATCATCATTATAAAGCGGGAGGTCTACGGAGATATGAGCAACCTCAACATCTTCTGGTAAACGAGCTTCTACTGCTTGAGCAAATTTCTTATTCAAAGACTCTTTACGAAGACTTCCTACGATGATTGCAACTTTTGTCATTACCTACTCCTGTATTGTTTATTACTATACTTAATATAGCATATTAAGTAGTGTTCTGTCTGCAGATTGTGATGTTTTGAACGATTTTGCAGCTACCAGCCACCTCCGCCACCACCGCCACCACCTCCGCCAGAGGAGCCGCCGCCTGATGAGCCACCAGAGCTTGATGAACTGCTTGAGCCAGAAGATGATGACGCGGCGTATGAGAAGCTCGAAATAGCCGAGCTAAATGCCACAGCATTAAATGTTGATGAACCGCTATACCATTCCGGTGATTGACCAGTCTGTGTATAAAACTCTCCAAGGCGCTTCGTCCACTCTTTTTCGCGGCCGAAGAAAATAGCATAGGGAAGCACCCGTTCATACAGCTTTACAAGCTGCCCTGAATCATTAGGGTCTAACGATGCCCCCACCTTCTCTGCAGTATCTGGTCCTTGCAGCATACGAATACGATCAACCTCGGCAGCCTTAATGTATATATCAAGCCCCATGAGGTACCGTCGTAGCGCCAACCCCTTATCTGTCAGCGGCTTAAGCGTAAAGCTAAGTATAAACGAGATAAGCGCGGCGAAGAGCAAGAATGGAGAGAGTGTTATTAGGCCGATAATGAGCAACGCGAGTGCCCAGCGCCTGAAGAGCAGCTTACCTTCGGGATCAACATCTTTTGAGCGCAATGCGTATTCACCGTCAATGAGATCACTGAGTTTCCTGTCATTATCCATTGTGCGTGCTGAATATGCATAATCATAGCGCAGAGATTTCAGCGCAAGCCGTTCGCCTACTGCCGGTACATGACCAAACATATCAGAAAGAATCTCCTGCTCTTCGGCAAGAAGCTCTGATGCGTCGCGGATAATGTGAATGTCATACTCCGCAGGCCTCCACCCACTCTTTGGGCGAGTCTCGATAATTTCTATGTAATGACGAACCGCAAAGTCAATCAACTGTGCACCAAATACCGACCCGAGTGGTGTAACAATCTGCCCCGCTGTCATAACACTCACCCCTCGCGGCGGGATATATTCAACGGGAATTGGTTTAAGTTCTTTTGTACGGTTTGTCTTGCGACTATAGATAACGACCAGCGCAATCGCAGCTACGAAACCTAGAATACTCGTAATGATCACTATTGCGATCCATATCATCACCAACGTATCAAAGAAACTCTTTTGGTAAGGCGCAAATGCATCCTTTGTAAAGCCGAATGCAACCGTTGCGTTCTGAGAAGACCGAAGCCCTTGTAGGGAGAGTCGATACACACCAGACTCGTCATTAAAAGCACACTGAGTCGTAGAACCCGAATAGCCGTAATAACACTTTGGGGTATCCTGAAGCTCACCGCGAATTGAGCTATCAAGGAAGATGGCAACCGTTAAGTTTTGGATTGGCACGCGCCATTGAACGCCATTTGTATCCCAATACCACTCCGTCCGGCCTGTATTCTCAAAATAGTGCGTCACATCACGTTGTGTATACGTAATATCATATGTTTTTTCACCATACACATACGTATCAGCGTCACCAATGCGAAGCGTTGTTGCGTCCCCCACACTGCTCGTGCTGTACGCCACTGACTGACCTCGCTCATCCTTCACAGATATAATCTTAAGACTCGTAGGATGGCCTTTGTACTGATTGGGAATTGTACGTTCAATCCCGTGATTGGTATTCGGCCGCGTAAAGTTAGCCTTTATCGTCTCGTGTGCCTCAAGCACGGAACGCCTATCGGGATCACGAGAGAGTTTATACTCTATATTGTACGATTCAATAACAAAAGCATTAAGGCCCTGTGCACCCACGGTGCCGCTATGAATTAATAAACTTCCCGCAAGTACTGCTATAAACGCAGCCAATCCACCTAACCATTTCATGCCCTCATTGTAGCACGCGACAAGAGTAGGTGTAACCAAAGCGTCCTTACTCTTGCGTAAAGTCTACTTGAGGATACAATGCCTTAGTGACTTCATCATATTCATGACGAAGTTGTGGGAACGGCACTCCTTCGCGGGCGGTAACGCCTTCAAAAATCCAGAAAACGCGTTCGCTAAAGCCCCAACCGCAGGCTGGTGGCATACCGTATTCAAGCATCTCCACGTAATCAATGTCGAGCATCATAGCTTCATCGTCACCGGCGTCACGCATACCCTGCTGCTCAACAAAGCGATTGAGCTGATCAACTGGGTCGTTAAGCTCAGAGAATCCATTACCGAGCTCAGAACCAGCAATGACCGGCTGGAAGCGCTGTACGGTTTCAGGGTTATCAGGGTTGCTCTTTGAAAGCGGGCTAATGAAGGTTGGCGTATTCACAAGCCAAACTGGACCAGCAACATCTTTACGGATATTCTTCCAGAGCTTATCAATACCGCGAGCACGGTTCTCGGTTTGCTCTACTTCAAGCTTGTTATCCTTGAGCGCCTGTTTGACTTCATCAAGCGTAGAGGTGAATACGTCAATACCATAGCGGTCTTTAATGACAGTCGCGTAGTCCCACACTTCCCACTCGCCGCTCATATCAACTTCAAAGCCACGAACGTTAAACTGAAGTGTACCAAAAGTCTTCTGGAGTACGTCTTTGTACATACCTTCCATAAATTTCATGCCATCTTGCCAGTTAGCGTATGCCCAGTACCACTCCATTGCTACGTGCTCTGGAAGGTGCTCATCTGAATAATTTTCATTGCGGAAACGTGGACCGATGTCATACACTTTTTCAAAGCCAGCGCCGATAAGACGCTTGAGCGGAAGCTCATGGCTAATGCGAAGGTAGAAGTCTTGATCAAGCGCATCCATGTGCGTTACAAATGGGTTTGCATCTGCACCACCGGTGGTATGCTCAAGCACGGGGATATTAACCTCAACAAAACCGTTATCATTGAGATAATCACGTGTCGCTTGCCAGAACTTAGAACGACGAACAAAGCGTTCGCGCACATCAAGGTTTACGTTCATATCTACATAACGGCGACGCATGCGCTCTTCTTTGTTCGTAAAGCCATCTTGTGCACTTGGCATAGGACGAAGCGCCTTAGAGAGAAGGCGAAGTGATTCAACGCCAACAGAAACTTCGCCAGTCTTTGTTTTAATCACTGGGCCAGTTGCTTCAATGAAATCACCGGTATCAAGCAGTGTAATATCTTTGATACCAAGAATACCCTTGGTAGCGTTACGCTCGCCCACCGCCCCATCTTGAAGAAAGAGTTGCAACTCACCGGATTGATCTCGCACAACAATAAACGCCAACTTACCAAACTTACGGATACCCATAACACGGCCAGCAACAGTTACCTGCTGACCCTCAAGCGTAGCGAAGTCACCCTTCACCGCCGCAGTTTCGTGCGTACGATGACTTTCGGCTGGGTATGGGTTGAAGCCGAGTTCTTGTAGGTCTGCGAGCTTGCGCAGGCGCTCATTGCGAAAATCTTGTAGTGTTGCCATATCTAGGTTATTTTAGCATTTTTCAGGGGTTTTTACCAGAGGTGCACCGTTAAAAAACTCGCCCCTCTGGGCGAGTTTTTACTTCAAGCAAGCAAATGCTACTTAATTGCTGCAACTTCGTAGGTCGTGTCACCCTTTGGCGTTGAGATAGTCACCTTTTCGCCAACCTTCTTGCCGTAGAGTGCCATACCGATTGGAGATTCGTTACTCACCTTACCCTCAAGCGGGTTCGCTTCAACCGGGCCTACAATTGTGTAGGTAAACTTCTTCGCACCACTCTTAAGTTCAACTGTACTTCCGAGGCCAATTGCGCTCTTTCCGCTTGTTTTAATAATATCTGCGTTCGTGAGAATATCTTCGATATCCGCAATGCGAGTCTCAAGAAGACCCTGCTCTTCACGGGCTGCGTCATATTCAGCGTTTTCACTAAGATCTCCGAAGTCACGTGCTTCTGAAATCTTATCCGCCACTTCACCGCGACGTGATTTAAGCTCTTCGAGCTCTTTCTCTAACTCTGCCTTACCTTCAGCAGTAATCTGGTATGCTTTTTGAATCATTATTCCTTTTTCCTTATAAGTACCGCCGTACACTATATGTAGCGTAGGGCGGTATATGTAAAACTCTATTTATGCTATCTTAGCAAGCAGCTCTTCGACTGTCAATTTTTCAGAGGCATCACTTGCCCGTCGGCTAGTATACTCTATAACCCCCTCTTCAAGCAAGCGCTCGCTAATGACAACACGGTGCGGGATCCCCATGAGCTCAGCATCTGCGAACTTCGCACCTGGACGTTCATTACGGTCATCGTAGAGCACTGTAACACCGGCAGACTGAAGCCTTTCATACAGTTCGGTCGCTTGTTCAGCAACATCACCGATGCTCACAAGATAGACTCTATACGGCGCGACGTTTTCAGGCCAAACCAACCCCTTATCGTCAGAAAAATGTTCGGCAATAAGTCCCATGAGGCGACTCGGGCCGATGCCGTAGCTTCCCATAAATACATTTTTTGCTCTTCCATCCTCGCCAGTGTACGTGAGGCCGAGCGGTTCGCTAAAGCGCTCGCCAAGTGTGAAGATATTCCCCACCTCAACCGCCTTCACCTCTTCAAGCTCTTCTTTTTTCACTCCAAGTTCGGCAAGCACTTCGTCATTGTACACTTCTTCATTGATAGCAATCTTTTTCTCGCGGTGAACATACACAATATCCTCACCCACTTCGCTCAGTGTCTGGAACTCGTGGCTAAACTTTGCAAAACTTCCGCCGCTTGCAAATGTCTTGAAGGTAATATCTCCAAGACCGAGACGGTCAAAGACTCGTCCGTACGCTTCAGACGCTTTCTCGTAAAACGCATCATGCTCGGCTTGATCTTTACTGAAGCTATACAGGTCTTTCATCCAGAATTCACGCCCACGCATGAGCCCGCTCTTTGAGCGAAGCTCGTTGCGGAACTTAATTTGGAATTGATACGGATACACCGGCAAGTCCTTGTAGCTATTGATGTACGGCTTCATAAGCTTCGTGAGTGGCTCTTCGTGTGTTGGCGCAAGACCAAGCTCTGAGCCGTTAGCAAGCTTCGTCTTAAACCAAACGTCGAGTACGGCATCGTCCCAACGACCAGATGCCTTCCATACTTCACTTGATTGAAGTGCCGTAAGGCTAATTTCGTTGCCGCCAATACTATTCATTTCTTCGCGGATAATCTGAATGATGTTATCGAGTACACGCTTACCAAGTGGCAGATACGCATAAACTCCGGCCATCTCTTTATAAACAAACCCAGCACGAATAAGGAGTTGTGCGTTCTTCGCAACTTCGTCAGCTGGTGCCTGTTTTAGTGTCTTTGTGAATAAATTTGTAACTCGCATTATCCTCCTAGTGTACTAAGGATTGAGGGATTTACAAAGAGGAAGTAAAAGGCCACGCCGTTCTTGAGCATATGAAGCATAATAGACGGCCAGAGGCTACCAGAAAAAATACGGAGCAAACACAGCACGATACTCAGCGCAAACACGTCAACACCCACATTCCCCTGGAAGTGCACGATCGCAAAAAGCAGACTCACCAAAAGCACCGAAACCCATGTTTTTATCTTTGCCTTGCGGAGTTTGCCAAAGAGGTAGCCGCGGAAAAGTACTTCTTCTGCAACAGGCGCAATGACAACCAGTCCAATAAATGCGAGGACATATTCGTAACTATGTGCCACGGACTCGTATCCGGTTGTTTGCTTTTGCTCAAAATCAATAAATGGCATGAGCGCCATGGCAATAGTTGAAATGACAACCGTTAAAATAATATACGTCACCGCTCCCGCGCCGAGCCATCCATAATCTTTCCAGCCTACAAAGCGGTCAAGCCCCAATTCTTTCAGCGTCGTCTTACGCCGGAGGAGCCACGGCACCCCAATAGCAACGAGAATCGTTAGGCTATAAATAATAATCCCTGCGCTTGCAGAAAATACCGCTTCGTTGACAGATTCAAACGAAACCCCAGAAAGCTTCATCACGAAAAGCGCGCCAGCGAATAGTAACTGCACCGCCATAAATGAAACGAAAACCCACGCCATCAGCCCGAGCGCAATAGCCGCCTTGCGCCAAAACTTCTTTGAACCGCCTCGCTCTACGTCTTCCATGCACCCTACCTAAATAACTTTGAGATATCAAGTATCGTGATAAGGAGAATAAGCCCAAGGAGCACCATGAAACCTACGCCATGAATCGTTTCTTCGCGCTCTTTTGTAAGCGGCTTTTTGAAGAGCTTGAACATCGCAGTAACAAACCATCGCCCACCATCAAGGGCTGGGATAGGGAGAATATTCATCACAGCAAGCGTTAGTGAAATAATCGCCGCCAAGAAAACAACTTGCTCCGGCCCGGCTTTGCTTGCATTCGGGAAGATTGTTCCGAGAATACCTACCGGCCCTGCTACACTATCACCCGCCCTACCGAGCTTCTCCGAGGCGGCCTGACGCGCGTCACTATTGGCTGTAAGTTGTCCGAACAACCCGGTGACCGTGTCTGCTACTAGATTCCCAAGCCCCTGCAACGTCGCCCACGTATACTGTCCAGTAGTTACTACGCCCACAATCGGCGCAGACCATGTTGCGCGAAGTTTCTCGGACTGACCAAGCTGCGCACCAAATACCTCTTTGTCCTCGTCACGGAATCGCACGGTTGCAACGCCTTCTTTTCCACCGCGCTCATATGCCACCTGTGTGGCTTCACCGCGATGCGTGCTACTTTCTTTAATGAGATCCTGCACCGTTTCAACTGGCACGCCGTTAATCTTCGTGACAACATCGCCCTTCTGGAGCCCCGCCTTTGCGGCCGGGTAGTCATCTTTTAGTGCAAGGATTTCCACCGGAGTACGAACATAGCTTGCATCAGACGTCACTGCGAACTGATTTGGGATAATCTTTGGAAGCCCCCCAACCCATGCAAGTGCCGTCAATAAGAGCACGGCGATGAGCCAGTTCACCACTACGCCAGCAAGGAGAATTTGCGTCTTTTGCCAAAACGTCGCCGCGCCGTAATCACCCTTTTTATTCGCCGAATCGTGCTCACCTTGCAGCTTAACAAAGCCACCAATTGGAAGCCAGTTCAGCGTCAGAAGAACACCATTTTTTAACTTCTTCTTCCAGGCACGAGGCGGCATACCGATGCCAAATTCTTCAACAACCACGCCGTGGCGACGCGCCGCTAAAGCATGACCTAATTCATGAAGTGCCACCAAAATAACCAAGACAATCAGTCCAATAATAATTCCCACTAACAACATACCCTCTCCTTTTATATCCGGTGACTAGCCGCCAAAGCGACGACCGCGTTTTGTGTATTCTTCAATAATATGCGTCACGTCTTCAGTGTTCATGTCCGGCCAGTTTTTATCCAAGAATAGGAATTCACTGTACGCCGAACGCCAAAGCATAAAATTACTCAAACGCTGCTCGCCACTAGTACGAACAACCATATCAATCGGTGGCACTTCTGGCGCATAGAGGTGCTCTGAAATAAGTTCTTCGGTAATTGCTTCGGCTGGCGTACCCGCTTCAATGATAGCCTTCACTGCCTCGGTAATCTCTTTTTGCCCACCATAGTTAAAACAAAGCGCAAGCACGCCACCAGTATTACCCGCAGTCTCAGCCTCGGCCTTATCAATTGCTTTAAGGATTTTCTTATCAACCCCCTCACGAGAGCCAAGTACCTTAAGGCGGACATTATGTTTCTGTAGCTCAGGAATATCGCTCGTCAGAAGCTTGAGCACAAGCCCCATAAGCTTCTTCACTTCATCCGCGCTGCGCTTCCAGTTTTCTGTAGAAAAAATGTATGCAGAAAAATACTCAACGCCACGCGCCAGCATTTCAATACCCACTTCTTTGACCGCATTATAGCCCGCAAGATGCCCTTCATACGTAGGTAGTCCGTGTTGTTTCGCCCAGCGCCTATTTCCGTCGACAATCACCCCAACGTGACGCGGGATAACTGTATGTAGAGTATCAGAGTCAACTGCCATAAATTAAATTGTAAGGATTTCCTTCTCTTTAGCCTTGAAGATTTCATCGATCTTATTGTTGTAGCTTGAGATAAGATCATCAATCCCCTTTTCAGAACGCTTCTGGTCATCCTCGGAAAGCTCTTTTGCATCTTTCATGCGCTTAATTTCCTTGAAGGCGTCTTGGCGAACATTACGGAGTGCAATCTTTGCCTCTTCAACCTTCTCAGAGGTTTGCTTCACGATTTGCTTACGGCGTTCTTCGGTGAGCGCTGGGATTGGCACGCGCACAAGACGGCCATCATCAGACGGGTTGAGTCCAAGACCCTGATCTGCACGGATTGCTGCGCTAATTGCCTGAAGGCTTGATGGGTCAAACGGTGTAACGGTAAGCATTTGTGGCTCTGGTGCCATCACATTTGCCACTTGGTTAAGCGGCATAAGTTGCCCGTACACTTCAACCTTGATGCTATCAAGCATGCTTGGGTGCGCACGACCAGTTCGGACCTTCTTTAGTTCATCTTCGTAGTGGGTAATAGCCGCGTCAAAGCGAGCTTGGTAGGGTTTTTGATCAAACATACATTTATTATACCTCTTTGAGGGGGTGTTTGCTAGGCAACGCCACTAAAAGCAGTATTGTCATCGCAATGGTACTTTTAGGCGAATTCCAAAAACATATACTCTACATATATAAAGTATATGTTTTTGGAGTTAAGGAAAATGGCAATAACAACATCTACGCAAAAAGAAAACACCCGTCTCACTTAACGGGTGTTTTCAAAATCAGCGTGAAACGATTAGTCGTTTACACCAAGCTCAATACGCTTGAAGCGGCGAATGATAATGTTTTCACCAGTCTGGGCGATAGTTTCCTTAAGGAACTCACCAACAGTCTGCGAGTCATTCATGATGTAGCTCTGTGAAAGGAGCACCTTATCTGCGAAGTGCTTCTTTACCTGGCCTTCAACGATTTTTTCAATCATGTCAGCCGGCTTGCCAGCAAGTGCATCAGATGCCTTTGCTTCTTCACGCACACGCTCAACTTCTTCTGTAGGAATTTCATCTTCAGAAACGTACACAGGTGCCATTGATGCAACCTGAAGTGCGATCTGGTGAGCAAAGTCCTTGAAGCCTTCTGTGCGAGCAACGAAGTCAGTCTCACAGTTTACTTCCACAAGCACGCCAATGCGTCCACCGTGAACGTAGCTGTCAATCACACCTTCAAGTGCTTCACGATCAGCTTTCTTTTCAGCCTTTGTAAGACCCTTTTTGCGCATTTCTTCAAGTGCCTTATCAAAGTCACCATCAGCCGCTACGAGTGCACCCTTGGCATCACCAAGACCCACACCAGTCAATTCTTTAAGCTTCTTGATATCTTCAATTGATACAGCCATTGTTACTTACGCCTTCCCTTCTTTATCGCTCTTTGAAACGCCCTTGCCTTCAGCAATTGCCTGCTTGATGTAATCAAGGAGTACTGAAACACCCTTAATTGCGTCGTCGTTTGCAGGAATAATGTAGTCAGCTGGGGTTGGGTCAACGTTTGTGTCAGCAAGCGCAACAACTGGAATACCAAGTGTCTTTGCTTCCTTAATAGCGTTCACGTCACCAAGCATGTCAGTAATAACAAGTGCACCTGGCTTGCCGCTCATATCCTTGATACCGCCGTACTTGTGGTTAAGTTCGTCGATTTCTTCCTGGAAACGCTGTACTTCAAGCTTGTTGTACTTCTTCTCAAAAGCACCTGACGCCATGTTGCGCTCAAGGTCTTTAAGCTTCTTGATCTGCTTTGTCATAGTACCAGTGTTTGTAAGGGTACCGCCGAGCCAACGGTTCACCATGTATGGCTGTCCGAGCTCTTCAGCAGTTTGCTTTACAATATCCTTCGTCTGCTTCTTTGTTGCTACGAAAAGAATTGGCTTTCCAGCAGCAGCTACAGATGTAAGGAATGGAAGCGCCGCATCGAGACCTTCAACGGTCTTTACGAGGTCAATGATGTGTGAATCCTGACGCTTGCTGTGAATGTATGGCGCCATCTTAGGGTGCCAACGGCTTGTTTTGTGTCCGAAGTGTACGCCCGCTTCGAGCAACTTCTTAATATCAACCTGTACGGCCATGATATTTACTCCTTTTACCTCCCCCGTCACGCCTGAGACTATCAGGAGTAATTATGACGAGGTGTGTCGTTTAATATATTACCCTCTTATTATAGCAGATTTACGGGTGGACGTCTAGGGGTGGTATACTAGATAAAACCGAGCAAACAAACTCTCAGGGGGAATATGAAAGAACCAACATACACACCAAATCAATGGGTTACCTATGAACACGCCAATGGCGGCGGATTTGGCCAGATTGTTGGCGGTGACTTTGATGGTCACAGCTGGCACTATATCGTACAGGGTCAATCTGTCGAACGTCACGCTGTGCGCGTCAAAGAAGACGCAGTCCGGCTCATTCTCGACAACCATTCATGGCTTCCACCCCTCAAACAAACCAGTACTGAAATCTACAAAGACCTCTAGGAACTACTTATGCAATTACTTTCATTCTTCAAATGGACTCTTTTAGCAACTGCCGCGTCACTTATCGCCGCTTACTTTTATGGTGGCTGGGCGGCGCTCGCCACCTGTATCATTCTTGGCATTCTTGAAGTCTCACTTTCGTTCGATAATGCCGTTCTCAATGCCAGCATTTTACGTAAAATGAGCCCTTTCTGGCAAAAAATGTTCCTCACTATCGGTATCATTATCGCCGTATTTGGAATGCGCCTCGTCTTCCCACTCCTTATTGTGGCGATTGCCGCGCAGCTCAACCCAGTTGAAGCCGTACAGCTCGCACTCGCCAAAGGCGACCCGCATACCCCGGGAACCTACGGCTACATCCTCGCAGCCGCACATCCTTATATTGCGGCCTTTGGTGGCATGTTCCTGCTGCTCCTTTTCCTCGATTTCATTTTTGAAGACCGCGACATCAAGTGGCTACAACGCCTTGAAAAGCCATTGGCGAAAATTGGCCGCCTTAAAACAGTATCTGTACTGCTTGCACTTGGCGGGCTCGTCGCTGCAACAGCCACCCTACCAGCAGACGTCCAGCTTCCCGCGCTCACCGCCGGCATCTTTGGCGTCATGCTCTACATTTTCATTAAAGGACTAGGTGATGTCTTCCAAAAATACAGTGAATCTAAAATGGGCAACATGACACTCGCGGTCGGTAAAGCTGGTTTCTTTATGTTCCTCTACCTTGAAGTGCTTGATGCTACCCTTTCATTTGATGGAGCAATCGGCGCCTTCGCCATTACGCCAGATCCAATTATCATCGGTCTTGGTCTTGGTATTATCGGTGCAATGGCCGTTCGCTCCCTTACCGTGTATATGGTGCGCAAAGGGACGCTTGACGAATTCGTTCACCTTGAGCATGGCGCCCATTGGGCAATTGGTGCGCTTGCTGTCATTCTCCTCGTCAGCATTACCGTTCATGTCAATGAAATCATTACTGGATTGGTCGGACTCGTCTTTATTGGTGCGGCATTCTGGACAAGTATTTTGTATCGGCGCAAACACTCTGTAAAATAAGACTATGACAATAGAAGAATACTCAAAGCAAGCAATTACCACCCTTCACACTGACCACGGCACTTCAGACATGAGCGCAACACTCCTCTCTCAAGTATTTGGTCTTGTTGGCGAAGGTGGCGAGGTTGCAGAAAAATTTAAGAAACTCATCCGTGACAAAAACGGCGCCCTTTCAGAAGAAGACACCAAAGAAATCCTCAAAGAACTTGGCGATGTCCTTTGGTACGTCAACTCTATCTCTAACCTGCTTGGGTCAAGCCTTAGCGAAGTAGCAGCCAATAACCTTGAAAAGGTACTCAGCCGAAAGGAACGTGGCGTCACAAGCGGTAGCGGCGACAACCGCTAGCACTCACCTCTATAGACAAAATCGCCACCCCAACAGAGGATGGCGATTGATTTTTATTGTTATTTATGTTATAGTTTACAAATCAAACTTCTCCGCCTCCCGCGTTGAGCGGTTTGTGAAGGTTTTTTGACAATTTACCCACCACTATCATTGGAGTATTGATGGAAATTGAAATCGACGACGATAACTTCTCCGAACGTCGCACCACGCGTGTAATCGGGTCACTAAAGGAAACTACCAACGACCCCACGGAATCCGACAAGCTCGTACGCTTTCCGCACAGCAAGGCACCCAAGACCGAATCGGAACTGGAACGCTCAGACAGACGCAAGACAATTGCGTCCTGCTCCATCATCGCCATCGCCATGGTGGCCTTCTTCGTCTTCGTGGGGGTGACCTATGACAGACTAACCAATGACACGTCAGTCCTCGACATGCTCATCGTCACCTTGATCATCGGTCTCGCCTTCGCCTGCCTCGCCCTGTGGCCCATCTGGGCTCTTGGTCTTCACAAGGCAGGAGAGCAGCTTGCCTACTGGTACAGAGAAGTGCCCCAGGGTGAGGTCTACGAAGTCGGTACTTCCACACAGGGCGACTACATCATCCTAGAGGGCTACAACCGGGCCGGTGAAATTACTCACCAGCGCCATGAAGTTGACTTCACCAGAATTCAGCCCGTTGCGCGTGGCGACTACTACGACTTCCGCAAGGAGGCCGGATACTAAACCTTCGACAGAGAGGCCCTCTGTCATCGCCCCGCCCTGAGGCGCTTCTCTCAGGGCAAAACCCCAGAGGAATCCACCCGAGTTGTGGATGGTTCTGGGGTTTTTACTTTCCTACAATAACCACAAAGTCTGCGTCGCCCAGCACACTCACTGGTGGCTTTGACGTCTTGAATGTTACGCCGCTATAAATCTGTTGCAGCTTCGCTACGCTCGCCGGCTTCTTTTCGCCAACCAACGAGTACACCTCGCGCCGTGCGTACGAGCCATCAGGGGCATTACCTGTATCAAGGATCGTAAATCCTTCGCCCTCAAGCCTTTCAGCAGCCTCCTGTGCCGCGCCAGCAACACCACTTCCGTTCAAGACGACAACCTTCGGGTGCTCCTTGACGTGCGGTTCGCTCGACATTTCAGTCTGGATGTATGAGTGAATATCACTGTAATCCATAATGCCCGCGGTTGGGCGCACAATACTCTGACCCATGTACATGCCAGTTGTTACAAGCATATTGTCTTCGCTCACAAGGCTGAGTGAAACAATCTTATCGCTCTGAATCTCGGAAGCGAGGTTCATAAGCGTGCGGATTTCCTTTGTTTCAACATTAGTACGGAGGTTATTGCCAAGTGCATCAATCAGTTTTGTTACCGCGCCTAGATTTGTAAGTGTACCAGCGCTTAATGCTTTTTCGCGAAGCGCCTTTACAATCATCTGCTGATTCTTTTCACGGTCAAAGTTTCCATTTGGAAGGCCGTACCCACCAGCAGCATTACGAGCGCGCGAAAGCGCAAGCGCATGCTCACCATCAAGGTGTACCTTTTGACCATTCTTATAGTTTACGTAGTGACACCTATATCCACACTTCCAGTCGAAGTTTCGGTCAAGAATACCACGAGGGTCTTCGCTTTGGATCGTCACGTCCACCCCACCCACAGCATCAACCGCCTCTACAACGGCTGTGAAATTAAGGTGCGCATAATACTGAATATCAAGTCCAGTAACCTCACCGACCTTCTTCTGAAGTGCAGCAGCGCCCTCGGCTTCATTTTTGCCGTCATCAGATGCACAGAAGTAGGCAGCATTGAGCTTACCTTGATTACCTACCGTACACGTTTCTGCGTACTTCACCCAGAGGTCGCGCGGAAGGCTCAGCATGTATGCGTCTTTTTTCTTTTGATTGATACTCAGTACCATAATTGAGTCAGTTAGGTTTGCACCGCCGTGCTCACCACCCTCGTCATCTTCAGCGGTACCAAAAATAACAAAATTACTGCGGCCATTCTTATCTTCCTTGAGTGGCTGGTTTTGAACGATATCAAAAATGTTTCCTTTGAAAATATTGCCACTCGCAAAGACACCTTTAAAAATAAGATATCCAACAACGAGTACAATTGCGGCAATAAGTCCCATAGAGACCCAAAAAGCAATTCGCTTCGCCTTACTCTTTGGCTTCTTGTTATCCTTCTTGCGTTGACGACGACCCTTGCGCCCCTTATCTTCATCATTGATACCCTTAGCGAAGGCATTTTCGTCATCAATATGACGCAGTGACGCAAGTACATCGTCATTCTGCATCTCACGGCCAACACGAGGCTCCCCAACTCTATCTTGGGTGCTTTTTTCATTTGTATGAATAGTACGCCGAACTGGCTGCGTGGTGGTTGTTCTATTCTTAATCCCATGAAGTTCGCCCACACGACTCCCTGGTTGACGAGGGATAAACCCGTCAATAGATGGTCTTCTATTACTCATAAACGTACTTCTAATTGTATCACAGTGAGGTGGTGTTTTCGCCAAGTTGCGAGTATACTGAATAAGGTTAGAACACTATGGAAGCCTCATATTTAACACGCCACCCCCTATTGAAAGATGCGCTCAACCTTGGGCTTTTTGTTGTACTTGTTATTATTGGCACTATTCTTATCAATACGTTCATCTTTCGTAGCTATAATGTCGTCGGCCCGAGTATGGAATCTACCCTTTTTACGGGTGACCGCCTCCTCGTTAATCGCATGCCCGTCACTTGGGCACACATCAAAGGCAAAAGCTACCTCCCAGAGCGCGGTCAAGTAATTGTTTTCGAAAATCCGCAAGTAAGCACTGGCGGTAATGTTGAGAATAAATACATCGTAAAACGCGTTATTGGACTACCGGGCGAACGCGTCGTCCTTAAGGATGGCAAATTCACTGTCTACAATACAGAGCATCCAGACGGATTTAACCCAGATGAGTTAACGAAAGATGTCACCGCACCAGAAACTACCGGTGAAGCAGATGTTATTGTGCCAGAAAAAGAAATCTTCGTCAGTGGCGATCACCGCGAAGGAACGTTCTCATACGATTCTCGTAACGGCCTCGGTACTATTCCACTCTACGATGTAATTGGCCCAGCCAGCTTGCGAATTTTCCCGCTTACAAAAGTTCGCGGCTTTTAAAAGTATTCCTAAAAATAAATCAGCCTCTGGCGTATTTGACAGACCGTTACACGCCTTGAAATTCACGTTTAGCGATGTAATTTCAAGGGTTGCACTTCGCTTTTAGTCTGTAAAATACACCAGAGGCTGATTTATTTTTTCTGCAAACCTTTTATTCACCGAGAAGCTTTTGAATCCGCTCTAATTCTTCAGGCGTCTTAAAGCCAATCACAATCTTCCCAGAGCCGCGAACACCAAGCTTAACGTCAACTTTTGCATTGAGGCGTTCACCTAAGTGGCCGGCAAATACTTTTCCTTGCTCCGCAATACGCATAACGTGCTCATCAGCAGTGTCGTCATTCTTTTCAGCTGCTTCTTCACCAGACCGCTTTACGTCAGAGATGTACTGCTCGATTTTGCGCGCACTCCACCCTTCGGCGACGATTTTCGGCACAATTTCACTTAAGAATACTGGGTCCTGCCCAATCAACGGACGCGCCTGGCCTTCGGTTAACTTCCCTTCGGCAATCAATGTTGCCACATCTTGCGGGAGCTTCAGAAGGCGCATCGTATTCACGACAGCGGATACGGATTTATTCACACGCTTTGCAATCTGCTCATTGGTAAGATTGAACTGGTCGCGCAACTTTGCATACCCTACCGCCGTCTCAATTGCGTTAAGGTCGCGACGCTGGATGTTCTCAATCAATGACACCTCAAGCTGGTGCTGGTCGCTCATTGTACGGATTACAACCGGAATCTCTTTCAATCCCGCCATCTTCGACGCCCTAAAACGGCGCTCACCAGCAACAATCTGGTACTTCGCACCAGAAGTCAGCGCTTCATCCGGGTCAACACTGCCACCTAGTGGCGTAACAAGAATTGGCTGCAACACGCCATGCTCTTTAATAGACGCAGAGAGCTCTTCAAGTGCCACGGGGTCAAATGTGCGACGCGGCTGGTCAGGGTTTACCTCAATACGAGAAATCGACAGCACACCCTCGCTTGTGACCTGCTTTTCAGCAACCGCCATTGGGTTGAAGCTATCATCAATAAGATCAGTTGGAATTAACGACTCAAAGCCGCGTCCAAGCCCCTTCTTTGCCGCACTCATGCCGCCACCTCCGCTGTGCGCTCAATCACTTCTTTTGCAAGTGATTTATAGGCGCGTGCACCCTTAGAAAACTTATCATACACACCAATTGGCAAACCGTGGCTCGGTGCTTCAGCAAGACGGATATTACGCGGAATCACTGCCTCAAACACACGCCCCGGGAAGTGCCGCTGAATTTCACCCAACACCTGCGTACTAAGCGTGGTGCGGCTATCTACCATGGTTGGCAGCACGCCAAGCAACTCAAGCCCCGGGTTCATCCCCTTGCGGACAAGTTTCATGGTTTCAAGCAACTGGCCAAGGCCCTCAAGCGCGTAAAACTCAGCCTGCACCGGAAGGAGCACATACTTCGCTGCAATCAGCCCATTTACTGTCAGGAGGCTCAAACTTGGCGGACTATCAATCACGACAAAATCAAAGGCCTCGCCTTCAGTATCAATCGCCATCTTAAGACGCGAAAAGCGCTTATCTACCTGTGCAAGCTCAACTTCAGTATTCGCCAACACAGAAGTTGTTGGTGCCACCCAAAGGTTCTTGTGCTCTGTTGCCACCACCGCGTCGCGCAGTGCCGCCTCGCCTTTCACAACATCAGTCATTGTAACCGGAAGCGTCGTTTTATCAATCCCAAGTCCAGAGGTTGCATTTCCCTGCGGATCAAAGTCAACCAACAATGTCTTTTTTCCCGCCTTCGCAAGAAAATACGCTAAGTTAATAGAGGTAGTCGTCTTTCCAACGCCTCCTTTTTGATTTGTGACAGCAATCACTGTCGCCATGTTAGTTTTTACCCTCATCCATGAGCATTATTGTATCACGATTACTGGGGTAAGCGGAATATCAATCTATTCAGCTTGTTTGCGTCGCTTCAATGCGACGAGGATAATACCACCAGCAATAACAATTCCTGCAACTACCCACCATGTTGCGCTCCAAGGCTGTGATGATTCATTCGTTGCAAGGAGTTGCCCAGGAACTGCCGTGCCTACCTCGCCTCTAGCGGGTGATACCGCTGTATTGTTGTCTTCGGTAGACCGCACCTGCGCCTCAGCCGTCACTTCAGGCTCAGCTGTAAGAATTTGAGCACGTGAAGCCTGAGCAAAAGCAGGTCGCTGCTTGAGTAAGGACGGCAATGTAGCACCTCCTGATGTATTCGAGACCGTTACAGTTACTGGGTATGGCCCCAATTCATCAACGGTTTCATCCGGATTTACAACTCTCACAAACACCGTATGGCTTCCGGCTGGCAATGCTTTTGGAAGCGTACAGCTCCAGCTTCCAGTATCACTTGCGGTTGCTGTACATGATACTGGATCAGAGTGGACTGTTACCGTGACAGTAGCATGCGGTGCCGCCATGCCACTAAATGTTGGGCGTTGTAAAATTACAGGCGTCCCCGTCAGTGCACCGCTACCGCTATTCGTCCGTACGGTCGGTTGTGTCACCTCCCCCGAACCCGCACCTGGGTTAAAGACAAATGTGCTTGAACCATTAACGGAAACACTTCCTTCGTAGGCAGTATTAAACGTTGCCGGGAGCCATACCTCAACCTGCGTGTCGTTACTTACCTGCACTCCGTCACGCAGTATCCAATAGCACGGAGCGTTATCGGAGACAGGCGCACCTGGGATAATATCCACGATTTCCTGCGCCGTGAGCCCAAATCCTTCAGCACAAAACGGGAGCGCTATCCTATTAAGCGTCACGAGTGATCGCGTAAACGCCTGAGAGTAGTCGGGTATGAGTGCATCTCCTTGTACCTTCAGAACCGTCTTTCCGGCCACTGTCGTAAAGGACGCGCCTGTGATCACCTGCGGTGCAGTGATTCTCACATACACAATCCGCTCGACAAAACGGCCTGACACCCCTTCCGCACGTACGCAGGCAGCTCGAACTGCGTTACTCCCCTTAATTTCAGTCTTTGCCGTAAGTGTATTGTTAATAATGGCAAAATCACCATCATGCGAACCTGGAACACTACAATTCAGACCGTATGAAACCGGTGTAAATCCATTCACTGAGAATTCTGCAAGCACCGCCCCGGCGGACCGTGGCCCGCCATACGTTATCGGGTCCCACTCACTATTCCCTTCCGCACCAACAACAGAGATACTTCCACAATCAGACCCACGGTCATAAAATTTCCAGCCATAGGTGTCTATAATAAATTGGCGACTTGGTGCGGCCGCACAATAGCCTATATCGGTGACCAGAATGACATCCCGCTGAAGGTTCTGAGTAGCCCAAGACTGAAGCGTTATATCATACTGCTCAAGACCAAATGATGTCGTACCGCCCACAAAATTCTGCATACTCTTTATAGTACTGACATTCCAGTCCGCAAGGTCTTGATTAAACGCGACCGCATTGGAAAACATACCATCAATCGTCTCCACGCCAACCATATCCCACTGCGAAAGGTCACTGTTAAAATGTTCCGTGTTTGAAAACATACCGCTCATATTCGTTACACTGCCAACATCCCAACGAGAGACATCACCGTCAAAGGCAGTCATAGAGAACATGCTTCGCATAGATACAACCTTAGATACATCCCATCGTGACACATCGGAATTGAACTGCGACGCATTAAAAAACGCACCTTCCATATCTGTCACGTTCCCGACGTCCCAGTTGGAGAGATCGCCAGTAAATGCACTAGCTCCAGTTAATATATTCTTCATATTTTCGACATTACTCACATCCCACTGCGAAATGTCCCCATTAAATGCAGTTGCGCCCAAAAACATAGCCTGCATGCTTATTACGCGACTTGTATTCCAGTCCGATATATCTCCGTTGAATGCAGTTGCATTGTGAAAGAGTCGTTCCATATTCGTCACGTTACTTACGTCCCACCCACTAAAATCGGCATTTACAAGTGACGCTGATGAGAACATCCCCCGCATACTCGTTACGTGGCTCGTATTTGGTGTATCAGTTGCGTTGATGTGAAGATTTTGTGCAAAACTAAAGGCAAAGTCCATATTTGGCCCCCACTGCGCCGTCCCCCACTGCTCAATAGAGATGATCTTTTGGCTATCTGGGCTTGCAAAATAGAAGTTCATCCCCCCGTGTGTACCAGATATACGAATGGTATACACCCCGGGTGTTTCATAGGTATGATCAGCCGCGCGCACGACATCCGTCTGGTCGGTAATACCATCATCCTCCCAATCAATTGAGTACCCCTCGCCAAGCATCGGCAACCTAAAAGAGCGGCTGTCACTTCCCCCTTCGTTATCTGTCTTTACTCGGATCACCATGTCACTTGCCGGTGACTCTTCGGCGCGCGCAGAATGAAGGAATACAAGCCCAAGCGTCGTCACGATCACCGTAAAAATAAACACAAAAAGAGACGCCATCATCGTCTTTCGGCGCATCTGCGTATATTTAACCTGCAAGCTCACTCCCCCACGCGTGCCTAAAATCTCGCAAACGGCACGTTTCGTTAGGTTTATTATAATAGTCTATTTCAATTAGCGCAAGCTAAACAAAACCCCCTCAGATTGGAGGGGGTTTCAGAAGAAGGAAGCCTTACTTGATTGAAGTAATCTCAATCCTTGAGTACTTCTGGCGGTGACCATTCACCTTGTGAACGCGCTTCTTAGATTTGTAGCGGATAACTTGGATCTTATCACCCTTTACCTCTGCTTCTACAACCTTAGCGGTTACTTTCACACCCTTTACCGTTGGAGCGCCGACAGTAGTCTTGTCGCCATCAATCACCAACAGTGCGTCAAGCGTGAGCTCTTTAGTTCCTTCTTGGAGGAGGTCCACCAAGAGGGTCTCTTTCTCGGTAACAATATGTTGCTTGCCACCGATCTTAACGACTGCTTTTGTCATTTCTTCTTACTTCCTTAAGTTATTTAAAACTCTTTTAATAATCAGTAATTTATTGTATCAGAGATGGAGAGGTTTGTAAACTCCCCTCCCCGTTCATTCAAAAAGGAAAAGGGCGGGTTGCCAAGGAGTATAAAACTCCCAGCAACCCGCCCGAGTGTAAGCGTCAGTCCTCGAGGGACTTCTTCTCACGGCGCAGAACGAGCAGGAAGAACCCGCCAGTCACGGCGATGACGCCGACGACGATCAGGAACTTCGAGGTGGTAGTATCGCCGAATCCGGTCACCGCCAGCTGAGCCGGCTGCTCCGTCGTGGTCGTGACGACCGCCGCCGGAACCGCCGTGGCCTCCTCCTTCTTGGTGAAGTCGGGGAAAACGATGTCCGACTCGCCATTACAGGCGTGCACGCACTCGGGGTGCGGCAGCGGCTCAGGCAGCTCAGGGAAAACGATGTCGGTACCGGTGCACTCATGGAAGTCGAACGGAATGAACCACTCCGACTCGCCAACCAGCGCGTAGCCCTCAAGGGCAACGGCCGTAACCGTCGCCTCGTAGCCACCCACCGGAATCAGTCCGTACTCCACGGCTTCACCGTTGACGAAGTACTGGATGCCTTCCGTGTTGCTGATCTTCACCCAGCGCTGCTCCGCCATCGGCGGACGGCACGGCTCGTACGTCTTGGTCGGGGCTTCCGCCGTGACCTCGATCAGTTCGGGCTGCTCCTCCGTGGGCTCCTCGGAATCGTCGGACTCATCGCCCTCCTGCTCCGTGGCACCCTCGGTGTCGTCGACGATCACATCGTCCAGATCACCCGGCATGTAGCCAGAGTCATCCGCGACATCGATGTCATCCTCGTTCAGCGGTTCGTCCTGCGGTACATCCGCAGGAACATCCAGCCCGGGGCCGTCAGTGACAGACGCATCACCTTCCGGCAGTACGCCTTCATCCGCGTCACCCGTGCTGGGGTTGTTGGTGTCGTCATCGGACACTCCTTCCGTCAGCGGCGTCACGACGGACACCTCCTGCCCCTCTACCGCATACGCGGCGGCGGGAACGAACATGAATGCCATGACAGCGGTTGCTGCCACAGCGAAAACGCCAAGAATCCTCTTGATCATTTCCATCCAATCTACCGAAATTACACCCTGAGTAAACCTTTTACCCAGAAATTCAGATACTACCAATTGTCAAACTGCATCACCCAGGCTCACCTGGGTAACATAGTTAGACCACAGGGAATTCTCTGAATGTAATTAAATTATAGCATATTTTTGACAAAAACGCAATACTCCATAAGCATTTTCACCTCTTTATTCTCAGAAACAAAATAGCCCCCGAGGGGGGCTACCTATTTGGAAAAGTAGATTCCGCTATGAAAGGTGTCGTACACCGTAATCTTCAGGTGCATTGGCAAGGTGGCCTTCAATCTCTTCACGAGTAAGAAGTCCTGTTTGTGCGCCAATGTGCTGCACAACGTTCATCGAGTTAATCGGTGCCCAGCGCAGGGCTGTATCAAGGCTCTCGCCAAGCGCAAGCGCCGTCACAATCGTTGAAGCAAAGGCATCACCTGCACCCGTACGGTCTACTGGATCCGCTGGGTCTGGATAGTTAGGGATTTGGAGTAAGCGCTCGCCATCTGATGCATACGCTCCGTCGGGGCCATCAGTAATAACAACAATCTTCGGACCCATTGCGTGGAAGGCGTTGGTAAGATCAGCCAATGAATCAATCGGCAAGCCCGTCACTAGCGCAGCTTCTTCACGGTTAAGAATCACGATTTCAGAACGACGGTACACATCGGCAAGCTTTTCAGCTCCCCACGTAAAGTGAACGGTACCCGGCTGGAATGCCAACTTAGTTTCAGGATGCTTTTCAAGGTATTCAAGCAATTGCTCGTGAAGTTCCCAGGCAGCATCACCACTCTGGGCAAGATATACCCAATCCGGCACTTGCTCTGGCTCCTGCCATGTATACTCGTACCCTTCGTTCTTCGTCAGCATTGTACGGTCAGCACCATAACGAAGCACGTACCAGTAGTTAGACTTTGCGCCCGGCTGTACCGAGACGGTATCGGTCTTAATCTTTTCGTCTCGCAGGTACTCAAGGGTTGATGCGCCCGTTTCGTCATCACCAATATAGGTCATGAGGCCTGACTGGGCACCGAGACGACTAAAGGCAACGGCCGCATTCGGTGATGGACCTACCGCCTCAACAATATCAACGGTGTCATAAGGGAATTTTGCACCGAACTCAACGCTCAGCCACTTCTTCCCCGCTTCATCTGTTTCAACTTTGGCAGTGTCGTCGTTTAATTTAATAAATGCATCGGTAAATGTGTCGCCGATTGCAAGAATGTACGGATGGTTTGCAGTGTGTGTCATAGTTTATTCATGCATATCGTCATCGAAATGCAACCAGCTGTCAATCAGATTCGTTTCTCCGTCATCCGAGGAAAGATCGATTGTATCATCTTCACGATACTCATTGAGCGCACTATCGGTAATAAACCCGTCTGAGTCGATATCTACCGGTTGAAGCTCGAGGTACTGAAGGAGTGACATGTGGTCTGTAGTCCTTTGCTTTTTAACTTATTTTTGTTTTTTGCGGGCAGTGTTTTTACTGCTCGTTCGCAATACCTTTATTTAAGCATAAAAATTTTAAAAAGTCAAGAGCCACCCACTCTTCATCAGGTCTCTCACCTCTTAAAATGGCGTTGACGTAAGCAGTAAAGAATGGTATTGTTGTAATAGTGCACAATCCCGTGCGCAAAGAAAAAATGTACCCACTCGTACATGTTCTTTTATTTTTAGGAGGAGATGCTATTGCAGCAGCCCAGACTGGTAAAAACCGCTAGCTCGGTACTTGCCCGGGTCAAAGAACTCATTCACAAGGGTGATGTTCGCAAGGTCAACTCGCTCCTCGAGGACGAGCTGAACCGCACGCCTGATGACACTGCGCACCCCGAGGTCGCAGCACTCCTGCATGAGTTTTGCAAAGACACCACCAACAGGGATAGTACCCTGCCCACCGGTATCAAGCCCTCGCTTCTCGAAGAGATGGGCGTGCCACTGGTTATCCTACCCGAGAACTCCAACCCGCACGAACAACTGCGTATCATCACGCGGATTGTCTGTGCGATCAAGGGGCTCGACATCAAGGAGCTTCAGGGGCTTACCGACAAGACCCTGGAAGCGACCGGTATCTACGGTGACTGGAAGCACCTCAGGCACACGACGCCGTTCCTCTACGGGGAGCCGTCCGAAACTGGCAAACAGCGTGCCGACAAGATGGACATCGGTACCAATGGCCGTGTCACGCTTCACTGGGTTGAAGACAAAACCCGCTACGAAGGTGGCTGGCTGTCGAACGTCCATATCGAGGTAGCAAGCCACGCGACCGATGAGTCAAACGCTCGTCACTGGGCGCTCACCGCATCACTTCAGCTGAAGGATAACGGCAAGGTCATTGGAATGGTTCCCTTTATTGGGAGCTCAGAAGGCGGAGATAATTACGGCATTCGGGAAACTGCCTGTATTTGCGCCCTCCTCAACTAACCGTCGCTCGGACATCGTCCTTGTAGCGACAAAGCCCGGGAAATTCCCGGCCCCGCCCCTAGGTTGATAGCTTCTCTAGCTGTCCCTGGGGGCGTTTTACTTGCATTATTTACATTTTTGTGCTATAATAAAACCGTAATGACACTCTCGTAGGAAGGAGAAGACCTTGTCATCCGCTCGCGGAGAAGGTCTGCGTCGTTCTCCTGCGATTATCGTGGGGGATGACCAAATCATAGAGAGTTCAGCACAGGAGCTGATTCTGTGCGGACTATCACACCTCCCCCCAACGCTAGAGATGCGCATTATGCGGCAATTCGAGCTTGAGCGAGACGTGGACTTGATCCTCGGCTCCATCATCATCGGGGGGACCACCTATACAGCCCATCTGTACAAGGGAAAGGTCAACGCGCTGTACATTAAGGAGCGCCCATGATGAAGTGATTCGCTCACAGACTCATTGCAACGCCGCCCTCTCGCAAACGCGAAGGGCGGCTTTTCCTTTTTCTCCTTATTGCTCTCGTTGACGTCGGGTCGTAAGATACCCTTCACCTGGATGCTCTCTCGTTCCATAGAACAAGCCCGCTGCTATTGCATCGGGGCTGAATGGCGGGCCATCGTACCCAATCGCATCAAGCTTCTTATAGAAAAGCTCCGCATTGCGCGCAAGTCCCCTGTCCCATCCATCTTCCAACGAAACATACCCAAATAGCTCGCAGTTTGCAAGTGTCTCAATATCTTCTTTCAAAAGTTCCCAGGCTTGGTCTTTGTAGTAAACAATTTCACCGTCATCATCAAGATGATAGTGCGGAGCGCTCAGTGCGAACGAGCCAATGACACGCTTCAGTGAATCGCTACTACGCTCCTTTTCGTGCATCATGTAATAGTACGCCGGGTCAGGGTCGCCCACACCACGACCCGTCGCAAAGCCTTCTTCATACCATATCGGCACAGATTTATCTGGACCACTCCAGAAATAGGTACTATGAATTTCCGATTCAGGGAAAGCAAGTTTTAGAAGTGCCGTGGATATACGGATTGTCGAGCCGGATGATTTGACCTCGTCGACAATACAAATCGACTTTTCATCAAGCCGAGATGGCTGGTCAAAGGCCGAAAGCACGTTATCAGGATCTACTGCGCCGTCGACGAAAAGCGCCCTAATACGAGCCGCGTCTTCCCGTAACAAATCTTTGTTCTGCTGTGTCAATAACTCAAACGTGTATTCTTTAATTTTCTCGTTTGGCGTTTTCTTTGTAACAGGGTACCCGTGACGGTTTAAGATTTGAACACGGTCAATGTTAAGAAAGTCTGAAGTGGGGCGTTCGGCATCTTCATCTGCATATTGATCCCAAAGGGCGCCGACAAGTGCCTCGGGCGGGCGGGCAGATTTATCAAGATATATCATCGCCTCATAGCCTTCATCTTCAATTTCAGCAATGAGCCTACTTGTGTCATGAGTATACTGAAGAATTGCGTCATACTCATTGAACTTATAGCGCTCAACCCCACCGTGACGATCCGCAAGACGATTAAACGCTACACCGTCGAGACTGTGTCGCTCAAGGATACCTGCAACTTCACGGACGGCAACGTGACTATCGAGGCCATGCTCGGCAATGGTAGCCTGTACCGACTCGAGATTGGCTTCAGGATATGAAAACTCTACATGTCGCTCACCATCCGTATTAAAAGCATACTCCAGCGAGACGGGAGTATCCGGCGTATCATTGGGATTCTCAGGTGTGAGCGAAAGTGTTTCTGACATATTTTTATTTTCTCGATTTATAGCGTAATACTATCATATAAATGCAAAAAAGTCAAGCATAAGCTTTTGATACATCTATTGACTAAAAAATAATATCGTTGTATAATTTTATTTCTGCACTAATGATGGTGCAGGTTTCGCCTTTCTGTTTACGGGTTAACCGGCCTGTGAATAAGAATTAACCGAAAGGAGGGGCTATGGCCCCTACGATGGAAGCACCCGCTACCCGCCAGCAGCTGTTCGAATCGCCGATCTGGCGGATGGAGATGGCGCTGCGCAAGACCGAGGACGATGCCGCGCGCAACTCCAGTGTCGCGCACTCGCTGAAGATGGTGCGGGAGCCGCTCAGCAACGAAGATGCACTGGACTGGCGAGACCGACTGGCACGCCTCGATGCGCACGACCTGCTCGATGAGAGCAACTTGAGCCGCCTGGCTGAACTGGGTATCGCGTTCGCCTAACGGCGTCCATCTCTGAAAGCCTCCCCTTCTCACCTTGCAAACTGCAAGGAGTGAATTGCCGGGAGCCCCCTGCACCGCAAGGTGTGGGGGTTTTCATTTTCCGATGCTTTTCGTGCTACACTAAGCGCATGAAACAGACGATTTTACGCAATGTTACAGGAATTATTATTTTAGCAGTTGGTGCCGGGGCTTTGCTTGATGCGCTAAACGTCACAGCCTTCTGGGGGCTCTTTGGTACCTGGTGGCCCGTGCTTGTTATCTTGGCTGGTATCTTTACCGCCGCGGGCGACTTCCGACGCAATTACATCTGGGCACTTGTCCTCGGTGTTGTTGGTACACTCCTCCTTCTCCGCAACTTGGACGTTGTATCATTTAACGTCTTTGGGCTTATCTTCCCTATTATTCTTATTGCCGTGGGGCTTTCGGTGCTCGTTTCAACAACGCGCCGACATAAAACTCCGACGACAACGCATGCTACCGACGATGTTTCCGTTATTTTTAGCGGCAGCGAGACGGTAAACGCGGCGAAGGATTATCAAGGTGGACGCGTAACTGCTATTTTTGGCGGCGCAGTACTTGACCTCCGCGATGCGACAATCAAAAAGGAAGCAACACTTGATATAACTGCACTCTTTGGTGGCGTTGAAATCCGCGTACCGCGAGAGTGGCGTGTGGTTTCAAAGATCACCCCTATTGCAGGTGGCGTTGAAAATAAAGCACAGGGCAAAGATGAACATGATGGGCCGGTGCTTGTTTTAACCGGGATGGTGGCGCTTGGGGGTGTGGAGGTTAAGTAGGCCCTTCATACTTGCATGAAAAGAACCCTGTATAATGCAGGGTTCTTTTATTTGTTCTGAAGCCTATCCATATCCTCATGCTCCAACCCATAATAGTGAGCGATTTCGTGCCAGAGCGTACGTTTAATTTGCTCATAGAATGCTTCGGGAGTTGGCGAGACAGCCAAGATGGCATGTTTGAACAGAGTAATTTTATCCGGTAACGAGAACGCGCCGGAGCCACGTTTTGTTAGCGGGACACCTTCATACAGACCCAGGAGAAACCCTCCCCCTTCATCAAGGTGAGCGTTTTTGCGTTGATGCTCGTCGGGTTCATCGGCATAGGTAATGACGACATTCTCAAGTCCCTTGATGTATTCCTGCGGAAGCTCATCCATCGCCCTCGAGATGAGGGCGTTGAATGCTTCGTCAGTGACATCTATATGCATAGGTTACGCCTTTTGAAGGGTGACGGTGAGTTCCATGCCTTCAATGGTCGCGTCGATACTGTATTCGTATTCGTTATCCGCGAGACCACCCTCTACAAGTGTCTCTGCAGCAATCACGTCAGCATGCTCGGCAATTGCCTGCTTGAGCGTATCATCTTCCGTCTTGAGACTCAGTACAATGCGGTCGTCCACGTTAAGTCCAGCGTTCTTACGCGCAGATTGGACGTGACGAATCACTTCGCGGCTCAAGCCTTCACGGTGAAGTTCTGGGGTGATGTTTTTATCGAGAGTCACCGCTTCAATTTCACCGGCTTCATGTGTTACTGTCTTTACATTCACTTCTTCGGCAATAATAGTTTCATAGAACGCATCAAGTTTTTCACCACTATACGTCAGGGTTGAAAGTGGCTGGCGAATCTTGATCTGTCCCTGTTCGTCATCACGCTTCATACGGAGACCAAGCCCCTGCTCAATCACTTCACGAGTGTGCGCCATGCGGTCAATCACAAGGTCGTTGACGTGCCCAACTTCTGGCCAATCAGTCAGGTGAACACTTTCGTTGTTCGTCATCTTGCGGTACAGTTCTTCGGCCATAAATGGCGCGAATGGCGCAAGCGCTTGACTGACACGAACCAGTACATAATGAAGAGTGCGGTAGGCAGCCTGCTTGTCACCATCATCGTCTGACTTCCAGAAACGGCGACGCGAACGACGAACATACCAGTTTGAAGCATCGTCGAGGAATGGCAAGATTGGCTTCACAGCGCTTGGAATGTCATATTCGTCCATACGTGCCTCAACCTCTTCAAGAAGTTGATGTACGCGGCTAATAATCCATTGATCAAGCGGGTTCTGAACAAGCCCCTCCACAGTGAGTGGATCAATTGGAAGTCCAGCAGCATCACGCATCTCATCGGTGAATTCCCAGCCATCAACTTCGGCATACATTGTAAAGAAGTCGTACATATTCCAGACCATACTGAGCTTACGGGCAACATCACCAACGTCTTTGTCCTGAAGACTAAAGTCTTCACCGGCAAGGACTGGGGAGCTCAGCATGAGCATGCGAAGCGAGTCAGCACTAAATTTATCCATGAGCTCATTTGGATCAGTAAAGTTACCGAGGCTCTTGCTCATTTTACGGCCATCATTACCGGCTAATGTTCCGGTAACAATTACATGTTTAAATGGCGCCTTACCAAAGAGGCCAACATTAATTGCTTGAAGGTAATAGAACCACGCCCTCACCTGCCCTACATACTCGGCAATGAAGTCGCCAGGGAAATTGGCTTCAAACTTTTCTTTGTTTTCAAATGGATAGTGGAACTGCGCAAATGGCATACTGCCAGATTCAAACCAACCATCAATCACCTTATCAATACGGCTATACGTGATGCCGTCCTTTTCAAAGGTAATGTCATCAACCCATGGGCGGTGGTAATCTTCCAGTTCAACGCCAGAAAGTTCTTTGAGTTCAGCGTAGCTACCAACAACAATTTGGTGCTTTTTGCCATCAGCATCATGACCTTCCCATATCGGCATGGCTGTTGCCCAGAAACGGTCACGGCTCAAGTTCCAGTCTGGTGCAGCTTCAATATTCTTTTCAAAACGGCCGTGCTTGATGTGGCTCGGGAACCATTCAATACCTTCGGTGTTTTGCGCCAACATATCTTCTTTTTGGCCAGCAATATCCATAAACCAGCTTGGGTGCGCACGGTACATAAGGCGCGTGCCACAGCGGTGACAGTGTGGGTACGGGTGACGAATGTAATCAATCTTCCATACTACGCCACGTTCATGGAGTGTCTTGGCAATTGTCTTGTTAATCTCCCAAACATTCTCGCCCTTCCATTCAGATTCAGAATAAAGGCCGTTTTCGTCAATGACGTGCACAACCGGGATGCCCTTTTCTATAGCAAGAATAAAGTCTTCTTCACCATAGGCAGGCGCGAGGTGAACAATACCTGTGCCATCTTCAGCACTCACGTAGTCAGCCGCCCACACCTTGTGCGCGCCTTCGCCGCGGTCTTCAAAGAGCGGTTCATAGCTGAGGCCAACAAGTTCCTCACCCTTGAGTGTACGCACTACTTCATGTTCAAGTGGTTGATGCTTTTCGTCAGTCAGCACCTTCTGAACAAGATCTTTGGCCAAGATAAATTGTTCATCACCTACCTTTACTTCAACGTAGTCTAACTCTTTATTCACGGCTGTAGCGGTATTCGCAGGAAGCGTCCACGGGGTGGTGGTCCAAGCAAGCAGTGTTGAGCCGTTTTCAAGATGGAATTTTACATAGACGCTTGGGTCAGTGACGTCCTGATAAGCACCGGCGTCCATAGTAACTTCTGCCTTAGAAAGTGGCGTTGCATCACGAGTACAGTACATAAGGACGCGCTCGCCTTCATAAATCTTACCCTTGTTGTAGAGCTCCTTAAATGCCCACCAAATAGACTCCATGTACTCTTTGTCCATAGTCTTGTAGGCGCCCTTGAAGTCAACCCAGCGGCCAATGCGGTCAATAGTATCTTCCCAGAGTGAACCGGTCTGTACCATGTTGTCGCGCGCGGTAGTAATGTATTCCTCAAGACTAATCTTTGTGCCAATGTCACGACGGTCTTTTACACCGAGCTTCTTTTCAGTGAAGACTTCAGCTGGAAGCCCGTGACAATCCCAACCCCAGACACGTTCAACACGCTTGCCTTTCATGGTTTGATAGCGCGGTACGGCATCTTTTACGATTGAGCTAAGAAGTGTTCCGTGGTGTGGCACGCCGGTAATGAACGGAGGGCCGTCATAGAAGACATAGGCATTGTCAGCTGGGCGAAATTCGACCGACTTTTCAAAGGTCTTGTTTTCTTTCCAGTACTTTACGATGTCTTTTTCATACTCAAGCGCGCGGCGGCGAGTGTTGGATTGAAATTTCATACTGATGGCTCCTGTGCTTTCGTTAATAATACTGCTTCCCATTCAGGTTGGCGGAATCCTATGAGGACGGTTTCTTTGGTTTCAATAATTGGACGTTTGATAAGTTTCGGGTTTTCAGACAGAATTTTTATTTGCTCATCTTCACTAAGAGTTGGGAGGCGATTTTTCATGTCGAACTCTCTGTAGAGGATGCCGCTAGTGTTGAAGAGCCTTGAGAGTGGTAGATTGGACTTTTGCCACAAGGTGGTGATTTCCGTAGCGCCGAGTGGCTGGTCTGTGTAATCACGTGGTGTAAAACCTATATCATTATCACGCAAAAACTTCTCCGCCTTCTTGCAGGTTGAACACTTTTTGTAGCAGATAAAGTTTATTGCCATGAATACCTCTTTAAAATAATAAAAACCTTTCGTCCACCGGAGCCCATTTTCATGGGTGGTACCATCCGGTTTCCAAAAGGTTTTAACTTTCAGCACTTCATTATCGCTCTGACGTGGCGTTCACGTTGGGTTCTAGTCTCCGAAGATTTCTTCCCAAAACTCGCGGGTGATGGCCGCTTTCACACCAAGCATGGCGCTACGCTTCTATACATAGTATACCATATGACACAGACTACTCATAGGACTCGAGCATGATAACGCACCTGGACCACCCTTGGCTCGCCTGTCCGTCGTATTGTGCATTCGGAATGCCACCGCACGAGGGGTCCGTCCCGGCGAGCGCGAATGTAATAAAGTAGCGGGTTCCTGGTTTACCAAGAGCATCCTTAGGTGCATTAGGAGGATAGACCCAGCCCATCCTGTTCGTGTAACTTGGGACGCGATTATCTGGCACAGTTGAGTACACGGGATTGGCAATGGAAAGTCCGCTAAATTGCAAGAACGAAGCAGAAGACGGACCAGGAAGCGTGCCGTACTTGCCAAGCGTATCGCTCAGCCAGCTTGCTTCAAACCGGACAGAACCATTATTATTCGTACACGCCCTCCTTGGCTGACGCAGTGTTGGGGATGCATTTGTAGAAGCTCCCGAATCTTGATATAGCGGAAAATCTTTTCCAAGACAGTAGTCATAAAAATCCGCCTGACCCTCACGTGGCCACGAGCCATTTTCAGACCTATACATAGTAAATAACTTCAAAGCATTGCTTGTTGTCGTGGTGACGGCAGAGTTTTTAGCACGGATAGTAATACCGTTATAGCTAGCGACCGTAATGGCGGCCAGTATGGCAATCGCAACGACAACTACGAGAAGCTCTACGATAGTAAAGCCAGCAGTGCGGATGATTCTTGTGCGCTTCATTATTGCTACTTAGTATAGCATAAGCATTTTCTCGTATTAGGCAAGGAATTGTTTAATAATTGCGGCGTGGAGATGCACGTCATTCGCAAAAGCATGCTCCAACCCCTCGAGACGGACTCTTTCAATGCGCCCATGTGCACTGAGCGCGTCAAGCTTCTTTTGCATATACGCGTCATCCCCTATCTCACTTGCCGTGCCCCACGCTACCATTGTTTTCATCTGTGGTTGCCGTGTCATCACTCGCTTGAGACGTTTCAAGACAGCAATGCGTGACAGCGCCACTGCAATGGTTACATTTATAGGCCGCAAGAGCGCTTTATTATGATTGCGGTTCAAGGCTGCATCGCCTCGTGCTTTATGATACGTTTCGAGATTTGTGGAATTCACGTATTTCCCAAGGGGGCCATAGGTTTTTGAAAAGTCGCGCATTAGTTTTATAAGGTTTCGTGGGCGCGCAACTGGGTCGACAAGCAGTAGACCCTTCAAGCTCCCCCGTTCCATATACTCACTTTCAGTCGTTGCCTTCAGTGCGCCATAGGAATAGCCGATTTGGTACCATTCAGAGATACCGTTTTGCTTTAAATAGTCGAGCTCTGGGGCAATAATTGGACGCATATCTTTAAAGAGCGCTACTCGCAATCGCTTTAAAAACGAGAGTTCCTGCGCCTTGAAATAATACCTATCCCCACTTGGGTTACCAAAGCCAATCACGCGATACTCAGGGTTCGTTCCGGCAATCGTTGCCAGTTGATAGAGCTGATTCGGGTCGAGTGGTGTCTCCATTGAAGTATGAACAACTATAACCCCCTTTTCTGGAGTGTGTTTTGCCGCAATATCCATAACGGGGACACCATCACCGTTTTCAAGTGTATGAAGCTTCACTTCTCCAATGCCCATAGCTGCAAAATACTCTTGGTACGTGGCGTACTTCGCCTGCGTCTTGGCAAAGCGTGCAACTGATTCGATGACTTCATCAGTGAAGACTTTATACTCTTTAAGGCGCCGTCGCGTTGATGAATAGAGAGATGTTTTGATAGTACACCCCTATTTAAGCGAAGAGGTCAGCGCCGAACTGTACAAATACAAGCGCAATCATGAGTACAATCCAAGTTGCCACGATAAGTTGGTGGTATCCGCTCTTGAGGAAGTTTTGGACTTTTTCATTTGTCTTTTTACCGAAGCCGAGGAGATTCTGACGTAGCGTAATATGGGTCACCGCCGCAAGCATCAGCGTACAGCTAAAGGTTACCACGAGACACCATGGGCAAAGCACCTGAATGACGTACACACTGTTAAAGAAGAGCCAATAGGCAAAGATTGTACCGAGGAGTACACCGATGTTAAGCGCAAGAAGGAACCAACGCCTGTAGATCGCACCACCCCAAATTGCCGCTACCGCAACGGCTACGAGCACAGGAAACGCCATCAGGCCAATAAACATATTTGGAATACCAAAGAAGACACTCGCCTGCCATGTCTGCATAACCGTCGCACAGTTTAAGACAAGATTAAAGCTACATGAAAGCACCGCATCCGGATTCTTAAGAAGGTGAATTTCCTCTAAACTCAGCACAAAAGCTGCGATGAGTGCCAACACCGCGCCAATAAAGAGTACGATAAACGACGTACGAATACTTCGCTCTTCGGTTTTACTGTCTTTCTTCTTAAATAATGCGCCGAATGCCGTCATGGTGTTTCCTTCTCTTTAATTACGCGTAAAAACTAACTTCGTCAACAGTAGGAAGCGGAAGCCCCTCCCATTTATTCTGAACCTGACCATCGTCGGACAACGCAATAACTGTCGGATATTGCATAATGTCATACGTGGTGCAAAACCCAATGCCTTCACGAGTCTCGGGCTCAAGCGTTTCAAGTTCACGGCCTGTCACACTGGTGAAAAAGCGAAGAAATTCTTCTACAGCACGAGCCTGCTCGCTGAACTCTTTATACACCACCACAACGCGCATGAGCTACGCCGTCTCCGTGTCAGCCGTCTGTTCTAAATTCTTGCGACGTTCTTCGAGAATCTGTACAAAATCATCAAGGGTTTTAAACTCCTGATACACACTCGCAAATCGTACGTACGCAACTTCATTGCGCTTGGCAAGCTCGTCAAGCACTTTGTCACCTACCTGCTTTGAGGTAATTTCACTCTCTCCAAGATCATAGAGTGCGTCTTCAATAGCGTCAATCATCGCCTCAACCTCTACTTCAGAGGTAAAAAACTTACCAACAGACTGTTTAATAGCATTGGCAAGCTTTTCGCGATCATACAGTTCACGCGTACCGGTCTTTTTAATAATGGCGAGGTTTGGCTTTTCGATACGTTCGTATGTTGTGAAACGAGTACCGTCCGGCGCTTCGCGACGGCGACGAATTGTCACACCATCGCTTACTTCGCGAGATTCAATAACTCGACTATCACCGATGATGACCTTGCTCATATAGCTGCCTACTTCTCCTCAGCGTTCTTCTTATTCTTGTTCTTCTTGCGTCGGCGGAGGAAAGCCGGAGTATCAGACTCGTCGTCTTCTTCTGGCGGCTGATTCCAGATATCATTTGAGGACTCTTCTGCGAAAATAGCAGCGGACTCACTGTGGTCAAGATCCATATCAATAGCATTAACAGCTTCTTCGTCGATTGCAGCGTTCATCTTATTTGTAATGTCAGACGGGGTGTTACTTGTAGTGGTATCACCCTGCTCAATTGCAGGTGCTTCTTCTTCAAAGTAAGCAGAATCGAAGCCGGTTGCGATAACAGTAATAACAAGCTCATCTTCAATTTCAGGCTTGAGCGTTGCACCGAAGATAATGTTTGCATCTGGCGAAACAGCACTGGTAATAATTTCAGCAGCTTCCTGGATTTCAGACATGCTCATGTCGTAACCACCAGTAACATTGAAGAGTACACCGCGAGCACCATCAATTGATACCTCAATAAGTGGTGATTCAATTGCCTGTTGCGCAGCTAGCGCGGCACGGTTGTCACCTGAAGCGCGACCGATACCCATAAGAGCTGAACCAGCGTTACTCATAATTGCCTTTACGTCAGCGAAGTCAAGGTTAATGAGCCCGTGCTCAGTAATGAGCTCTGAAATACCCTGCACACCCTGGCGAAGTACATCGTCAGCGATCTTGAAGGTTTCAAGCAGTGGCGTACGGCGGTCAATTGTCTGGAGAAGACGATCATTTGGAATGGTAATGAGTGTATCAACACTGCGACGAAGCTGAGAAATTGCCCACTCGGCATTTTGACGACGCTTTTCGCCCTCAAAACTGAATGGACGAGTTGCAACACCAACTACAAGAATGCCAAGTTCACGCGCAACTTCGGCAACAACATGTCCAGCACCCGAGCCAGTACCACCACCAGCGCCAATTGTCACAAAGACCATATCAGCACCTTCAATTGCCTTCTTAATCTCGTCACGAGACTCATTTGCAGCCGCTTCACCCTTGGTTGGGTCTGCACCAGCGCCAAGCCCTGATGTTGTTTCGTGGCCAAGGTGAATCTTTACATCCGCCTTGCTGTTGTGAAGCGCCTGGGCGTCCGTGTTCATAGCGATAAACTGAACACCATTGAGGCCCGCCTCTTTCATACGGTTTACTGCAGAGCCGCCTGCTCCACCAACGCCAACAACCTTGATGCTTGCGAACGTCTGAATATCACTTGGTTTTACTTCAGGCATGCCTGTCTCTCCCCTAGTCTTACTATCTCTTTGCACTTAATTATAACACTTAGCCCCGTATGTGAATACTGCCGAGCCGTAACTATGGCTTGAACCATCCGAAAAGCTTTGAAGCTTTGCCCTTAAGGTCTTTCGCATTTGGAGTCTTGAGTTTAAGACCTCCACTCGACTTTCGCTCAGGTGCCGGCCCCTGTTCCGCATCAATCAGCATGAGGCCAATTGCCGTTGCGAACTCAAGTTTATCAATGTCGTCAGCCACGCCACCAAAGCCAGATGGTTGCCCAAGGCGAGCTGAAAGCCCAAGCGCCTCTTTAGCATATTCTGTCATATGCTTCATTTTTGACGCGCCACCCACAAGCACCACACCACCAGGAAGACGGCCGGCGCGGCCAGCTTTCTTGAGGTGCGCCTGGACTCCTTCAAAGATTTCTTCAAGACGCGCTTCAACAATTTCATTCAAATCTTCAGCAGAGAACGTGTACGTTTCCTTCTCGTGCTTGATTTCTACAGACTCTTTTTCGGCGTGGCTCAGCGCGCACGCATGCTTTACTTTTACAAGCTCGGCAATTTCTGGATCTGTCTTAAGACCAATCGCGAGATCATTAGTAATGTTATTGCCACCAATTGCGACAACGCCGGCATACTGGAGGTCACCCTCTTCGTATACGGCAATACTTGTCGTTGCACCACCCATATCAATAACTGCAACACCGTTTTCGAGCTGCGATTCACTTAGTACAGCACGAGCCGCAGCCATAGCTGTTGGTACAATCGCGTGAGGCGTCACCTGAGCAGACTCGGCCGTCTTTTCAACGTTCACAAGATACGGCGTGAGCGCAGATACAACATGCGCGTCAATCTCAAGGCGCGTGCCCGTCATCCCGAGCGGATCTTTAATGCCGTCCTGCCCATCAAGGCGGTACGAGTGTGGAATAACATCAAGAATTTCACGATTTGCTGGGATTTTACCAAGCGTCGCTACTTCTTTAATGCGCTCCAAATCCTCCGGATTAATTTCGTGATCACCAGCGCCAACCGCAACCATGCCATCTGCATGAGTTGTAAGAATATGCGTACCATTGACGCTCAACGACGCGCCATGCACTTGGTAGCCACTCATGCGCTCCGCTTCGCCAAGCGCTGTATCAATTGCCTGACCTGGACCCTGAAGATTTACTACCACTCCTTTGCGCATACCAGAGTTGGCAGCCTGACCAACTCCAACAATTGTAGGTACACCCGTGGCACTGTCAACGTGCGCAACAATCGCGCGCACCTTTGTCGTCCCAATATCGAGGCCGATGGCGTATTGAGAATTTTCCTGCATATGCTTTAGTATACTGCTTGTGGTGGGGGTTGTAAACCGCACAGCAGTAACAAGGACTACTCTTCTAGTCCAGCCTCTAGCCGCTCCAGCAACTGAAGCTCACGAATGCTCTCGGCGGCCCATTCAGTAATGGGATGTTTTGCGAAATGAACGACTGAGTAATTAAAATCGTCCCGAATAAGCATGACAGAAGCAAGCACTTGATGTCCGCGCCGACGAAAAAGCGTGATGTAGTCGTCGGTCATAATACCCGTTTCGCCACGCCGAAGCGCCTCTTCTTTTGCAGAGGGAAGAAGGAGTTTTGTTTCATACTCGAAAAAATATGCTAGTGTACGAGGGCTTAAATCGAGAGAGTTCTGAATATTACTCAGGTATGCCTCTTGCAGCGCACTCGCTTCAATTGCATCTTGAAGCACTACAGTGGGCGGAACCTCAACCGCCTCAAAAGCTCTCATAAAATCAGGGCGTTCTGGATTCATTCTCACTCCTCCACCCGTTTACTTTATACTTCAAGTATAGCAGTGTAGCGCTACACTTGCGTCAAGATTTCTACGCCGTCTTCGGTAACAAGTACCGTGTGTTCAAACTGTGCACCAAGGCTGCCGTCGCGCATGCTAATCGTCCAGCCGTCATCTTCAACCACAACGCGTTCACCACCAAGACTTGCCATCGGCTCAATTGCAATCGTATCGCCAGGAGCAAGGAGTGGACCACTTCCCTTTTTACCGTAATTCGGCACCTCTGGAGCTTCATGCATCGTATGCCCAACACCATGACCAACAAGTTCGCGGACAATGCCCACTTTAGCGTCTTTTAAGACTTTCTCTACCGCCGCGCTAATATCACCTACGCGGACTGGGCCTTTAATAGCATCGATGCCAGCGTACAGTGCACGTTCAGTTGCCTGAAGAAGATGCTTCTGCGCACCGGTTGCCTTGTTGCCAACTACCATAGTAAAAGCACTGTCGGTTTTCATCTTCTTATATTCAATCACGAGGTCAAAGCCAACCACGTCACCCTCTTGAAGTACATAATCCGTTGGGATACCATGCACGAGTTGCTCATTCGTTGAAATACATATCACCGCTGGGAAGTTCACTTCGGCTGTTTTATAGGTTGCAATTGCACCACGGCGCTTAATTTCCGCTTCCACCCATGCATCAAGTTCTTTTTCAGAAACTCCAGGCTTCACCTGTTTGCGAAGTCCAGCAAAAATCTCCGCCAAGATCTTTCCACCTTCGCGCATTGCCTGAATTTCTTCTGGAGTTTTCACTTTCTGCACTACACAAGCTCCCTATTTTGTAGCTCAAGGAAGATACGATCGTGAATTTGCCCAACGTTACCAGTACCATCAATATGCACCACTGGAATGCGATTACTTGTAAAGAGGCCGAGGATTGGATACATTTCTTCACGGTAAATAGCCAGGCGCTCATCGATAGCCTCTGGGGTGTCATCGACGCGTCCACGAATACGAAGACGATTAAGCAGTTCAGCACGCGGCACCTCAAGCACTACTACAAGACCAATGTCACGGCCATGATCAGACCGGCTATTCAGCAGCCATTCTGCTTGTTCAAACTGGCGAGGAAATCCATCAAGAATAATTTGGTCAATATCACCTGCTTTTGAAATTGCCTCACTCATAATACGAGTAATTACTTCGTGCGGAATAAGCTTCCCCTCACTCATAGTCTGAAGTAATTCAGGATCGTGCGCGTCGCGAAGAATCTGCCCTGCACTCAACCAGCGCCACCCCATGCGCGCTGCTAAAATTTGTCCCTGCATACTTTTACCAGCTCCCGCTGGTCCGAAAAAGATGATCATCCCCTAAGATTTCCTAATTAATTTTTAAAGTTTTTCTTTTACAAGACGCGCAATCACCGCACCGTCTGCGCTTGAGCCAAGCTTGCCTTTTACAGCACCGATAACTTGCCCCATAGCTTGTGGGCCACTGACACCAAGATCTGCAATCATCGCGTCAATTACTGTGGCGATTTCATCTTCCGAAAGTTGCTCTGGAAGATATTCAGACAGAATAGCCGCTTCTGCGTTTTCATTCTCTACGAGCTCCGGCCGACCGGCAGCTTCAAACTGCGCCGCGCTATCTGCACGCTTTTTTACTTCTTTTGCAATCAGTTGTTCAATAGCCGCGTCTTCAAGACCTTCGTCACGCTTACCTTGCGCAACTTCCTCGTTCAAAACCGCAGCTTTAAGATTTCGTAATACTTCCCCACGAAAACGATCGCCGCCCAAAAGAGCGGCTTTTATATCGTTATCGAGTTGTGCTTTAAGCGACACTCTGATGCAATCCTTTAGCGGAGACCGAGACGAGCTTTAGTAAGCTTCTCTGCCTTACGCTCCTTACGGATGATCGCCTTCTTGCGGCGCTCAGTCTTGCTGATGTCCTTTGAAAAGCGCATAGATGCCTTCGCTTCTGCGAGAACACCACTCTGTAGCACCTTTCGGTTGAAACGACGGATAATGTTCTCGTTCGCTTCGCGTTCGTCTTTACGTGTTACTTGTACCATATCGTAGTCCACTATAACAGATTAGAAAGAGTTCTGCAACACTGCCCTCACCTGTTATACTAAGTGCATGACAAAACCAATCGTTCACGTAGAAGATTTCAGCCTTACAATTGGCGAGAAAAAGATTGTTAAAAACTTAAATTTTGATGTACTCCCGGGTGAAGTGTTTGCTTTTCTTGGAGCAAATGGCTCCGGCAAGACAAGTACCATCCGCTCACTACTTGGAATTTATCAGCAAACTACTGGAGAGCTCCTTGTAAACGGCACACCCCTCACTCCGGAAAGCGCCGCAGTAGTCGGCTATCTTCCAGAAGAGCGCGGCCTCTACACCCGCTCAAAGGTGCTTGATACAATGATTTACTTTGGTGAGCTAAAAGGCATGACCCGCGATGACGCTCGTGACTTTTCGGTTGCATTTCTTGAACGCGTCGAACTTGCAGATAAGGCAAACATTAAAATCAAGAAGCTTTCCGGCGGACAACAGCAGAAGATTCAGCTTGGCGTTGCTATCATGGGTGATCCACAGCTACTTATCTTGGACGAGCCGACCAAGGGACTTGACCCAGTCAACCGCAAGCTCCTCCTTGATATTGTTGATGAACTCCAAGAAAAAGGTACGGCAGTTATTTATATTACCCACCTCATGGAAGAGGTTGAGCGCCTTGCCGACCGCCTTCTCATTCTAAAAGACGGCGTCGCACGCGCCTATGGGACCGTTGCGGAAGTAAAGGAAGAATTTACCTCAACATCAATTGAAGACATCTTTGTACAAATTTACAAGGAAAAGAGCAACGTCGTGGGCGCTGAAGCGGCTCCATCAAAAAAGAAAACCACGAAAAAGGAGGGTAAATAAATGTCTAAGCTCCGTTCAGTTATTCGCCACGAATATTTAACAATTGTGAAACAGCCGAGCTTCTGGATTGTTATGATTGCTATTCCAGCCATTATTGCGCTTATTGGCGTGCTCACTATTCTTGGGAATAAAAATAGCGCTGACCGTATCCAGGAAATTTCAAAAGATATTAAAAATGTCGCCATTGTTGACCAAAGCGGTTTAATCAACAAAGACGTAGCCGCAGCCGCAGAACTAAAAATCAGCCCTGCAGAAAAAATCAATACACTACGCGACAAGGTAAAGAGTGGCGAAAAAGAAGCGCTCATCGTCTACCCTTCATCTTTAAAGAAAGATCGCTCATATCAACTCTATTTAAGTTCTGATGATCTTACAAAAATGGGAGCGATATCTACACTGGCAGATAACCTCCTAAAAACAAGTGTTTTCTTACCACTTGGTTCACCGGAAGTCATCGCCATCGCACAAGGTGGCGCAACTGCAGATATGACCTTTTATAAAGATGGTCGCGAAACAGCCGGCTTTAATGAATACGTCGTCCCAGGGCTCTTCGTCGTGCTCTTCTATATCATCTTTGCCTTCTCTATTGGCTACATGCTTACAAGCGTGAGTGAAGAAAAAGAAAACCGCTCTATGGAAATGGTACTCACGTATGTGCAGCCGCGAACGCTCATTCTTGGCAAGCTTCTGGCCGTCATGCTTGTGACGCTCACCCAAGTCGCATTCTTCGGGCTCCTTGCTATACTTGCGCTTGTTGTGGCGCCACACGTAGGTGTGACTGTTGCCCTGCCGTTTGGCATTGACCTCGCCAAGCTCGTCTTCGACCCAATTGCCATCACCCTCGGCTTCGCCTTCCTCTTTACCGGCTTCCTCATGTATGCCGGCTTTATGACCGCAACTGCCGCAATTGCCCCTTCCGCAAAAGAAGCAAACAGCTTCTCTGGCGTCTTCTTCATTGGTGCATTCATTCCGTTCTACTTCATCTATATGATCGCGACGGACCCAGAGAATAAAATCGTCAGCTTCCTCACTTACTTCCCGCTTACCTCGCCGGTTGTTTCGCTTATCCGAAACACGGTTGGCAACTTTAACGGCCTCGAGGGATGGATTGCCCTTGCGGTAATGTTCGCATTCATGCTCGTAAGTATCTGGGTTGCTGTGCGCGCATTCAAGCTCGGAGCACTCGAATTTTCACAAACAATTAAGCTTTCGAGTTTGTTTAAAAAGTCGTAGATGTAGCCCTAAAAGAAAAGCACCCTTAGTCGGGTGCTTTTCTTTTTACTCAATACTCTCCAGATGTAGAAGACGTCCCTCAACCGATCGTCGCCCATTCCACTCATTAATATCAAGCTGGTACCACACTTTCACGACAGCACCTGGCTCCTGGAAAAAATGTTCCGGTGCATTAAATGCAAGCATATCAATCTTCTTGCCGTCTTGTTCAAGTGTCAACTTTACGTGCTGCCCCTCCTGCCCCATAACACGTCGGTTCATAACGCGAACGTTAGTGGTTTGCAAAATAGGCTGCGGGTTGCCACTTCCAAAAGGCTCAAGTTGTGCAATTTGATTCACTAATTCTTCGGTAAGCTCATGAAGCAGTGCATCCGTATCGGCGCTCGGAAGTAGTAGCTTTTCCTGATCTTTAATTTTAGAATCTTTATAGAATTGATTGACGCGCTTCCTAAATGCAGCGATATTCTCTACTGGCAGTGTTACGCCTGCGGCAAGCTTGTGACCGCCACCCTTCGTAATAATGTCGTCGCTGGCACGAATTGCATCCGCAGCGCTAAAATCACCAAAACTGCGGGCTGATCCCTTCGCTTCGCCATCATGCTCCGCCAGCACATACACTGGCTTCTGGTACCGCTCAAGTAACTTCGCCGCTACAATTCCCACAATACCGTGATTCCATCCTGGCGCGCTTACGACAAGCACTGAATCGTTTAATAACTCCTCCGCCTGCACAATAGCTTCTTTGAAAATACCATCCTGATCACGGCGGCGCGTTTGATTCATATCATCAAGTTGGCGCGCAAGGCGCAATGCTTCCATAGGATCTGTTGCCCTAAGCATATCAAGCGCATACTGTGCAGTCTCCAGCCGTCCCGAGGCATTCATGCGGGGACCAAGCCCAAACCCAAGACTACGAGCATTTACCGTCGCTGGTGTTACACCAGAGACTGCCATCAACGCCTTTAAGCCAAGCCGACGCGTTTGCGCCAGCACCTTCAGTCCCCAATAGACAATTGCTCTATTTTCATCAACCAACGTAACAATATCGCAGACCGTCCCAAGCGCCACTAAATCGAGCAGCCACTTCTCCTGACCCTCCGGCATACCATCAAGCCGTGTTTGCAACGCCTGTACAAGTTTAAATGCCACCCCTACGCCAGCAAGGTCAAGAAATGGATAAATCTTACCCTGATACTGTGAATCTTTTTTAAGAATATATTTCTCATAGTCATCTGGATAGTCTTGCAGGAGGCGCTTTGGATTCACTACACCAATTGCCGGTGGCTGCTCTGGCGCCACATTGTGGTGATCGGTCACAATCACATCTACACCAAGCTCCTTGGCACGTGCAATCTCAACATGGCTCAAACTTCCGCAGTCCACGGTAATCACAAGTTCAGCACCGTCCGCAGCAATACGCTCAATTGCATCAACGGTCAGTCCATATCCTTCAGTAAAACGGTTTGGGATGAAGGCCTTCACGTGCTCAAAACCAAACTGCGCCAAAGCATCAAGTAGCACTGATGTCGCCGTTAATCCGTCAATGTCATAATCACCATAAATAGTAATACGTTGCTGCTTTTCATACGCCTCAACCAACCGCTCAACCACTTTGTCCATGTCAGGAAGTAAAAACGGATCATGCTTGGCATCATAATTTGGCGTCAAAAAAGGCGCAACCATTGCACCTTCAAGCCCGCGGGCTTTCAAAATTCGAGAAAAGACGTCCACTCTACTTTACGTCGGCAGAGGTGCGCTTTGGACGCGCAGCGTGCTGCTGAGATTTAATCACAATACTCTGAAGTTCCTTGAAAATTGGGAACTGCTTGTTTGTAGCGTAAATCTTAGTATTGCCTTGCTTTTCACTCAGAAGGAAGCCAATTTTCTCAAGACGGCGGAGTTCGCGCTGAATATTACCTGGGTCTTCTTTAATAAGCTTCGCAAGCCCACGAACATGAGTACGGAAATCAGGATACTTCGCATATACAACAACGATTTTTCGTCGCACCCTGGATGTAATAAAGACGTCTAACATAAGTCCCCTTTTACTTTTTCTATCTCCGTTTGGCTCTCCAGCCTGTTCCTTCTATCATATACGCTTTGTGGTGATTTCGTCAACGGGTTGTTGTGAAATTAGTAACTTTAACGACACCCCCTGCTACCCGGAAAGCGTAAGCGACAAGTTAATAATTTAATGCTACTATAGAACTACTATGTATTTTGAGAGTCGAGCGCACGCTGGTCAAAAACTCGCAGCGGAGCTATTAGAGAAGTACCGCTTCGAGAACTGTGCTGTTGTTGCACTGAGCGATGGTGGCGTTATTGTTGGCGAGCAAATTGCAGCCGCACTCCACAGTGTACTCACAATGATTATCGCGGAAGATATTGATATTCCCGGCGAAGGTCTGAGCTTTGGAGGCGTTTCTCACACCGGTTCTTTTGTACAAAATAGCGAATTCACTAATGATCAAATGCAGGGGTACGTATCCGAATATCATGGATATCTTGAGGAGCAAAAGCGTGAAGCTTTCCAACGCATTAACCGCCTTCTTGGTGACGGTGGAATTATCGATGCAGAGCTTTTGCGTGACCGTACGGTCATCCTTGTCAGTGATGGCTTTTCAAACGCAACAATCGTAGATGTCGCCCTCAACTTCCTCAAGCCAATCCGCGTAAATAAGCTCATCGTAGCAGCACCAGTTGCCTCCGAAGAAGTGATTAACAAACTTCACATGTCAGCAGATGAACTTCATATTCTTGATGTAAAAACAAACTTTTTTGATACAAACCACTACTATGACGATAATGAAATTCCTTCACGGGAAGATACCATTAAAAAGATTAATAACATTATTCTTAACTGGAAATAGCAGCACACTTCTGTCAAACTTCTCCACTAACGTATAATGAGTAGTATGAAGTTTTTTGAGGTTGCCCCGTTAAAGATTGTTCGTATGGCGAGCGATGTTTTTACGTATCACTCAGAAATACCCGATATGACGGCTGGGCAGATTGTTACTATTCCCGTTGGCAAGAAGGAGCTTCAAGGATTGATTGTTCGCGAAGTTAAAAAGCCAAGTTATGAAACAAAACCCATTAGTGGAATAATTGAATCCACACCGCTGCCACAGTCCTTAATAGAGACTGCAGCCTGGCTTGGTGACTACTACACCACCCATCTTGCAACTGTCCTTCAGACCGTGTTGCCGCGAGGATTAGACAAAAAACGACGCGCTACTACACCCTCGTCCGCCCCTGGTACAATTCGCTCCCGAACAAAAAAAGTACTCAACGAAGACCAATCCAAAGCGGTGACAAAGATCCTTGAACAAAAAGAAGGCACTACGCTCCTCCAGGGCATCACCGGCTCTGGCAAAACAGAAGTTTACAAAGCACTTGCCAAAGAAGCACTTTCGGAAGGCCGCTCCGCACTCGTTCTCGTTCCAGAGATTAGCCTCACCAGTCAGCTCGTCGATGAGTTCTCGCACAGCTTTCCAAACACAATTATTACTCACTCGCAAATGACCGAAGCGCAGCGACATACCGCTTGGAAACAAGCACTGACATCAACCGAACCACTGATTGTCATCGGGCCACGCTCCGCCCTCTTTATGCCTGTCCCAAATCTCGGCCTCATCGTGATTGATGAAGCCCACGAGCCAAGCTACAAACAAGAAAGCGCCCCGCGCTACTCCGCGCTTCGCGTTGCCACCGTCCTTGCCCGCCATGCGCACGCCCGCGCAATTTTTGGAAGCGCCACACCACTCATTGCCGACAGATACGTAGCAGAGATGCGTAAAACTCCCATTGTCACGCTTTCAAAAAAAGCCCGGACCAACACCAAGCCAACAACTGTCACCGTCGTCAACATGACCAAGCGTGAGCAATTCAAGCAGCACCCCTTCCTGTCGGATACACTCCTCAAAGAAATCACGCACAACATCAAACACGGCGAGCAAAGCCTCATCTTTCACAATCGCCGCGGCAGTGCCAGCACCACACTTTGCGAAAACTGCGGCTGGACTGCAGAATGCGCTCGCTGTTTTGTTCCCTACGTCCTCCATACTGATACGCACACCCTCCAATGTCATATCTGTGGCACCAAAGAACGCATTCCCACCGCCTGCCCTGTCTGTAATGACGCGAGCATCATTCATAAAGGCATCGGCACAAAGCGCATCGAATCAGAATTACAACGCCTCTTCCCGAATGCAAAAATTGCTCGTTTTGATTCCGACAACACCAAAGACCAAACCGTCGCCTCGCTCTATGCAGACCTCTATCGTGGTGACATCGACATCATCATCGGTACACAGGTAGTTGCAAAAGGCCTCGATCTTCCAAAACTTCGTACTGTCGGGGTGATCCAGGCAGATAGCGGCCTCAGCCTCCCCGACTTTGCCGCCAGCGAGCGCGCCTTCCAGCTCCTCGCCCAAGTTGTGGGGCGCGTGGGTCGTGACGAACGCGCCACCAATGTCATTGTTCAGTCGTATCAACCAGATAGCCCCATTATTAAATTTGGTGCAGCTCAAGATTATGAAAACTTTTACCAACATGCCTTGGCCGAGCGTAAACGCAGCAATTTCCCACCCTTCCGCTATCTCCTCCAACTTACCAATGTCTACAAAACCGAAGCCGCCGCTGTCCGTAACGCTCAAATCCTCGCCCATGAACTTCGCCAAAAACTCCCAAAGACCATTGAAATTCTGGGGCCGACGCCTGCCTTCTACGAACGTCAACACGACACCTACCGCTGGCAGCTCATCCTCAAAAGCGCCCAGCGCAGTGAACTCACCGAAGCACTCAAACACGTCCCGTCCACTCACTGGCAAACCGAGCTCGACCCGCAGAGTTTACTTTAGCCCTAGCCACCCCTTACCACCTCTGGTATAATGGCTTGTAATGACAGTGACAAAAGACGACATCATCACCCTGCCAAACGAGCACCTTCGCGAGAAGTCTGCTAAAGTATACGAAATCAACGACGAGGTACTCACGCTCGTAAAAGATATGACCGATGCCGCCGTGGACTGGGAGGCATCTCGCCCCCACGAAATCAGCGCCGCGCTTGCAGCCGTGCAAATTGACCGCCTTGACCGCGTTGTCATTGTGCGCAGTGACTTTGATGATAAAAGCAACAATGACTTTACCGCGCTTATCAACCCAGAAATTGTAAAGTACGAAGGCACCATCGTTGAAGATTATGAAGGTTGCCTTAGCGTCAAAGACGTCTACGGAAAAGTGCCCCGCCACTCTAAAATTCGCGTAAAAGCCATCAACCTCGAAGGCCAAGAAGTGCGTTTTAAGGCAAACGGCTTCCTCGCCCGTGTCATCCAGCATGAAATCGATCACACGCACGGCATTCTCTTCGTTGACCACATCAAAGAAAACACAGAAGCATTCTATAAACTTGATAAGGACGGCGAGCTCAAGCCACTTAATTATGAACAAGACATTAAAGACAGTTCTATTCTTTGGGACTGATGATTTCAGCGCCATCAGCCTTCGGACGCTCATAGCACAAGCACCATCGCTTGGAGTTATTATTGGCGGCGTCATCACCAAACCAGATGCCCGCAAAGGGCGTGGCCGAACACTTGAAGCGCCAATTGTAAAAACCATCGCCGAAGCAGCAGATATTCCCGTCTTCCAACCTAGCAGTAGTGACGAACTCATGGAAGCAATTCTTAAATCTTCCGAAGAACTACCCGAGAAACCACTCGGTGTCCTTGTTAGCTACGGCCGCATCATCCCCCAGCGCGTCATCGACCTATTTGAACCAGGTATTATTAACGTCCACCCGTCACTCCTGCCACTTTATCGTGGACCTTCACCCGTTGAAACGGCTATCTGGAATGGTGACGCGCAAACGGGCGTCTCTATCATGCAACTTTCTGCCGCTATGGACGCCGGCCCAGTGTATGCGCAAGAAACGATTCAGCTCACTGGTAAAGAAACCGGTCCAGCCCTCCTTCAAGACCTTGGCGAACGCGGCGCAGCATTACTCTGTGACACCCTCCCCGGTATTCTAGAGGGCACGCTTACCCCCACCCCTCAAGATGATACCGCAGCCACCTACTGCCACCTCCTCGCAAAAGAACAAGCAACCCTCGACCCAACACAAAACACCGCCGAAGAGATAGACAGACATGTCCGCGCTTTTCTTGATTTTCCCAAAACAAAACTCATCATTAGTGGGCAGCCAATCGTACTCCGTAAGGTACACCCTACCGCCACCGAAGACCACAACGCGCTCATACTTACCTGCAAAGACAACACCCTCCTTTGCGTCAAAGAGCTCATTGGCCCCAGTGGCAAGCAAATGTCCGGTGAAGCTTTCAAAAACGGCTACATCAAAAAAGAGACCCACTAGCAGGTCTCTTTTTCTTATTCCAGCCTACGCAGCCGGCGGAGTTCCAAGGATCGCATCCCTGTTTGAGATGACTTCTTGCTTTAACGCTTCAAGCGTCTGCGCCACTACGTTGCGGTAATCTGGGCGATTCACCTCAAGCCACTTTGTTGCGGCATACTCTGCCTTCAAATCGAAATTATCAGCCACAAGCCCAGTTGACTCCTGCATCTTCGCAAAGAGCGGGTCTGCCTCAAGTTGTGGCACTTTTGCCTGTAGCCATGCATTTACCACCTCTGGCTTACGATCAATAATACCCTCGAACTCTTCGAGCTGCTCATCGCTCATGCCTTCGCTCAAACGCATCCCCACCTGATACTCAAGTTGCTCATAAATGTGCTGAAGAAATGGCTTTTTCTGCTCGTCAGGAAGATCGGCGAGGCCAATATCTTGTAGAAATTTGTCATCAAGTTGAAACATTACGTTTTCCTTTCCGTCTATGCTTTTAGTATAGCACGATGGCTATTACAGTCCGAAGCGAGTCTTAATATACTGCTGGGCTTCAAGTGAAAGCTGGCCAGAGTGAGCGATACGAGTGTCGCCGTATTCGCTATAAAAGTCTTGCGGGAAGTTATTAAGTAGATCCTGGTGAACTGAATACCAGTCCGCCTCACTCAAACCAAGACTCTGGAAGAAGGCAATACCACCCTCGCCCGGTTCAATTGCAAAGGAAGGATCAGCCATAATCTCGGGAGCCTCAGGCTCTGGGCGCATCTCGCCATCCTGCTGGTCAACAATTTCCTTCACATCATCACCTGTAAAAGGAGTTTCTTGCGGTTCAGTTGACACTTCAGGCTTGGGCGACGCCGCATGGACATCACCACTGACTGTGCGGTTCATCCAGCCATCAGTAAGGCCAGAGTCAATCAGTGCGTGCGCAGCAAACCCCACACCGGCACCAAGCGCGATACCACCGAGCCCAGCCGCTGCAGAACGGCGACGCTTACGCTGCTCATTGCTTGTATCTTTTTCAAGCTGACTATTAAAATAGGTTTGAGCAGATTCAAAGTCGGCCGCATCTTTAGCATCTCCTGTCGACTCAACCTCTTCAAGGCCAAGTAGTGCGGTATGCTCACGCTCTGCGCGCGCATCAGCACCAATGTAATCAAGGGCCTTTTCCTTATGAGACTCGTCAAGTTCCTGAAGACCACGACCTTTTTTGGCATCACTGCGAGCAAAGCCACGGCCAAATCGCGCAGCGCCAGTAATAAGCGCGGCACTACCAGCGCCAATCGCAGCCACACCGGCAACACCGGCCGCAGCACCGATAGCTGTACCTACCGCAGCGGCAGACACACCTATAAGTGCACCCTTCGCAATACGCGTTGCGACATTACCACGGTTCATCCATTCAATAACTTTACTTACCTTTGAGTCTTTAATTTGCTCGAGTGATTCCTCGCGAAGGCGCGCCTGCTCATCAAACAGAAAGGCGATGACCGTCGCATTCTTCTCTGTGGCGCTCAAAGATTCATCTTCAAGGGTCTCGGCAAGCTTTACCTTACCAAGCTTCTGGATATGTTCATTGTACTCATTTTGGAGGGCTTCGTATTCCCTGCTAAGCTTTCCGCCACTAAGAGTAAAGAGGCGTTGTTGGCGTTTGGCACTCAGAGTAGCCATCTTTGTACGAAGAGTATCAAGATGAGCTTCGGAGGATTCAATAAAAGGATCTATCGCTTCCAGAGGCACACTGTCATTACCGGCATTCAAATCTGCAGCCAACTCTTCTTCAACACCATCTTCACTAGTGGTTGTGTCGATGTTAGCCTCTGCGATGCGTCGTTCAAGATGGGTTCCAACAGAAAGGCGCGATTGAAAGCTTACGGCACGCTCACCCTCCTCATTCGCATCACCGCGGTACCAGTCATGATCAGGAATAACAGAAAACTTTTGCACATCAGCGTAAATACGTTTGTAGTCATGCGCGTCTTTCGACAGACCACTCCCACCTAGATAGCGCTCTATCACCTCTTCGCGTGCTTTCTTTTCCGCAAAACGAGCCTTTAGCCCGCTACCAGCAGCCTGACGAGCGGAATCACCCGCTTCGTTGAGCGCAAGGCGTAACGCCGAAAGGCCATCGACGTCGTACACTTGCTTGAGTGTCGTAAATGGCTCTTGATTGTAGTACTCCACCCTATTATCAGGTGACTGGTGTATGTCTTCCTGTGAATACTCGTCCTGCTCATTTTGAAGCAGTGCACTCTCAGGAGGGGTGATATTTTCTGACTGTGTATGTTCTTGGGTGGAAGTGGTGGTTTCCATAATATATACATAGTAGCACTTATGCTTGTTTTTGTCAAGATATACCACAAGCATATTGACATAATTGCATATTTATGATAGTATAAGTTCAGTATTCGGACTGCGGTCCGGAAGCCCCTTAAAATACGTGGAATCGCTGCGACATCCGTGAATGGGTATCTACCCCCTTTGCAGATGTCGTAGAGATTCTACGACACGCCCTGTTACATAGACAGAGTGCCGGACAATTTAATATAGCAATTTGTTCGGCACGAACGCCGACCCTACCGTAAGGAAACACCATGAAGATCAATTTCGATACCGCCGTCGCCGACTTCAACAAGAAGCAGGAAGAGGAGATCAATGAGCTCGGTGGACAGCTGTTCGCCGCCATCAACGATCTCATCGAGAACGGTGTCCCCGGGCGAAAGCTCGCCCACAGCGAGCAGGTCATGTTCCTCACGAACATGACCGCGTTCACGAACGATGCCCGCTGTGGCACCAGCAACGGTGCCCTGCCCACCTTCAATGTACCCGCTGCCGCGCCCGCAACGCCAGCTGCCGTCGCCCTCCCCGCCGGAGGTGCGAACAGCAGCCACGACGCGAGCGAGTCGGCTTCGACCAAGAAGGATCTGGACAGCGCGATGGAGCTGATCTCGGCGCTGGTCGACGGTGACGACAACGTCATCTACGACCCCAGCACCGACAAGGTGAACATCGAGCAGACCCTCGCCAACGTTCGCGACGCTCGCACGGCCCAGGCCAAGGAGCTGAACGACCTCAGGCAGAAGCTGCGGGAGGCCGAGGTCGCCAAGGAAGAAGCCTTCCGCGATAAGACCACCGCCGAAACCGCCAAGGCCAGCGCCGAGCGAGAGCTCGCAGAGGCCAAGTCGGCCGACACGGCGACGAAGGTTCTGCCGGCCAACATGGTCGACAAGGCCGAGGTCGCCAAGATCGGCAAGGAGCTGGCGTCGAACATGCGTTCGGCGAAGCTCGGCACCGACAAGGTGGTCATCACCCGCGACGACGTCGCAAAGTGGGCCGCCAAGACGGATGAGCTGATCGGCGGAGAGGTTCTCCAGAAGCTGGTCGGTGCACCGACGGTGCCGTCGCCGGCGATTCACTCGCACTCGTAACAGGGCACTCCACTGGGTGCACCGCTAGTACACGCTGAAAAGCTGTGGAACGCGGTGCCCCGGTGGCACACCTTTTTTAGAAATCATCATCCGCACCATTACGTGCGGTTTTTTATTGCCAAAATAAAAGCACCCGTCACTGGGTGCTTTTTGTTTAAGCCAGGTGGCGTTCTACGACTTCGCGCGTAAAGAATTCAAGATGGTCACCGATTTCAAGCAATGTCTTTTTGTCCGTCTTAAGCGTAAGTCCACACATATCACCTTCAAAGACTTCTTTGGCGGCGATTTTCTCGCGTTGGAGGCTGGTAATTTCAGCTTCACCAAGGCCCTCATCGCCACGCTTCATGCGTACGAGAAGGCCTGGAGTAATTTTGCCAGTAACTACCTGTCCGCCGGCAATAACTTCGTCCTTCAATGTACGGAAGACACCCTTCACTTCAAGGATACCAACTTCAGTCTCAACTACCTCTGGCGCTAGAAGTTTTTCCATTGAATTCTTTGCATCATCAAGGAGTTCGTAAATAATCTTGTAGAGACGTACTTCAGCGCGCTCACGAGTAGCAAGTTGCTTCACAGCAGGTGGAAGTTCAACATTGAAGCCGTAGATAATTGTCTTACCGTCGCTGGCAAGGCGAATGTCATTCTCGGTAATGTTACCGATGCCACTACTCACAACATGGAGGGATACTTCCCCACCGGTTTCGATGAGTTTAAGGCTGTCAATAACAGAGGTCAATGAACCCTGCACGTCTGCCTTTACAATAATGTTAAAGTCAGCCGCTTCGTGCTTCTGGGTCATCATCTTAAGGATGTCTGCGCCGGTGACGTTTGCGCTGGCAGCGCTGTCTTCACGCTCCTTGCGTGTTTCGGCCGCACGAGCACGAGCTTCTTTTTCATTCTTCACAACCTGGAAAATATCACCAAACTGTGGCAATTCTTTGAATCCGGTTACCGTTACCGGTGTTGAAGGGCCGGCCTCTTTAATTGCCTTGCCAGTAAAGTCTTCGAGGGTACGAACCTTGCCGTACGCAGTACCTGCAACCATGAACATACCCGGTTTGAGTACACCCTGTTCAACCAGGAAACCTACCACCGCACCACGGCCAATTTCCATGTGCGCTTCAATCACAAGTCCTTCGGCAGAAGTTTCAACTTCAGCCTTGAGCTCTTCCATATCGGCAACGAGGAGGACCATATCAAGGAGTTGGTCAACGCCTTGTCCTGTTTTCGCGCTTACCTCAACCATCACCGTGTCACCACCCCATGCTTCTGGGTTGAGACCATGTTCGCTGGCGAGTTGTGCCATTACCATTTGAGGGTTAGCGGCTTCTTTATCAATCTTGTTGATTGCAACCACGATCTTGGCATTTGCGGTGCGCGCGAAGCGGATTGCTTCAATGGTCTGCGGTTTTACACCATCATCAGCGGCAACAACAATAATCACTACGTCGGTAAGGGTTGCACCGTGCTGGCGGAGCGCAGCAAAAGCTTCATGCCCTGGCGTATCAAGCAGTGTAATAGTGCGCTCTTTTCGCACTGTTTGGTAGGCGCTAATGTGCTGGGTGATGCCACCGGCCTCACCTTCAACTACCTTTTGGCCTAAAATTGAATCCAGAAGACTGGTTTTACCGTGGTCAACGTGTCCCATCACCGCAACAATTGGCGGACGCGCCACTGCCTTGTCAGACAATTCACGCGTTGGGCGTTCTGCTGCCGCGGCAACCTCTTTCTTCTGAAGCTCAACGTCGAGGCCAAGCTCTTCTACAATAATGGTTGCTGTTTCAAAATCGATACGCTGGTTAATGGTTGCAGCGATACCGTTCTTGAAGAGCTCTCCAATAAGAGTTGTAACAGGCAAATTCAGAACATCAGCAAGTTCACCTACTGTAATTGAATTTGCAATAGATAACACTTTTTCTGCCATGCTGATGTCCTTTCGTTTGGTACGATGGTGGACGACCCTTCTTTAGCCGACCACCATAGAATTTGCTTTTTTTGAGGGAATCCCCTCTAGTAGATTACTTGTTCTTTGGCTTTGAGCCTGGAAGGCCAAGTGAAATCTTGCGGTTGTCCTTTTCGATATCAAGAACAACAAATGGCTTGCGCTCGTTCAATGTGAACACCTTTTCTGGGTCAACTGAATCGCCACTACCAAGTTCTGAAACATGTACAAGTGCTTCAACAGCCGGGCTGATCTGCACGAATGCACCAAATGGCGTGATACGAGTTACCGTACCCTCAACTTCTTCGCCAACCTTGAACTGGTCAACTTCGCCAAGCCATGGGTCTTCAGAAAGCTGCTTCATGCTGAGTGAGAGGCGATCCTTGTCGATAGCAATAATCTTTGCTTCGATTGGCTGACCAACCTTCACGTAGTCTGCAGGGTTGTTTACACGCTCCCAGCTAATCTCTGAGATGTGTACAAGACCTTCAATACCTTCAACGTTTACGAAGATACCGTAGTCTACAACACCGGTTGCAACACCATTTACGGTGTCACCAACTGCAAGCTTTTCAAATCGCTCCGCAAGACCTTCCTTAACCGCTTCCTTCTCAGAGAAGATAAGCTTGTTTGCCTTACGGTCTGCATCAAGGATAGTTACCTTAAGTACCTTTTCCTTAAGACCGTTAAGACGCTGAAGGATTTCATCCTTGTCATTGCTGCCAACACGTGGGTAGTGTTCTGCAGAAAGCTGTGAAACTGGGAGGAACCCGCGAACACCTTCGTATTCTACGAGAAGACCACCACGGTTTGCGTCGTAAGGAGTAACCTCGATAATATCGCCAGCTTCCATCTTAGCGACAACTTCATCCCAACCCTTATCCTTCGCAGCCTTGCGAAGTGAAAGAAGTACCTGTCCGTTTTCAAGCTCAGTGTCTACGACGCTTGCGGCAACAGTGTCCCCTTCGTTAAGTGAACGTGAAAACCCAACTTCACGACGTGGAACCAAACCGATTCCTTGTGGGCCAAGATCAATAAGGATTTCGTGCTTTCGTACTGAAAGAACAGTCCCCTCGATTACCTCGCCCTGGGTTGCTTGTTTTACTGATGCATCTTCTAGGGCTAGAAGATCATCCATTGTGAGTGCGGCGTTTGCCATAAGTCTTTTTAAGACTCCTTCCTTAAATATATTTCCTGAAGAGTCCCCGACATCCGTTTCGCTTTAAGCCCATGCATTCTTAGCGCCGTAGCGCCTGAAGCACACGTAATAAAGAGCTCTTCATAGATTAGTCTTATTTTACCTTAATTTAAGAGATAAGTCCAGAAAGGAGATTAGACTGTGAGCCGTCGTGATTGAATATAGGCAATAACTACAAACGTCACAAGTCCAAGTGGAATTGCCGCAAGATAGTCAGCCGCACCAGTCTCTGGAAGTTCCGTAGCACTTACGCTTGCGCTCGCACCCTTTTCAGCTTCAGCCGCCTCACGCGCTTTTTTATCCTCAGCAGCCTTCGCCTCTGATTCTTTGCGCGCAGTTTCCTCTTGAGTACTTTTTGTGTTCTCTGAAGTATTCGTCTTGCTGTCAGATTCAAGCTGTTTAAGCCGCTCGTCCGCAACCTTAATAGTCTCTTCGTGACGCGCCGCCTCACCGCGCTGCTTCACAATTGAAACAACTGCTACTGTACCGACAGCTAATAGTATAATTCCCACCGCAAGTGCCACCCGTCGCCCTGCTAATTGCATTGCCATGGTTCTTCTCCCGTTTATAGGGGTTATTATATGCCTTTTAGGGCGCGGTTACAAGGAGAGTAGCAATACACACAGGACTGCAACCTACATCAATCCATAAGGCAGCGGACAGCATACCCGAGAATACGCGTACCACCATTGCCTGGATGGACGTCATCAACCTTAATGTACGTACTGCGTACTTTAGTGACATCAGTAGGGTAAACAGATCGAGACCAAAAGTGGCCAATACTGGACTGACCCTGGAACACGCCAGCGTTCCAAGAGCCAGAAAATACGCCCTTAAATGCACCTCCATGCTGCCAGTTTTGATAGAAGCCACTACCACCGGAGATAGAGCCAGTAGTTGCATCAGAATTACTCATCTTGGCGTTAAGCATAGGAAACTCAACCGTGCCACTTGTACCACCGGTTGGAAGACGCCAGTTAGCCGGGCAGATGGAATATGGGGCATTGCCCTTTGTTTGATCATGAGAAATACGAGTCTCACCGGCTGTGGCGGCCGACCAATTATAGAGGTAGCCATAGTTCGTTGCTCCAGAGCCAGTATCCCCTGGAATGGGTCCATAGATATACGGGGTATCATAATCATTACCGGGATTAGTAGATACATCTTGTGCACGCGTACCATCATTAAGTTGCGGCAACGAAAAGGTATTTGCGATATTAGTGTCGCTTGGCGTTAGTGTGATAGAACCCGCAGTTGAGCCTAGCTTGAGATTAGTCAGCATCCAGCATTTATTGTCGGCGAGCTTGGCAATTTCATAGGTGCGACTGGTGCCACCGCGAATGTCGATGACAGTACGGATCGCGTTGGTATTATTTCCTGTAAAAGTTGGTAGCGCCGCACACTGAGCGGAGGTGACACCCTGAATGAGACTATTAGCTACAATCTCCGTTCCGCTTCCACTACCAGCGACGGAGTGGCCGGTACAGGCGCCTGACTGAATGACACCGATGTGGGTGATACTAAAGGCCTTGCCATCCTTTGAGGCAGTAGCACAGAAGCCCTGCCCGCCACTTGTTTGCGTGTACTGAATAGTCGAGGGTGCGTAACTTGGCTTGGAGGGTGGATAAGAGCCCGTGTCGACTTTTTCAAGATGAAGTTTTTTAGAGGTGATACTTAAATCACTCTTTAGTGCGGAATCTTTTGCTTGAGTGGTGATACCGTTGTACGCAATGACGGTTATGGTGGCGAGGATTGCAATAACAACCACAACAATGAGAAGCTCGACAATCGTAAATGCTGCGTGAAACTTTTTATGCGATTTCATTCCACCCAGCATAACATAAACTTCATGTCAGCACTCGCTCCGCCCGATCGTTCATGCTACACTAGACCCATGATCGTAGCGATAGACACTGGGGGGACGAAGACGCTGATTGCTGGGTACAATGAGCGTGGTGCCATCACCACACAGTATAAGTTTGAAACACCAAAGAAACCTTCAGAATATATAGACACTTTACTCACCCACCTCACTGCTCTTTTTGGGGACAAAAAGATAACCGCGCTATCTCTTGCCGTCCCGGGCATCGTACGGAACGGAGTTGCGGTTCACTGCCCAAACCTTGGGTGGAACAACTTTCCAATCGTACGTGAGCTAAAAAGCGCGCTAGGGCCTAAGCTCCCTATCTTCCTCGAGAACGATGCAAACCTTGCGGGCCTCGCCGAGGCACGTTCTTTTAGAACAATCCCCGATTCATGCCTCTACGTAACCATCAGTACCGGGATTGGAAGCGGTATTATTATTGACGGCAAGATTGACCGCGGCCTTGCTAACAGCGAAGCTGGACATGCACTTATTGAATACGATGGCGTCGTGCGTGAATGGGAATCATTCGCTTCTGGCCAGGCGGTTTACAAAACCTATAAGAAAATGGCAAAAGATATCAAAAGCAAACGCACCTGGATGCAAATCGCCGACCGCATAAGTCGAGGTTTCCTTGCAGTTATCCCAATCCTTCAACCTAATGTGATTGTGATTGGCGGAAGTATGGGTAGCCATTTTGAGAAATATGAACTATTCCTTAACGAAAAACTTAAAAAGCACCTCCCAGACATGATTGCAGTTCCGAAAATCGTCCAAGCAAAACATCCAGAAGAGGCCGTTGTCTATGGCTGCTACTACCATGCCCTTGACCAACTTGCTGCAAAAGCTTAAGTTAGATTTCCCACACCTCACCTTTGAAGAAGGGGCTGATTTCTTGTGGTCTCCAGAGAAATCAACAGTAACCTATAAAAAAGAAGGCGACCCCGCCCTACTTCTTCACGAAATTGGACACGCACAGCTTCAGCACTCTGAATACACCCGCGATGTAGAGCTTATATCTATGGAACGATCTGCATGGGAAAAGGCAAAGGAGTTGGGCGCAGTATATAGGATTGTTATCTCTGACGATACAGTTGAGGACCACCTTGACACTTACCGCGACTGGCTTCATGCACGGAGCACGTGCCCATCATGCACTGCTGTTGGATATCAAACTGGACAATTCACCTACGCTTGCCCGGCCTGCAGCCAAGAGTGGCGCGTCAACGAGGCCCGCGTTTGTGGCTTACGAAGAACAAAACTATAAAAAATAACCCCTCAAACACGAGGGGTTATTTTTTATTGAGATGAACTGGGACTATTTATCCTCAGTCTTGCGGCGACGCGAAATACGTCCACCCTTTGCACCTGCAATACGTGCAAGTTCAGGGTTTGCTGCGAATCCACCAGTACGTCCAAGCTTTCCGCCCTTACGTCCGATTTCAGCGTAAAAATTAGGGTTCTTTGCTAGGTTCTTTGCTGCTGCCTTCTGTCCGCCTGCTTTTGTTCCTGCCATGGGGTTATACTCCTGTGGGTTCACTTTCCCACACAATTAAAAAGATTTCCACACACCAAATGGCGTGGAAACCCTCATTTATACCTCACATATGCGATATCACTCGCAATGCTTATGATTCCATAATATCATAGCTTATGCTTTTTGTCAAGTTTTACATGAGCATTATTTTATGGTTTTATATTATTTGCTATTTCACACTATTATGTTTATGCTAGTGTTGCATATATGCGAATCATGGGATATTATAGATATAAGCCTTTGCGGTTCATATATCATATATGAAGTCAGTAAAGACGGCACCTGTTTGAATCTTTCTCAAAAATAAAGAAGATTCGTCAAAAAGCTTCTGGTTCGCAGCAACCACCACAAGAAGCACAAATGAAAACACCCGATCTGCGAGACGGGTGTTTTTGCTTTTGTTATACTATATGTAAGGCTTATGGTTAAGAAAAACGCCCGCAATAGACCAAAAATAAATACCACAAAGAAATATACGTGGCCTTTATTAATAGGTGCACTCACGCTTGGCGTAGCAGTATATGGTTTTATCTTTCTTATACCTAAATCTATGACTCTCGCCTACGCGGATGACACTTGCGTGTCGCAGCTAACAATCCTCCCCGGAATTCATAAATATAGTGCAGATACATATACTCTTCGAGTGGAAGGTGTTGTAAAGGCAGGAGAATTACCACTTGTAGCAACAACTCTCTGTGCCACACCAAAGACAGCGCCAACACCCGGAAACGCGACCGTAGCAGTTGCACCATTTAACGGCTGGTTATTTAAGAAATCTTTTATTATTACGGCGCCGGAACTGCCAAAAATGCAGTCAGCAACACTAGCAGACAAGCCAGTCTCGGCCGCGTTACCTCTTTCAATCCCCCTCTCGACAAAGGATACGCTCCATACCTATCAACTCTCCGTAGCCAACAAGAGCACACCGTGCCACAACTCCGATAAAGATAGCTCTCTATCCTGCGATGTCGCACAGCTCCACCTTGCGCCAGGTACGGAGTACTCAGCAAAGCTTACGAGAAGTTACAACGAGAAGGACACGACAACCCTTATAACAGATGATTTAAAAACCCTCCTCCCGCTCACTCTCCAGAAAGCAGATATTGAGACCGACCAGACCATCTACACCACTCCAGAGGGGACATCTTTTACTTTTGACAAACCACTGAAAGAGGCAGATGCAACACTGTCAAAGAAAGACAGCTCAGATACCATCAAGATACAAACCCTTACAGAAGGTGCCACACTACGTATCCAATTTCCCGAGAAAATGGAACGAAAAACTACTTACACGCTCGCGATACATCAGGCAGTAAGTGAAGATGGAAGCTCACTCGCGGAGCCAATTATGCGCACCTTTACTCTATCGGGAGGGCCAAAAGTAACTGGTATTTCAATCGGTGCAAATAACATCCCTCAATCCGGCACAGCGACTATCACCTTCGACCAACCCATCCATGAGTCGATTGATATCGCTAAATTCATCTCCATCAAGGGCGTGCCTGGGGTAATTAAGCGCACAGGAGCCACTACTGCGAGCGTTACGCTTCAGAGCGCACCACTCTGCGCGCCCTTTACTATTACAGTAGCAAAGGGTATGAAGAGTGGTTCAAACGAAGAGGTCGCCGATACAGACTGGAGACACGACGGGCGCATTATATGTGGCACCTCTGCAGTTATTGGCTACTCCGTAAAGGGTCGCCCTATCGTTGCTTATTACTTTGGAAGTGGCGCAACAACCATTCTGTTTACGGGTGCTATCCACGGGAATGAAACAAGCGCCTACAGCACGATGACAGGCTGGGTGAATCACCTTCAAGTGAACGCACATAAAATACCCGCCGGAAAACGCGTAGTAATTGTACCGAATATGAGCCCTGATGGTATTACCTCGGGCGCTCGCAACAATGCAAATAACGTTAATTTGGGACGTAACTTCCCTACCGCTAACTGGAAAGCTGATATCGAGACGGCCAACGGTGTCTTGAAGAACGGCGGCGGCACCTCGGCACTTTCTGAACCTGAAGCGAGAGCTTTAGCGAATCTCACCCGACAACTTCGCCCTCGTATCGAGATTTCCTTCCATGCGCAGGGGCGATTGGTTGGGGCGAATAAGTTTGGTGACTCGGTGCGCATTGGTGACATCTACGCCAACACAGTGGGATACAGAACTATGTACACTAACGCGGAAGCAGTGATGGGATATCCGATGACCGGTGAATATGAAGACTGGATGGGAGAAAGCATGGGGCTCCCGGCTATTTTAGTTGAGCTTCCGAGTCACTCGGGGAACTATGTACAGTCGCAGTTAACGGCGCTTTGGAAGATGGTAACTATTTAACGAACTAAATATATTAGCGCTTATAATAGAGTGTTCTAGCTTTTACCAGGGCGTCAAATGCAATATCTTCCGATTTAACGATCGGGTACTTATACACCTCCGCGTTACGGGGCGCCTCTATTGTAGTGTAAAGCTCGGGGGCAATACCTGCACTATTCGCCTGCGCCATTCGGAACGCTTCCGCATGACCAACGACGAGCACCCTCTTACCCGTTGCAATCAACCCTAGAGAGATGTTTACTCGCTTCAGTCGATCAGAGAAGTCCGCAAGCGACTCACCGCCTGCGACAACAATATCATTATCACTAGCCGCATAAAATTCTTGAATATCCCTACCCTGAAAGGTGCCGCCATTACGCTCCTTTAGATCTTTTAAAGTAACGATGTCGCCCGTATACCCAATAGTATCGGCAATTTCGTAGGCAGTTTGCTGCGCTCTTATAAGTGGCGAGGTGACAATTTTATCAAATACTACGCCTTTCTCAAGAAGCTGCGCGCCTGTCTCTCGAGCCTGTCGAATTCCTTCTTCTGTTAACTCGACATCCTTTTGACCAGCAAGGAAGCCGGCGGCGTTTGCCTCGCTTTGGCCATGCCGTGCAAAAAGTATTTCAGATGATAGATTTGTGTTTTTCATTATATTTATGTAATGATATCATAAAATTACATAAAAGTCAACTATCTCCAGTGTTAGATGACACATTGATTAACCAAAAGGAAGAGCTTTCGGAGGGTATCCGGGGAAGAGAAAAAGACTACCCTATTCGGATAGTCTTTTTATTTTTCAACGAAATGAGCGAATAGATAGCTTGCTAGCTTTTCCGAATGAGGCAGAAAATGACAAAACCCCAGGTATTACCTGGGGTTATTGTATAATTCGGCATCGTGCTAGTTTCCCACTTGTGGCAGTATAATCGCCGCTACTGAGCTTGACTTCTGTGTTCGGAATGGGAACAGGTATTTCCTCAGCGCCATGGACACCGAGGTAAGGTTTTCGACACTTTGCGCTGATATAACTTCATCAGTGGGTCAAAACCTCGCCTCGATGCCAATAGTTCTATGACTACTGTATCGATGCTTGCTGTAAGAACGCTTAAAATTGACGTTCTATAGTGAAAACTTGTGATTTTCACCAATTACTCGTTAAGTCTACCTAATCTTCTCTAGTTAACTGGATCCTGTAACGGACGGAGTTAACTTTGAAGATAAGGACATAAAAAGGCGATGGGACTATTAGTATGCTTCAGCTGCATGCATTACTGCACTTCTACCTTGCACCTATCAAACAGATAATCTTTCTGTGTCCTCATAGGGAAATCTAATCTTGTGGTCAGTTTCGCGCTTAATATGCTTTCAGCGCTTATCTAGAACCGAACATAGCTACTCGACAATGCGGCAGGTGGCCACAATCGATACACCAGAGGTTCGTTCACCCCGGTCCTCTCGTACTAAGGGCAAATCCACTCAAATTTCCTAACGTCCGTACCGGATATAAACCGAACTGTCTCACGACGTTCTGAACCCAGCTCGCGTACCACTTTAATCGGCGAACAGCCGAACCCTTGGAAGGTGCTCCCCCTCCAGGATGTGATGAGCCGACATCGAGGTGCCAAACAGCGCCGTCTATGTGAACTATTGGGCGCTATAAGCCTGTTATCCCCAGGGTAACTTTTATCCGTGTTCGCTGTCATTCCCACATATATGTACAAATTGTACGTACAGCGGTTCACTTGCTCCGACTTTCGTCTCTGCTTGGAAGGTACTCCTCACAGTCAAGCTGGCTTTTGCGCATACACTATCACTTCGATTTCCATCCGAAGCTAGCCAACCTTTGAACGCCTCCGCTACTCTTTAGGAGGCAACCGCCCCAGTTAAACTACCCATCATACACTGTTCCCATACCGGATAACGGCACAGGTTAGATAAAAACCTTGGCAAGGGTGGTATTTCACATTTCGACTCCACAAATACTAGCGTATCTGCTTCAACGTCTCCCACCTATTCTACACGGGCCAAAACTCGTATCAATGTAAAACTGTAGTAAAGCTCCATGGGGTCTTCTCGTCCTGGTACGGACAGACGGCATCTTTACCGCCAATGCACTTTCACCGAGTCCTTCGCTGAGACAGTGCCCACATGATTACTCCATTCGTGCGGGTCAGAACTTACCTGACAAGGAATTTCGCTACCTTAGGACGGTTATAGTTACCGCCGCCGTTCACCGGGGCTTCAGTTCAGACCGTGAAGCCTTCGCCTTAACCTTCCGGCACCGGGCAGGAGTCAGCCCCTATACATCCACTTTCGTGTTAGCAGAGACCTGTGTTTTTGATAAACAGTTCCGTGGGCTCTTTTGCTGCGGCCCCCTCATCATTAAAGACGAAGTAACTCCGCGTACAAAAGAACAGTAATAACTCCATGCGTGTGCATGATTTTCATATTGCTCTATCTCAGTAAGAATTGTGATTAAAAAGGGTTTTTCACGACCACATCGGATCAAGAGGCTTTGTCTTGCAACAAAACTTTGCTTCCTAGATTAGAAAGACGATATGGTGCGTACTCATGTGTATCGTTACTACACTATTTAACCGTATTTTATCACCTTGCTGAGTGTACGCGGCAATTCCTCTTCAAAGAAGAGGGGGCAGACCTTATCCCGAAGTTACGGTCGCTGTATTGCCGAGTTCCTTAGCGAAGGTTCTCTCGTAAGCCTGAGTCTACTCGACTCGAGCACCTGTGTTGGTTTGCGGTACGGGCGGCTATACCCACGCGCACATCTGCTTTTCTGGCCAGTGCCTTCTCTGAAATCGGTAATCCGAAGATCACCTTTCACTCCCATCGGGTTCCCCCTAGGTTGGACGGATACATACCATGAATCCGCTTCAAATATATCACCGTGAACAGTGTGCAAAGTATAACCGGTTCAGGAATATTAACCTGATGTCCATCGCCTACGCTATGCGCCTCGGCTTAGGCCCGACTAACCCTGAGATGATTACCATGGCTCAGGAAACCTCGCTCTTACGGCCGATAGGATTCTCACCTATCTTATGGTTACTCATTCCAGCATTCTCACTTCCTAACGCTCCACCAGTACTTTCCAGTCTGACTTCACCGCTGATAGGAACGCTCCTCTACCACGCACTATACCCGCAGGTATAGCACATCCATGTCTTCGGTATTACACTTTAGCCCCGTTACATTTTCCACGCAAGATCTCTTGACTAGTGAGCTGTTACGCACTCTTTAAATGAATGGCTGCTTCTAAGCCAACATCCTAGCTGTTTAAGAAATCTCACCTTGTTTCCCACTGAGTGTAAATTTAGGGACCTTAGACGATGGTCTGGGCTGTTTCCCTTTCGAGCGCCGAGCTTAGCCCCGACGTTCTAACTGCCGTGATTACACATTTGGTATTCGTAGTTTGATAAGGGTGGGTACAGTTGCCCGCCCCAGTCCTTTTCAGAGCTCTACCCCCAAATGCTACTACACGACGCTAGCCCTAAAGCTATTTCGAGGAGAACCAGCTATCTCCGAGTTCGATTGGCATTTCACCGCTAACCACAAGTCATCCGGGCCATTTGCTGCTGACTACGGTTCGGTCCTTCACTTCCTGTTACAGAAGCTTCAACCTGCTCATGGTTAGGTCACCCGGTTTCGGGTCTAATCCCGTGCACTTAATCGCCCTATTCAGGCTCGCTTTCACTGTGGCTCCGTCACTTGACTTAACCTTGCGCACGAAATTAACTCGCTGGATCGTTCTACAAAAAGCACGCCGTCACCCGACAAGCGGGCTCCGACTCCTTGTAGGCACAAAATTTCAGGATCTATTTCACTCCCCTCCCGGGGTTCTTTTCACCTTTCCATCGCTGTACTAGTTCACTATCGATCGTATATTATATTTAGCCTTGGCTGGTGGTCCAGCCGGATTCAGACAGGGTTTCTCGTGCCCCGCCCTACTCGATAAAACACGTATAAAGTCAGCTCGGTTTTCGCGTACACGTCTTTCACGTTCTTTGGATAGTCATTCAAACTATTCTGCTAACCAAGCAATATTTCTTACTTTATTCATTCGGTGATAGCCGATGATCGCAAATCAGATACCTCGAAATAAATTTCAAGTTCTCTGACTTGGTCTCGTGTAAAATCACAACCCCCTGCATGCATTAGCCTATCAGCCATACCCACTCACGATGTACCGAAGTACACCTCCTAAGAATGAGAACATGTAAGGTTTGGGCTCTTCCAGTTTCGCTCGCCACTACTCCCGGAATCATTATTTATTTTCTCTTCCTCAACCTACTAAGATGTTTCAGTTCAGTTGGTTCCCTCTACCTATCCTATTTTATTCAGATAAGAGTAACACGACATGACTCGTGCTGAGTTTCCTCATTCGGACATTCCCGGGTCAAAGCTTGTTGACAGCTCTCCGAGACTTATCGCAGTCTTCCACGTCCTTCATCGGTAATATACGTCTAGGCATCCATTTTGTGCCCTTGAGTACCTTTTTATGCATTGACTTAACGAGTAATTGGTAACAACCAACTATTCGTAACCGTCAACTTTAAAAATAAATGTTTAACTAATTTTCATTAATTAAACGATATCGTTTCTTACATTAGTTGAATTGTTAATGTTCCTCCGCTCTCACTTGAGTGCGCATTTCGATCCACCAGAACTTATTAAGTTGGGTTTGGTGAGTCCCGTTCGCAATCAAGCTTTCTAAGCTTACCACTCTACGCATACTGTGTAAAGGGGTTTTTTGTTTTATTTTTTTAGATTTTTACTCGCACTTTTCATAAAAGAAAACCTCCTGCGATAATGTGTGCATTTGGTTTCACTTTTATTACCGCCAGAGGTTCTATTGAACGTACGCTTAACTGTTCTTTACTATAGCTGATTCATCAGAGTTTTGCAATAGTTTTTAAGGATTTCATTTAAATAATTCAGTTCCACCCCTAATAGCCACTACTCCCCAAGAACAGTAAGTATATAGTCTGTATATTTTCCGGCGGGAATAACACCAGCTTCAATGTCCTGCCGAGACACCCAAGTCACCTCTTTCACCTCTACTGGATCTGCCGTAATAACAACGTCTTCTGCCAGTACGCCCGTATACATCAATATAATGCGGCTATCAAACCGAAGAAACTCACGGCGAACAACATCAGTATACTCACCTTTTGAGAGGCCGAGTTCTTCAAAGAGTTCCCGCTCCAATGTATCGTCTGGTTGCTCCAACCCTTCAACATGACCACCAGGCAACCCAAAACCACCACGTGGCAGTACAGTCATGAGTGCCTTGTCCCCCGTTTCATTCAAAAGAATGATCTTTGACGAGACCGGGTGACGTGGATAGGTTAATTGTTTTACGGTTCTGCGGATTTTTTGATACATATATATGTAGGCCTATTTTTAGGGTAATTATTAAAATGTCATTAAGAAATAAAAAACACCACAGAGTGGTGGGCGATGAGGGACTTGAACCTCCGACCTCGTCATTATCAGTGACGCGCTCTAACCAGCTGAGCTAATCGCCCACGAATCCGTGGTGTCTTGGAAAGCTGTTCTGGTGGAGTGATGAAGACTTTCGCCTACTTCACCCCATACGTTTGGTGGAGCGTCGGGGACTCGAACCCCGGACCCCCTGCTTGCAAAGCAGGTGCTCTAGCCAACTGAGCTAACGCCCCATTCGTACAGAACTCTATTATTTTAGCGTATATCAGAGAGAAAGGCAAGGTCTATTTGGTAGTTTAACAGTTTAATTTCAAATAAAAAACTCCGGATCTGTTCCGGAGTTTTTCTTTTGACAAATTAGTAGTGCAAACCGTATCATCGTCGGTTGTTTGCGAGATTTTTTGAACTTAGTCCTATTCCAGTAAACTGGAATGAAATTAGTAAGTAAGCTCATCTCACTAAAAGGACCGACCTAGCTTCATACATAGATTGCTCGTATGTATGGCATAACTCTCCCTAGAAAGGAGGTAATCCATCCGCACCTTCCGGTACGGATACCTTGTTACGACTTAACCCCAATCATGCCCCCCACCTTAGGCCGACGAATCGGACTTCGGGTGTTGATCACTTTCATGGTTTGACGGGCGGTGTGTACAAGACCCGGGAACGTATTCACCGCAGCTTGCTGATCTGCGATTACTAGCGATTCCGACTTCAAAGAGGCGAGTTTCAGCCTCTTATCCGAACTGGGACCAACTTTGATGCGATTTGCTTCACCTCGCGGCTTCGCTGCGCATTGTATTGGCCATTGTATTGCGTTTCTAGCCCAGGACGTAAGGGAAATACTGACCTGACATCATCCCCTCCTTCCTCCCCGTTGCCGGGGCAGTCTGAATAGAAAAATACAACTATTCACAAGGGTTGCGCTCGTTGATGGACTTAACCAAACATCTCACGACACGAGCTGACGACGGCCATGCATCACCTGTCACCTTATTCAATAAAGCACTCTCGCCTTTCGGCAAAATTTAAGGGATGTCAAGCCCTGGTAAGGTTCGTCGTTTATCATCGAATTAAAGAACACAATCCACCGCTTGTGCGGGTCCCCGTCAATTCCTTTATGTTTTAGTCTTGCGACCGTACTCCACAGGCGGGATACTTAACGCGTTAGCTTCGCTACTGAAGGGGTCGATACCTCCAACAGCTAGTATCCATCGTTTACGGCGTGGACTACCGGGGTATCTAATCCCGTTCGCTCCCCACGCTTTCGTGCCTTAGTGTCAGAAATGGTCCAGTAACCTGCCTACGCCATTGGTGTTCCTTCTTATATCTACGGATTTCACTCCTACACAAGAAATTCCAGTTACCTCTACCATTCTCGAGTTTACCAGTTTGAATAATAATCTATACGGTTGAGCCGCTAGCTTTCACTATTCACTTAATAAACCACCTACGCAACTCTTTACGCCCAGTCACTCCGAATAATGCTTGCACCCTACGTATGACCGCAGCTGCTGGCACGTAGTTAGCCGGTGCTTATTCATAAGTTACCGTCATATTCTTCACTTATAAAAGAAGTTTACAACCCTAAGGCCTTCATCCTTCACGCGGCGTTGCTCCATCAGGCTTTCGCCCATTGTGGAAGATTCCTCACTGCTGCCTCCCGTAGGAGTCTGGGCCGTGTCTCAGTCCCAGTCTGGCTGATCATCCTCTCAGACCAGCTATAGATCGTCGGCTTGGTAGGCCATTACCCTACCAACTACCTAATCTAACGCGGGCCGCTCCCAAAGCGGATAAATCCTTTAATCCGAAGACCATATGCGGCATTAGCTACCCTTTCGGGCAGTTATTCCTCACTTTGGGGCACGTTCCCACGCGTTACTCAGCCGTCCGCCGCTCGCCGCCAAGTAGTAAACTACTCGCGCTGCCGCTCGACTTGCATGTGTTAGGCACGCCGCCAGCATTCATTCTGAGCCAGGATCAAACTCTCCATAAAAATGTGTCTCTTTCAGACACAAGACTCGCTAAACATAATTAACTGACGATGATAATTTCGCATAGAAATTATACAAAGGCGCGAAGCCCGTATAATCTCTATCGAAATAGATTTGCACTACTAAATTGTCAAAGTTCAACTTTGTCTTTTTCTAACTCCACGTTAGAGTGGCGGGCTTAGGGGCTTTTTATTTGCCGTGCCGCTCAGACTTTACTTATACTACCTGATGTTTTTACTTTGGTCAACACCTAAAACGAAGATTTTTTTATTTTATTTGAAATCAACGCACGTCGAGGCGAATAAAACCTTCCGCAAGACCATAGCCCGCTCGCTCGCCCACCACTTCCGCCATATGTCGGAAAAGCGTTTTTACTTGCTCCATTTCCGTAAACTGACTGGGGTGGGCTTCGATTGCCCTGTCTTTAAGATGAAATACTTCAGTCACATCCTCGTAGTAAGTGGCCGAGTCAAAGTCGACTAATAACACCGTACCCACCTTGTGTGGAGCGAGCCCCTCAATAGCATGCTCTGGAAAAGTTAATCTGTCGCGCGCTAGTGGAAATACCGCATCGAGTACCGCCTGCCCAGCAGCACGATGATCTGGGTGATTAATGCGGTGCGTCGTCTTTGAATAAATAACTGTTGGATCAAGTGTAATGACTGTATCCGGACGAAAGCGGCGAATCTCACGAACAATATCTCGCTTCAGGGCAAGTGTATTTTCAAGCTCACCATCGCCGTACGGCAAGAAAGTAACATTCTCGGGATTGCCACCAACTGCCTTCAGCCCATTGCGCTGCTCTTCTTGGCGGGTCTTAATAAGATTTTCCGTTGTCATATTGAGGTCATCAGACCCTTTACCACCGTCTGTCAGGATAAGGTACTCAACTTCGGCACCCTGCTGAATGTATTTTGCAATAGTAGCCGCTGCCGTAACATCAAGATCATCCGGATGCGCGACAATACCCATCACACGCTTTGGCTGTAGTGGCTCAAATGCCTGATTCATTAGAACATTCCATTCGTTGAAATATGAAGTGCGTATGCAGCCATACCAACAAGAACACCCACAAAAGCGCCAACCGCCACTTCAAGTGGCGTGTGACCCTTTGCTACCCGAGGAAGGCGAACGGCACTTTTCTGCTCTTTAATAAGTGCCGTCAGCGATGCGCCCTGTTCGCCAGATGAACGGCGAACCATGACCGCGTCATAAAGAACGACACTGGCAAACACAAGCGCAAGGCCAAAAAGCCCCGAAGTAATGCCATCGATAAGCCCGATTACTGTCAACACACCGACAACAGTGGCGCTATGCGCGCTCGGCATATTTCCCGACCCATAGAGCTGACGGGGCGATACAAATCGACCCCGTTTCGCGCTAATAATAAGGTACTTGGCAGTCTGGGCAACTACCCACCCTAAAATCCCTGCGATAATATATGGTGAGAAAATTGCCACGTCCTATGCCCTACCCTTCTTTTTTAGTTTCTTTAGTGTCTTCGTTTTCGTCTTCTTCAGTTTTCTTTGGCACAAAGCCGAATGATGAAACGATATCGTCATCGCCGGTGCGCATGATGCGAACACCCTGTGTAGTGCGGCCAATTACCGGGATATCCTTAAGGCCAACACGGATTGCCTGCCCCTTATTTGAGATGAGTAATACTTCTTCCGTATCTTCTTCAAGCGAACGCACCGCGACAATTGGACCGGTCTTTGCAGTCACTACTGCTGCCTTGATACCAACACCACCACGCTTATGCGCGGGGAATTGCGCCGACTTAGTAATCTTTCCGTATCCCTTTTGGCTAATCACGAGAAGGTTCACCTTATCATTGGCAACAATATCCATACCAACAACGCTATCATTTGGACGGAGGCGAACTCCGCGAACACCACGAGCGTTCCGTCCCATTGGGCGAGCGTCAGCTTCATTAAAGCGGATTGCCTGCCCGGCAGAGGTTGAGACGATAACATCATCTTGACCAGTCGTGCGCTTAATCCAGCGAAGTTCATCACCATCATCAAGTTTGATCGTAATGAGACCGTTTGTACGGATGTTTGCATAGTCCTTGAGTGGTGTCTTCTTAATAGTCCCCTTTACGGTTGCCATAAAGAGGTAACCATCATCACCTGCATCTTTTTCATGCTTAATGATAGAAGTAATCTTTTCTTCCGGCTGAAGCGCAAGAAGGTTTACCGCTGCAACGCCCTTGGCTGCAAGACTTGCCTGTGGCACTTCGTAGGCCTTGAGGCGGAAGACGCGACCCTTATTTGTAAAGAAGAGGAGCCAATCATGTGAGTTCGCTGGAATCAGCTGGTCAATGACGTCTTCTTCCTTAGTGGTCATACCACGCTTGCCCTTACCGCCACGATTCTGGCGGCGATATTCAGTCACAAGCGTACGCTTGATGTAATTCTCTGTTGTAAGTAGGACAACACTCTCTTCCTCTGGAATGAGCTCTTCATCACTGAACTTACCGAGTTCATGGTTAATCATCTGTGAACGACGCTCGTCACCATGTTTTTCTTTCATCTCAAGCAGTTCAGTCTTAATGATCTTAAGAATTTCCTGCTCATCGGCAAGAATTGCCTCAAAGCGAGCGATCATCTTAAGAAGTTCGTTCAGTTCGTTTTCAATTGCTTCACGCTCAAGTCCAGTAAGGCGGCGGAGCTGCATAGAAAGGATTGCCTTAGCCTGAATTTCACTCAATTTAAACTTTGAGATCAAGGCTTTTTCGGCTTCGTCCTGTGTTTTACTAGCACGGATTGTCTTAATCACTTCGTCGATATGATCAAGTGCAATTTTGTACCCTTCAAGAATATGAGCACGCTCGCGAGCCTTGCGAAGCTCAAACTCGGTGCGACGACGCACAACTTGCTGACGGTGCTTCACGAATTCAGAAAGCATTTCCTTGAGTCCAAGAATGCGTGGCTGCACGCCATCAACAAGCGAGAGCATATTAAAGTTAAAGCTACTTTGCAGTGCGGTGAGCTTGTAAAGTTGGTTGAGCACCTTCTTCGGGTAGCCGTCCTTCTTTACTTCTACTACAATACGCACCTTACCACGTGAAGACTCATCACGAAGACCACTAATGCTAATCTTTTTATCCTTGTAAAGTTCAGCGATTTTCTCAACAATACCTGCCTTATTCACACCGTAAGGAATCTCGGTGATGACGATTTGGTGGCGTCCACCCTTTGTTTCAACAATCTCAGCAACCGCACGCATCGTTACACTTCCGCGGCCAGTCTGGTACGCTTGCTTCATTGGCGCACCACCGTACACCGTTGCACCTGTTGGGAAGTCTGGACCCTTTACGTGCTGAAGGAGATCCTCAACTGTCGCCTCTTCATTGTCAATGAGTTCAATTGTCGCGTCGACAAGTTCACCAAGGTTATGCGGTGGAATGTTTGTCGCCATACCCACAGCAATACCGATCTGACCGTTCAAAAGAAGATTTGGAAGTTTCGCTGGAAGCACTACAGGCTCTTGCTCGGAACCATCGAAGTTATCACGGAAATCAACTGTTTCCTTGTCGATGTCCATAAGAAGCTCTTCAGCAGGCTTTGCCATGCGAGCCTCGGTATAACGGTGTGCCGCTGGCTCATCGCCGTCCATCGAACCAAAGTTACCCTGACCCTGTACAAGTGGGTAGCGAAGCGCCCACGGCTGCGCCAAACGAACCATCGAGTTGTAGATTGCCGAGTCACCGTGCGGATGATACTTACCCATTACGTCACCGATGATACGGGCGCTCTTTACGAACTTAGCCGTTGAACGGTTACCGTTTTGGTGCATCGAGTAAAGAATACGGCGGTGCACTGGCTTGAGACCGTCACGTACGTCTGGAAGTGCACGGTCAATAATCACGCTCATTGAATAGCGGAAGAAGCTTCGCTCCATCACCGATTCAAGTGTGTCATTCTCTACGCCCGACACTTCAACCATTTCGTCTACAGGTGTGTATTCTGACGGATCAACGTTCTGTTGCGCGTCATCATTGATTGGTGTATTCATCTTATCTTCGTCCATCATCTAACCCCTAAATATCCAACTCTTCAAGCTTTGCATTCTTTGCCTCAGACTGGATGAATGTCTTGCGGAGGCTTACATCGTCACCCATGAGCTTTGTGAAAATCGCGTCAGCACGCTCGGCGTCTTCAACGTTCACCTTAATAAGAACGCGGTTCTCGGGATTCATCGTTGTCTCCCAGAGCTGGTCTGCGTCCATTTCACCAAGACCCTTGAAGCGTGAGATGGTTACACCTGCTTGCTTTGCACGGTCTTCGTTTTCATCGACAGCAACGCCACGATCTTTCTTGCCTTGAATAATCTCATCAAGCGCAACATCAAGAGCACCTTCGTCATATACATACTGCTTCTTCTGGCCGCGGTTGATACTAAAGAGCGGTGGCTTCGCAAGGTATACATACCCACCCTCAACCACTTCCTTCATGTAGCGGAAGAGGAATGTCAAAAGAAGCGTTGCGATGTGGCTCCCGTCAACATCGGCATCGGTCATAATCACAATCTTGTGGTAGCGAAGCGCATCAATGTTAAGCTCGTCACCAAAACCAACACCAAAGGCCTGAATCATAGCGACGATTTCTTTGTTAGCGAACATTTTATCAAGACGTGCCCGCTCAGTATTGAGCACCTTACCACGAAGTGGAAGAATCGCCTGCGTCTTACTGTCACGGCCTTCCTTTGCAGAACCGGCCGCAGAGTTACCCTCTACAATATAGATTTCAGAATCTTCCGCCTTCTTGCTTGAACAGTCGAAGAGCTTTCCAGGGAGGCCCATGCCATCAAGCGCGCCCTTGCGAAGTACGTTATCACGAGCTGCGCGCGCTGCCTTGCGAGCACGAGCCGCAAGCAATGCCTTGCCAACAATCTTTTTAGCAACTTCAGGATTTTCTTCAAGATAGTACGAGAAGTACTCATTCATTACCTGCTCTACATAACGGCGAACCTCAGGGTTACCAAGCTTGTTCTTTGTCTGGCCCTCAAATTGCGGGTCTGGAAGTTTCACGAGAATAATTGCAGTGAGACCTTCGCGAATATCATCACCAGTAAGATTATCCTCCTTCTCCTTGAGAAGAGAGTTCTTACGTGCGTAGTCATTAATAACACGGGTGAGCGCAGCACGGAACCCAACAAGGTGCGTACCGCCATCTGGCGTCAAGACGTTGTTTGCAAATGGCTTCACCATTTCAACAAACGTATCGTTATACTGTACCGCGATTTCCACCATCGACTCTTCAACCTGACGTTCTACATAGAATACACTGTCGGTGATAACATCCTTACCGATGTTAAGATGTTTTACGTAGCTTTGGATACCGCCTTCAAAATAGAAAGCCGCGCGCTGATCTGTGCGCTGGTCATAGACAGCAAGATAAATACCTTTTGTAAGGTAGGCCTGGTGACGGATGTAATCAACCACCCACTTGTAGTCAAAAGTAACTGTTTCCTTAAAGATAGTTGGATCTGGGTAGAAAGTAATCGTCGTGCCATCAATACGATCAGTCTTGCCAACCTTTTTAAATGGAACCTTTACACCACCTTGTGCGAATTCAATGCGATAGAGTTGACCCTTCTGGACCACTTCGGCAATCATATGTGTTGAGAGTGCGTTTACAACGCTTGAACCCACACCGTGAAGACCAGAGGATACTTTATATCCGCCACCGCCAAACTTACCACCGGCGTGAAGTACTGTAAGTACGGTCTCAAGTGTTGAGAGGCCAGTCTTTGGGTGCTTGTCTACCGGGATACCGCGACCATTGTCGGCAATCGTAATACCGCCGTCGTCTAGGATTGTAATATCTACCTTTGTTGCAAAGCCGGCAATTGCTTCGTCGATAGAGTTATCGGCAATTTCCTTGATAAGGTGGTGTACACCGTCGTAACCTGTGCTTCCGATGTACATACCTGGACGCTTACGAACTGGCTCAAGCCCTTCAAGGACTTGAATCTGCGAACCGTCATACGTATTTTCAGTTTTTGTAGCCATATACCTTATATTTTCTCCCCGCTGTCGCCAGAATTTAACTCGGACTGCTTGTATTTTCGGACCCACCGGCCGTTTGTCTGCTTCTAGTATAGCACACCCCTGAAAAACAGTGTCAAATTCTCTTTAGTAATAAAAAATGTATTCAATTACAGTATAACTCTATTGCTTTGAGTATATTTATTATGCTAATCTTAATTTTAAGAGGTAGAAACAAAAAATAAAAAGGTAGATACAGTATGTTCAAGAAAATCGTGTCACGAATCTCGTTCAGCCCCGCTTTGGTGGCTCAGCTTGGCTTTTATGCGAAACGGCTTCGCAAGGAACAAGCAACACGACGGCTTGGTCTTATTTTCGTTGCGCTTGCGCTTGTTGTTCAGAGCTTTGTCGTCTTTCAGGCACCCGAACCAGCGAACGCCGCACACCCAAGCGATATGATTCCAGGGGGGCTCGGCTGGAGCAACCCAAGTCTTAAAAAATTCCTTGACGCGTACGATACAAACTGGGGGCACACCCAGCATGCCGCTCATCAGTTCGGCATTACACGTGCTGAAATTGCCGCTGCGAAGTACGGCACGTTCAAGGTGGGTACTGCTGTAGGTTGGGGTTGGGATACTCAAATGCCTAACTCACGCCTCATGAAGGTATATGACTACAATGGTAAGTACGTCCGCAATCTATACGGACGACAGATGAACCAATACTACCCAATGAACAAAGATATTCCTGCATTTATTGGACATTCAAAAATACGCGGCTGGTTCGCGATTGCCGTAGAATGCGGAAATATCGTTACTAAAGATTTCGTAAGCTATCCCGAGCCGAAACCTGCAAAAATCGTTGCTTCAAAAAGCGCTGTTAACGTTACCCAAGGCAAGGTAAACGCTACTAAAGTTTCCGCCAAAGAAAAAGATACACTCACCTACACTGTTAGCCTCACGAACACGGGCGGAAAAACCACTTCCGTCACTCCGGTTGATAACATCAAGAGCGTGCTTCAGTACGCAACCATCACCGATGCTGGAGGTGGAACACTTAATAAGACAAAAGGCACCCTCACCTGGCCAGCAGTGACACTTACTCCGGGCAAGTCAGTAACAAAAACCTACTCGGTCAAGATGATTAATAATCTCGGCAATAGCAAGACTAACTGTACGATGATTAATACCTTCTTCGACAAGAAGGTAACGACGCCAGTTGGGTGCTACACGCCAGAAACTCCGAAACCACCTGAGCCTGAACCAAAGCCAGAAACACCTGAAGTAAATGTTAGTGTTGCAAAAAATGCAACAAACACTTCACAGGGCAATACTGATGCAACAAAAACAACAGCTCAAGCAAGTGACCGTATTACTTTCACGCTAACAGCAACAAACTCAGGCAACACGGCAACTGATTTCACATTCAAGGATGATCTCACCGATACACTTGAATACTCAACGCTTATAGACAATGGTGGCGGCAGCTTTGACGCAACAAGCAAAACGCTCAGTTGGCCGACTATCAAGCTCGCAGCGGGTGCGAAAGAAGTGCGTAGTTTCACTATCCAGGTACTTTCATCAATACCGGCAACACCAGTAGGTGCAACCCAAGGTGCATCCTATAACTGTAAGATGGAAAATAGCTTTAGTGCTGACGATGATACAGACGCTTCAACTATCATAAAAGTTAACTGCCCTACTCAAAAAGTAGTTGTAGAGCAAACAGTAAGCGAATTACCGAAGACCGGTGCTGGTACAAATATGATCTTTGCAGGAATTGTTCTTTCACTCGCCGCATTCTTCTACTTCCGCTCACGACAACTCGGTAGCGAAGTGCGACTTGTCCGCCGAAATATCAACGAAGGAGTATTCTAATGAATAGCGAACAATTTCACGCCAATAACCCTGAGGTAACCGCTAACAAGGAGCCTAACCTTGAAGCTGAAAAGCAATACGAAAAAGTCGGCGAAGCGTATGAGCAGGCTGCCGAGAAGGCAGGTATTGAAAATGGCGAACAGGCTGCCGAGAAAGCAAAAGTAGAGGCTCTCGAGCAAGCTGTTAGTGTTGAGCGTGGTAGTGCCGAAAAGAAACGCAAAGAACCGAGCAGTAGCCCCGCACAGCGCCGTCACGGAGTTGTAAGCAAGAAAGAGCGCGAAGCAAGCTACAAGCAGCACCTGAAGCAAATTCGAACCGAGATGCCCGCCTCACAGCGCGCCTTCAGCAAGTTCATCCACTCCCCTGCGGTAGAAAAAGTAAGCGAGGTAGCCGGAGCAACCATTGCACGGCCAAACTCTATTCTTGCAGGTGCAATCGTCGCCTTTTTTGCGGTACTTGCAGTGTACCTTATTGCAAAACACTACGGCTACCCACTCTCGGGCTTTGAAACTATCGGCGCGTTCATTGCGGGCTGGATAATCGGAGCACTCTACGACTTCTTCCGCGTCATGATTACCGGTAAGCGTAGTTAATTACCTATCAACAGGAGCCTCGGGCATGTTTAAGAAAATTGTTTCAAGGATTTCATTTAGCCCCTCGTTAGTGGCTCAGTTAAGCTTCTATGCGAAACGCCTTCGTAAAGAACAGGCTACGCGCCGCTTAGGGCTTATTTTCGTTGCCCTCGCCCTTGTTGTGCAAAGTCTCGTAGTATTCCAGGCACCCGAGCCAGCAAATGCAGCCCACACCAGCAATATGATTGAGGGTGGCCTTGGCTGGAGCAGCCCCGATCTTGGAAGGTACCTCCGCGCATACGACTCCAACTCTGGATACACACGTAATGCTACGAGCTATTTTGGCATTACACGCGCCGAATTAGCGGCGGCAAAGTACGGAAGCTTCTCAATAGATTCAAAGGTAAGTTGGGGCTGGGACTATCCAATGCCAACCTCTAGAGCCGTTGCAATTACAAATGATCAAGGCCAAAAGGTACGTACGCTCTACGGAAGGTACATGAAGGATAATGCCTCAAACCCACCAACAGTAACTGGATTTATCGGACATTCAAGCCGTATCGGATGGTTTGCCATATCCACCGCCTGCGGAAATATCACTACCGTTAACTTCCCAGAGCCACCGCCACCGCCCCCTGCACCAGCAAAAATTGTCACGACAAAGACGGCAGTTAATACATCGCAATCAAATATTGACGCCACGAAAGCAACTGCGAAGGAAAATGACCTCCTCACCTACACTATCTCCGCGAAAAACGAAGGTGGTACAGCAAAGCAGGTCGAGCTTGTTGATAAGATTGGTGACGTACTTCGCTTCGCTACACTCACCGCAGCGAATGGTGGCACGCTTGACTCAAAAAAAGGTACGCTCAGCTGGCCAGATGTCACGATAGGTCCCGGACAAACAGTGAAGCGACAATACACCGTGAAAATGAATAGCTCTCTCATATCTCCTGATAGCTGCTCCATGACAAATACCTTCACGGATAAAAAAGTGACGGTTGCTGTTGGCTGCTCTACCCCACCGGCGCAGATCGTCGCTAAAAAGGAAGCCCTTAATGTAAGTCAGGGCAACATAGATGCGACCACAACAGTTGCACGAGCAAAAGATACGATTAGCTTTAGTTTATCAGCCGTAAATAATGGCGGAACAGCAAAAGAAGTTGCTTTTGATGATTACATTGGCGACGTACTCGAATATTCCACCCTTGTTAATACTGGTGGTGGGCAGTATAACGAAAAAACTAAAATGCTCAGTTGGCCAAAAGTTCTCCTTAAGCCTGGAGCAAAGGAAGTGCGCACATTCACAATTGAAATGCTCGCAACCATACCTGCAAGCTCAAAGAATGTCAGTGAAACTTCATCATATAACTGCAAGCTCGAGAATACCTTCCTTGGGTCAGATACTGTTATCGATGTAGATTGCCCTGCTCCAAAGGTTATCGTAGAAAGCACCGTGACAGAGCTCCCGAAGACAGGCGCAGGCGCTAATATGGCATTTGCCGCACTCGTATTCGCTACGGCAACGTTCTTCTACTTTAGGTCTCGACAGCTCTCAACAGAAGTCCGCCTCGTTCGCCGTAATCTTCACGGCAATATCTAGAAACAACAAGTGTCAATTGGGCTAGCGAAGCTTAATTGATACCCCATCATCTTCACCCGCGCCACCACGGATGCTTAATTCTTCTTTCTGAACCTTTACGGGGGCTACTGGTTGCACAGACTGCGGGTGTGGGTGTGGCTGTTGCTGTTGCTGTACAGGAACTCCGCCAAGCTGAGTAGTCGGACCAAACGCGGGGTTAGGCTCGGCGCTTGGCCGCGCCGGGACCGAAGATGCATTCTGTGGAGCAGTCATCTGCCCTGCACTTTGATTATTAGACGAAGGCTGAGGTGCTTGATTTATAATTTGCTGACGTTTTGCGAGCCACTCGTCAAGGAATGACGGTTTGGTAGACATCCCAGAGCCTGCCGGCATACGCCCAGACGCCGCAGGAGCACCTCCTGGAGCGTTTGCAACACCTGGACCACCTTGCAGTGCTCCGTTCGGACCACCCGCCTTAAACGCAGCCATACGCTCATCCTGGGCCTTTTTAAGCGCCGCCATCTTCGCCTTCTTTGCTTCATCGCCAGCGCTCATACGCTTAAAGAACTCCTGCTCTACAACTGCGCGCTGTTTGCCGTATTTTGTTGCAGAAAGATTCTTGAGCGCATCACGCAATTGCGGGTTTGATTTTCCAAGTGGTGGAATAAGCGACATACTGAATGAGGCTGACGGCACATCCTGAATCATCACAGAGGCAATCGTTTGGTAGTTTGGAAGACGCGTTAAGTCTTCTGCGTCAAAGGTTGGCGCGAACTTTTTCACCAAAATATCTGCATCAGTGATACCAATGCGACCGCTAATAATTGTGCCGATGTTACCAAGAATCGCTTCACGAATCTGATCAGTGAGCTGTGTCATGAACTGATTGGCAAGAATAAGGCTAAGGCGATACTTACGAGCCTCAGAAAGAATCGTGGCAAATGAGTCGGTGGCAAAGTTCTGGAACTCATCCACGTAAAGGCTGAAGTCTTGACGCTGATCCTCTGGCATGTCGGCGCGACCCATCGCGGCAGCGTTAAACTTCATCACAAAGATCATACCGAGGAGCTGCGAGTTCAACTCACCTACCCTACCCTTAGAAAGGTTAACGAGGAGAATCTTCTTGTTATCCATAATGTCGCGAAGATCAAAACCGCTCTTTGTCTGACCAATGATATTTCGCATCATGTCATTTGCAAGGAACGCACCGAACTTGCTGGCAAACCACCCGAGCATCTCACCCTTGGCAGACTCGGTTGTTTGCGCCATCTCCTTGTGCCAAAAATCGAGCACCGTCTGAGTTCGAACATGCTTAATCTTTTCATCAGCGAAGGCCTGGTCGATAAATACTTGTTGAACGTCAAGGAATGATGAACCGTTAGGGTCCGACATGACTGTCAGCGCGGCGTTGCGGAACCATGACTCAAAGCGCGGACCAATAATACCCGTGTGGCCTGGGTCGTAGAGGCGGTACAGCATTGCAATTGTTTCTTGAATAATGAAATCTCGCTGGTCTTGGTTGTCAAACTCAAACAGGTTGAGACCAATTGGCATCTCCATGTCGCCAGGGCTGAAGTAAATAACATCCTCAACACGCTCTTTTGGCACCATACCAAGGAGCTCTTCAGCAGAGTCACCGTGCGGGTCAATGAAAGCAAAGCCACGGCCATCCATCATATCTTGGTAGGCGAGGTTTTCAAGAAGTTTTGACTTACCAGTACCAGTCTGTCCAATGATGTACGCGTGGCGACGACGGTCTTTTGCGCCGAGCCTAATTGGCTTCTTGGTGCCACGGAATTCGTTATAGCCCAAGAGGAAGCCGTCATCCATCACTTGCGTTGGACCATCAACCTGACGCGTTGCTTGGCGCTGCACCTGTGAAGTTGGAATAGAGTTCTGAGATGGGAGATGGAAAATCGTTGCAAGCTCAATAGTATTGAGAATGTTAGTCCGCACTTCCTGCGGGAAGAAGCGGAAGATATAGGCCGTGACAAACTCATTCATATCTTTTGCGACCGCAAACTTGAAGCCGTTATTCTGTGGAGAGTCAAACAGCGCAAAAGCAGATACGACATTACTCATCAAGGCTTGAGAACGTGCCGAAGTGTTGGAAGAAGCCACTACACGAATCAGCGTTTCATAGCCTGGGTAGCGCGTTTTGTCTTCAATTGCATCAACTACCGTCTGCTCAACTGAGCTAAGCTGCTTGTCTTCAGACTTAACCTCTTGAGACTCTGGCGGCTTCCAAAGTGCCTCCATAACACCCGTCATAATAGACTGGGGTCCAGATTTTTTACCCTTGTCCTTCTTCATGCCTGAAGCAATGTCGGCTGCCACCTTAGACCAACCTGAATCAGCCGGACGAAGCAGAATTTGAATCCCCACGCCATCTTCACGTGTTGCGCCAGAGAGCGCATTAAGAAGTGCGCGGCTTACATCACGCTTTGTCTCCTGGTAAGTTGCAATCGGATAGCCAAATTCTTTCTTAAGCGTAAACTCACCACCAATAGTGGCGCTCATTTTTCCGGCTGGATTAAAGATGTTGCGTTCGCTCACCTCTTCAAGACGGGCCGCTGGATATGCCGCCGCTACCGCCTGGCGAACAACATCAACCAATGAAACAGGTACCACGGCATAGTAGTGCACTAGCCCTTCATGCGCCACAATCTCAAATGACATATGTCGCTGGCCATACACCTTACTCTTAAAGCCTTTGGTGGCAGTGCTGGCAATGATGTTGTACATTACCTGCGCCTGACTGAGTACCTCTTCAGTGACGTCGCGCTCATCACGGCCACCACCCTCAATATCAGAACTAATTGGCGGGATATGAATATAGAGTGGTACCATCTTGAGGCCACGTTCATAATTTTTTGCCTCGCGAATAACACGACGATACTGGAACAAAGCAAACACTGCCACGCCAGCAACGACGAGCACAATGATTAGAACTGTCACAAGGAAGGCTACCACGCTCTTTGTTTTCCTATTCCCTTACACACCTTTTGTCTTATTATGCGCCTTTTGGCTACTTTTGGCGACCCCTTTTCACCTATCTTCGCTACTCTGTATCTACTCCGACGGTTTTCCCGTACCGCTTCTGGAGGTAACTCCGCTGTAATTCACTCACCTGAGCGCTACGAGCGTAGGGATCATCTCCGGTGCGCTGGATGATTTCTTTTGCCTTGTCCACCCACTCTTTCTCGATAAGATCCTCGTCAGCTGCCACCATTGGCGAGCCAACGGTTGGTTGTGTCACCGGGACAGCCTGCGGAACTTGAGGCGCTACCGGCTGCTGTGTCTGATACTGTGGCGCCCCTGAGTTCTGTGCGCCGCCTGCCGTATCCGCTCGCTGTTCGTACGCCTCCTGTCCTCTGCCAACTTGCACTTCAATTGGCGGGAGACTTGGGATATTTTCAGGTCCAATAGTTGGCTGCACCGGCAGTTGCTCGGCGCCCGTTGAAACAGATTGGTGGCTCTCAGGTTGCATAGCTTAAATTATAGCATATACCGCTTATGCTAACGTATCCTTTTACTTACATATATACAAGCAACGACCTCGAAGAGCGTCACAAGAATAAATTCACGAAGCCCTATTGGGCTGACAGACTGGAGGCCAATCAACATCACTGGCGCGGCCGCCAGCGGCACGGCGAAGTGGTACGCTCGCCGAAACGTCAGCGGACGAAGCGGCACGCTCCGAGGTACGCCAGAAAGAACAACCACCATGAGACGCCTGAAGCCATACAAAGCAGCGCTGATTACCCCCACGGACGCAATGTACGCTGACACGAAAAGCAGCAACAAGCCAAATGGCCCCGCATTCGCCGGTGAGGTAAGGAACAAAAGCAGGAGCAATACAAATATGCTCACAACAGTTGAAATGGTAACGACACGAATAAACATTATTATTACTGTAGCATAGTGCCTATGGTTTAATTGTTTTTAGTATGCAAAAGCACCCCTAAAATAAGGGGTGCTCGGGAGCAGAAAAAATGACTATCTTGGAGTCCTAGCGACATCATTATAATGCCACGGTATCGAACATGCGCCGCTAAAAAATTACTATTAGGCGTGTGAACCGAATGGCGAATGAGCCGCTAGAGACTTTTGACCGCTCCGGTAAAAACCGGGGCAACCGTTTTTGCTCGAGGTCTTATTCCACACACTTGCGTCAAGTAGTCTACCAATATACAGGGGTTCGGACCCTATTTTCAGATACCTTTTGGACAGGTTCTGGTGATATACAAGGATTTACTTGACACAAGCATGGTACTAAAAACCAACGCTTTTGGCGGAGCATCGGCGACGGCGTCTACTTATAGGGATACGTCCCACGCTGTAAATATTCTAAAAGAAGATTTATGGTATGAACGTTTGTTCTCTTGATGCTTTCTAAAACTGACGAGTGTTGTCACAAAATCCCATAAGGTGCGTTACCTTTAAAAGGCAATAAGAAGGAAGCTGTGCAGTACTACACTCAGGTATACGGCATGCGTATACAGTTTAGTAAGCGGGTGTATTTACCAGGATGGTACATACGAGAGAGATTTATCTCTACAGGAGGCGTCACCGACTTTTCCGTCAAAATAGTCTTGTGAGTATATGTTCTTTTCTTTGAACGTTGCCGAATTGTTAAGGTGTTTTTTGTGGTGGCTTTTTTGAATGTTTTTGTTTTTCTCAAAGCTTACCTTTACTTTAGCATAAGCATATCATTGGGTCAATAGTTTTGTTGTATTTGATGCGTGTATTTTATACAACACATTTTTTACATCTGTTCTGAATGATTACGTTGATATATATACAACGTTGTATAAACTGTCGTTTACTACGGCGTACAAATGGAATACGAGTCGTCAGGCGCACCACTCCAAGCGCATCCAGCACTTGATCCGTCCCTAAATGGATAGAGGGTCTCACCTTCGGTTACCATAACTCCATCAACATCCACAGAAGAGTCCGACAGGCCAATTTGCATTCTTGGTGCGCTCGTTCCATTCCAATTAGTCGGTGTCGTCACTGTATGTGATATGCGCGTCCATGCCCCACCTCTGACGTTTCGATTCTGAATGATAGCCATAGCCGTACCCGATTGGTTCGGGAAGGTCACCGTTAGACGATAGTTTACATAGACATCAGACCCATAGTTATGGCGAACATACATACTGATGGTATATTTCTTATTAGGCTTAACGAGGATATAGTCAACAGAATGCCCGCCCAGTGATATACCACCGCTACCAGAGGGAACAGTAATTCTTGCGTACGATGGGCCGAACATACCTCCGTTCGTCATAAACTGACCAGAGGCTGTACCGGTCGTAGCAATAACACCTGTCAATGCCATATTAGGGTTCTTGAAGTAGTTCACGATCATTGACTGTCCGTCAACACCATGACCGACACACGTACCTTGCTTCGGCAAGCTATTGCCGCTCTCTATATACCACGCCTCCCCCTTCAGAGATGCTGTTACGCAGAATGTATTTGTAATAGGATTACCGTCATACTGTATAGCAGACTCACTACTTGGGAGTGTAATCCCATTAAGATCCCAAGGGTACTTGCCGCTTTCGCTGCGATACTTCATAACCGCAGCTGCCACACCGCGCGCATCGGTCTTTGCGGTCTCCTGACGACTGTCTTTAATAATCGCGTTATATGCAACCGTCACAATGCCAGCCAAAATACCTATAACAACAATCACAACAACAAGTTCAACGATTGTAAATCCATGTATACGTATATTTTTCTGTAGCATATTAGATACCCGTTTATTCATACTTTTTATTTTAACACGAGCAGTATCCTGAAGCTTTCCACAGGCATGAAAATCGTGGTATTTTTTACTAAAAGATTATTAATAAAAGTCATTGACATAAGCGTGATTCCGTCATATTATAGGGGTAGCTTCTGAATAAAAAACTTGTACAGAAGCCAAAAACAAAAAATAGACAAAAACTCCACGAAAAACGACCGTTCCTCGCAGGCGGTCGTTTTATTTTGTACGTACATTCGGGTCATAAAGCACCAAGCGCCACATATAGTGCCGCGAACCAATCCCAAGCCCCAATAAAACAAAAAAACATTCCACAATGGGAATGTTTTATTTTTCTGATTGGTGGAGCTGCCGGGTACTGCCCCCGGGTCCAAAAGGTAACCTGATATTCCTCTACAAGCTTATTCTTTTGCGAATGACTTTAAAACCTATCAGACCTAAACAAAAGACAACCATAGTCTGAGCGGTTTCGCTGAAAAGTGTCCCCTGTGACGGCAGCTGCCCCGTCAAAGAGTAAGAAATGTGAATATAACACCGTCTGCCCTACATTTCATCGGGAAGAGCGATGGCTGCTAGTAATTAAGCAGCTAGTGCGAAAGCAGCTTGCTTCGGTGCGAACACCTGAGCAACCATAGCTTTCACGTTTGCAAGTTTTTCTGCAATTATGTAAACACCTTACGGGTGTGAAACGACTTGCCAAATATCCTGTTAAATTCCTCTTGTCGAAGCTGGGTCAGCCCCATCCACAGATGTATTCATTGTAGCAAATTACCCCTATTTTAGCAATATATAACAGGGGTGATGCGCTCTTTCCAAAAACGTCTCTCTATTTAAAGACTTTTTCTTTATTTGGTTGGTATAGTCAGGGGCTAAGGAGGATACTTTCAATGAAAAAACGGACCATCGCCTCAATACAGACAGTAGCACTCCACGGATTTAGCGGGGTACCGGTGCGCGTCGAAACCGATATACGCGCTGGATTACCCTCCCTTCAGATTGTCGGGATGGGAAATAAAGCAATTGACGAAGCCCGGCAACGAGTGCGAAGCGCAATTCTTAATAGCAGCCTTCAATTCCCCTCTCAAAAAGTCATTATCAACCTCGCCCCAGCTGAACTCCCAAAAGACGGAGCTCACTTTGACCTCCCTATTGCTATAAGCATCCTGCGCGCTAGCAATCAATTAACAGAGAGGCAGACACGCGAAGTGGCATTTATTGGCGAACTCTCCCTTAACGGCGACCTCCTCCCCGTACGGGGCGCCATCCTCTTCGCCGAAGCCGCGAAGGAGGCGGGTGCAACAAAACTTTTTGTACCTGTAGAGAGTTACGCTCAAGCCACGCTTGTTAAGGGGGTGGAAATTATCGCCACCACCTCATTGAAAGAGGCATTTCAGTGTCTCCGAGGGGTGCACACCCCTTCACCTCCCCATCCTGAACCAGCACCTCCGGCATCCTCCTCTGCACCCCTTCTCACGTTCAATAGCATCACAGGGCACGAAACAACCAAACGTGCACTTACACTGGCCGTAGCAGGTCATCACAATATACTCCTCCATGGCCCACCCGGAAGCGGCAAAACCCACCTAGCCAAAGCGGCAACAGGGCTCCTGCCGCCCCTTACACCTCAAGAGGTTATAGAGGTAACAAAATTACACAGCCTCGCTGGAATAACCGATTCGCTCATTACAAATCCCCCGCTTCGTAGCCCACATCACTCAGTCACCCGAACTGCGTTCATTGGTGGCGGCTCCCACCCCCGCCCAGGAGATATCAGCCTTGCCCACAGAGGTATCCTCCTGCTTGATGAACTGCCCGAGTACCCTAGAGCAACACTTGAAGCACTCCGCCAACCCCTAGAGGACCGCCGCATCACCCTCTCGCGACTCTACGGCTCTATCACGTTTCCGGCAGACATGCTCCTCATCGCTACGATGAACCCCTGTCCTTGTGGTTTTTACCAAGATTCAGAGCGCACGTGTCGTTGCTCCATGGGACAAATCGCAGCCTATACCAAAAAATTATCAGGTCCATTACTAGATAGAATTGACTTGCATGTATCGGTGCCACGCACGACAGATGAATACTATTTTGATACAAAACCGTTGACAAAAAATCAACAACAAACAGGGGCAGAAATGGTGCTAAACATAAGAAGAATACAAAAGTTGCGCTATAAAAGTAGTGTTTATTACAACGGAAATGCAAGCCCCGAAGTAATCAAAAAGTATTTTAAAGTCGAGCAGGCCGCTCACGCACTTGTTCAAAACGCTCAGAAGAATTTAGGCCTTTCAGGACGTGGCGCGCTGCATACGCTGCGGGTTGCGCGTACCATTGCAGACGCAGCTCAATCATCCACCGTAAAAGCCGAGCATGTCGCCGAAGCGCTCCAGTTCAGGAGCGCCCTTCATGTATAACCCTCAGATCCCCTTCTCCACCCCTTGTGTTACATCAAGAAATTTGCTAAAATATAAGGCGAGTAACAGCACAAAAAGAAGCTGCTCAATTACAGCCGATTCAATCGGCGTGCTAAACAAAACGGGTAAAGGAGCGTATATTAGCAACCAATCAATTCGTACCAATGGACAGATACGGGCAACCGAACTTCGTGTTATTGGTCAGTCAGGCGAACAACTCGGCATCATGAGCCGCCAAGAGGCACTTAAGCTTGCAGAGGAAGCGGGACTTGATTTGGTTGAGATATCTCCAAATGCCGCCCCGCCTGTTGCAAAAATCGTGGACTGGGGTAAATTCCAGTACCAAAAGATGAAGGAGGATCGCAAGAACCGCCGTAGCAACAAGCAGAGTGAACTAAAGCAAATGCGCTTCGGGCTTAAGATTGGACAGGGTGACCTTGAAATCAAGCTCCGAAAAGTACGCGAGTTCCTCGAAGAAGGTCATAAGGTTCGTATTCAAATCTTCTACCGCGGTCGTGAGATGGCGCACAAAGAACTCGGATACGACATGATCCAAAAAATTGGCACAATGCTTGAAGAAGAAGCTGTATTTGAACACCAGCCGCAAATGGCCGGCCGCAACTTGAGTGTTGTAGTTCGGAAGAAATAACCGAACACCACCCTGGTAAACAGGGTACCAATGGAATTCTGGGAGGGATTCCGGCGCCGCTATGCCTACTCCGCATATGCGCAACTTACTCCAGCTACCTCCATGCGTTTCGTATGGGGCCGAAGGCGAAGAGTTAAAGATGACGAAAAGATTCGCATCTAAAAAAGTACTAACAAAGGAGCATAACAATGCCTAAGCTAAAGACCCACAAGGGAACAGCAAAGCGTATCAAGGTTACCAGCACTGGTAAGCTTACACGTCGTCGCGCGTTTGGCGCTCACCTTCTCGCAAAGAAGAGCAAGAGCCGCAAGCGTCGCATCAACACTACCGCTGAAATCACTGGTGGTGAACGTAAAAATATTAAACGAGCCCTAGGAATTTAATTATGCGAGTCAAACGAGGAGTTACAGCACGTAACCGACACAAAAAGATTTTGGCACAAGCAAAGGGTATGCAGCACAACCGCACCCGTAGTTTCCGTCTTGCGAAGCAAGCAGTAACTCGTGCGCTTGAATACCAGTACCGCGACCGTCGCAACAAGAAGCGCGACCTCCGCTCGCTCTGGATTACACGTATCAACGCTGCTGCGCGCCTAGAAGGTACTACTTATGGAAAGCTTATCGCTGGCCTTAAGGCTTCTGGTGTAGAAGTTGACCGTAAGGTGCTTGCAGAGCTTGCAGTAAACGAACCTGCAGCTTTCAAGGCTATCGTTGCAACAGTAATTAAGTAGTTCTACTTCTTACAACTAAAAAGCTCCGCTGAAATGCGGAGTTTTTTAGTTGGCAGCAGGCCTATAAGCCGGGTTTTGTCGTGGACGATCATCTATCTAGTTACACCATTGCTGATATACTCAAGCGGGTATCGGTTCAGCGAGCGGAACACTCTTCATGCTGGACCTCCTTGCAGCCGACAGGGTTTACCTTCCCCCCATGTCACCATGGGGCGCTGTGGGCTCTTACCCCACTCTTTTCACCCTTACCTCAGGTGTGCTCGCCGAGCCTTCGGTGTTAAGCCATTGACCTTGCGGGCGCCTGTTACGAGGCGGTATTGTTTCTGTGGCACTTTCCCTAGGGTTACCCCCGGTCGCCGTTAGCGACTGTCGTATCCTTTGCTGCCCGGACTTTCCTCTTGCAGTAGCTGCAAGCGATCGCCTAGCGAGCTGCCTATGATTTATTTTAGCACAATTACAGGGTCGTGAGGACCTGCTCGCCTACCGCTTTCATCTCTTTAATATGTTGATCAAGCACCTTATTCACCACACCATCCGCAAGTTGGTTGTAATTTCTCGTAACATGGGCAAAGCGCACGCGATCAAATTGCTCGGTCAGAAGACGAATGCGTTCATGCACCGGCCAGAGTTCGCGGTTCTTTATTTTATAAATACCCTTCATCTGGTTCACAACAAGCATACTATCGAGCCGACACTCAAGTGTGCGATACCCAAGCTCAAGTGCCTTCTCTAACCCAAGCAAGAGACCGTGGTACTCGGCGACATTATTTGTCGCGACGCCCAAATACTCACCGCCTGAGGCGAGCTGTACACCATCACCGTCCATGATGACAAACCCTGCCGCCGAAGGCCCGGGATTCCCTCGAGACCCACCATCGGAGTATAAAATAATATTTGATTCTGTTGTTTTTTTATCAGCATTTTTATCTGATTTCGCTAATGCTTTATCTGTTATTTCTTCTTGTTGGATAATCCCAAGTAAAAGCTGCGTTAAATCAGTTAATTCATTCTGTTGTAAATTTGTCCCAGAGTACCATTTGTACTTATTGTAGTTTCCACTGAGTTGCATAGGGTGCCGCTGGGGCGAAAGTGTCACATTATATACTAAAACACCATACTGTATATCGCGATCATCATGATCAATATACGTAACAGCATCAAACAATTGAGCGGATTGAATATGAATACCGGCGTCATCATGGAGATACCGACGAAGCGCATCTTCTGGCTGTTCACCATACGAAAGCTTCCCGCCCGGAAGCTCGTACTTGCCAAGAATTGACTCACGCCCGTTACTTCTCTTTAGCAGAAGGGTTTTAGACTCTTCACTGATGATGGCCCTGACTGAAAGCTTTTGTTTCATACTACCCCTTTCATTATCGAGTCACCCTAAAGCCGAGTGCAGGCGCGGCTATTCCGGACGGAGGGTAGCCCATGCCCGCCATAAAAATCCCCGAGTCAAGAGCCGAACCTACACTTCCACCCCTCAGTACAGCCCTAGACGCATCGTTGTCATAAATACGAGTCACCCCCGACCCTATTCCCTGAAGACTCCCCCAATCCATTGCATCCTTATTGCCAAACGCTGGGAATGAACTAAAGTGCTGATATGGCTGCAGGCCTGGTGTATTGGAGCGCACAACCATTGGATTGCCCGTAGCGGTAGGCGCCGCATCTCCGGCGTTAAGTACCCGGCTCGTCCACTCATACACATTCCCCGCAAGATCCCAAATTGTTTCACCGTTCGAGAATTTAAGTGTACGACGTTGGTCTACATCATTTGTTGTGCCACTGTAACCATCGGCGTCATTTGTACTTGCCGCAATAATTGTCGATGCGACTGCATTACCCCTGTACATAAAGTTGCTCCCTACGGCTGCACCATACCAATTCTCAGGTTGCGCCATAAGATTATATGCGATAGTGAGCCACTCACTGTCGGAGATAAGATGACATCCCGCACACGCGGCGCGCGCCCTCTCTATGGCTTGAGCTTGGGTAATATTCCCCCATGGCGTGCCACTCGCACGTGATTCGGGTATAAATGACGAATTATAGGCAGTTGACCCGTCGTCATTTCCTTGAATTTTCGCCTCGTACTTCATGACACAAAAGCTCTTTTGGTTAAGTAGCGAGCTTCCAGGGGCGGCGACGTACCCCGTCGGGCACTTGAGCGACGCAGCAGTCACTGCTGTTGGGCCACTATGCCCATTACACGGTACGTCGGGAATAAACTCGTTAATAGAAGTCCGAATACCTGCAATATGACCAGCCTTTGCTGCCGCACCCGTCCCCTGCACTGCGGTGATGCAGAAATTTGGTGCGTATTTAAAAGGGTTTACCGTATACTGAAGCTTTATACCGTCTGTGTCCTGAACCTCCGCCTCGGCGAGCGTCGCTGGATACACACCCTTCTTCAGAGCATACTCCGCTACGACTTTTTTAGCGGCCTGGTCTAAGCTTGCCGCGATTGCCGAAGATGATGCCTGCTTTGTGATGCCATTATAGGCAACAATAGTTATTGTCGCCAAGATTGCAATAACAACAATAACAATCAAAAGCTCAATGATTGTGAATCCTTTTCTACTGCCGTGTTGTGTATTGTTTATTTTTTGCTTCATATAGCTATGTATGAACCTTATGCTTATTCTAGCACATCTCAACAAAAGAAAATCAAACAAAAAAGTCGCCTAATGGCGACGAGCGCAGAGCATCATAAAACCCAGGTTCAATTCTTGACGCGCTGATGTTTCCCCGCGTATATGCAAGGTGGGTATCCGCAAAACGTCCCCACGGGGGCGAATCATTAGGATTCCCTCATCAATGATATCGGAAAATCATTTACGCCAAGGTTCCCCTGGGTACTTCTTATTGTAGCATTCCAGCGAGACGGGGGCTAGAGCCTGAATATAGTAGTAAACACATCAATAAAGAACTGGATAACAGTACCTAGATACGTGCCAAGTGCCGCACTCGCAAGGAGTACAAATGCGAACACAAAGATAATACCAAACTGCTCTATGAAACGCATTCCTTTACGGACAAACTCTGGTGCAAGCGCATATAGCACGCGCGACCCATCAAGCGGCGGGATTGGAAGCATATTAAAGACGAAGAATCCTAGATTCACCGTTACCATGGTCATAACAATCAAGCCCGGAATTGTTGCAGCAAAGCCGGCAGGGGTAATAAGGCCCAGTAGCACGCCCGCTCCAAAGGCAATGAAGGCAATAAATAGATTTGTAAGAGGCCCTCCGAGCGCAACGAGCGCAGCACCCCAGTCGCCACCCTTTACCCTGTCGGGGCGAAATGGAACTGGTTTCGCACCACCAAAAATAGGCGCCCCTACAAGTGCGAGCATAACCGGAAGAATGATCGTAAGAAAGGGGTCAATATGCTTAATAGGGTTAAGAGTAAGCCTCCCCTCCTCCTTGGCGGTGGTATCGCCAAGCCAATAGCTCACAAAAGCGTGCATTGCTTCATGAAGGGTCATTGAGATAAGGATTGCGCCGAGGACAATGGCGATGTGAAGAAGAATATCTGGGGTCATATACCTTTATTGTAACAAATCCCCCACTTTTCATACACCACCTTGACTATTTGGCTCAAAAAAGGTAGAATTAACCCTAGTGTCCTAATAGTCTTTTTTAGACAAGGAGTTAATAATATGGCAGCACGATGTGAACTTACCGGAAAAGGTAAGCAATTCGGCAACAACGTGAGCTTCTCACTACGTCGCACAAAGCGCGTATTTAAGCCAAATCTTCAGAAGAAGACCTTCATGGTTGACGGAAAGAAGGTTACTATGGTTCTAAGTACCCACGCGATCCGTACGCTTAAGAAGAAGGGCGTTCTTGCTTAAATAAAAATCCCACCATTACGGTGGGATTTTTATTTGTATTAGTAGCACTATTTACGAGCGAGTAACTTTAACCACCGTCAGTGATGCAGGAAGTGCACCTGCCGTCTTAAGCTTATATTTACTGGTTTCTTCAACATCCACACCGAGATTCTTGGTGAACTCATCGAGCTCAAGCTGCGGTACTTCATACTTCAGGCCAGCTTCTGCATAGTGCACCGGAATGACTACCTTTGGATCAATACTGCGCACCAGAGTTGCAGCAGCAGTTGGGTCAAGTGTGTAGCCACTTCCACCCACAGGAATGATTACTACATCAACAACACCAATTTCCTCAAGCTGGTCATCAGTGAGCTTTTCATAGATATTACCAAAAAGCGCAATGCGCACGCCGTCTACCTCAATACGATACATTGTACCAATCTTTGGTTCAGTTTCTGCGTCAAGATGACGCTGAGCGGCAATACCCTTAATGTCAAAATCGGCAACACCATACTCTCCAGGACCTTCGATGACGAGCGTCGCACCATCAACACCAACACCCGCGCCGCTGCTCATCCCAAAACGAGCCTCTGTAAGAAGCTCAACCGAGCCCTTCACTGAAACATCCTTCAGACCCACAAGCGATGCCTTTGGATCAGCTACAATTGACGCCTTCTTTGTTGAAATAACTACCGAATTTCCGCCTTTATACTCAATTTCTACCATATTTACTCCTTACCTGACGCACTGTCTTTACTGTCTTTTTCCTGTTGCGGGCCCTTGCCACCACTGAGGACTGCATCTTTATCAACGGCCACGATATGTGGACCAGAAATAACCTGTGTAATGAATTTATCACGGATACTGAGGCGATAATAGAACTCTTCGTACGGCAATACCGTGTAGTTGAGCTCACGGCCTTCAATCTTCTCAATAGCCGCCATCGCTGCATTCACCTTAGTAGACGCCAAAGAGCCAACCAAGAGAACGTCAATCGGTGAAGTTGACCCCTTCACAAGTACGCCCGCTACAAGTGCAAGACGAAGACTTGGAATCTCCTCAATAATTGAAATGCAGCGGTCCATAGAGGACACTGCGCCAACATCAATGGCACGCTCGCCCACCACAGCTTCACCAGCAAAGATACCACGAAGCGCCGTATAGAACTCGTAACGCTGATTCACCTGATAGTAGAGCTTATTATCCGCCGTTTCACTTGTGATTACGCCCACCTCAAGCATGTTTGAAAGCTCACGACGGACTGAATTTATTTGTTCATCAATCAGACGGGTGATTTCACGAACATAGAAAGATTGACCAGGATGGTTCAAGAATAGGTGCAATAGTTTCACCCGTGTTTTTGAGCCGAACAACTTATCTATCATTCCCCTATTTCCTGTTCACTTTTTATACTCTCTTATTCTAACACATCCAGCGCCCTCAAGGTGCTTCGCAATAAAATCAAATGCCTGTTCGCGCGACTTCCAGTGAATAAATGAATTGCGCTTAAGCCATGTCCGTTGACGTTTTGTGAGGCGCCAATCAGAAGTAACAAACCGCTCTTTGAGCTCTACTTCGCCTATCTCACCATCAAGAAATAGCTTTACGAGTGGATATGCATTACCTGTCATAGCCTCAGAATCCCAACCATAGGCCTCACCAAGACGAACCGCCTCTTCAATCATGCCACCTTCAAAGAACTCCTCCGCACGTGTAGTGATGCGCTCGCGTAGCTCTTGCGGGTCTGTTGCAATTCCTACAATAAGTGTATTTTCCAGAGGTTGTCGTTGCCGATCTGTATTAATCACCCCCTGCTCCAAAACGCGCTGGAGATGTCTCCTATTGGTACTATTTTCAGGAAGCGGTATGCCGCTTTTCCTACAACGTTCCTGCAGCTCTTCTATACTGAGTTGCTCCAACTCTTTACGCAATGCAGGGTTTGGCGCGCCAAACTGATAATCAAAAACAACGCCATCAACATATAATCCCGTGCCGCCAACAAGCATCGGAATATTCCCTCTCGCCCTAATCTCTTTGATCTTTTCGGTAGCATACCGCTTGAAATCCGCAGCAGTAAAGGTGTCGCCCGGAGTGGCAATATCAAGCCCCCAGTGAGGCACCTTCTGTCGATCGTCGGGCGTTGGCTTAGCAGTCCCAATGTCCATGTCCTTATAGACAGTACGAGAGTCGGCGGCAATAATTTCACCGCCAAACTGTTCGGCAATTTGCATTGCAACAGCAGATTTACCGCTCGCCGTTGGACCAACGATTACTATCAATGGTGCATTTTTTGTTGTTTTTTTATCAACAGTCATATCTATTACGCTTATGTTTTACGGTTTCCAGCGAAGTGCTGCAAAATTATCAATGATGTAATCTGTACAACTAATACCGTCCGCCTCAAGGTGAAGCCGCTGCGTCTCCATCCCACCCGGATAGCCCTTTGCAAGACCACCTTGACGATTCACCATCCGATGCCATGGCAGCGCCGGGTTGCCATAATGGGCAATCCCACCCACAATCCGAGCCGCATACGGATGTCCTGCCAGCGCAGCAACATCGCCATAGGTCGTCACCATGCCACCAGGCAATTGCGCCATGATGCGTTCAACATCTTGGCGAAACTGGCTTGATTCGGGCTTAGCGGCAGTCATACGCTAGACACTTTCTTTTGTTGCAAGTGCCGCGAGGTATGAAGGAAGCTCAGAAAACGCCACCTTCTCCTCACCCGCCTGTGTGCGCACGCTCACCTCTCGTGCCTCAACGTCCTTTGGACCAACAATCAGCTGCACTGGAATCTTCATCTTGGTTGCTTCACGAATCTTCTTACCAAGTGATTCGTTGCGGATATCAACAGTGTGACGAATTTCATTAAACTTCACCGGTGCCATTAGTGGCTCGGCATCAAGCAGCGCGGTAATTTCCTTCACATATGGCTCGACGGTGTCATTAATGGTTAGGATACGCACCTGCTCCGGGGCTGCCCAGAACGGGAACCAGCCAGCGGTGTGCTCAATAAAGACACTCAAGAAGCGCTCAATAGAACCGAGCAGCGCACAGTGGATCATCACTGGCTGCGCGGCGTTGCCGTCAGTGTCAATATAACTCAAGCCGAAGCGCTCTGGTTGCACGAAATCAAGCTGTACAGTTGCCACCTGGTGTTCGCGGCCAATGGCGTCAGTTGCCATGAAGTCAATCTTCGGGCCATAAAAGGCAGCTTCACCTTCTTGTTCAAAGTATTCAAGTTCGTTTGCCTCAACCGCAGCCTTCAACTGCTTCTGTGCAGATTCCCAGAGTGAAAGCTCACCAAGGTACCCCTCTCCAGAATCACGATAGCTCAGACGAACACGAAGCTTCATACCAATTGAGCCATAAAGGGTGCGAGCCGCAGCAAGGAGCCCATTAATCTCCTGCTCGATCTGGTCAGGGCGCGCAAACACGTGACTATCATCCTGCGTCAGTGAACGGACTCGGTTGAGGCCACCGAGCTCACCAGTCTTTTCATCACGGTAATCTGTAGTTGTCTCAATGTAACGCACCGGCATCTCTTTGTAGCTACGCGGCTGTGATGCGTAAATCTGTGTGTGGTGCGGGCAGTTCATCGGCTTCAAAGCGAAATCATCACTGGTTTCCTGACTCGTAACAAGAAAGAGCTCATCGCCAAACTTTGCCCAGTGACCTGAAGTTTCATAGAGGTCCTTCTTGGTAATATGTGGTGTCCAGACCTTCTGAAAGCCATGCTTTTGGCGAAGCTGGTTAGAGTACTGCGCCACAATGTCACGAAGTACTGTTCCGCGCGGTGTAAAGAGTGGCAAGCCAGCACCAACTAACGGTGAAACGGTATAAAGATCAAGTTCTTTACCAAGTTTACGGTGGTCACGAAGCTTTGCTTGTTCAAGCCGTTCAAGGTATCGATCCAGCTCTTCTTGGGTTGCGAAGGCTACACCATAAAGCCGCTGCATTTGAGCGTTATCTTCTTTCCCACGCCAGTAGGCACCGGCTACACGCATGAGCTTAAACGCACCTACCTCTCTAGTAGTTACAGCGTGCGGACCGCGACAGAGGTCAACGAACTCACCATTCTTGTAGAAAGAAACCTCTTCAACCGCAGCATCACCGTCAGCTGCAAGCCCCAGCTCGTCAGCGTCAAGATCCTTCGCCACAGTTGTACCTGAACGCTTTAGGTCATTAAGAAGCTCTTCTTTGTATGGTTGGCTGTTTTCCTTTGCCCATTCAATTGCCTGATCAACCGGCATGGTGAAGCGCTCAAACTCCTGCCTCTGGTTGATAACGCGGCGCATTTCTTTTTCAATCTTTTTGAAATCAGACTCAGAAATCTTTGTCTCGCCAAGATCAATGTCATAATAAAAACCGTTTTCTACTACCGGACCAACACCAAATTTAGCGTGTGGCCAGAGTTGCTTTACAGCACTTGCGGTAATGTGCGCAAGGCTGTGGCGCATGGCGTGAAGTTGTTCGTCGTGTGGGTTCATAGAAGCTCCTTTGGAATAATAAAAAGCACGCGTACCGTAGCTTTGTACTACGTGCGTGCCTTGGTCCCGACAAGTCAGGAGGTTCCACCTTGGCTATTACTATTGCCGCATTCTTTTTTCGTGTGTCTGCGACCGCTCCCACGCGCTCGGCGGATGGTTAGGCCGCGTCATTGCTAAATCTATTATACCATCCGCACGGCTATATATAAAGTAAGGCTTCGGACTAGCACCCAGCGTATGGATGCCAGAAATTTCTCCACACCCCATGCTCAGTATCAAACACTACAACGCCCTGAATACCGCAACCATCCATTACCACATCCGCCGCATCAATGGTGCCCCCAAAATCATATTCATCATCTCTATCTATCCAGACATTCCACACAGATGGCCCGTCAAACTTTATGCCAGATTCGGTTACACCAAATACCCTTCCCGTCTGACTCACAGCAAACAAGTACCACCCCCCTTCGCTTTCTATCTTAGGATATATAACCATCGAAATGCGCTGATTAGAGAGGAAGGATGGCTTCATATTATCGTTAAGCCACTGCAGCGACTCACACCCACTATACGCCCGGCAAATCCCCACCCCATCCTCGGCTTGTTTCATAATTATCTTCTTGCCAAACTGGTCAAGTTCCGCCTGCACCGCCGAATCTTGTGCCTTGTTCGTTATTCCGTTATACGCCACGACAGTTACAGCCGCCAGTACGGCGATAACCACTATTACGATTAAAAGTTCAACGATTGTAAATCCCTTACGCATACCGCTCCCCATACCCTTTGCTTAAAATTTCAGCCACCTTGCATACAGGGTTGTCAGGAAACACGAAACCCGCCGCTAGGTGGACTTTTACATCCTACAGAGGTTTCCCAATGCAACGCGTTAACATACCTGAACGACGGGTTCAGTATTGTTAACGCGATTTTTCAACCATGCCTTTCGTCTCTCGTGAGACTACTCAGGTTAGGTTGTTTTTGCCGAATTGTCGCACCGTCACAGACAGGCCATGGGGCGCTTGTGGTTATTTTACCACACGCAACCCATCAAAAATAGCCGGCCCTCCCGGCTTGCCACCCCACCCCTATTCTGCTACTATAAATAAGCCCTTTACGGGTCCTTAGCTCATTTGGCTAGAGCGCCACATTGACGTTGTGGAGGTGAGAGGTTCGAATCCTCTAGGACCCACCAAATGCATTTCAACACTCCTGAACGGGAGTGTTTTTTATTTTCGCGTTATTTTCCCACAAGCATAAAAAGTTTTCCACGTGGGCAAATACCCCTGTTTGAATATCCGTATATCATGCATGATATTTCACGTGAATACCTGTTCTATTGACAAAATTAGACGCTTATGCTAATATAAAGACATGAGTACAGCTCAACAGATTAAAACAAACACTACACACCATTCAAATCCAGCACGTACGTCGTCTTTAGAGCGTCTATCGCTTGGCTTTGAGTACAATAAAACACTCCGCGACATTAAGCGTGAAGTGCGCGAACGTACAATGTAGCCCGAGCCCTATTGCTTAGTGCTATCTGGTAGTAATGAAAGAGAAGCGCGTGCGTTGTATGCACAGTAGGTCGCGATTCGATTATCCACCGCCTTCCACCAGTTATCACCGAACAATACTCCGGCAAACCCGTTCCAGTACATGTAGTTGTACTCGCCCATCTCCTTATGTTCTAGAGAAGTTTCTGCGCAAAAACACCTTCTCTTCGGACATAAAAAACACCCCGCATGCAAACGGGGTGTTTTTTATTACAAGAGGATTACTTCTTGCGTGTTTTATCTTTCTTCTTAAGACGACTCTCTTGAGTATCAACCGTCACCTTCTTTGTGACATCAAACTTCGTGAGATACTTACCAAGGAAGAGGCGCGCCTGTGAATTGAGTGCCGCGAACGAAAGGAAGCCTATTGCAGTTAACGGCATCATCACCCACTGCACGAGCATCCAGAAGTTGCGCGTACGCTTATAGCGCTCTGGGCGCGGTGGCAATAGCTTAAATGAGAGGAAAACCATCACGACGATACCAACGAGAGCAATGCGTTGCACTACACTAACCGTATCTGGAAGTTGATGCGCAACGAGATCGCGATAGGCATGCGAGTTAAGAAGTAACGGAACCCATCCCCCGACCGCAACAATAATAGAAACACTAGCTGCGGTGACATAGCCGTCGAGATTACGGATGAACCAGATAAACCCAGGCCAGAACGGTGCGCGGCGACGCTTTGTAAAGACATGGAGCGCAACATACGGCACATCTGACGCCCCGTACATCCAGCGGCGAAGTTGGATAAACTGCGCCTTGAATGACTTGAGGTACGAATCACCCAGTACCGCATCTTGATAGATTGGGATGTAGATTGGGTGTACCGAATAATTACCGTTGAAATAGAAATAACTGCGCCAGAAGTGGTGACCATCCTCCACCACCGTACGAGTGCTCCAGAAATCCATCTCTACTAGCGCATCCATTGGCTGCGAGTGAGAAGCGAAATTACGGAGAATGTGCGGACGCATACTGGAAATAATATTCCAGAAGGTATTACCCGTTGCCACCACACGCATTGGCGCTGGCACATCCCAGATGTTGTTCATAAAGAGCGCAATTGGCTGGTAGGCAAGGTGTTTGCGATCTTCGTTGGCGATGTACTCATAAGTGACGTAGTCAAAGTAACTGCGATGAGGGCGGTTGTCGGAGTCGAGCGTAGTTATGATAACTTGGCGATGTTCTATCCCCTGCTTATCAACCCATTCACGCATCTTCTTGCCGGCAAACGTGATATTTCCCCCCTTACCAACCACTTCATTAGGAAGATTGCGCGGGTGTTTAATTGCCTGGAATGTAAGGAACGTGTTTTTATATTCCTTGGCAAGCTTTTGGGCAGTGGCTTCCATATCTGCGCCGCCACGCTCTTCGTAGGCAAGCGCAATCATGAGTTGCTTATTATCATAGTGGGATGCTACGAGCGACTCAATAGTCGGCTTCAGCACACTATAGGGTTCATCATAGGCTGCAATAATCACCATATTGTAGAGTTCAGACGGCTTCGGGAAGGTCCCAGGCGCAGCTGCTGCCATCAGACGAAGATTTTCAAGGTGTTGAACGGTACCAAACTCCCTCTTTTTGATATCTTTCTCTGCTTCGTAGGATACTTCTGGATTTTCAAGCTGCGCAAGCCGCTCTGCCCAATCTACCCGTTGCGCCATCACAAGCCGACGATGACCCTGAAGTGTGTGATAGATAATCCCCACTGCTCGTACGAGAAGGACGATAAGAATAAGCATCAAATACACCGCCGCAAGGAGTGGTGATACGAGCGAAAGAACAATCAGAAGCACGAAAGCCCCATAGCTCAAGATGGCTGGGACCATTTCAAAGAAACGATAGAATTTTGTTCGCTTACCTAGAGGGAGTTCAAAATCAGGAGGCGTGGTGTTCATTATGTAATTATTATACCGGTGACCAGACGTTAATAATAGAAGCGGCAATCACCCACGTAAAGATGAGCACGCCTATACCTGTCCATGCAACAAGAAGCGCCATGTGGTACCCCTTGAGGTCGTACATCTTAATAGTAAGTGCGATGTGAGCGATTGCGGCAATGAGCGCAAACCCACCAAAGGCAAAAAGATAGAACCATTGGTCGCGGTAGAGGTGGGCCACGCCAAATGCCGTGTAGTGCGTTACGAGAGGCACTTCACTTGGGTGCACAGTGACGGCAATATAAATAATAAAGGCTATCGCCAAAAGAAGCGTCACTCCCGCGAGCACAGTAAGTGTACGGTGTGCAAAAAGCTCTTTTAATGATGACTTAATAATGTGTTTTACCATAATTGTGTATCGTATATAAAATGTGGAGCCGTTATCCGGGATTGAACCGGAGACCTACGCTTTACGAAAGCGCCGCTCTACCAGCTGAGCTATAACGGCACGATCTCCTCTTAGTATACCATAGACACCCCTCTTGAATGGAAGCAAAAACATGGAAGTATCTCCGTTAAACTACTTGCGCACCCCTCTGTAAAATGCTATGATGGACAAGTAGCAAATTTGGGCTCGTAGTGAAGTTGGTCCATCACGCCTCCCTGTCACGGAGGAGATCGCCGGTTCGAATCCGGTCGGGCCCGCCAAATTGCATTTAAAAATACCCCTTTCCGGGGTATTTTATTTTATTCTGCCTTAAACCGTTCAGAGACAAATGCCCAGTTCACAACGTCCCACCAAGCATCCACGTAGTCTTTACGTGCTGCGTAGTAATCAAGGTAATACGCGTGCTCCCAGACGTCAAGCCCAAGCAGCGGTGCCGGGCCACCATTCATCAATTCAGAATCCTGATTTGGTGACGTAGTAATTTCAAGATTTGGCTGAAGCCATACCCACCCACTTCCAAAAAGGCCAAGCGCCTTAGCGGTGAATTCTTCCTTGAATGCATCAATACTTCCATACTTTGCCTCAAGCGCCTCGCGAAGCTCAGTGGACATAGCCGAACCACCCGGTGTCATGAATTTCCAGAAAAGCGAGTGGTTGTAGTGACCACCACCGTTATTGCGCACGGCAGCACGAACGCTATTTGGCAGTGAATCAAGTGAACTAAGGAGGTGCTCAAGTGTCGCCTCCTCAGTATCGAAAGAATCTACACCGAGGCCCTCAAGTGCTGCGTTCAGCTTTGTTACATATGCAGCGTGGTGCGTATCATGATGAAGTTTCATAATTGCTTCACTAATTGCTGGCTGCAAGGCATCGTATGCGTATGGTAATGCAGGTACACTAAACTGTGTCATTACTTATTCTCCTCCTTACTCGCCATTGGATCGAGTTTAATAAAGTACTGCACCTTACCATCATCCTTTATAGACTTAAGTTGTGTCATGAATGCTGTAAGCGGTACGTGAATATATTCGTACTGAATCTGGCTATCTTTCGTATCGATAAGTCGGATGTAGTAATATCCATCGCCTGGAGTTTTTACAGCTCGAGCAACCTCGCCCTTCTTTAGACCGGCTACAGCTTCAGCGATTCCATTATCTTGGTTTGTTTTAGGGACCCATACTGGTGGTGTATAGACGACCGTATCCTTGGTGTCGACATTCAGTGTAGCAGCGATATCTTTCATAGGCATATCAGCCGCGAGCGACTTTTCAATAGAAGCACCGACGCCACGCGCCTTGTCGTCAACCTTATAGGCAACCTGTTGCCGTAAGAGCTTCTGCGCTACCACTCCGCGATACTCGCTCATTGTCCAGCCGTAGTAATCCGCAAGCACGCCAACTTGAGCTGCTTCAGAAATCTCCTCGTCATCAGCTTGGCGCGCCCGCTTCAAGAAGGCGTCGATTTCAGACCCTTCAACCTTCAGCCCAAACTCCTTAGCAAGTTTTTGCGCATACGCATCTGCTACTGCGTCATCCATTGAGCTATTTTTAATAAAGGTGATTTGGCGCTTACCATCAGGTGTCTTAATATCAACACGCTCTTTCTCAACAAGATAATGAAGCGCGCTTCGATACTTCATTAAATAGTCGCTGTATCGAACTGGCTGGCCATCGACCGTTGCAACAGGAACCGGCGCCACTTTTGTAACGCGGTACATAAATTCACTCGTGTTCTGCGCTGGATACAAGAGATACCAAAAGGCAGCGACGACAAACACAGCTGCTAATGCCGCGATAATGACGGCATTTATAACAAGCTTGTGACGTGCATACTGTACTGGATACTTGAATTTACGACCACCCGCAAGCACCTTTTCGCGGTGTTCGGCAAGAGTGTCGTTTGTAATACGACCAACCGGCTCCTTAGGCTGCTTACGTGCTTTAATTTTAGATACTAGCTTCTTCATTACCCTCTTGCTCGCTTATAACGGTGTCAACGACATCTTGCAGTTTGTTGTATATTTTTTCGGCGTGTTCAACATAACGAATCACGAGATCACCTACAAAGGTCTGAATAACAATGGTACCGAAACCAAATACTTCACCGGTGAACCCAGGTATATTATAGCTTATGTTCTGGATTTTAGACAGTCGCAGCTCTACGACGTCTTTTCCAAAAAACCCTTTCTGGGTAATCTGCCGGATGCGCTGATCTGTGACGATATAGATGGTGAAATACCACATCATCCAGTGGTAAAAGAAAAGAATAAGGCCAAGTGTGAGGCCACCGAGAGGAAACCAGAGCAGTTCAAGCGTGCTTGGCCATATAAGCACCGGAAGTGCGCTCAGTGCGAACGGAATAAGAAGGAGATAGAAGCCCTTACGCATTGCGATGATATGACGACGAAATATAAATACGACCGTCTCACCGGGTCGCTGCCCTTCAAAATCAAGCTGTTCTTTTTGCCGTTTTGTCATAATAACTTTCTTGGTACCCCGGGCTGGAGTCGAACCAGCAACCTTTTCCTTAGGACGGAACTGCTCTATCCAATTGAGCTACCGAGGCATATACATTTATTCTAACAGATTTGCATAGAAAAGAGCCCCGAGAAAGAGGCTCTTTTCTACTAAGGGTTTTAGCGCGTGAACTTTTCGTTCAGTGCGGCGTAACTATAGAGCTCATCGTCTGAGAACCAGTGTGCGACTTCCTTCGCCGCTTCTTCGTCATCACCAGAGGCGTGAATAAGGTTTGGAATTCCCTTGTGCTCAGCATCTGCGTATACGAAGCTCATGTGTGAATAATCACCGCGGATAGTACCTGGCGCTGCTGACTTTGGTTCAGTTGGACCAACGAGCTTACGAACAAGCTGTACCGCTTCAACACCCTCAAAGACCATTGCAATAACCGGACCGGTAGTCATAAGATCAAGTGTAATATTAAATGTCTCTTCACCACGACGAGTAATCATCTGTCCGATGTCCTCGTAGTGCTTGTGATACTGCTCCCTTGAGGGCATGATCATCTTTGTTCCTACAATCTTAAGGCCAACACGTTCAAAACGAGTCAGGATTTCACCAACAACACCACGCTGCACCGCGTCAGGCTTAAACAATACAAGAGTTTTTTCTACTTGGCTCATGAGCTCTCCTTTTACTTATCTTTCAGCTATTGTACCAAAAGAATAATGGCCAATATAGCTGCAAGGCCAATACGGTACCAGCCAAAGATAGCAAGTGAGTGCTTAGAAAGATAGCGCATCAGGAACCCAACTGCCAAAAGACCACTAATAAAGGCGGCGGCGTTTGAGACGGCAAGCATACCTGCGTTCGCCACCAGATAGTCGGTGTCAGATACAAGCACCTTAAGTGTTACCCCTGCCATAATTGGCAGTGAAGCCAAGAAGCTATACTCTGCGGCCTGCGCTGGACTAAGCCCCATAAGACGCCCGGCAATAATTGTAGAGCCAGAACGTGAAGTACCCGGAATAAGCGCCAGTACTTGTGCTCCACCCACAATAAGCGCGCGCCACCATGGAAGTTTACTGCCATCCTTTACAGGAGAAAGCTTTGGAAGCTTTTCAAGCACCACCATAACTGCACCGACAATAGCAAGCGTAAAGACTACGACCGTCGCGCTCATGAAGAATGGCGTGGTTGAAATGAAGCCAGCCAGGATAAATCCAACCAGTCCGGCAGGAATTGCGGTAATAAGAATATTTCGAGCAAGTGTATAGTTTCGATGCACGAAAACATCCTTAATAATTGCCCAGATGCGCTTTCTAAAGAACACGAGCAGCGCCAACATAGTTCCGATATTAATAAACTCTAAAAAGAGATGGTCTGACGCGCCCGTCATAAACGTCTGTGCAATAACAAGGTGTCCAGAGCTACTAATCGGGATGAACTCGGTGAGCCCCTGGATAAGTCCTAAAATAATTGTTTCAAGCCAATGCCACATAGAGACTATTTTAGCACACTCCCCCTCTGGTATACTAGAGAAAAGAAACGGGGCGTATATCTTATGAACGAACAAAAATTTTTCTCCGATTATATTCTCGACTTTATTGAATATCTTGAAGTTGAGGGCGGGCGTATGCCTAAAACAGCCGAGAATTATAAGTTCTATCTTGATAGGTTTGTTGAGTTTGCTGGCGACATACCTGTGGCTGACATGAACCCGGAACTCCTTCGCAAATATCGACTCTGGCTGAATCGTTACGAGACCGAGCGTGGCGAGACCCTCTCCATGATTACGCAGTCATACCACCTCATTGCCCTGCGCGGCTTCCTTCGCTACCTCATGCGGCGCGATATCCCCTCAATGAGTCCTGATAAAATTGAGCTCCCTAAAGTGCACCGTAAGCAGGTGACATTCCTCCATTATGACGAGGTTATGCGGCTACTTGAACAAATTAATTGTTCGGATGAAGTTGGGCTTCGTGACAGGGCTATTATTGAACTGCTCTTCTCTAGTGGACTGCGCGTTTCGGAGTTGGTCAATCTTAACAAAGACCACGTGAACACAAAGCGTCGCGAGTTTATGGTGCGCGGAAAGGGCCAGAAGGACCGTCCTGTTTTCATTAGCAAAAGCGCAGCCGAGTGGGTTGAAAAGTACCTTGATGCCCGCACCGATACGCTCATCCCCCTATTCATCGGCTATAGCAAAAACGCCACACCATCAACCGACGGTGACTATAGGCGCCTCACCGCACGAAGTATTCAACGGCTCGTGCAAAAGTACGCTCGCCTTGCGGGTATTACAAAGCATGTCAGCCCGCATACAATGCGCCACAGTTTTGCAACCGACCTCCTCATGAACGGCGCGGATATTCGCAGTGTACAGAGTATGCTTGGGCATAGCAGTATTGCGACAACCCAAATCTATACGCACGTGACCGACGCACACCTAAAGGATGTGCATGAGCGGTTCCATAGCGAATCCTAAGTACTAAGGCCGACAGGTTCCGGTTATATACTGCTCCGGAGTTACCGTAAAATCTTTACAGAAATTATCCGCTACATCTACCGCAGCTTCAGGGAACGGAAAACTTGCCGCTTCAAGGTTTACACGAGCTTTTACTCGACGGAATAAGTCATTTGCCCGACCAGTCGAGTCAATCGCCGGTTGAACGCCATCAAAAAGCACCGGAGTGTTAGAGTCGCCACTTCTCAGCTCGACCTTGAACGACGTACCCTTGTAGAGCGACACAAGCCGAAGATACGCTGTACGCGCATCACTTGTTGAACCGATTGCACGGGGGAGAATTACGGTCATTTCACACGCATACCCTCCAGCGGAAACATTTGCCCTACAAGAGGCTGGATACGGCGTATTCGTAGCACTCGCCTGCGAAGGATATTCAGCGCTCCCCGCTCGCCGTCCGTCATTCGTTGCAATGTTCATCGTGTTTACATTTGAACTTGTTGGATAGAGGAAGGCTGTATTTGCATTACTTTCCCCCGAAGTAGTTTCAGCGTCAAAATCGCTCAATAGAAAATCTGGGCCAAACTGCATAAGCTGGGTTCGCATAACAGGAGGGCGGTTGTCAGGCCACCTGTCTTGGGCAAGCATCGCCATCCCTGCTACTGGAGCGCGATCGATGTCACCTGATGCGCTTTTCACATCCTTTTCCCTACTGAACCAGCTCAGCACAACCCTGTCAAAGGTTCCGTTTGCTGCCCTCAGGGGAATAAGCACCTGCTCGTTAGGGCCAAGTGTACCGACGTAATCTTCGGTATCCGGAGTAACCGTTACGCACGTGTACGCTTGATTAAGATTTCGGTCATTCACAGAGCCAGTTGACTGCTGTACAAGCACCTCGCCATTACTTGTCTCGGCCACACCCGCAAAGCGCGTTACTGCAGCATTGCATGTATCGCTCTTTAGGGCTTCTTTGAAAGTGCCGCCGCACTTAGTACTATCAGCAATGCAATCGCGCTGATACTTAAGAAGCGCGCGCTTTGCGTCTTCAACGCCCGCAAGCGCAGAGTCGTATGCGCTTTGGGAGAGATCGTTGGCAGTCGCCTGTCGTTGATCTGCAGTCATGATACGAAGAAATCCAACGGTGACAATCGTGATCACCAGCATTGAAAAAATAACCATGAAAAGTGATACCGCACCTCTATGAAATTCGTGAATAGTTCGCATATTTATACTTCTCCCCCTGACCGAACAACTAAACTGAATCGCTGAACACTACAATAAATCGGATCCGAATTGGTCTCATTTGGCAGCAGGCAGGCTGTACGATCTTGTGTCATAGAACGAGGGTCACCCGTGCCAATACTATAATTCACCGTAAACAAGCGCTGCCCCGTTGATGGATCAGTTACCGTGTTGGACGTATCAACCGAGAGGGCGGTAATTGCTAAGGCGTGGTCACCCTTGGAGAGAAGTGTCGTCACCTTTCCCGCATCATCCGCGCGCACTGATTGCGCAAGAAGTCCACCGCTTGAATTTTTTGCGCAGTACACCGCTGATGGGTCCGGAATTTTAATAAATGTAATAGGTGTACCGTCACTGCTAAGAATTACACCGGTCTTCCCCGGAGCATCAATCGTGTTCCAAAGATAGGAGTAATTTCCAAGACATAAGCGACCACTTACGCTCGTAGAAATATAGCTCGCCCCATCAAGCGAGATGCGGCCCGCTGACGCAACCGTCTTTTTAAAATCATCAGATATGAGGCGCGCAGATTGGTTAATGTCACGTAGCGCCATCCCCTTGCTGTAGATATTTCCCGCCTGAATGATGGTCATCGCGATAGCAAGCAGCAATACCGACACGAACGTCATGGCAAGCATGAGTTCAATAAGCGTGAAGCCTTGGTTTGTTTTTCTTATCTTACCTTGGATCATATAGCCTCACTATCGTTCCGAGCGTCATAGGCACCGACTGTCCAACGGTATCCCAGCAAGCACGGATATGAAAATCAATGAACCCTACCCCGCCGCTTGTCGATGGAGTAGAGCGAACCGCTTCAACCCAAATACCCTCGGCTCTATTAAATACCGCCGCGCCAGAAGTGGATTGATACACGAGTTGCGGAGAAATGTTCGCCTGGACAATTGAAGACCTCACCTCACCAGTCTTTGGAACAACGACAAAATCCTGAGCTTGCCATCTATCAGGACAGGATGAAAGCCCAATAAAGGCCGATGCGGAAGACTTTGTATTTGTGCTCATGATAGTTGCGTAGCGACCTGCCGGCGTAGTTGCAGGGGGTGTCACTCCCGCCTGATAGGTATTTATATATGCATCATGGAGAAAGCGAAGCGTTTCAGCTTGCCCGTCTATCTCTTGGCGTACCGTTGTTATCTCAAGAGATCGCTGTGCAGTAGCAATGCCTTTGTTCATAAGAGAAATCGCAGCTACTGCCACCATGCTGAAAATAGTAATAGCGAAAAGGACTTCCACGATCGTGTCGCCTTTCTTAAATCTCGCCCCGCACTTTAGCATGACTCATCTCCTGTAAAATCGGTCGGTAGCGCGACTCGAACCGCAGAACTGTCCGCCGCGGCAGCATCAATATACACGCCGCGAGTCGCGGTTAGGACAAGACCATCGGAGTCGATACAGAGCAAGCGTTGCGCCCTGCCAAAATTCGTTGCATTTGACGCGGCCACCGTGCTTGCAACGAGCAGCTCCTTAATACGAGCATTGGTTGGCGTATCATACACATCATTGCCTGTGAACGTATAAATTCCACCCGTTTCAGGCGAACGAAGAACGAGAAGCGCAAGCGACCTATCGCCACTACCCTGTCGTTCTACAGGTGATTTCTGTGGCCAGCCGAGACGTGTACCCCACTCCATCTGAGAGGTCTCAACTTCTGTCCCAGATACCCCAAAGCTATAGGCAGCTTTGAGTTTATCTATATCACTTCCAGATGCACCAGTCACACCCGATTTAATGCCGAGTACTGTTTGTGTTCGTATAGCGCCGCTCGTCGATACCGTAACATAGCGGCCAAGAATTTCACAGCGCGCCTGCCCCCTAGAAAGCCCACTCTGTGACTGTTGTACAACTAAGTTTCCGCCACTTCCAATAACGCACGTTCGCTTCGATTCACTTCCGTTATAGACATTCACGACGTCTGAATACTGCTGCTGCAGCGTCGCTTTAAAGCTTTCGACAGAGTCTTTGTATCGCTGAGTACCGATGGAAGACCCTATCCCAATAAACATAGCGGCAATCATGAGTCCGGTCACTCCCAAAAAAAGGACAGTTTCAATAATTGTAAACCCACGCTGTGATGACCATGCCCGCTTCATACTTGTTATTAGTATAGCATAAGCAGCATCATATACGTGCTAGAAAGTGAACCCCATACCCCCGACATACCACTCAATCAAGGCTGGCCCAGCAAACCATGCCACGACTGCGCCAGCAATAAGCAATGGCCCGAACGGCACGTGTGAATTGCGTTTCAATTTACCTGCTATCATCAACGGAATAACAAAAAGGCAGCCTATAAAGTTAGCCATAAATAATGCTACGAGCGCAAGGCGCCAATCAGCGAGCAGCAGCCCGAGACCAACTCCAAGAATAACATCACCAAACCCTACCCAACGCCCCTTTGAGCCATAATACAGCAGAGCATATAATCCACCGAGTGCCGCAACCGCCCCTGCGGCCGAAAGTAGCGACCCTGTTACATTATCTGACGTTACGGCGGTTAGCACGGTCACGGCGAGCCCGATAATAATAAGTACAATCATCGGTACATCTGGTAGCAAGAACCACTTCATATCATACGCAAAAAGAAGCGCCATAATAACACCACCGATAAGCCACAGAACAAAGTGTGTCACCTCAAGCGGTGTCGAAAGTGCCGTTGGCCACAATGCATACGATAAGACAAAGAATACTGCAAGCCCCACCTCTGCAAGAACCTCAAACCATCCAATAAACTTTTTGCAAGAACGGCATTTGCCACGCTGCACAACCCAGCTCACGACCGGAATAAGCTCATACCACGAGAGCGTCTTGTGGCAGTGAAGACACTGAGAGCGGTCTTCTGCAGTCTTTTTTCCTAGAAGCTTTTTGAGTGTAGCGTATTCCTTAGGATGATACTCCTCACCCGCCTTCTTATCACTCTCAAGTTGGCGCGCGCGAATACGCCAAACGGTTGCAGTCACGAAGCTTCCTAAAGCAGCCCCAAAAAGCGCAAGTGCACTATAAATAAATACCTCTGTCATACTGCTTATGATAGCAGGAATGGGAATATAAAAGAAGACACTCCGTAGCGTGTCTTCTTTTATATTGTAGCGCCCTTAGACTATGAGTCTTGGCAGAATGAAGAACCCTTACCACCCTCAAGGAGTGTAACGGTTGCGTACTGACGCTTCGTCCCTTGTGTAAGGTTCTGCGTAGCAGTTCCGCCCGTACCCTTTGCACCAGTAGTGCCGCACTTTGCGCCCACCACTACCTTAACTTCGGAGTCACCTACCGCTATAGTGTTAGATGTCGGACGCGAAACAATATCAATTTTCGCCTCATCTGTATTATCGGATACATTCTCGATAAACGTAAGAACCTTTGCCTTGTTTGCAACTGGGTCAGCACCCCTGTTGGCGCTTGTAAATGAATTTACAGCTGATGCCACGATACTCACGTCATTCTTGCGAGCGTTATCACGTTGACCACTTTGAAGCGCTGGAAGCGCGATAAATACCATCAGGAAGATAAGACCTGCAATTGCAAGCACCAATACAACTTCGATGATTGTAAAGCCTTTTTTGGTTTGTGTTGTATTCATTTTGGATTTCCCACCTTTCAATGAATATATATTCTACTTATGTTTATATCGTAAATCATTTAACGCATACTGTCCAGAGGATAGTATATGCTACATATTAATACCACCGACAAGGCTGTAGATCGGGAAGAGAATCGCTCCCACCATACCACCAGCGACTACCGCGAGCACTACCATCAAAACTGGCTCAATCGCAGTTGAAAGTGTACGGATTTGCTCATCAAGCTCGTCTTCGTATACCTGAGCTGTCTTCCCCATCATCTCGTCAATCTTACCAGACTGCTCACCAATTTTAATCATCTGAGGGACGAGGGTCATAATCACTTCGTCTTCTGCCTCAAGGGCAACTGAAAGCGCCTTACCGCTCTGCACCTTATCCGCTGCTCGTTCGATACTCTTTGCAACAATAGTATTGTTCACCGCCTTCGCGGTAATGTGAAGTGTATCCAGCATACTCACTCCAGTCGCAAGGAGCGTCTGGCCCGTCCTCGTAAGGCGTGCCATGTAAAGCTTTCTAAACATCTTACCGAAGATAGGCATATTGAGTTTGAGCGTATCCTTGGTCTTCTCGCCACTCTCTGTCTCGAAGTACTGATAGGCGAAGTACCCGCCAATACCCAAAATGATAAGAATAAGCCACCAGAACGTGCCGGCAAAATTTGCCGCCGAGACCATAATTTGCGTAAGAAGCGGAAGATTTTTCCCGAGGTCATCATAAAGCTTCTCTACCTGCGGAACAACCGTGAAGAGCATGAAGGCGATAACACCGAAAATAACAACCAGCACAATAATTGGGTACGTAAGCGCGCCACGAATTTTACTCATGGTTGCGGCATCCTTCTCCTGTTGTGCGGCAATGCGACGAAGCGCGTCATCAAGCGTTCCCGAAAGCTCACCAGCAGAGATAAGGGCAAGGAACACCTCGTTAAACACCTTTGGGTGTCGAGAAAAGGCATCGGTAAGTGAACTACCGCCCTCTACCGCAGCGGCAATTTCTTGAATGACAGACTGGAGCTGCTTGTTCTCGGTTTGACCAATAACCGTATGGAGGCTTTGACTGAGCGGAAGGCCAGCCCCAATAAGCGTTGCAAGCTGTCGAGTGAAGACTACCTTATCTTTAGTAGTAATACGCCCGGTAAGGCGAGATAAGAAACTTCCATCCCCTAGCTGCTCTTTGATAGATAGCGGAGTATACCCCTGCTTCATCAAAAGCTTTGCAGCTGCGTTTTCAGACTCAGCCTGAATATCCGCTTTTACAATTTTATTGGTCGCTTGGTCGCGCGCTTCGTAAATAAACTTTTTCATGCACTATCCCCTCATAAGGCGTTCAAACTCAACAAGGTCAACAGCAAATTCACGCGCGTGGTCGTAGGTAATTGTACCAGCCTGCACAAGGTTCACGAGCGTACGATCCATTGTCTGCATACCTTGATCTGCACCGGTCTGAATAATGGCATCGAGTTGGTGCGATTTACCTTCGCGAATAATATTTCGTACCGCAGGGTTGGCTACCAAGATTTCCGCTGCCGCAACACGGCCACCGCCAATCGTTGGCACAAGACGCTGTGAACAAATTGCCATCAAAATATTTGCAAGCTGCGCGCGCACCTGTGGCTGTTGGTGTGGCGGGAAAACGTCAACCATACGGTCAATTGACTGCGCTGCACTGTTGGTGTGAAGTGTTGCAAACACTAAGTGCCCTGTTTCTGCAATCGTAATCGCCGCAGAGATAGTTTCAAGGTCACGCATCTCACCAATAAGTACAACATCAGGGTCTTGGCGAAGGCTTGAACGAAGCGCCGCGCTAAATGAATAGGTGTCATAGTGCACTTCACGCTGTACCACAACTGATTTCTTTGATTTATGCGTAAACTCAATCGGGTCTTCAATGGTAATAATGTGCTGCGCGCGTTCGGTATTTACTTTATCGACGAGCGCCGCCAGTGTTGTAGACTTACCAGAACCAGTTGGCCCGGTTACAAGTACAAGCCCGCGTGGGAAGTTTGCAAAATCAACCACCGTGTTTGGTAGCCCAAGTTCAGAAATTGTCTTAATTTCATTAGGAATAAGTCGGAGCGCCGCTGCAACATTTCCACGCTCATGAAAAGCGTTCACGCGGAAGCGCCCCAGCGTACCGAAGGCAAAGCTGAAGTCGAATTCCTTGTCCTTCGTGAGGATTTGGCGTTGATCTTGGTCTAGAATGGCGAAGACGAGCGACTCAACCGCCGCCTCATCAAGTGGATTATATCCAGCAATTGGCATCAATTCACCGTCAATACGGAGCATTGGCGGCAAGCCAACTTGAAGGTGGAGGTCGGAAGCGCGGCGCTTCACCACTTCTTCAAGTAGTACCTCGATTCGCAGTTGTTGATTGTTCATATTCCCATCCCCTTCTTTATGCTGTGTCTGATGTTACGCGGTTAACTTCTTCTAATGTGGTAATTCCTGCAAGCGCCTTCAGGTAGCCATCTTGTCGCATGGTAATCATCCCTTGCGAAACGGCCAGTCGCTGAATGTCGGCGCTCGTTGCACGATTAACGATAAGTGCTTGGATTTGCTCGTTTACATCCATGACTTCATAGATACCAGCACGCCCACTGTACCCACCGGGAGTTTGCGGCGTATCAATACCTCTCACTAAAGTATAAGCGCTTTGCCCTGCTAATGGTAGTGCTTCATAGCCAAGGTCACGAGAAACCTGCGCAACCTCTTCTTTCGTCTTGGGAAGCAAGTGTCCCACGGTAGCTATAATGTTCTGTGTTTCTATAGGACTCGACTGATACGTTTCCCTCTTTTTGGCGACGCGCCGAACAAGACGCTGACCAATAATTGTGTTCACGGTGCTTGCAATCAAGAAAGGCTCAATTTCCATATCTAACAGACGTGGAAGCACTCCAGCCGCACTGTTGGTGTGAAGCGTGCTAAATACAAGGTGTCCCGTAAGTGCGGCCTGCACCGCAAGCTGGGCGGTCTCTCCGTCACGAATCTCGCCCACCATCACGACATCAGGGTCCTGACGAAGAATTGAACGAAGTCCGTTCGCGAAAGTGAGTCCCACCTCGGCGTTTACCTGAATCTGGTTCACGCCGCTCATCTTATACTCAACCGGATCTTCAAGCGTCACGATATTCACCGTATCATCTTTGATTTCTTTAATGAGCGCGTAGAGGCTGGTTGACTTACCAGAACCAGTTGGACCAGAAGTAAGTACCATTCCGTTTGGACGCTTAATACCGTGGCGAATTGCACGGAGCGAACGGCCCGCATACCCCATTTGCTCAAGGTCGAAGCTGTTTCCTGATTTATCAAGGAGGCGAATCACCACCTGCTCACCCCAGACAACGGGACTGACAGCAATACGCAAGTCTACTTCTTTATTCGCAACATTTACGGCGAACTGGCCGTCCTGGGGAATGCGGTGTTCGTCGATTTTGAGATTAGACAAAATCTTTACACGACTTACCAGAGCTGGCTCAATGCTCTTTGGAAGCTGCATAATTTCGCGCAAGACACCGTCAACGCGAACACGGATTTTGAGCGTGTTCTCAAGTGGTTCAATGTGAATATCACTTGCACGCGCCTTGACTGCGTATTCAAGAATTTTGCTGAGTGCCTGGCTAATCGGTGAATCTTGAACAATTGTCTTAACATCGTTCGCCTCTTCGGCCTGCTGCTCCGCCTGAGAGGCTTGTGCAGCTTGGTTGACGCTTGAGAGGTCCGTCTTGTACTGATCAAGAACATGACGAACACCAGACTCTGACGCCATAAACACTTTTAGTGGGCGCTGAATGAGATTGGCAAGATAGTCTACCGCCTGGACGTTGTTTGCATCAATCATTGCCACAGCGAGGCGATTCTGCACCTCAGCGAGTGGTACCGCCATGAAGCGCTCAGCGATGTCTTCCTGAAGAAGCATAAGAATATTTTGGTCAATCAACGTATTAGAAAGATTCACATACGGCACACCCGAAACCTGGGCGATTGCGTGCGTCAACAATTCATCATCAACAACATCTTCTTCCGTGAGCAGACTAAATAACGGCTTACTCTTTGTCTTGGCACGTGCTTTAGCGTCATCCATCACTTCCTGCGCAACAAGCCCCTCTTCAATCAGAAGAGTGATCAGCTTCTCTTGCGTATCATCAGTTAGAAGTGCCATGCACTAACCCCTATTCCTTGGTTTACGTGTTGGTATCTGTACCAGTATTAGATGCACCTGCATCGATCTCAACCTCTACCGAAGGGTTGATCGCAGTGCTGTTAAATATGCGCGTATCTGGTGGTGTGATTTCTGAAGTAATCTTTTCTATCTTCTTGACTTTCTGGGGCTCCGACGAGGCATCACCCAAAATTGCTCGAGCAACAAAGAATGAAACAAGTACGCCCACAGTAGCAATAAGAATAATCATTGCGATATCTGTCTTTTTCACTATGCAGCTCCCTTATTGTCGGTTTTATTTGAGTTGTTCTTTGATTTCTTGCCCGACTCTACAGGAATAACCTCTTCACGCAATTCAATCTTCTTAGCCGGTTCGTAGAATGCCCTACCCTCTACCGTCATCGTCTGCCCACCAGATTCACCAGCGATACGGATTGAAGTCACTTGAATAGTCCTAATTGAACGCTCAAGGTTAATCAAGATTCCCTTTAACCCCGCGTCTGAGCCCTTCACCGCAAATTGGAATGCAATGCTGTTGTCTGCAGACGTAGCGGACGAAGCGTCAACAGTTGTTTCATCAAGAGAACTTGTCTCAACACCATCTACAGGCGTAACCTGAATTGAATCTAGTGTCACACCACCTTCGCCACCAATAAGCAGCTTATTCTGAAGTGAAGCTCCGAGAGCAAGTGAGTTGGCTTCAGACGGAAGTGCATCGAGCACTACCTGAAGTGCTTGGTCGCGGTCATTTGCCTTGACACTCGAAAGCGCCTCGTTCGCGTCAAGCGCGCGTATTTCACCCTTAAGCGCATCGACTGTCTTCAGATTATGATTGAGCGTTGAAGCTGTCTCGTCTTTTGCGGCAAGTACTTTCTCCCCGTAAATAAGAATCTTGAACATAAAGAAGCTTACAACGATTGCAGCACCTACCAGAACAGATGCAGCCGCAATCCACAAGAACATAGTACGGTTTGCCTTAGAAATCTGGGCTCGCTTCTGTAGTGAAACATCATCCGCCATATTACTTATCCTCCTCTATGTCTTTTGCACGCTCTGTGAATATACTCTTCGGTAGTCCGAGGTATGAGTCGGTAACATTTCCATTAATACGAAGCTTTATAGAAAGGGTATCCACCTTGGCGTCAAACAGCTCATCTGCGTAGACAAACGTTAGCACAAAACGGAGTACCTTGTTACCGTCGGTATCCTCACCGTAGCTTACGTCCGTCGCACTAATGTCCGAGGCAAGTGAAATTGGCTCCGTGGCGTCTTCACCGCTCGCACCTGGAACTTCTATTACGGCATTGGCGACAGTTTTCTTGAAGATTTCCATTGAGTCGAATCCACGAGTTTGACCTTCAAGACGAATGGTCTTTTCCTCAGTGTTAACATCCATTTGTGAAACCTTTACACTGTTTGGCTCTGGAGGCACAACTGCCGAGAGCATATCAAATAGGCGTGAAGAGACATTCTTTTGAGCGTTGAGGTCTGATATTTTTCCGAGCTGGTTCTGGATGGTAACCATCTGTGAAAGGTCTTCGACCTTCGCAAGCTCACCGGCTTTTGTTTTAATTTGATTATCAAGAAATACGTGACGACCAAACTGAACACCGTACACATACACAAGCAGGAGTACAACAACCCCTACGGAAATGATACTCGCAATAATAGCAGCCGAAACAACCGCAGCGCGCATACGCTGCGCCTTAAGAAGCTCTTGCTTAACATCTGGAACAAGATTAATCTCAATCATTACTTATTCCTCCGCTCTGCAAGCCCTACGGCAGTTGCAAATTCCGATGCAATTGGCGCAAGCTGCTGCTGGTACGATTGGTTCACCTGAACACGCTGCCATGGGTTTGCCAATGAAGACTGTACGCCAGTCTTTGCGCTAATGTACTCTGGGAATCCCGGAAGTACCGAACCAAAGCCAGAAAGAAGGATGCCCCCTACTGGTGTATTCGGGTACCGTGTCTGGAAGAATTTAATAGACTTCGTAAGCTCGGTTGCAAAGTTATCAAGCGTACTCTCAATTGCGCGGTACACCTGCCCTTCGAGGCGATCTGGTGCAAGACCAAACTTCAAGATAAATTGACGCGCCTGCGCTTCTTCGACATTCAAATTTTGCACCGCAGCTGACACGAGTGAACGAAGCCCGGTTGGGATTGTGCGAACGAGGCGTGGCGTGTCAGCATATGTAATAGCAATGTCTGTCGACTGTTCGCCGATATTAATAATGAGACGCGCATCCGTGATACCGGGAGGAAGCAGTGACCGAATCATCGCGAGTGGATCTGGCTCTTCAGCGATAACATTAAAGCCAAGCGCCTCAATCAACTCAAGGCGATCCTCTGCGTATGCGCTTGCTGTGCTTGAGATAAGCACCTCTTGCATCTCAGGGTTGTGTAGTGACGCGCCAAGCAACGCCCAGTCAACCTTGGCCTCATTGACTGCCATTGGGATGTACTGATCAACTTGATACTTCATCATACTGCGAAGCTCAGCCTCGGGCACGATAGGCACCTCTACGATAGTAGTGAAGGTCTTGCTAGACGGAAGGCCAATTACAACGTTTTTAGTCTTAATGCCGCTTTGACCAATAGCGGTCATGATAACGTCGCTCAGCTTACGACGGCTCTCCGGCGATGATGAAGCGGCCGTCTTTTCATCAATTGGAGCATAGCCAAAGTTTGAAAGATTCCATGTATCGCCACTCGCAGGTGACAGCTGTACTACACGCACAGCAGTTGTTCCTATATCTATCGCGAAAAAGTCGCCCACACCGTTTAATGCCATAATACGCTTTATTATACAGAAAGCATAAGCACTAAGGCAAGTGCCTTTTCTCTAGAAGCGTGGCGGAAGTTCGGTTATTGAAGCTGTTGGGATGCGACCAGTTTCAGTACTCTGCGCTGCGCCCCATAGGTACGCGTCTGGACGAAGATTGAACACCTCTGCGGGCGCAGGACCACCCTGCCCCTTTGTTGCCCCTGCTGTGCGGTTCATTATAAGCTTCTTTGAGATAACAGGCCCATTCACAGTTAGCTTATTCCCACACTGATTTTGTGTAGGCGTAGCGTATTCGCGACAGGTTTGGATAACACCATTTGTCGTGCCAGTCGGAACAGCCACAAGCCAAGCGTCAACATTTGTAGCGTTGGCATTAATGCTGATATTTCGGGCGATAATAATAAGTTGCGGAATGCGCTTAATTGAATTCATTCTACCCGTAGTGTTACTCGTGTCATAATTAAGGCTATTCTCAATAATTACATCTCTATTGGGCGCATAGATCACGATAGTCTTCCCGAGTGGCATGGTGCCGCCACGTATCGTAACGGTGCCCGTACCGGTTGCTGGTGCCTTATAGAGGCCGGCTGCATCCGTCTCAGGCGCAATAGCCGTTCCAAGTGTCTTATCCGCCTGTGACGCGTAGCGATCCACGATCGTAGCGACACTTGCCGGCAACCTATAGCGCCCCATCGTATTGACACCACAAGAATTACTCGAGTCCCTATTCGCAAGCGTCAAAAGACTAAGACTACATAAATCCGGCGTTACAAGCGTGGCACCTTCCTGCTGTATTCCTCCAGCATATCCCGCCGCAGAGGCCATGCCGGTCACCTGGCCTGCAGCAGCAATGCCATACTCTGACCAAGACCCATACACCGTACGGCTATACACCGGTGGTTCAACACTTACCGGTAGTACTGCAGCAATCTGTGGAAGCCCGAAACTGCTCGTAGCACCACTCGCTAACGTAAACCCTGTGCTATTCCACCCAATATTTCCCGTGCTATTTGGGTTATTTATCACCCCGATCTTATTACATCCGTAATTAGCGACGTACATTTTCCCGTCCGGCGCAGACTTTACTTGCCCACCACCACCGGCGCTCGTACAGCCGCGAAGCCCACTCGCCCCTACGGCAATATCCTGTTTAGTCGCAGCAACCTGAGCGCTCGTTGTAGCCCCGGAAAGCTTATACCTATGAAGGTCACCTATTGTGCCTGAATTATAAAGACTCGTGAAATATACATAGTTGCCATCGGGAGAGAAGTCACCCGAGTAAACCGATGCACCAGTAACATTCCAGGCAAACTGCTTTGTAAATTTACCCGTTTCGGCATTGAAATTCAAAGTGCGGATTGTCCCAGTGCCCGTTTCGCGACGCATAGTAATGACCATCTTTGTATGGTACTTATTATCTGGTGTATAGAAGTTAATCGTACCAAAACCAGGGGCAAATTGACCAGAAGACTTACCTGACACCACCCCATCCCCCGGGTCAGAGTCTACAGGTGCAATCGAAGCGCCATCATTTGGCCCTGCCGCCCAATTATACGGAATGTGAAACGCCCTAATAATAGACGTGCCCGGCTTGTTAGTGACAACCCAATACCCCTTGTCGTTACCCTCTCTCTTGCTCGGGACTACCGCAAGCGCTTCTCCAACGCCATTCCCGGAACCTTGTGGGCCAAGTGCCCTGTTTTTCGTTACCACCTCCTGCTTGTTCATGTCCACGACAGAATATTGTAACTTTCCAAGTAAGTGATCTTCAGTTCTGGCTGATGACGTAACAATAACGTACCTATTATTTGAAATCGGGAAGACCGCCGCGGCCTGTGTCGTTGTTGCAGACGCATTAAGTCCGGTACCATTCTTCATTATCTTTCCAACCAATCCACCTTCGGTCGCAAGGCTATGAACACTTTTTCCATCCGTGAAGAACTGCATTTTACCCTCACGATTCGTAGCTACCGTAGCGCCCTCGTACCCCTCCATCTCTTTTGTTCGAGGAAGATTCTTTGGCGCAGCGCCGGAACTAGGAGCAAAATCAAGCGCAGCACCCTTTCCGAAGTACCAGAAGCGTTGAGTATTACGAATCTCTTGTTCGGTCACACTATTTGGTACATTCACCTGCTCGGTGCCATCGGTGGAAGTAGAGGTAGCCACAAGACCACTCGTACCGCCACGACCAACATATAAGTCACCGCCCGTTACATGTACCTTTGGCTTCTTACCAACCATCACACAACGCAGCGCCGAGTGACGCGCACCAGACTTCGATGGACCGGTTGACTCGCTATATCCACGCACTGAAATGCCATAACAAATTCGGTCACCTGGACCAAAATCATCAGGAACTGTGTCCGTCATCTGGCCCATAGCTCGACCTGTCCCAGTGAAGGAATAGTTATTAAAGGTATTACCCATTGTTGAGCCTATCTGTGTACACCTCGAAGCATTTGCGCCGCTCATATTGTAATATGCACAGGCGTCTGATGTACTTGTTCCAGCCGTCTGCTTTGGAGCAGACTGCCCGCCCTTCCAAATAATTCGTGTATAGCGGGTATCCGTTGGAGAGGTTGCCGACATCCCACTGCTTGCCTTCGCAACGTTACCTGTCACATTAACCCTCTGACCTGGCTCAAGCGCGGCAGAAGATACAGAGCTTATCGTCGGAGTTAATTCATAATATTTAACTGTGACTTTAATATTGAAAGACATGGACTGCTGAGGACAAGTGTTGTAATTCCAGCCACCGATAAAGTTAGGTCCCGCAGGCGTACAATGCCACGCCCAGTCATAGAATTGAGAAATATGTCGGCCACGCACCGTTACGGTAACGTTTGTTGTCTCGGTAAATCCACCGCTCTTCGTGTAATTAAAGCGAAGCGGGTTCGCAAACCAGTAGCGTGAATTATTGTCTCGTAAGTAGCTAAGGACTGTACCGCCACCAAGTCCAACAGAGCCCGCAGGAGATGCAGATGTACTATCCACGCGGAAGCGCGAACCGGCAAACGCTGGCCAGTTTGTACTACCACCCATTGGATTTGGTCGCCTGTCATTCGGGGCATTGCCGCTCTTAACAATACGCCCATCATTTGAACCATAGTCGGCACCAGCACCGTCAGGAGAGACAAGCGATGAACATACGAATGTTACACCGTTAAGCTGCAACGGGATGGTCGTAGTCCCCCTTGGCACCTCAACCTCAAGCTGGGAGCCGCGCCCTCCATAAGAAACCCAAATATGAGCAGCGTAGGAACCACCGTTATTAATTGCCGCACGTGGATCTTGGCCAATACTACGGTTGTACCTCATTTGCCAATAACATGCATCATCCCACGCAACGGCAGTTCCCGTACCACCGATAAGCATGGCGTCTATTTGCGATTTATTATATAAAGCAGAAGACGGCTCCGATACCACCACCGAGCAGAATAGCGACGCAAGCACTACGCCGCCAATGACCCACCACAACCGCTTCATCTAGCGAGACCTCTCTGCATTCTTGCGATCAGTCTCATTAAGAACGTCAGCCGGGAAGGATTCAACATTTGGCTTCACTGCCCCCTGATAGCGATCCTCTTGATTAATCTTAGTATTGTCGTCAACAGAAGCATTCTTATTGTTATTAACAATAAACAACAACAAGACACCCACTCCTATGACAGCCACTAGGCTGACAATGATGATAATTTTCCGCTTTCCAAATCCCTTTAGGCGACTTAACATACTTAACATTATAGCATAAGCATGTCTAAGCTCCGCAGTAGAAAGTATCGATCCACCACCTCTGTTATGATATACTTATTGTATATGAGTTTATCCATCGGCATCGTCGGCCTTCCTAATGTCGGCAAATCTACCCTGTTCAACGCATTAACCCAAAACGATATCTTGGCGGCTAATTATCCGTTTGCCACAATTGAACCGAACACTGGAATTGTTCCTGTTCCTGACGCGCGCCTTGAAAATCTTCGCGTACTATATAACGCCGAAAAAGTTATCCCCGCAACTGTAACCTTTGTAGATATCGCTGGGCTTGTTGCTGGCGCGAGCAAGGGCGAAGGGCTTGGGAATAAGTTCCTTGATAACATCCGCAAGACTGATGCGATTATTCACGTTGTGCGCGCATTTGAAAATAGCGATATTCTGCGTCACGATGAATCAGCGGTAAACCCTAAAGCCGATATTGAAATTATTAATACCGAGTTAATTCTTGCTGATATCCAGACGATCGAAGGGCGTATTCCAAAGCTCCAAAAAGAGGCCAAGGCAAAGCCTGCTGCCCGTGAACACATTGGCTACCTCGAATCACTCCTTCGCCACCTTGAGGCAGGCACGCCGCTTTCTGCGCTTCCCTCTTTGGATTTTGAAATTATTGGCGACCTTCACCTCCTTACTTCAAAGCCTGTTATCTACGCCTTTAACGTTGACGAGGCAACACTTACCAATGAAGATGCGCGCCGTGAGCTGACTGCACTTGTAGCACCAGCCCGAACCATTTTTGTATGCGCAAAAATTGAAGAAGAAATTAAAGACCTTCCAGAAGAGGACGCACTTGAACTTCTTGAGGCTTACGGCGTTTCTGAAACAGGCCTCAACCAACTCATCAAGGTTGCATACGATACACTTGGATTGCAAAGCTATCTCACCGCCGGGCAAAAAGAAGTCCGCGCGTGGACAATCCATCAAGGCGACACCGCCCCACAAGCAGCCGGTGTGATTCACACTGATTTTGAAAAGGGCTTCATTGCAGCGGCTATCGTTAGCTACGAAGACCTCATGGCAGCTGGGAGCGAAACCGCAGCCAAAGCTGCGGGTAAGATGCGTACAGAAGGCCGTGATTACATCATGCGGCCAGATGATGTAGTTGAGTTCCGATTCAACGTCAGTAAGTAGAACCGCTCGCGGTTACCTTTCGCACCAGCTACTTCGCTATCGCGCTTGTCTTTAATCACGAATAAATCCTTTGCCCAGAACTCAAAGTCTTGGAGAATTTTACGGCGCACCGCATCATTTTTGATAACACCTTTAGAGGCCTGCTCACGACGCGCTTCAAATTGCGGCTTCACCATGGCCATAATTTTTGTGTTCGGACCAGCAGCTGCTTTGGCAAGGTGGGGTAAGATGTCTCGAAGACTAATAAACGATACATCAATCACGATAATATCAGGGGTCACCGGCGGTATAAAATCACGGATATCCGTCTTTTCGTGAAGCTCAATTTTTGGATTCCCCTGGAGGCTTGGATGGAGTTGGTCTGTTCCAACATCGACTGCATACACTTTTTGTGCACCATTTTGTAAGGAGTAGTCTGTAAATCCACCCGTACTACTGCCGACATCAAGCACTACAGCGTCCTTAAATGAAACGCCGAGAAGCTTGGCAACGCTAGCGAGCTTGAGACCCGCACGGCTGACGTACTGTTCTTTGGCGGTGAGGACAATTTGAGCGTCCTCACGAACAAAATGACCCGGCTTGGTAATCACTTTACCGTCCACCGTTACCTTGCCGAGCTTAATCCAGCTCTCTGCCTGAGAACGTGTTGCAACAAGTTTGCGAGCAGTCAGCTCGGCGTCAAGACGATGTTTATTCATACTTATATTCCCCACCTATATACTCGGTCCACAACCTTGCGACCAATTTTTAAATCTTTTCTTATCACCGACAAACTCTCTAGTTGAGCAACTTCACCCTGTGCAAACTCGCGATCAGCAGTGCTGCTAATATGCGGCCTCCAGTTTAATCCAAAATAGGTGTCGTCAAAATCAGGGTCTATATCTTGCGCAAATCGCATAAGTTCAGCATGTGGAGAAAAATCATTAAGGGCATGAAGCCCTACCGTTGGAACATCGAGCCTCCGCACCGGAACCCGCTCACGAGAACCTTCCTTCGTAAAGTACTGCAAACTTCCACCCGTTACAACGGGGGCACGATTGAGTTCTGTAACCTCTTGAACATATTCATGAAAAGTATTTCGTTGTTCGGTGGGAAGATTAAACCAGGAGACGTAGGTAAGATGCAAAGGAAGTGTTGTAAACGTATCTCCAGCCTCATGCTTATCAAGCAAGGCCGCCACCATAACGCGCTCTATACCACTCGAACCTTCCGTCATTACACTATGCCTCTGCCGTAGACTCAAGTCGCCACACACTTTGGATTATTTTATCACCCGCGTCATTTTTACCCACCAATTCAACGGTTTGAAGCAGTGCCTGCTCGCCCTCTTTGAGTGCGCGGCCATCCACATAGGTAATGTGCGGATTATAGCCCTCAAACGCCCACTCTGGGTTGCGAATATCACCATCGTGATGATAAATTACTTCACCCAACACCGTATGAAGCGCCTGAAGACCAACGGCCGATACTCGACGCACTCGCACGTCTTCATTTGGGCCAAATGTATCACTTTCCTCCGTACCTGTTACGGTAATCGGAGAAAAAGCCTCTACAGCCTCCCCAACTCTTGATACAAAAGTATCCATCTTTTCATCTGGAATTGTGAAATACTGCTGCAGCGTCACCCACGGGTGACGACTTTCAGTGAGATTCTCCCCTGCCTCAACAGGGTCGAGACTACTAATAAGCAGCAGCTCGGACATTAGTCCTTCTTTCGCTCTCGATACGCACCGGTCTCGGTATCAACAGAGATAACATCACCGGTCTTAATAAATGCGGGAACCTTTACCACAAGACCCGTCTCAAGAGTGGCATCCTTTAGAACACTACTTGTAGTATCGCCCTTTACTACATCCTCTGTGTAGGTTACTTCGAGGTAAAGATTCTTTGGAAGTTCGACGTTAATAACCGTACCCTCAAAGAACTGAAGTGAAAGTGAATCACCCTCCTTGAGATATGGAGCCGCTTCTTCGCAAACGCTAGCCTGAAGCTCAAATTGCTCAAATGTTTCCGGCTCCATGAAGTAAAACTTGACAGCGTCCTTATAGAGGTACTGTACTGTTTGGTAGGTTACTTCGGCTGAATCTACCTTTTCCTGCCCCTTGTACGTCTTTGGAACAACAGAGCCATCAATAAGATTCTTAATACGAACATTCACGATGCTTCCACCGCGTCCCATTACTTTTTGGTTATAATCAACAACCTTATACGGCTTGCCGTCAATCTGCAGGACAACGCCTTTTTTCAAATCTGTTGGTGAGAGTTGTGCCATTATCAGCGTCTCCTTAAAAATAAATTCTATATAAAAAAGTGAACGGCCCCGGAGGGCCGCCGCTTTATCTTCTTAGCCCTGAGCTACGAACGGAAGAAGCGCAAGGTGACGCGCACGCTTGATCGCTCCTGCGAGCTGACGTTGCTGCTTCGCACTAAGACCAGTCTTGCCGATTGGCTCAATCTGTCCGTATGGGTTGATGTAACGCTGAAGCGTCTTTACATCTTTGTAGTCAAAATACGCTGGGGTATCTTTCTTTAGTCGTTTTGCCATTTTATTCTCCTAGAATGGAATTTCACTTAAATCAATTGGTTTGTCATCGATGTCTTCAATAACAACATCGTTAGAAGCAGGCCGTGAGCTTTGGCCACTCGCTGGTGCACCTTCGCCGCCATTTGCACTATCGAGGAAGGTTACATCGGTTGCAACAACTTCTACGCGAGTACGGCGCTTGCCTGTTTCTTTATCATCCCAAGAATCCTGACGGAGACGCCCTTGTACAAGTACGCGACGGCCCTTTGCAAGATACTGCATAACGAGATCTCCGAGCTTTTCCCATGCGGTAACATCGAAAAAGTCTGCTGCGTCATCCTGTCCAGCACGGTCAACTGCAATACTAAAGCTTGCAATATTCTTACCAGTGGTAGTTGTGCGCTGTTCTGGGTCACGCGTGAGGCGTCCCATAAGAATTACTTGGTTAATGCTTCGTGCCATACTCCCCTACTCCCTCTTCTGTACGTTCCGTACAATTACTTTTCTTCTGAAGCTTCTTCTTTTTGAGCTTTGCTTGCCTGCTCTGCAAGTGCCTTGCGACCCTTTTCATCTACCTTAACGAGGAGGTAGCGAAGTACTTCTTCGGTAATGTTGAAAATGTTGCTGATCTTAAGCGGCGCATCTGCTGGAAGTTCTACGTCCATGTATGTATACACGGCAAATTCTTCGCGGTTGATGGTGTATGCAAGCTTCTTCTTGCCCCATACATCTTCGTTTACGATCTTACCACCAGCGTTGGTGATAATATCACGCACCTTCTTAAGTGGTGCTTCCAAATCTGCTTCGAGATCTGGGTGAATGAGAACGGTTAGTTCGTATTCTTTCACTGAGTTTTCCTCCTGATCGGAATCCGGGTGACCGGATGCCCACACGCTACTTTTTATTCGCTATGGGCTTGAGTTGATAACAGATGTATTGTAGCATATTTCACCCCTGTTTGCAACTGGGTGTACTCTTAGTATGGCAGTCAATTCTTAAATAGTCATGAAGCATTCAAAGTTTGCGCAATATGCTCCACGTCCTTTAGTGTTATACCCCTATGCGAGCGAGGCGCCACAAGCAACATGCCTCCTCCAAGCTCGGCCTGTTCAACATTGGTGTATTCAAGCTGCGTGATATGGTCGTCAATCCAGAACCCTCGCACTCCTACGGCCCCCAATCGTCGTCCCATTACGGGAGTCATCACACCTCCTCGCTCAAGCTTAGGCGCCACAGTCTCCCCACTCCGATCGCCCCAATGTCGCATCACCGCTTCATACTTCAAGTGGATCGAGCCTGGACGGACCTCATCAATAAAAAGAGCGCCCTGCATGTTGAGCGCTTCTACGATGGGACGATACTGCTCGTTCGATATAAAATCCATCATACGCGACGAAGATGATAACACCAGCGAATCAGCCAAAGCGCTCCCCAGCGCTTCGATAACCTCTGGGTAATAATATTCTATGGAATTCAACCAAACCTTATCAAGTGCCTCATTCGGGTTTTGATCATCATAGTACGGCTCCGGGTTGAAGCAAGGAAGAATAACACCATCTATATCGATATAGGCGGTTGAGTGATACTCCCTCGGCTCAATCGTCTCCATACCATTACGCTACAGGAAGAGGCTGAGGGTGGGCTGAGAAATTACTCCTCTTCAGTGCCACCAAAGACTTCCTCGAGGCTGGAGACAAGCACGTCGCGAGGACGAGAGCCGTCTGCTGCACCAATGATGCCGGCCTCTTCCATCTCTTCAATCAAGCGTGCTGCACGAGCGTAGCCAACACGGAGACGTCGCTGCAGAAGGCTGGCGCTTGCCTTGCCACCCTCAACAACAACGCGAACGGCATCTTTGTACATATCATCGCCGCCGCCTGCGCCGCCATCAAAGTCCATCACTACACCGCCCTTGCCGTTCAACTGCACTGGCTGACTAACAACTTCGTCATTGTACTGCGGCGGTGATTGCTGGCGAAGATGGTCGGTAATCTTTAAGACTTCGTCATCTGTCACCCAAGCACCCTGAATACGCTTTGGCTTCGGAAGCGCGGCGGTAGACATGAGCATGTCACCCATACCAAGCAGCTTTTCTGCGCCAATTTGGTCGAGAATCGTACGAGAGTCTACTTGAGAAGCCACCGTAAAGGCAATACGCGCCGGCACGTTAGCCTTAATAAGACCAGTAATAACGTCAACTGATGGACGCTGAGTTGCCAGCACCAGGTGGATACCTACAGCACGAGCCTTCTGGGCGAGACGGACAATCAAAGCCTCAACGTCACGAGCCGCTACCATCATGAGGTCGGCCAACTCGTCAATCACCACAACAATGTACGGCATTGCGCCATTCTCGTGTTGTTGTTCGGCACCTTCTTCATCCTGAACGGTAATCTTTTTACCACTCTTTTGAATCATGGCATTGTATGACTTAATTTCACGCACCTTATGTTCGGCAAGCAGCTTGTAGCGTCGCTCCATTTCATTCACCGCCCACTTAAGCGCACTAATCGTCTTTTCAGGGTCATTGATAACTGGTGTGAGAAGATGCGGAATGTCTTCGTAGGGAGCCATTTCCACCTGCTTTGGGTCAACCAGGATAAGCTTCATCTCACTTGGGCTGTTGCGGTACAAAAGACTTGAGAGCAGCGTATTAATCATCACTGACTTACCGGAACCAGTTTGCCCGGCAATGAGAAGGTGTGGCATCTTATTAAGCTCACCAACAACCGCTTGACCGGAGATGTCTTTACCAATCGCGAATGAAAGTGGCTCGTGACCACCCTGCCACTGCTTGCTTGTAAGAATTGAGCGAAGACGCACATCAGCCGCACGACGGTTTGGCACCTCAATGCCAACAGCCTTTTGACCAGGAATTGGCGCTTCCATGCGAAGACTTGTTGCGGCAAGGTTCAAGGCAATGTTTGTCTCAAGCTGCGTAATGCGCGTCAGCTTTACACCACTTGGCGGACGAAGGGTGTACTGCGTCACCTTTGGACCAATGTTCGCACCCTCCATTTCAACTGAAATATTAAATTCCCCTAAGGTATCCTGAATAATCTGCGCGTTCTGCTGTACGTTACCGGCATCCGCTGGAGACTCTTTCTTCTCTAGCAACTCAATACTCGGCGCCTGCCAGTTAGGGTCGTTCACTGTCACAAGTGCTGCACGCTCTTCGGCGGCCTTATCTTTAGCAACACTATTCTTGAGTGAGCTGAGTTGCGGAGATTTCTTCTCCTTCTTCTCTTCTTCGGCCGGGTCAAGTGTTGGCACACCAGCATTAAGCTTGAAGCCAGACTTTTCGTCCTTCTTCTTGGTGTCGAGCGCGGCAGCTTTGCGCATCACCTTGACGTTATCATCCTGATCGGCACGGTCTCCGCGGATCATTTCCCAGAACTTAGTAATAATAGCTTTCGGTGAAGCACTGGTAATAAAGATTGCTGTAATGAGGATGAGAATGACGTAAAGAAGCGCCGCCACACCGGGGTTGACCATAGCAAGCATGCCACTATTCACCGTATCGCCTACAAACCCACCGGTCGTAGTGCCGTCTGAACGCTTGAGAAGACCGAACAGTCCAGAGAACCAGATAAGCGCGAGGGTCGATGCAAATTTCACTGCGAATGGAATGCGGTTCTCTTCAGCGCGGAACACTTCGACTGCAATGTAGATGAAAAGCACAGGTACCACGTAGACAGAGTAGCCTACTGTTGCAAGAATAGCCTGGAAGAGCCAGTCAAGCACAGGGCCGCCAACGCTAAACCAACCAAGGATAAGAAGGAAAGAAAAAACGATAAGAAGAATTGCGCCAATTTGACGCCAGAACCCATCAGGCAACACATGTTGCGGCTGCGCTGACTGCTGTACCCTCTTTCGTGCTGAGCTTTTTGAGCTTCGTTTTTTCTTTTTAGCCATAACTTTATTAGTATACCACTAGTGGGCAGTGCTTTGCCCCTGTTGTTATAACTTTATTGTAGCATATTTTACTACGTTTTGCAAGGGACTTCCTTAGTAGTAGTTGACTGTCACGCCTGGATCAAAAGGATTCCCAAAAACAGAATTGGCATTAATTGTTACACTCGTAAGCGCATTTCCAGTAAACGCATAGGCGCCGATGTATGTTACGGTCTGCGGGATGGTTGCACTCGTCATGCCATTACCCTGAAAGGCATTGTCAAAGATATGCGTGACCGTACTTGGCAACACCACGGAAGTAAGCCCTTTACCCGCCATGGCAGCATATTCTATTGTCGTTATTGTCTCACCTTCGATAACAGATGGGATGATCACATTTCTGGGACAGGCTGGATTGGCTGGATTATTGCCTTGATAATCAAAGTAGTCATATATAGCATCCGCTACAGTAGAGAAACAGCTTTCTGCTGTTGGTCCAGCCACAAGAGGCGTACACGCACCTTCAGTCACAACCCCCTTTTCGGTCATACTAAACTGGATGTCTTTTGCGGTAGATTTTGCATCGACACAAAAAGTAGCGCCATTTGCACTATAGGTAAACTGTGTTTTGTCAGTGTCACCAACCTCCACCTGTCCGAGTGATGCAGGGAGTTCACCCTTTTGCGCTTGATAGCTTAGAATTTTAGTATGCGCCGTTTTGAGGTCCGCCTTTACGGCAGTCTTGTGAGCTTGGTTTGTAATACCGTTATAAGAGACGACAATAATCACTGCAAGAATTGCAATGACGACTATAACGATAAGAAGCTCAATAATTGTAAAGCCAGGCAGTGCTTTTCGTGTCTGGTTTGTCATATCTCCTCAAGTATACCATAAGCAAAACCCCTCCATACAGAAGGGGTTTTTGTCTTTGCTCGAACTAATATCCGCGCATATCGGTTTTCGCCTTCGGCTCAACCGTTTCGGTATCTGGTACCATTGGCGCTGGGAATTTCTTTGGCGCTGGGCGCTTGAATGGACGATCTTGCTGACCAGCATTTTGAAGCTGGTTTTCACGATTCTCACCGCGCGATGCGCCATTTTGTGGCTGGCGACCACGACCATTTTGTGGCTTATCGCTGCCGTTTGAACGGTTTCCACCGCCACCAATTTCGTTCACCACAGGAATCACAATCGGTGTACGGCGTGTCTGGTCATAAAGAATGTGCGTCAGCTCGTCCTTGATTTCCTTCTTCACTACGTCAAGGTCAACCTTACGACCGCTGAATGTACGTGCAACCTTCTGCTTAAGATACTGGCGAATGATGCCCATGAGCTCTTCGCTATCGCGGAGGTAAATGAACCCGCGGCTGATGATGTCTGGGCTTGTCATAAGACGACCACTTCCCTTTTGTACCGTCAGTACGACTACGAACATACCTTCGTTTGACATGTGGATACGGTCCTTAAGTACAACCTCTGAAACAATCTCGCCAGAGTCATCATACATCACACCGCCGACTGATACACGACCAGCCTTCTTAGCGGCACCGTCGGCGATTTCAATCACATCACCAGCATCACATACAAAAATGTTCTTACGTGGAATTGCACATTCCTTTTCCGCAAGCTCGGCGTTGTGAACAAGCATGTGGAACTCACCGTGAATTGGCATGTAGTAGGTTGGGTTGAGCGCGTTAATGAGCTTCACGTGGTCATCATAATAGCCGTGACCAGACATGTGGAGTGGACCAACACCAGTTAGGTGAGACTTACCGTTCTGGATAACACCTGAACCTTCACGCATGAGGCCGTCAATTGTTCGCACAACGTACTTTTCGTTGCCTGGAATTGGGTTTGAGCTGAGTACAACGATATCAGAGTTTTTAATCTTAATGTGCTTGTGCGCACCACTTGCCATGCGGTTAAGTACCGCGTTAAATTCACCCTGTGAACCCGTACAGACAATTGTCACCTTCCCATCAGGGAACTTAACGATATCTTCCATTTTGACAATAACGTCTTTTGGAACAGTAATTGTACCCGTACGAAGCGCTACTTCAATGTTCTGAATCATGCTGTATCCAGCAAAGGCAACCTTACGACCCTTCTTCTTTGCTGCATCAAGAATAAGCTGCATACGGTGAATCTGGCTACTAAAGCTACTGATAATAAGACGGTTTGACTCGTACTTATCCATAATCTGCTCGATACTTGCCTGCACATCAAACTCACCGTGATGGTGTGTTCCTTCAGACTCACAGTTGGTTGATTCGTTCATTAGAAGCGTGATGCCTTCGGTGGTTGCAATCTCAGTAAGACGCTCAAGGTCAAACTTCACGCCGTCAACAGGATTTTCTTCAAAACGCCAGTCACCAGTGTCAACAAGAACACCTTCTGGAGTGCGCACAACCACAGCGGTTGCATCTGGGATTGAGTGGTTTACACGAACAAGCTCAATGCTGAAGTTATCACCAATATAGACACGCTCGTGAGCTTCTGGGTCCATAACGTGGTATTCAGGCTCATAGCCGCTGGTTGCTTCTTCCATAGTTTTTTGAACCATAGCAAGGGTGAACTTAGAGCCGTAGACTGGCGCAGGAATTTGGTGAATAAGGTGGCGGAACGCGCCAATGTGATCAAGGTGTCCGTGCGTAAAGACAACGGCACGGATCTTGTGCTTGTTTTCAATAAGGTAGCTAATGTCCGGCACGATGTAGTTAATACCTGGGTAATCTGAGCCCGGGAAGAGGAATCCCATATCAATCACGATGATGTCGTTATCATACTCGATCGCCATCATGTTCTTACCAATACCCATTTCACCAAGACCACCAATTGGAATCACGCGGAGACGTGGACCAGGGTTGCGCGGCTGCTTCTTTTGGTCGGCCATGCTAAACTGGCGGCCGTCGTAGCCGTTGTAGATAGACTTGTTGACCGGTACGTTAATGACGTGCTGTGATGCACGAAGATTTACATCATCGCTGGTGCGACGCTGCGCGCGGAAGACTTCACCGCGACGCGTCTGCGTGTTTGCAAGCACGGTGTTATTTTGCTTCTTCTGGTTGTTGTTACGCTGTGGACGCTGCTTTGAAGTGTCGTCCGATTGTGGAGTTGAGAGTCGTCGTTGACCCATAAACTTTGTTTCTCCTTTATTTATGAATAAGAGTTCTTTTAGCAAATACTTTCTTATTTGGCACTAAAAGCTTTCTTTTTAATAATCAATGTAGGGTTTTTCAGGGTTCTCGTCTGTGTGCTTTGCGACTCATACTGCTTATTGCGAGTGGCGTTATGATTGAAAGTTTTGCGTAGTACTCACTCTCGATTTAGATGAGGTTGCCCTTTTGAAAGTAGTTTTATTATAGCAAATAAGGGGTGTGGCGTCAATATTTAGCGATTTAAATCTGCTTAATCACCTCTGGAACACGCAAAAAATCATCGATAAGCGTCTGGCGCATACCACCGTTATACAATGCGGCGGCCGGATGGTAGAGCGGGACGATCACAAGCTTATGATCGCCGAAAGAGATGCGCTTTGCGTGTCCGTGTATTTGGCCTATTTTCTGGCCCGGCAAGAAATATTCCATACTATGACGCCCGAGCGTAATAATTACTTTTGGGTTAATAATTTCGATTTGACGAACGAGGTACGGCCAGAAAGCAGCTTTCTCTTCTGGAAGTGGATCGCGATTGTTAGGCGGACGATACTTTACGATGTTGGTAATGTAGACATCGCTGCGGTCCATATCCGCCTCGGCAAGCATTGCGTTAAGAAATTTCCCAGCCGCCCCAACAAAGGGAAGGCCTTGCTCGTCTTCATTCTTCCCCGGTGCCTCACCAATAAACACAATATCTGCATTCGGGTTTCCATCACCCATAACGAGCTGGGTAGCCTGCTCTTTAAGCTCAGGGCAAACGCCCTGCGTAATAATCTCCGCCTCAAGTGCCTGTAACTTCTCGTACTGGTTCATATGTCCCCTTTTACTCCATTATGTCATACTGAATTTATGCAATCTACAGAAACACCTGCAGGCAATGTACATAAAAAGGCTCTCCCCGTTTGGCGCTACACGGGTAGTGGGTGGCTGCTTGGTTTTTCTACCTTTGGCACCGAACCCGGATTTATCGTCTGGGATGAAGCGACAGGTATGCTTAATATTACCTCTATGGATGGAATGTCTCTGGCTTCAACACATGCGCGTGACGTGAAGTCGTCTTTTCTTGGGAGCGATGGTGAGTATACACTTCGCTTCAGCCAAGGTGTGTATCGATTCAAGATTCGCGGCAAGAGCGCAAGCAAAGGTTTCGGCGCAAAAGTAACCGACATTGCAGATACCTTCCTGTTTGAGGAAATAGGTGCGTCGTATCTTGATGAGAAAGGTCTTGCAGATGAGCTCAACAGATTCCTCATTTCACATAGCGCGGCTGGCGAGCGGGCATTTCATTATCGCCGTAAATTAAGCTTGAAAGCAACTGTACTTATAGCACTTGCTGCTGTGGCGATGTTCGTAATTATCGGCTTCTTTAGCAAACACTAAAGCTGCACAACCACCCCGCCCAACTGCTTGCGGAAATGCGTATCGTGCGAGATATATAAAATGGCACCCGAATAATTGTTCAGGGCTTGCTCAAGCTCTTCAATACTTGGAAGGTCAAGGTGGTTAGTTGGCTCGTCAAGCACGAGGAGTGAGGGCTTGTCGGCGAGCATATCAATCAACTGGAGGCGAGCTTTTTGCCCACCGCTAAGCTGATTTACAGGGGTGTTTGCGTCACCCGGTGTAAAGAGATAGTCGCTCATAAGCTGGCGTACTTTGGTGTCACCCACCGGAAGACCGCGTGATAAAAATATGTGTTCAATCGCTTCGGTTAATGACTTTTTAAGAATTGCCGCAGGCGTTTCTTGTTCATAGACACCGACGCGGATTTTCTTATCAATATCAATCACACCGTCATAAACAGTTGCGGGGAACTTCTCGCCGTTCAGCGTCGCAAGCAAGGTCTTCACAAGCGTGGTTTTTCCGGCACCATTACGGCCACGGAGTTCCACGACCTCGCCTTCGCGAATTTGAAAATTGACCCCTTCAAAGAGGATGCTGTCATAGCCAAGTGAAAGGTCGGCAACATTAACGAGGAGGCGACTATAGCCTTCGTCACCCGTGACGCCGTGAAGGCGGATATTCTTTGCCTTATACTTCTGGTACTGTTCGCCGGTCTTAAGTCCCATATCCTGAACTGACTCACGATCTACCCAGAAAGTTGGCTTCTCCACTTTTTCAAGCTCCACCAGTTCTTGACGTGATTGATTTTCAAGGCGCTTAAAGCGCTGAATTGTACCGCCGTCACGCGCCTTTTCCTTCATGCGCTGGTACTCAAGAATCTTCTGCTTCACATTTACGATGCGACGCTGTGTGAGCTCGTACTCATTCATCATTGCACCAGTTGAGCCGGCATTTTGCTTCAAGTACGCGGTATAGTTGCCCTTGTAGTTAAGGATCTTTTTATCTTTAATTTCAAGAATACGGTCCACGCGCTCTAGCACGTCACGGTCGTGGGTAATAATCAACATCGCCTCTTTGGCAGTCGTCATCCATTGAAGGAAGGCGTCTTTTGCAGCGTAGTCCATGTGGTTAGTTGGCTCGTCAATGAGCGCCAGGTGGGCGTTGGAAATCATCACCTTAGCAACTTCAATCAGACGCTTTTGTCCGCCACTGAGACTGCCAATTTTATCATGCACACGATGGCCAAGCTGGAATGAATCCAGCGTCTTTTCCACTTCGTTTTCCACCGTATAGTAGCCTAGTGCGTCAAACTGCTCCAATGCTTCTGAATACCTGTGGATAAGGTGCATCTTATCCCCCATTGTCTCCGGGTACGTCTCTAGGATATGCTTGAGCTCACTGTACTGCGGAAGATCGTGAAGAATATACGTAAGCACCGTTTCATCTTCAAGCCCATGGTGCTCTTGGCGCGTTGCAATCATCGTCACACCACGGCCAAGGGTTATCTCTCCCTGAAAATCAGTATCTTCACCAGTCAGGCTACGAAAAAGCGTCGTCTTCCCTTCACCATTGCGGCCAATAATACCAACCTTCTCGCCTTCTTCAATGAAAAACGTTGCATCTTGAAAAAGCTGCTTATCGCCAAAGGATTTTTCTTGGATGGTGGCGGAGAGAATCATATCTTTCTAGTATAACAGAGGTGCCCAAACGTACGACCTTAAGTATACTTCAAACGCATCATGAATATTAACAAACGAGGCCTTCGGCCTGTGAACATAAACAATAAGGCCCGCGTCGATTTCTTCAACCAGCGGGCCTTTCTTGCTATTCGGCTTTACGGGAGTGGATATGCGGACTACGCTTCGTTCGCCACTTCCTTAATAGAAAGACTCAAACGTCCGCGCTCGTCGATACCAACAAGCTTCACCTTCACGATTTCACCTTCAGTGAGCACGTCAGTCACCTGCTCTACGCGTTCGTTAGAAAGTTGCGAAATGTGTACCATGCCGTCAATACCAGGAAGGATATTGATGAACGCGCCGAAGTCTTTAATGCTCACCACCTTACCTTCGTAGATGTGGCCGACTTCCGGCTCTTCAGTGAGGCTCTTAATCCAGTTAAGGGCTTTTTCAATATTAGCCGTATCAGAAGCAGCCACGGTAATGAGACCGTCTTCTTTGATGTCAATTTCAGCGCCAGTTTCGGCGGTAATCTTGTTGATAACCTCACCGCCCTTGCCAATGACTGCGCCAATCTTGTCTGGATTAATCTTAATCTTTTCAATGCGTGGTGCGTATGGGCTCAGTGTTTCACGTGGCTGTGCCATGGTTTCAATCATGTGCGCCAAGATGTGTGCCCGGCCAGTCTTTGCGCCTGAAATAGCTTGCTTGAGAATTTCAACTGGAAGACCGTGAACCTTCATATCCATTTGGATTGCCGTGATACCTTCTGAAGTACCAGTTACCTTAAAGTCCATATCACCAGCGAAGTCTTCTGCGTCAGCAATGTCTGTAAGAATGTATGGCTTACCTTCAGCGAGCATAAGTCCCATTGCAACACCTGATACTGGACGCTTCAGTGGTACACCCGCATCCATAAGCGCGAGGACACTTGAACAGGTTGCCGCCATTGAAGTTGAACCGTTCTGGCTCATAATTTCCGTGACGCTACGAATGGCGTATGGGAACTCCTCTGCGCTTGGAAGTACTGGAATCACCGCACGTTCGGCAAGGTAACCGTGACCAATTTCGCGGCGACCTGGACCGCTAAGACGACGCACTTCACCGACTGTGTAGCCCGGTGCATTGTAATGGTGCATGTAACGGCGCTCGCCATCATTCACTTCCATAGTGTCAACAAGTTGTGAATAACTAAGTGGTGCAAGCGTGACAATATTCATACCCTGCGTTACGCCGCGAGTAAAGAGGCTTGAACCGTGAGCACGCGGCAGAATACCAACCTCTGAGCTAAGTGGGCGCACTTCGTCAAGCTTGCGTCCGTCTGGACGAGTTTGATCTTCAACGATACCACGGCGAACATCTTTGTGAAGCGCCATTGTGAAAGCCTCATCGTATTCATCGCGCACAGCTGGGTATTCATCAACGCCAAGCTTTTCGGTAAATGCTTCGTGGAAAGCCCATCGTAGTTCATTTACCATCTCGTTGCGCTCTGGGTATGGGCGTTGGAGTTTTTCACCAAGCTTGCCACTCACCCATTCATCAACTTCAGCCTGAATAGCTTCATTTGGAAGCACAAGTGTGTATTCCTGAGCAACAGGCGCAACCTTTTCAGCCAATTCCTTCTGGAGCGCGATTGCTGGCTGGTAGGCTTCAAATGCCCACGCAAGCGCATCGCCGATAATTTCTTCTGAAACTTCGTTTGCGCCAGCTTCAACCATAGTGATGCCACTTTCAATACCAGCCACAACGAGGTCGAGGTCTGATTGCTCACGCTCTTCGGGTGTAAGGAATGCCTTGAACTCACCATTTATGCGGCCGACACGAAGTCCTGCAACCGGACCATCAAATGGCGTACCTGTAAGCATGAGGGCTGCTGACGCTGCAATCATTGCAATTGAGTCTGGACGGAAGTTTGGATCCATTGAAAGAACACTCGCTACCACCTGTACTTCTTGGCGATATCCCTTAGGGAAAAGTGGACGGATTGGGCGATCAATGAGACGACCAATAAGCACGGCCTCGTCAGATGGGCGGCCTTCGCGCTTAATAAAGCGACTACCACTGATCTTGCCAGCTGCATAAAATTTTTCTTCATAATCAATACTGAGCGGGAAGTAATCAAGTACGACTGGGCGCGAGCCTACTTGTGCGGTACCGAGCACGACAGTATCGCCGTAGCGCACGAGCACTGAACCAGTTGAGCGGAACCCAACACGATTTACTTCTAGCGTTAGTGGGCGGCCCTGAAATTCAGTGGTCACACTTAAAACATCCTTGCCATGCGGATTTATTGTTGACATATAGTGTCTCCTTTTATGTATCTGTAGAGTAGTAACAGGGGCAAAAGTTTAAATACATTAAGCTTTTATCTCTATCACTATCTACTTAATTACCTGCTCTATTATAGCATACTTAAAAGGTGATGAGGCACCACAAGATGCCCACATAGCCTCAACGCACGAGAACGTTTTATTGCCCGTTTTTCGGAATCGCAATAAGATCAATGTCAAACACGAGGTCACTGTTTGCGGGAATGTTTGGGGCAGGACTAGAGGCACCGTACGCCAATTCCGCTGGAATAATTAAGCGTCGCGTCCCGCCTATTTTCATACCAGGAACACCTTGTGTCCATCCAGAAATTACTTGATCAAGGCCAAAGGTCATCGCATCACCAAAATCATAACTACTTTGAAAAATAATGCCGTTACGCACGAGCGCGCCAGTGTAATGCGCGGTGACTGTCGCGCCGGGACGTACCTCTTCGCCCACACCTGGGTCTGTGTCAATAATTTCTAATTCCACCACCCCATCTCGTGGCTCAAAGTTACGCAACTTCATTCCTGTATATTTCATCTTTCAAGTCTCCCTTTATTCTTAGTATATCCTGTCAACATAAAAGGAAAAGCCCCGCCCAGAGGGAGCGAGGCTCAACCTTAGGGCGGGGCGTTAGAAGGCGGGGAACGAAACCCGCTCACTGTAAACGCTCATTTGATCACGAGCGTTTTCGATTGATGACAATCGCCTCTGACGCTCGTCGACCGTGTCGGTCATGACGCGGTGCAGTTCACACTCAATCATGAGCGGGAGGTAGCGAGGAAGGTGCCTTTGGGTCCGCCCCTTCACGTAGTAGCTTCCCGTCACCTCGAAAACAGTACAGAGTTCAGCAACCGACTTGCACACATGCACATAGTCATCGCTATAGGGATTCTCCGCGAACTGACCAGCGTCACGATATTTCTGCGCCGTCCAGCCAATCCACGTACCATCCCGCAGCAACCACACCTTCACGACCCTCGTGTGCGTGGACGCCTCCTTGGGGACAAGCTCAACGTCAAGGAGGAGCAGCGCCTGCATATCCTTGAAACGCATGAGCCCGGAGGACGCCGTACCATAGCCCATGATATCGTTGAACCCTTCGTGATCACCGATCGACCTGTACCCTTCCAGATACTTCAGGTACGGCTTCACGTGGCGGGTGTACGTGTGCTCGAGCAGCATGATATCAGCACCATGCTGGTGCAGCTCCGCTTCCGGCACCTTATTGTTAAGGCTAGCGGTCACCACCTTCGCCAGTATATCCCGCAGAGCTGAGTCATTCTGATTGTTGGGCGTACCCATTACCAATCACCGCTTTCTTTTCAAAGAACATTCTTGGGGCGTACCCCTACTAAATGTACGCAGACCATCTGCGCTTCCATAGCATAAATTCAAATCAAGGAATGCGCAAGCATAGCCACCTTAACACAAGTTGCGACGTGGGAAGAGTGAGATGTTCAAATAAAAAAGAACTCCGCTTACTTGCGGAGTCCTAGTTTTGCGACAACTGCCTTGTAGGCTTCGAAGTCTTTGTTCTCAAGGTACTTGAGAAGCTTCTTGCGGCGACCTACCATCTGTACAAGACCGCGACGAGCCATGTGGTCGTGCTTGTTTGTCTTGAGGTGCTCGGTAATCTCCTTGATACGACTTGTCAAAACTGACACCTGAGCCTCTGGGCTTCCAACGTCGGTTTTGTGTCGCTGTGTAAGAGCAAACGCCTGTGCTTTGTTATCTGCTGTAATCATCAAGTGTGTATTATAGCAGGGTTTTTGGAAGATTTCAAGGGGTAGTTATAGGAACTCATACCGCTCCGCTTACTACTCAAAGGCAAAAATAAAACCCCAGACGGAGCGGGAGACACTTTCATGTCTCAACCGCCCCATCTAGGGTACGTGATTTACCTGCGCGCCGACGTGAGCATGACGGGCATCATCGACCCGGAGCCTCGCGGCTTCGACGCCTTCTGTGCTCCCGCCTCACGCTCGGCTCGAACCTTCTCGACGCCCTTCGAGAGATCGACACGACGAGCAATCTCATCGAGATCCACACCCTCCTCGAGGAGCGCGCGAACAGCGGCGGTCTGCGCTTTAACTGACAGTTTCTTTGCCATTTTCTTTTCTACTTTCTCTCAGGAGTCTTCATGGACTCGATACGCCCACGAAGTATTGGAAGGATTGTCCACGACGGCATTTTTTCATACCAGAGACACTCCTTTGAAAGTTCTGCACCCATAGCGTGCTGATCTTTCACGATATACTGACTTGAAAATGCTTGCACAATAGCCGCATCGGCTATACCGCGTGATGCAGCTATGTGGTTCATTACAAACGCAGAGATGGCAAGTTCAGACGCACCAGTCTCAACCGCAGGGGGCATCTGCCTCGACATGTTCGTGAATTCTTCAAGAACAAGTGAAGCAAAATACAACCCCTGGGCGTAATGTGCACGCAACTCACGAGTTCGCCTGAGCGGCGCCGGAGCCGGCTCAAATGCCCACGTAGACCCCTTAGCCGAATCGAGAATAGCCTGAGCGTCATGCGGTGTACGGATACACTGCAGCACGACCTCAAGCCCTCGACAAATAAAGGCGGCACCACTCTGTATTGAGAGTACCTCTCGAAACGACTCAACACCGTGGTAAAGACCATGAGTACGCCACTTAGAGCGTCGTCGCAACGAGTTGAGAGCCGCCCACCCCTCGGGATCACTCTGTGCTGGTATCGCCACAAACGTACAGAAGTACGGGTCAATATAGTACCAAACCCGACCCTTTCCTCGCAGCAGAAGCGCATGATGTGCTTGCTCATTTCGACTATCAAACGTCGAGAGTATGCCATACCATGCCGCCAACTGTCGCTTCAAGAACCGCAGCTCAACACGCACCGACGGCAAGTCACTATGTGGCTCAAGGCACTCAATTAATCGCTGAACGCCAAAGATCTTCGAGCGAGCCGAAAAGTAGTCAGCTGGAATGAGCGGTGTCGCGACGAGGTGCTTATCCCCCGTGGCGCGCGCAAACCCAACCAACATCTGCACCATACCGAGGCAGTTCGGTGGCACCTTTCCGCGCGTCCAGGTCTTCGCCTCGTTCGGAAAGATACTCCCGTCCATAGCACTAAACTCAATGCCACGCTTGTCGTACCATTCGCTGATACCCAGCGCGTCAACCAAGTCTTTTAAGGTAGCTCGTTGCTCTTTAGCCGAAAGGTACTTCCAGTTATGCGCAGCTCGCTGAAAGCGAACGGGCAAATTCTTAAAAGCACGGTCAGCAAGCTGGCCGCCGAGATACTCAAGCTGGAGTCGAGTCTCTCGATCGGATATACTTTTGCCTGGCATATTCGCTTGGCAAAATTCTTGAAACTCCTTACTCTTCAGTGCATTCCGCCTCGAGACTCCCACCCCTCGACGAAATGCAATTTCTTGTAATTCCTCGAGTGGCTCCATTAGCACTCCTTTGTAGATGAAAATAACATCAAATTCTTAATGAACAGATGACACCGCCCTTTTACAGGGGCGTCCAATCACAATGCATAGTATTAGCATAAACCCATACCGACAGCAAGCATAAGTATTGACTTTTTACCCCATAAATGATATAATGAAAGTATATGGAGCGATTTGGGATCACTCCGTACACTAGGGCTTTAAAAGGGTTCTCTGTACGGACTATCTTCATGTTTGTCATCGCCGCCTTTGGTGCGGCATTATTATGGGCAACCCTATTCGCTCAACCTACTCACGCACAGGGTGCAGCTGCCGACTGGAATGGCGCCTCACTTCAATACGATGGACGGCAGTACGTCGATGCGGGCAAAGCCAAGCGAAACGAGTTTCCAGGCATTAGCGAGAACGCTCCGTACTTTACCTCAAGCAGCACTCCAAGCAATAGCAATGGACCGCAGAGCAATAACGTCCCTCGCGATGTATACATTCTCTACTTTACCCCTGGCGTAGACCCACCAAGTGCAAAAAATGCACAACATGTGAAATTCACCTACAACCCTGCAACTAAAACATACAGCAATCCCCGTGAGCAAACGTCAGTAGCGATTCAGGGCACTCCTGGCCAAAATGCAACTACCTGTGCTGTCGAGGGGGTTGGCTGGATGGTGTGTCAGATAAGCAGCTTCCTTGCTACTGGTATGGACTGGGTGTTTGAGGCGATTAGCGGCTTCATGGAAGTTCAGCCCCTTACAACGAGCCAAGATAGCGGCCTCTACGTAGGCTGGAATGTTATGCGTAATATTGCGAACGTTGCGTTCATTATAGTTTTCCTTATTATTGTTTACGCGCAGCTTACCGGGACATTCGCCGGGACATACGGTATCAAGAAGCTTCTTCCGCGACTCATCATCGCAGCGATTCTCGTCAACCTCTCTTACATCATCTGTGCAATCGCAGTAGACCTTTCTAATATAATCGGATACTCGCTCCAAAATATATTCATTGAGCTCCGCAACCAAATCTTCCACGTTGATAGTGAAACATGGAACAAGGACTACATGCTCAGCTGGGAAAGTATCACTGGGTTTATCCTTTCGGGTGGAACCGCTGCGCTCGGTGCTGGAGTAGGAACCTTTGCAGCACTCGCAGCAACTGGTGGTACCGTCATTGGTGCAATCTATCTGCTCCTGCCAGCACTCATGGGACTTATTGTTGCCATTCTTGTAGTACTCCTTATCCTCGCAGCCCGCCAGGCAATCATCACTGTCATGATTCTTATAGCGCCACTCGCGTTTGTCGCCTATCTCCTCCCCAATACCGAAAAGTGGTTTGATAAATGGCGCGGTCTCTTGATGACGATGCTTATCTTCTTCCCTGCCTTTGCGGTTATCTTCGGAGGCTCTCAACTTGCCGGCGCGATTATCATTCAGAACGCACAATCGATTAACATTCTTATTCTCGGGATGATTGTTCAAGTTGCACCGCTCGTTATTACACCATTCCTCCTTAAATTCAGCGGAAGTCTTCTTGGGCGTATCGCAGGGCTCGTTAACAACCCTAACAGGGGGCTTATTGACCGAACTCGTAAGTTTGCCGATTCACGCGCAGCACGACACCGTAATCGCGGTATTAGTGGTGAAGATATGAAGGGGCGCCCAGGCGAGCTTCGTCGTCGTAACTTTGCACGCCAAGCATCACGCTGGGCAAATAACTTTAGCCGTGATTTTGATGAGAAAGCAAAGAATTCACAGACGGCTGCAGATAATGCGTATCATAGCTCTCGTGGTTACCAGAAGATTCACGAAAATGCAGCACTTCATGATACCAATAAAGACACCGTTCATGCCCGTAATGACGCACATATCGAAGGAATCCGCTCTACACCAGGCTCAAGGTTGAGTGTTGCTACAAAGACACTCGAAACCGAGAAGCAGGGTCTTGAGGCAAACAAGACTCGCACCACTGCTATGATAGAGAAACTACGCGCCGATGAAAGCTCGGAGCTTCACATGAACACACTACGTACAAAGGCGGGTGAGGCTACCGTTGATCAGTTGAATAATCAGAATGCTCGCATGATGGAAGAGTACAAGTCTGGCAAGCTCGTGCGCACTGGCGAGGCGGATACGTTGATGCGCGAAATGAAGGAAGCGACGATTCAAGCAAACGCACAAAAACAAGGCACGACATCAGCTCAATACGAAACCGCGCGAGCTTTCGCAGATGCGATGAACGTTGACTCTGTTGCGGGTGAAGCACTCCGTAAAGTTGCCGCAGGTATCGGTGGCCGCTCCGGAGAGGTGCGTGCTCGTGCAAGCGCCAAAGCAACACTTGATAAATTAAATTCAGACGTACGCCAAGCAAACGTTCAGTACATTGAAGATGTTGCTCTTAGTAGCGGAGAGGGGCTCAAGCAGTACTCCGCAGGTGTTGTTACTGCACGCCTCGAAGGGAAGGCTGATTACAAAGGCCGTGCAATTGATGACGATATCTTTGCCGCAGCACTCGAGGCACAAGCCAAAGAGAAGAACATCGGTCTATTCGAAAAGATTCGCGGTGTCACACATCTTGATCAACAGCTCATCAGCGAAACAATTCACCGCAACAAGGATGCCTTCAAGGGCGCGGGTGGCTTCCACCTTCAAGATGACCTCAGTCTTAATGCGGCCGTTCTTGGCGTCGAAGAATACAACAAGCGACTCGCAGGAGCTCGGATTGGAACTCTCGGCAACGTCTCTGCGAATAACATGGCAGGTCTTAAGTTTGGCTGGGTCGCAGGCCTCGCCGACACAAGTTCTGGTGGCACGCTCGAGACAAGTATCAACAATGCAAGTCTACCAGACCTCATAAAGGCTTACAGGAACGTCAAAACAGCCCTTACTGACCCTACGGTGCGCGCGACTATTGGTGATCGTATCGATGAACTCTCTGCTATCGAGCAAGCACTTGCACAAAAAATCAGCGGCGCAGGGAATCCCCTTCCGGACGTTACTGCAGAAAAATAAATACTATCCACTACTTTTCAATAGGTGTCGCATCTTCCACACCCCACCACCCCACCTTCGTACGTCGAAGTTCAGAACAATAGGCACCCGTATCAAGAACCTTGCCGATATCTTCAGCAAGTGTACGAATATACGTCCCGCTGCTTACATGAGTGCGTATGCGTAGATTTGGATAGGTGTAATCAATCAGTTCAAGCGCGTGGATTGTTACCGTGCGCTCCGGCATTTCAACCGCCTCGCCCTTGCGCGCAAGGTCATAGGCGCGGCGTCCGTTAATCTTAATAGCACTAAAGATTGGCGGGCGTTGTTTTATTTCGCCCGTAAATTGCTCAAGCGCCGCCTGTACTGCAGCATCCGTTGGTACAACGTCTGATACATCAGTAATTTCACCCTCTGGATCACCCGTAGAACTGGTCTGCCCAAGACAAATCGTCGCCTCGTACTCTTTATCGAGTTTGGAATACTGCATGGCATTGCGGCACTCTTTTCCGGTCACAATAATCATCAGGCCGGTCGCAAATGGGTCAAGCGTCCCGGTATGTCCTACTTTGGCTTTTTTACCAAGAACCTCCGATAGACGACGGCGCACACGAGCAACAACCCCAAAACTGGTGATGCCGGCGGGTTTATCTACAAGCTGAACGCTATGCTCTTCAAGAACAAGCATTGTCACCTACTGCTGTGCTGGGATCTGATATTGACCAGGGTCCGCAGAATAAGCCCCTGACGGCTGCGCAGGTTGCTGTGGGACTGGTGCGGCCACAAGTGGCACCGTCGCAGACTGCGAAGCAGCCGAAGCCTCTCCGTCAACTGCATATGCGCTCGACATGCCTACATCAGTCATAGGAATGACCTGTGGTGCTTCTGGAGCAGGGTTTAAGATGTCACCGAGAATCTGGGTTGGCTCAGATGGTGGCAACGGCAATGCCGGGGCAGGAGCTGCACCCATTTGTGAAAAATCAGGAATCGGCGGAGGCATAGGAAGCGTCATGTCCGGCGCAGGCAGAGGAGCCTCGACAGCCCCCTGCTCAAGACCGTATGCGTTCGCAGCTGGCGCAGAATCCTCTGCCGGTTGAGCGAGTGCACTAATATCATGAAGTGGCTCAATTACCTTCTCTCCGTTCATTGCGTGCGCTGAGGCCACCTCAGTAAGCGAAGCAACATCTCCAGCAGGTACATCGTTCGGCTCGGCAACATCATTAACTGCGCCCTGTCCAGCTTCTGGCGTTGAAGCATCATCTCCCAAGTATGCGTGTGTGAGAATCGTCGCATTTTGAGTGCTTTCAGCAGCCTGTCGAGCATCGTCTTCAGCGCGAGCGGTTGTCGCATTGAGCGTTCCCCCTAATGCCGGCCCCTCTTCAGGAACGGGAGCCGCGCTTACGGCGGAGTGAATTTCACCAATTTCCGGTACTTCCGGCTGACTACCCTCAACAGGAAGAGATGACTCTTCTGGCTGAGGTCCATGCGCAGGGATTTCAGCGGCACGCTTTGCTTCTTCGGTGATAATTTCTTCTTGAGTTTTACCGCGAACGCGCTCGTCTAATTCAGCAAGGGTCTCGCCTTCATCCGTAGGAGCCTTTTTCACTGGTCGCTCTGATGGGTCATGGTGAATACTAAGCCCACCCGCACCGTCAGAGATTGCATCAGGCGTATCTGAATCTGATGGCTCTTCTGGAGCGCCCTCTTCTACTACTTCACTATTTATCACAGAAGTCTCAGTAGCCTCCGCGCTCTGGAGCTCATTAGCAATCAGCTGCTGGTCTGCGCCAGCTGACATAAGTGTTGCGGCGATAGTCATTGCGCGAGAGGTTGTACGCTCATTACTGAAGCGCTCGGTCTCGGCGACAATACCCGTAAGCAGTGCTGTAGCGATTGGTGCAGTCAAAAGCTGCTCTTTCTTGTCCTTCTTGAGGCCATCAACAAGACTTGCAACCATTTCACTAAGACTGCTTGCACCAGCATCACGCCAGTCTATGCCACCCAATGTACTTGTTTGGTCGCCGGCGGAAATAGTAACAATTGCAGCGTCGTGAAGAATCTGCCCGTGATTATCGAGGGCTGCATCAAGATCTTCTTGACTATCCACCCCGACGGCGATAACAAGTTCAACGTTGTAGTCACCTTGGCTAAATTCAAGATCCTCCTCTGTGATGGTTGTCTTGTACGGCGTAATGAAAATCTTCACCGCATCGTCAACCACTTTATAACGAAGATGGTCCGCCTTCTCTTTATTGAGAGCGATGATAAAGTCTCGAAGACTGTCTGTTGTGTCGTCAAACGTCTTTTCTGGCTCAAGGAACGCAAGCGCCGGTGGTGTCTCACCACTAAAGATTGCTGTTGCATACTTCTTCTGTTCATCCAAAAGAAGTGTAAGTCCAAGCGCCGCAGAAAGCGCATCCACCGAAGGGTTCTTTGACACAGTCACCAGCACCTTCTCGGCCTGCTTGAGCTTGTCTATAACCTGCTGTTTTGTTTTTAGTTCGTCCATGGTTTTTTGTTTTGTCCTATTGTTTTTTGCTAGCGCAATAGACTATTTTCTTTACTATACCATAAGAACTTTCAGGGGGTCAATATATTTAGTATAGACCCAAAAATTAAACTGCGATACAACGAACATTGAACCCAAGATTCTTAGCATTGCCACTCATCGCAGGAAAGATGTAGCCTGATGCACTAACACTCATGTAATATGCGTTGGTGGATGAGTACTGACTGGAGGACCACAGTGTCGCACTAGTCCCAGGAACATTAAAGCCATAGTTGGTCACATTAGCACCAAACTGAATAAAAAATATTGACTTTAACATATTAACCCCGGCCACACCACTTCCAGCGCCCAGTGCAGCAATAAGCTGAGTAAACTCACCTGCTCCATCCCCTGTAGGAAGTCGCCAGCCAGCAGGACAAATAGAGACGTTCGTATTGGGAGCTGGAGTTGTTGCTTCTGCGCATGCGGCAGTGCTGGGTTGTCCATTAGTGCCGTTTTGAGCTCCCATTGCTGCGCACCAATTGTAATAATATCCATACTGAGGACTTGTCACCCCTCCGTCTGTAGACACCGACGGTTTAGTCGGAGTTGTTGTCGGGTTAGAGTTGCTATGAATAAAGTACTGAGGAGCAGTTACACTAACACCACCACCAAGAGTTCCTTTTGCTATAGTCTTAACATCCCCATACGCATTGCTCCCCCCTCCGGCATAGGCGAGATTAGTAAGCATCCAACAGTTACCGTCTACAAGCTTTTGCACCCAGTATGTATGGTTATTCCTAGCATCCACAGCCACCGTCTTGACAACTGGACAGCCAGCTGTAGTTATCGTTTGGATATATGGAGCGGGGCACTCACCGTCTGCAACATCCCCTTCTTCGGTAGTATGAAAAGCCCTTCCAGTAGAGTCATCGCCTGTAATTGAAAGGCAAAAAGTAGATCCCGTCATCTTAACATACGTTAGTACGTTCCCATTACTTTCCACCTTGATACTATCGGTCATCGTAGCAGGAAGGTCTTTATTCTTTGCTTGATACAATAACAAGTTGTCTGCCGTATTCTTCAAATCTGAACGCATGGATGATTCGGCCGCACTACTAGTGACACCCCTGTATGCCACAACAACAATGGCAGCAAGGATAGCAATAATAACCACGACAATTAGGAGCTCTACAATAGTAAATGCGCGCTTCATGTTGAGTTTAGTATAGCATAAGCACAATAAGCTACTGCACTGTTTAGCACCTCGCCCCAGCCTCTTTACTTTTCCTCAATTTTCCGCTATAATTACCCCTTGATTAGTGCTATAAATCTTAAGAGGTAAAGGAACTTCATGCCAATCATCAAATCTGCTGTAAAGCGCGCAAAACAAACTATCGTACGCCGCGAGCGAAACATCGCTACTAAGAAGGCTGTTAAAGAAGCTACCAAGGCTTTCCTTGCAACTCCAAGCGCAGCAACTCTTTCTGCTGCACAGAGTGCAATTGACACTGCTGTAAAGAAAAACATTCTTGAAAAGAACACTGCTGCACGTCGCAAGGCACTTCTTTCTAAGAAGGCAAAGGAAGCTGGTGTTAAGCTTACTGCTAAGAAGGCAGCTCCAAAGGCTGCGGCTAAGCCTGCTACCAAAGTAGCTACAAAGCCAGCTGCAAAGAAGGCTCCAGCAACTAAGAAGCCTGCTGCAAAAAAGACTCCGGCCAAGAAGTAGTACATCTTTATACAAATACCCCGTCTGCGTGACGGGGTATTTTTTATATAGCACGATCTTAGAAATCTTTATGAGCGATGCGAACAAGGAGACGCTCAACGAGCACCCACGGCTCCGCCTTGGAAGACTTTAAGTCTACATCCGCCTGCGCGCAAAGCTCTACCATTGCCAATGCACCTGGCGTGCCAAGACTACTCTTAAAGCGACGGAGTTTTGAAATAACAAAAGGATGAACGCCGAAATCCTTGGCTGGGTCAGCCCCCTCTGGTGCAAGCACTGTCGCAGCCAGCGAAAAAACCTGGCTCACAATGAGCGCCATAAGACGGTGCGGATCTTCAGACAGCGCAAGCGATTGCACCATTCGTGCCACCTCTTCTGCCCTGCCACCGAAAGCAGCCTCAAGAAGCTGAAAGGCGCTCTCTTCGGTTGATGGCACGATGGTTGCGTCAATAAGCACAGGTGTTATTTCAGTACCCTCTTCGAGGAGCGCCAAGACCGCTATTGCCTGCGAGAGACGCCATTGATCAACACCAACTTTCGACACGAGATGCGCAGCCACGGGGCGTGAAAGCGTCAGACCTTGATCCGCCGCGTAATGCACCGCCCATGCCTGAACGCGCGCACCGTCTTTTTCTGTCCAGGCTGGAAATTCTTTAATGTCAGCGCCTACTTTGAGCGCTTTATAGGTAGAGGTGCGCTTATCAAGTGATGGCTCAATCAATACAAGGTGAATCGTATCACTCACTCGTGAGAGCCACTCGGGTAATTTAGCCCAGACAGCAGAACTGGCAGAAAGTTGATCAATAATAACGAGCCGGTTTTCCGCGAAAAGACTCACACCCATGAGCAGGTCTGGGATGTGCGCAAGTGTGAGCGAGGCGCCGTCAACGCGCTCAACTCCAGCAGTATATGAATCACTCAGCTCCGCCAAAGCTTGGCGGACTTCAAAGTTATTCTCCCCTGTCAGTACTGTAATCATATCTGTTTTATTATAACACTTGGCAGTGCGGGCAAATGTGGGTGCCGCGTCCAGCAACACGAATCTTCTCTATAATCGTTCCGCAGCGAGGGCATGGCAGCCCTTCGCGTCGAAAGGCACGCGCAAAGTCCATATAGCTCCCCTTCTTACCCTCGGCATTGACGTAGGTGTGATTTGAAGAACCACCCTTTTCAATTGCCAAGCTCATGACAGCACGGACTTCGTTATACAAGTCGGTAAATTCCTGTTCGGTAATAGTTTCAACTTTACGCGTCGGATGCACCTTTGCGCCCCACAGTGCTTCATCGGCATAAATATTACCAATCCCCGCTACCACAGATTGGTCGAGCAACGCAGCTTTAATGCTCGTCTTTTTTCGTCGTGTAAATCGTTCTTTGAACGCTTCTTTTGTGAAAGACGCATCGAGCGGCTCGGGGCCTACTTTTTGCATAAACGAAAGTGATGGAATTTCGGCAGTAGGAATAAGTTTCATCCAACCAAATTTGCGCTGGTCATTAAAATAAAGGGCCGCGCCATCTTTAAAAGACAAGGTCACACGAGTAGATTTATCTGGCAATGTATTAATAAGGCTATCGTTCGGGTGGCCTGCGCCAAATCGGTCATCTGGCGAGACAAAGACCAGCTGGCCTGTCATTTTTAAATGCACAATCAGCGAGTACCCGGTTGAGAGATCAATCATTAGTACCTTTGCACGGCGTCGCACGCCTGTAATTGTTGCACCTAGCAGAAAGTTTTTAACATCCACAGGTGCATTTGGAAATCCTTTTTCAGTGTCGTGCATTTCAGCAATAATAATACGGCCGATGACACGGTCAGCAAGACCGAGGCGAACAGTTTCTACCTCAGGAAGTTCTGGCATAGACCGCTCCTACAAAGAAACTTTAGAAATATAGTTTGGGGCGTTAGGAATTTGGCGAGTAAAGAGCTGTGAAAGCTGCTCGGTGCTTGCGCGAAGTGAGCCACGAGAACCACTACAGGTAGATGTCCATAACGTTTGTACAGGTTCGCCACCCCTCTTGATGATGAACTGGGTAATACGGCCTGTTGCACAAATACCCCGCATATCATTTGCATCGCCCTCAAGCTGCTTTCCGCTGGTCAAATTAGCCTTATCAAGCGCATGAACAAATTCAGTGTACGCAGAGACGTTATTTGAGAGAGATTCTTCGTCAATAACAGCATCAAGGTACCCCGTAAACGTCTTCACTTCGCGTGATGATGGCGAAACAACAATCTGGAACGAGCGGAAATTTTCATCTGCAACAATTGGTCCACGAACGTTCATCGTCACCGAGCTGCCAGCGTCCGTAGAAAGTAACGCTTCACGGGCAACATTTACTTCTGGTGTCTTTGGCGCCGAGCCAACAAAGAGAAGCCGCGCAAGACCAACAAGCCCTGCAATGGCAACAATAATAACTACGATGGCTAAAATGGTTGGGAGAATGCGATTTTTGCTATATCGTGACATGGTTTAACTTTATACTGTTACTGTAGTTTCGTCAAGGATTGTATTGAGGTCGGCAAGGGCTTGCTGAGTGGTTTTAAATTGGACCGCCTGCATACCCACCGTGCGCGCACCTTCACAAAAACGCTCAACGTCATCAATCATCACGCACCCTTCTGGGGCTACATCGAGTTTTGCGGCGGCATACTGATAGATAGCAGCATCCGGCTTAATCACGCCTAAATCTCCAGATATAACAATTTCATCAAAAAGCTCATCAAGTAATCCATCCGGGAGTCGCACTTCAATACGCTCTCTACTATTAATATTACTCAGGAGTCCCACTTTATATGTCTTTTTCAGTTCACGTATATATGAGACGAGCTCAGTATTAAGCACTTCACCAGCAGCAAACCCATCTAAAAGCTGCTGCGGAGAAATACCAAGAAGCTTCGCACGCTCCACAGTTGCCTCTTCCTCAGACACAATGCCCTTGTCGGCTGCATATGTGAGCGAAAGGAAGTTCTGCGCATCTTCTTCGGAAAGTCGCGCCGTCCATTGCTGGAGTGTATTGCCAAGCAGTACACCAAAACAATCAAAGATAACCGCCTTAATTTTCACGGCTATAATTCGCCCCACGTATCGCCAATACTAACGTCAACTTTTAGATTAATGGCGAGTTCTGGCGCAATGGCCTCCATGATTTTCTGGAGCATGCCAGCAACTTGCTCGGCGTTCTCTTTTGGACACTCTACGAGGATTGAGTCGTGAATCTGAAGAATCTGCTTTCCTAACCCGCCAAGCTCTTCATCAACTTGAAGCATGGCGCGCTTCATAAGGTCAGCTTCAGTGCCCTGAATTGGCATATTCGCCGCAGCGCGTTCCGCTCCAGCCCGTACCATGAAGTTGCTACTTTTAATGTCTGGCGTTGGGCGGCGGCGGCCGTAGAATGTTTCAACGTAGCCTTCAGTGCGAGCCTTTTCAAGTGTTGCATTGATAAAGTCGCGAATTGGCGCGCGGAGTTCAAAGTAATGATCAATGAATTCTTTGGCCTGTCCAAATGACATGCCGGTTGCTGCCGCCAAACCATGCGGACTCATGCCATACAGAACACCAAAGTTAATCACCTTCGCTGCGCGGCGCTGACCTTTTGTAATGTCATCCATCGGAATGCCATACACTTCACTGGCTGTCTTGGTGTGAATATCCGTATCAGCGTTGAAGTCGTTAATAAGTTTTTCATCATTAGCGAGAATTGCCGCAAGCCGAAGTTCAAATTGCGAGTAGTCTGCACTAACAAGTACATTGCCCTTCTCTGCGATAAAGGCTTCGCGAATGCGACGGCCTTGCTCGGTACGAATTGGGATATTTTGCAGGTTTGGCTGCGTGCTACTTAGGCGTCCGGTTGCAGCAACATCCTGATTAAAGGTTGTATGAATACGATCGTTAGCATCCGCTAGTTTTGGCAGCGCATCAACGTACGTGTTCTTTAACTTTGCGAGCTCACGCGTCCGCTCAATCAGCTCAATAATTGGATGGTGCCCACGAAGCTTATCAAGCTCAGCCTGTCCCGTACTATAGCTGGTTTTTCCTTTTTTAATACCCTGAGTTGGAAGTTGTAATTTCGTAAATAACACCTCTGAAAGCTGGGCTGGACTACCAATGTTAAACTCGTAGCCCGCCATTGTATACATTTCTTGTTCAAGCTTAGCGTGCTCTGCACCCAGCTCTTCGCTGAGTTTCTTAAACTGAGCTGGGTCAACTTTTACCCCCTCTTTTTCAATTGCAAAAAGTGTGTACGTCAACGGGAAATCGTAGTCATGAGCAATCTGCGCAACCTTTGGAATACGCTCGAATTGCGCTACTTGTTGCTTATACGTATCAGCAAGCCCGGCCATGATTTGAGCCGCGCCAGTCTCGTCTTCAGAAACACCCGCAAGCGCAGTTATTGAGCGGTCTCGTCCAAGTGGGTCAATAAGAAAGGCTGCTTGGCGAATATCATGAACGGTACTAAATCGCACCGCTACACCATACGTATCAAGTGCGTGATAGAGCGCCTTCACGTCATAGCTCACAACCGTCGCCAACTCAAGCGTACGCCAAACACTTGAATCAATTTCTGAAACTGATTTTTTGTGCACAGTGACACCGTCTGTTGAAACCCATACCATGTCATCAAAGCGCTCAATATGGACTGGTCCGTCAATGAGTAATGGCGTTGGCCAGTCAGCCTCAATAAGTGCAGGTTGCATCTGGGCGGCAATTTCTTCCGTGTCATTCGCTGCAAATTGCATATGCTTTGGCAGACGCTTTTCAAGTGAATGGAACTGCAGTCGCTTGAGAATTTCAGCCACTTTATGAAGGTCGGTGTCGTCAACGCTCGCCACCGCCCAATCAAGTTCCAGAGGAATATCCGTCCAGATGCGTCCGACTTCTTTTGTCATGTAGGCAAGTTCTTTACCGGCCTCAAGCTTCTTTGAAACCGATGGCTTAATGTTGTCTATATTGGCGTAAATACCATCAAGCGTCTTAAATTCTTGTAGAAGTTGCGTAGCGGTTTTTGCGCCAACCCCCGGTACGCCCGGAAGATTGTCGGACGAGTCGCCAATCAGTGATTTGTAATCCAAGAATTGTTCAACTTCAATGCCATACTTTGTTTCAAAGGCCGCTACGTCAAATTCTTCAATATTAGAAAGGCCATTCTTAATTGCATACATTTTTGTCATTGGTGTAATGAGCTGAAGTGCATCGAGGTCACTGGTGAGAAGATAGGTCTCAACTCCCTTCTCTTCCGCTTGTTTCGCGAAGGCGCCAAGAATATCATCCGCCTCGTAATCATCAATTTCATAAAACGGCCAGCCAAACGCGTCTAACAACTCTTTAAGAATGGGTACCTGCGCATAAAAGTCTGCTGGCGCTGGCTTACGGCCCGCTTTGTACTCTGGATAAATTTCGAGACGCTTGCGGATATTTGTCTTCGGCTTATCCCACGCCACTGCAACGTAGTCTGGCTCAATCTTTTTAATAAGCTCAATTGCAATAGAGGCGAAACCAAATACACCACCCGTAGGCGTGCCATCCGGAAGCGAAAGCCCCGGCATGGCGTAATAGCCACGATAAAAAATAGACTTTCCGTCAATAACTGCAAGTTTCTTTGGGCGCGCTCCGTCTGTCATATCTCTAGTATACTACGTGTAGCTTGGGTGCATTCTCGGAATAACACAAGCAAGCTTGGTTCTTCGCTCAAATGCTACAAGTATACGCTATCTGTTACAATGAGGGTATGACAGTACAAAAACACACACAAATTCTGGCTTTTGTAGGCCTGCCGGGCTCGGGAAAATCTACTGCCGTTGAATACTTTACAAAAAATGGCTACCCAAAGGTATATTTCGGTGGCGTCGTTCTTGAAGCCATGCGCGATGAAGGCGTTGAAATTACTCCAGAAAACGAGCGGATCTTCCGAGAAAGAATGCGCGAAGAGCACGGAAAAGACGTTATTGTAAACCGAATCGTTGAGCAAATCCAGCGGCTCATTGACGCCGGTCAACGTCGCATTATCGCCGATGGTCTTTACACCTGGACAGAGTACAAGATTCTTAAAAAAGCCTTTCCGGGCGAGCTTACTGTTGTAGCCATTGTTGCTCCGCGCCGCACTCGCTACCGCCGTCTCGCAGAGCGTCCAATCCGCCCTCTTACTGCGACCGAAGCATATGATCGTGATACTTCTGAAATTGAAAACCTTGAAAAAGGTGGCCCGATTGCGATTGCCGACTATTATGTTGGAAATAAAGAGTCTGTGGAAGAGTTGTATGAGGCGCTTGGTGGGCTACAAGAAGAACTTGGATTTTAATCCGCAACTTCTCCCTCGGAGCCAAATGAAACTCGACGCGTTCCTCGGCCAGATTTTTTAATTTGGTGTAGCACCTCTCTGCCATCATCAAGATATACAGGAGAAGTCGCTTGCGCCTGCTGTTCCGCAGTAATGCGCGTTACATAGGGGCGGCCCCTATCGTAGAAGATTTTTGTTTCAACGCCACCTATAGTGAGTATTTCTGGTGATCGCCTCGTCATCTCAACACGAGCAGCCGTGTCATAATAGCGAGCAATAGTAATTCCCTTTTCGAGCATATGTCGATCAAGCAGCGCATCAAGCTCCTGGGCATTACGTGTCCGTGCCGCATAGTTTTTGAGGATAGACTCTATATCATGTTTTGTTAGGTCTGCCGGCGCCTGCAGCTGCCTGTACTGCTCGAGGTCTTCTGCGGTATGTATTCTTCGGTACTCGGCAAGCTCCTCAGCCACCGAGCGCAGTGCAAGCTGGGCGTCGCCAGGATTCTGAAGAGAGTAGCGCACAAGTTCAGCCTGGCTTGTTTCCGGAATATCATCGTGGCTCTTCACCACTTCTGGACTACCTACCTTTATGTCGCCAAACATCGCTTGTTCGCGCTCAACAACCATACCACCATCCATACGCGCAGAACCCTTGATTGGAACATAGTCAACGAGATTCGTCTGAAGCGCAAAACGACCAACCACCTCAGGTCTCACCCTCAGCACTAGATCAAGCACATTCTTCACCTGCTGCTCACCTTGGCGATCTCGCGTGTAATACCGAGGGAATCCAGCAATCAACTGGCGCGGCTCTGGCTCAGCAACACTCCTGTCATTAATTGTTCGGAAGCGCACGGCATTCGCATCGCGAATATCTCTATATACGTGCTCTTTGTTGTGCACACCAGCCTCGCGGTATGTCATCATAAACATGCCAGCGGTGAAATCATCGCGAAGAAGCCCTACCTCTTCATAGCTCGGGGAATCGAGGTTGATATCAGAGATGTTAATGCCTAGGCGATGTAGAATCTTTCCTGCAACATCGCGTGCGCGCTCAACGCGACGCGGGTTAAGGTCATATGCCTTGGCGTAGAGATACTGCTCTCGTGGTGTCACGTTTTCTTGATCAGCCTCACGCAACGCCAACATAAGATCAAGTTGTGCAGAGAAATCGTCGTCCGCACTGCTTGTAAGGAGTCGCTTCCACTCAGTTCCAGACCCCTTCCTAAATTCCTGCAAGCCACCTGTGTCAACAGCAGAGGCTGTCAGCGCCATGAAGGCAAGTTGACGCGAGACACGCTCACGCCTCAGCGACTCTACAAGGCCACGTGAAAGCTCTACCGCGACCGGGAAGCGTGTCATTTCTTGCCCAATATCAGTCAGTTCGTTTACCCTATCAAGCGCTCCAATAGCGCGAAGACGAGTCTTTGTATTTTGGATTGTTGCTGGCTGTACCTCATGTCCAGTGAAAAGCCCCAGCTCTTCAAAATCGTAGCTCGTTTTTGCATTATCAAGAATGTTTGAAGACAAGTCGGTATTGTAAATCTCCGGCACTGCGTAGGGGTCGCGCTCATCAAGCGACTTGAACGGATAGAGCTTTCTATTCTGTTCGATGCTTCGCTCGGTGCGTCCAATAATCATTGGTGCGCAAATATACCCAACGCCACCCGCAACATCACGACCCGCTCGACCAATCTCTTGAATTACCTCAGACTGCGAAAGATATTCGCGAACCAGCCCCGGGTGACCATCGACGTCGAGGATTTCACGATTAATCGTTCCGTCCGTATACACGGCTGTCACCTTAGGAAGCGTAATACCTGACATACCAGCCGGTGTTGCAATCGTTACAAGTTTTTTGCCACGTTCTGCGGGTCGAGCCACCTGCTTCATTTGAAACTTCGTCAACTCTCCGTGTAGCATTCTGAATTCGTATCCCGCCGAGCTTCCCTTCTCTCGCGCTTCAAGCGCACGAATCGTTTCGGTAATAACGCTTTTAATCTCTTTCATGCCCGACGTAAAGATGAGAGATGATTCATCGCCTCTACCATTCTCAACAAACGCCTGTACCGGAGTCATATCGGGCATTTCGTGAATTTCCACATTAAAGGGGCGGCCTTCAATATTCACGACGGGGACTTCTGCTTTTTCTGGATATTCAGCATCGGTCACCCTGCCCAATGAGTACTGCAGCGTCTTTGCGTCAAGCGTCGCACTGGCGGCAATCAAGCGAGCATTAGGGTTCTCACGCACCCACATTGCAGCATGACCAAGCGCAAGTTCAGAATAGAGATTTCGCTCATGGATTTCATCAATCAAGAAAGCAACCTTCTTGTCCTTGTATTCCCTGTCGATATGTCCATCGGCAAACATCAGGTTGAGGACGTTTGGCGTCATAATAGAAATTTTGTTCTTGTCATGGATAGAGACATCACCTCCATGACGTTTTCCTACAAGGTTTCTCGCCTCATGCTCACCCAGCTGACCGTTAAGCTCTTCCTGAATACGCTCATGAAGTCCATCGACAATAATACGGCGAGGTGGAACAACAAAAACATCATACCCAGCTTCGTAAAGATACTGTGGAATTTGTGTGCTTTTCCCTGAGCCAGTAGCACCGGTACTAATTACCACCTTATTGTTCTCAACAGCGTCAATAATTTCATTCTTGTGATTAATCGCGGGGAGTTCTCTGTTTCCAAGACCGATAATTTCCTGCTCGTCCTGCTCCACAGACTGGGGAGGACTTACGGCCATCTCTTCAGGACTCATCAACTCCGGAATGAATGTCGTTGAGTTATACTTCTCACGCAAGCTCGCTAGATTTTGAGCACGATCACGCCGTGATTGCTCTAAGTTCTGAATGTACCCATAGCTTGGCGTCGCAAACACACCCCTGCGCTCACTTCCGTGAGTACGTCGTGCATACGAAGCCTTCCCATTCAGTCGCTCTGCCATATGGGGTAATAGTACCACCTTTCACACCGTATAGAAAGCGTAAGTAGAATTAAAAAGAAGGCCTCGTATGAGACCTTCTTTCGGTTTGCGGTTTTTAGCTCAAATAATCGTGTAGTTTCTTTGAATCTTTATGCTTACGAAGCTTGGCAAGCGCCTTTGCTTCAATCTGGCGAATACGCTCACGAGTAACGGCAAATTCTTGCCCAACTTCCTCAAGTGTATGGCTTTTGCCATTTTCTAGACCAAAGCGCATCTTAATAATTTTCTGTTCACGGTCTGAGAGTGTTGAGAGGATTCCTTGCACCTGCTCCTTAAGAAGCTGTGATGCCGCAGACTCTTCTGGTGTTGCAGACTCTTCATCTTCAATGAAATCACGAAGCACAGAATCTTCATCATCACCATCGCGGCCAACGCCAGCATCAAGTGAAGTAATATCCTGCTTAATCTTCATGACGTATTCAACCTTTTCAGGCTCCATCTCGAGTTCTTTAGCAAGCTCTTCAATGGTTGGCTCACGGTTAAGCTCTTGTGTCATACGGCGTTGCGTACGGAGCAACTTGTTAATTGTCTCCACCATGTGCACCGGAATACGGATAGTACGCGCCTGGTCAGCAATAGCACGGGTAATTGCTTGGCGAATCCACCACGTTGCATAGGTTGAAAACTTGAATCCCTTATCTGGGTCAAACTTTTCAACGGCGCGAAGAAGTCCGGTGTTTCCTTCTTGGATAAGGTCGAGGAAATCAAGGCCACGGCCACTATAGCGCTTTGCGATTGAGACGACGAGACGCATATTTGCCTCTGCCATCTTATCTTTCGCCTTCTTTTCACCCGCAATCACACGCTGTGCAAGCGCCAGCTCTTCTTCAGCGTTGAGAAGCGGGATTTTACCAATTTCACGAAGGTACAAGCGGACACTGTCGTCGCTTGCATCATCAAAATACTGCTCCTGACTTAGCAGATCTTCGTCCGTATCTACCTCTTCAAGCTCTTCTGCAGCTGGACCATCAAAGTCAATAGCTCCGAGTCCTTCGGTCTGTGGCGCTTCAGTCGCTTCACCCTCTACTCCTTCAAGCAATACATCTTCTACTGGTGCATCTTGCTTCTTTTTACCTCTTGGCACGTGTTGTCTCCTTTATGAGTTCATTCAGTGCGCGCATAAGACGCGTCGCCTCTGCGTCGTCGCCGGTATCCTGGGCGACTCGCAACTGTTCATTTAGTACTTGTATCTGTTTTTTCTTGTGTTCGGTTATTATAAGGCGGACCAAGCGAGCAGCTTCGAGAGCGCGATCCTTCGACTCCCATTGCCCGTATCGTGTATCGGCCTGTAGTAATATTATTTTTACATAGTTTTCATAATCTTGCAACTCTTTAGGCACCTCTTGAAGCACTTCCGTAGATGTCTGCAGGTATTTCAGTAGCTCAACTTGCTCATCAGTAATAAAATGCTCATACACAAGCGACCCAAGAAGCGGGCGCACTTCCGGATCGACCGCGGCGATAGAAAGTAGCGTATCATGGTTAGAGCGCGGCTGTGGACGCTGTAGTGGTACAGCACGCACTTCTTTTAGTTGCACCTCCTCTGGCACCTCGCCAGTAGCAAGCTTTTCGGCAATTGTTCCTTCAGACATCTCGACGTATCGTGCGATTTTTTTAACATACGCTTTTTGCTCAACGACATCATCAAGTCTTCGCACGACTTTCAGGGCTGCTGTAGTAAAATCACGCCTTCCCGCGGGAGTCTCCATATTTTCACGGGCAGCATATTGCCGGAAGAGCCAATCAACTACCGCCTCGGAGGTATCGATTGCCCGTTGCCACAACGAAACATCTTTCTGAATAAGTTCATCTGGGTCTTTTACATCATCTGGCAAACTTACGATTGTGAGCTCCGCGCCAACGTTCTGTGCAATAGGAATCGCGCGTTCCGTAGCCGCAAGACCAGCAGCATCAGCGTCAAAGGCAAGTTTTATGTTCGGACTCAAACGAACAAGTGCTTTTAGGTGTTGTTCCGTCATGGCTGTTCCAGCAGTTGCTACAACCGCCTTCACGCCCACCTGATGGCTACTCACAACATCAAGATTACCCTCTACAACTACGACATAGTCGTTCTTGCGAATCGCCTCTTTTGCCTGGCTGAGACCAAAAACATGACGGCTTTTATCATACAGGAGTGTTTGCGGTGTGTTGAGATACTTTGGTGCATTTGGTTCATCTGTCAAAATACGTCCAGTAAACCCGATCACCTTCCCCGACGCATCCATAAGTGGCACCGTCATTCTTCCACGGAAAAGATCGCCACCAAAGCGGTTCACAAGACCACTCTCATCAAGTTCTCGTTTCGTAAAACCCTTTCGATTTAAAAACTGGACGAGCGCCGCGCCTGAATCTGGCGCATAGCCAATTTGAAAATCCTGAACCACCTCTTTGCTCAAGTTGCGTTTTTTAAATACATATTCGAGTGCTGTCTGATTTTGCAATAAACTTTGCTGAAAGTAACGAGCTGCAAGTACGTGCGCTTCGAGAAGGCGGCGCTTCTTCTTAGCATTCTCCTGAGCTTGCTGCGAATTCTGAGCAGAAAGGTCGACGCCTGCTTTTTGCGCGAGGATCTCAAGCGCTCCGCGGAAATCAGTCCCCTCGACTTCCATAACAAAGCTAAACACATCACCACCCTTATTTGAAGAAAAGTCATGCCAAATATTTTTCTCCGGGCTTACAATGAAGCTCGGGGTTTTTTCGGCAGAAAATGGACTAAGGCCCTTGAAGTTACGGCCCGCGCGCTTCAGTTGAACATACTCACCTACAACATCTTCAATGTTGAGCCGAGCGCGTATCTCTTCCTTGGCGTCTTGCATGATCTTATTATACCTCAAGGGGACAAGTGAAATAACTGCTTGCGCTTATTTCAAGACAACCCCAGAACTCACGACCCGCACACCGCCCTTTATCTCTGTTATCGATTATGGTTAAATGAGAGTATGAACCAGTCACCTGCAGACTATCTTGATAAGATTGCACCCCAAGCCCCAAAACGCCAGCTTTTTCAGCTTAATCTACGGAACGTTATCTTTCTGGCAATTGGCATCGTCATTCTTGTTATCATCATGGTGGTTATCGCCAATGCTATTGGTGGTGGAAAAAATACACCATGGCAGCAGCTTTCACTGCGCCTTACTAATACAGAGAAGGTCACCAGTGCGGCTGGAAGTTCTATCAAAAATAGCCAACTTCGTTCTTTGAATAGCGAAGTTAAGATCTACCTTACTAACACGCAACGAGATCTCGCAACACCTTTTAAAACAGTTGGTGTCACTCCGAAGAAAATACCCGCATCAATCACTAAATCAGAGGCAACACGTGACACTGAAATGACTACTCGCCTTGAGACGGCTCGATTTAATGCCAAGTATGACAGCGCGTACGCCCGTGAAATGAGCTACCAGCTCTCTGGTATCCTTGCCCTTTATCAACAGCTCCACTCGCAAAGCGGACCAAATACAAAAAAGACCCTCGAAACAGCGTACAACAACCTCTTGCCAACCCAGAAGGCAATTGCCGAATTTAGCGCCTCAAACGAGTAATTATTTTTTTCCAGCAACAAGCTGATAGCTTAGGAGAAGTAGGTCAAAAATCTCTTCTCTAGAAAGCTGACCTGAGCAGATAATAGTGTTCCAATGCTTCTTGTTGAGGTGATAGCCCGGCTGAACTGTCTCGTACCGCTCGCGCAACGTCTCTGCAAGCACTGGGTCACACTTAAGGCTCACACGCAGTGGCGACGAGCCATCGTGAACGATAGCAAAAAGTTTCCCCTCTTTCGTGTCGGCGTCACCCACTTTGTATACACTTACACCCTCACCGAAAGGGTAATCAAGCCACGTGTCAGCAAAGCTCAATGCTTGCGCTTCAAACTCTTTGTGTGTAATTTGTCCTGAAGTATCTTGCATCATATCCCCTATTTAGTCCCTGCTTTAAGTGCATCAAGATAGTACTGTAATTCTTCTATACTTCCACGGATATCGTCAAGCGCGCGATGTGCTTCGCGTTTTGCAAACTTGCGACGAAAACGATGCTCGAAAACAAGCTTCCATGAGGTGACATCAAGCATACGGTAATGAAGCAGCTTCGCAAGACGCGCCCAGGTGCGATCAATAAACTGACGGTCCATATGAATAGAGTTGCCCGCAAGGATAATACGATCATCTGCGGTCATATGCGCTTCAACAAGCGCAATAAGTTCATTCTCTATCGTACGAGCCGAACGTGCAGTTTCGTTTTGCTTTAATAGCGCATCACGTGTTTCAGGTACGCTATTCCAAAATTCTGCTGCAGGACCTTTGAGCATTCTTTGCTCTGCAAGTCTTGGACCAACCTGAACGGCAGCCTCATATGTGGCAACTTCGTTTAAGTCCCAGTCGGTAATAATTGCCCCGACTTCGAGAATGCGATCCTCCACCGGATCAAGTCCGGTCATCTCAAGATCTACCCACAAAATGCGAGCGTCTTTTTTAGGACGGCTTACAAGTTTTGTCACCCGCTTACCTACTTCTTCTTTGGAACTTCAAGCTTGAAGAGACTAACCAGCCAGTAAACAACGAGTGCGGTGGCAACGAGTGTTATAGCCGACGAAAGAGCTGCACCCCATGCAAAATCCGCAGAACGCCCAAAAGCTTCAAATGTCCATGTCGCGGTACTAAGTTTCGCCTGTGACCCAACAATAAACTGAACAATAGGGTTAATAAAGCCCTCTACAAGCTTCTTTACTGTATCTCCAGCGGCAGTACCAATGGCAAGACCAACCGCGAGGCCAATAATTCCTTGGCCCTTGATAAATTCAACAAATCCATTGAAATGGCTTGAAACCTTCTGCGCACTTTCAGTGGCAGCGGCCTCTACACGATGCTTCGCCTGGTTGCGAAGTGCCCGACGCTTTGCTGCAGGTGTTTTCGCTTCTGTCTTTGAGTCTTTCTTTTGAGCCATATAGGTCTCCTTTTGGAGTTGTATCTTAAATTAAGTATAGCATTTGGAAATAAAATTAGGAGAAAGCTAGGGTGATGGGGCCGATACCGTAGCGGCTCGGCCCCACCCTGTTACCGGAAGAGGTAGGTGACCACGAGTTGTTCAACCGAGTCGTTGATGCCGGCGCGCATCTTACGCACGCCGAAGGACTCATCGATGACACCCTCGTCCACAAGCTGGCGCAGTGCACCGTAGAGGTCATCAGTCGGCACGTTATCCAGGCCGAGCTTCGCAGGAAGCCCTGCCTTAACTACCGGCTCGTAGCCCTCCTCCTTCTCGTACTCGAACGTTACGGAGCGCATCTTAAACTTCTCGGCAAAGATGGCTCGCACCGCCCCGTAGGGGGTCTTCAAGATATCAGCATCCATGCTCTCTCCTAATTGTAAAGGTGCTCCTACGGTCTAGGTGCACGGGTGTGCAGAGTCAGAAAAGCGCCGAGTTGCCCCGACGCTCCAAAACTCTACATTCTTATTATAGCAGTTTTTTGCTAAAAAAGCAATCTACCACCCCTGCTACATCTTGGTTGGCACTTCTATTCCAAGAAGCGCGAGTGCATGCGTGAAAACATGGGAAACTTTCGTAAGCACACCAAGGCGCGCCCGACGCTCATCATCAGACACTTCGCCAGTTGCGATAGGCGTCTTCTCATAGTAGCGGTTCATCTCACGAGCAAGCTCATAGATATAGTTTGCAACCTTATGCGGTTCAATGTCACGAGCCGCTGCGTTTACAACACTTGGATACTCAAGAAGTTTCGCAAGTACGTCCTTTTCCGCCACATAGTCATAGGTATCTACAAAAGCATCACCGCGACCATACTCATCAAGAATTTTATTCACGCGCACTGCTGCATACTGAACATACGGTCCACTCATACCGGTAAGCGCAAAAATCGTCTTCCAGTCAAACAAAATATTTGTTCGGCGGTCAGAAATAAAGTCAGTAAACTTAATTGCGCCAAGGGCAATCTTCTTAATATCATCTTCCGAGATATCTCGATCACCAACGGTCTCGCGAGCCTTCGCCTCAGCCTGATCAAGCAGCTCTTCCATAAGCACCACACCCTTACGGCTGCTCATTTTCTCGCGTGTGCCATCCTCGTTAAGCTGGTCAATAACGCCAAACCAAAGGTGGTAAAGGTCGGTGGTGATACCAAGTTTCTTCGCCATTGCAAAGAGTTGCGAAAAGTAAAACTGCTGCTCTGCGCCCACTGAGTAAATAACTTTATCAGGCTTGATAGTTTCTTCACGGTACAGAATAGTAGCGAGGTCAGTAGTGGCATAGAGCGCCGCTCCATTACTCTTCTGTACGAGTAGTGGCACATCAAATCCGAACTCATCAAGTGGCACAATTATAGAGCCGTCGCCATTCTGAACTGCAACACCCTCATTAAGAAGCTTTTTCACAGCATCCTTGCCTTTCGGTGCAAAGAACGCCTCACCAAGCTCATAATCGGTTGAGATCTTAAGGCGATTCATTACAGTATGAATATGGTCAAGTGAAATAGTATTGAATCGCTCACTGTAGGCAACCGCTTCTTTATCACCCGCTTCATATTTCAAGAGCCAGTCCTGCACCTCATCTGCAAGCGTTGCTTCGCCGCGCTCAGCCTCTTCTTTGAGCGCTCTCTTTGTCTCAATATATACACGACCAAGTTCATACACTCCACCCTCTTCGAGTGCCGCATCATTAGAAAACTTCTTGAACCCAGTAATCCAAATACCGAGCGGTGCGCCGTAATCACCAAGGTGGTTATCAGTAATGACCTTCCAGCCGGTCGCCTCCATCAATTGACGCGCTGCCCAGCCCTGGTTCCCAGGACGGAGGTGCCCAACGCTGTACGGTTTTGCCATATTTGGGCTTGGATATTCAACTACTACTGTCTTACCAGCACCCTCTGTTGAATTTCCATAAGTATCGCTCCATTCGTCGTTAAGACTCTTCACTAGGGCGCTCGCTGAAATGCGCACGTTAATAAACCCTGGACCCGCAATGGTCACATCAGAATAAGCCCCTGATTCTTTGAGTTTAGCTGCAATCTCTTCTGCAATCTCGCGCGGATTCTTACCCACCTGCTTTGCAAGCTGCAATGCGATATTTGTGGCATAATCACCAAATTCCGGCGCAGGACGAGATACCTGTGGCTGGACTTCAAGGTTGTAGAGTTCGTGAATAATTTGAGAAAGATTTGTTTCCATCTCTGTTATTGTACGCTCTTTGGGGTGGATTTACTAGTTACTCAAAAAGGGTAATGATCGAAACATCCAGCCCTCACTGCAAGCTCTTCTTGTGAGAGTCCTTCTTGACGTCGCAATATTGCGACACGCTTTGTAAATTTTCGCAAGAAACGTTCTTGGTTCATATTGTAACCATAAACAATACAATTGTATAGGAACATAAGCAGCTGTATAGTAAATAGCATGAAAGGCAACTATAATACACGGGTCGGCTTTACGATTGTCGAGCTCTTAATTGTCGTAATAGTAATCGCAATACTCGCCGCGATTACCATTGTTGCCTATAACGGAATAACAAATCGAGCGAAGGATGCGGCCATGGCGTCAACCGCCAGCGCATTAGAGAAGCAGACGCTCATTAATAAAAATGTTAAATTTAACGGTTGGATACTTGACCCATCACCACTCCCAGCTACACGAGATGAATTTATAGAACGTCAACACTATCAAGCAATGAAAGAGAAGCTTTGCATTATTGAATATGAAGAGGCGTGCAATCCAGAGCTAGTACAGTATGAGGTGCCATTATATGACAAATCAAAAGTATACATACATATCAGCTCACACCAATGTGGTGGCGCACCGTTCTCTACCAGTATAAATTTCTCCCACTGGAGTAATGAAAAATCTCGATGGATAGACACCACGCTACGCACAGGATTTCAAAGCTGTAGCTACAACAACTCCATAAACGGCGCCTTTCAAGAATCAACCGAAGGCTACGAACGCCGTTGCCTTCCGCTTTCGGTCATAGCCTTAGAGAGCGCATTCGATGAGGCTTGTCGACTCGTAGGGCCAACCGCAGACTAAATATCGCCAATAGCCCGCATAAGCCCCACGAACAAGGGGTGCGCCCTATCTGGCCGACTCTTAAATTCTGGATGTGCTTGTGTTGCGACAAAGTATGGGTGATTTTTTGCCTCCACAAACTCAACAAGTTCACCATCTGGTGAAGTCCCTGAAACCGTCAATCCGCCAGCCTCGACTTCAGAAATAAACTGTCGATTTACCTCATAGCGATGGCGGTGGCGTTCTGTGATATTTTGTACACCGTATAACTGTGCAGTCTTTGAGCCCTTCTTTAGGGTCGCTTGGTAATCACCGAGTCGTAGTGTCCCACCAGTCGACTCTTTACCCGCCTGTCCGTCCATAATATAAACAACGTCATGCTTAGTCTTTGCGTCAAATTCAGTACTGTTTGCACCCTTCAATCCGCCAAGGCGAGCAGCTGCAATAACCGCAACCTGCATACCTAAGCAAATACCCAAATAGGGGACGTTGTTTTGAAGTGCATACGTCGCTGCGGCAACCTTGCCCTCAACGCCACGCGCACCGAATCCGCCAGGAACAAGCAAGGCGTCTACACCCGAAAACTCTTTCTCACTAGACTTTTCAGCATCAAGCCATGCGATATTGAGTTCTACTTTTTCCTGCCATGCAGCGGCACGCAACGCCTCAAGCACAGATAAGTACGTGTCTTCATTATCAAGGTATTTCGCGACAAGCCCAACGGTCACTTTTTTTGCATACGAGGCCTGTTGCGCCTTTGCAAGCTGCTTCCACTTTTTCAAATCTGGCTTTTCTGAATTACCAATAAACTCATCGAGCACCGGACCAATACCGCTCGCATAAATAGTAAGAGGAATTTCGTACACTGTTTTCGCGTTCGGAAGGAGCACAACGCCACCTTCACGAACGCCACCAAATCGACCAATCTTCTCTGCAATAGCGTGCGGTGCGGGCGCTTCAGTCCGCACCACTACACAATCAGGCGTAATACCGAAGCCACGAAGTTCGTGTAGTGCATTTTGCGCAGGCTTTGATTTAAACTCTTTACTCGTTTCAATAAATGGTGCATACACTACGTGCACGTAGAGGCAGTTTTCACGCCCCACCTGACCGGCAAAATCACGAATCGCCTCAACAAAGCTCAGTCCTTCGTAGTCACCGACCGTTCCGCCGATTTCAACAATATGCACATCGGAACCTTCGCCCGCATCAACAATCGCCTGTTTAATTGCGTTCGTAAGATGTGGCACAAGTTGTACTGTTTGTCCGTTAAATTTTCCAGCACGCTCGTCGGCAATGAGTTGACTCAAGAGGCGACCGGAAAGCGTCGTACTCTTTTGTGTTAATTCAATATCCAAAAATCGTTCATAATGACCCAGATCAAGATCTGTCTCCGCCCCATCTTTCGTGACGAAACACTCACCATGCTCCCTAGGATTCAAAAGGCCCGCATCTACATTGAGATACGGGTCACACTTTTGAATAGAGACTTTACTCCCTTTGGCCTGCAAAATAGCACCGATACTTGCAGCGGTAATACCCTTACCAACGCCCGAAAGCACACCCCCAGTTACAAAAATATATTTTTGTTTCTCCCCCATGTCTGTACCTACCTCCATGGGACTTCATTATAGCACGATTTTTAGCCAATGCGCTATATATAGAGTGTTGTAGTATTTGCTAATACACCACATGTAGCGGATTAATACGTCAAGCTGCGAGTGCCCTGGCACCAAGTTCTGTATTTATTTGATGCAGTCGCCCCTCGTAAAACTCCTTATTCTTAAGCACCTCCTGGCGGTCTGCTTCATAAAAATTAGGTGCCTGCAGGTTCTTCTCTATTTTTTCTATCGTATCAACGAGATGATCCCGTTGTTCAAGTAATTCCACTCTCGAAAACTCCTGTAGTGTTCTTACAGTATGTATCATACCTTTGTCTCTCTTTTGTCTCATTTTTTATTTTAATCAGCTGAACATAAAAAATGCACCACCTCCCGAGTAATGCATTTTAACTTTGGCTATTGGCAGCCAAGACACATTGTAAGATCGGCCGGGTCCGCCTGAACTGTCACGCCAGCGGTTTGAGTTTTTTGCTGTGCAAGTGCCATTGCATTCGCCATCGCCGCGTCAATTGCAGCAAGCTTTTCATCAAGTGTCATTTCATCTGATATGATAGCGTTTGAGTTCATGTTGGTTTCTCCCCTATTTTTTCTTATACACTTATATGGTGCTTATGTTTATTTATTATACGCCACATATAGCGTTTGTCTACACATTTTTGGTGTAAAAATACCAACGTTTTTCTGAGGATTTCTCTGTGTTCGGTTGCCCCAGAGGTACTCGATATGCACTAACGCCATCAAAGACTGGCGGAATGCTTCCGAACGTTGCAACAACTATATCAAACGCTTTTTCAGCCTCCTCCCCAGCAAGTTTCTGGGCTAGGCCAGAAATATACGCACCATTTTGACCATTCTCCGTAGACCATAGGGCTATACTCACTCGTGGGTCATTTTCTACGTTGAGTGAATGCTGATGGGTGTCTTTTGAGAACCAATAAACAGCTTCGTTATCTGCTAATATGTGCACTGGAGTCGCCCACGGCGAACCATCCACGTTTAGAGTTGCGAGTGTACCAACTCGATTATTACTTAAGATTGCTTGAATGTTTTCCATACTACTTTGTACTATTCACTTCGTAACTTGTATTAGTACTTTCAAAGAAATTCACAAGTTCGAGCGTGTCGTTCGCAGCAGCCATCCACTTGGCAGGATTTGAAACATTATATTCTGGTTCAAACCCAAGTTCTTCAAGGCGGCGATCAGTCATGTGCATGACATATTGATTCACATAGTCGGCATTAAGACCGAGAATACCATTTGGCAGCATGTCTTCGTTATATGCTTTCTCGAGCTCTACTGCTTCAAGGATAAGCGCACGGATTTCATCGGCAAATTCTTGTGTTTGCAGTTCAGGATTTTCATCAAGAATAGTGAGGAGTAGGTTGATTCCAAAGGTGAGGTGGAGGTTTTCATCGCGAGTAATCCAATCGAGGAGTGATCCAACGTTACGAAGGAGGTTACGTTGACGGAAACTCATACCAACCATAAAGCCAGAGTAAAACCAAATACCCTCAAGCACAATATTGTACGCCACGAGCGAGCGAACAAAATCCTTCTTGCCTTCAAGCGTGTAGATATCAAGATTCGGATCAAGCATCACTTCAAGGTGCTTATTCTGGAACGCCGCCTTGTCCGCGAGTGACTTTTTACCAAAGCCGGCTGAATAAATTTCCTCACGGTCAAATGGAAACGTCTCAATAATATACTCAAACGTCATGAAGTGATTTGCCTCTTCCCACATCTGCTTTGAGAGATAAATCTGCGCCTCAGCCGCGTTTACGTACGGATAAATACCGAACGCGAGCGACTTGTTAATAAGGAGCTCATTTGGGTTGAGGTAGCTAATTACCGTCTTAAGCGCATGCTTCTCTTCATCCGTAAGCTTATCGAAATCGGCAAGATCCTGAACAAGCTGCACTTCGTTTGGAAACCATGTATTTGATACTGCCTGGTCATAGAGGTCCTTCGCCCACTGATAGCGAATGGGCTTAAGCTGTAGCCCGTCGCGAAGACCAGAGCCGAGAATTCCATGTGGTTGATTATTATCTGCCATAATTCCTCCTTAAAATAGTGCCATTTCTTGTGTTACCATTACTTCTTCATTGTCCACACCCACATAACTCGCCGGGGGCTGATACGCCTCTCTACTCATTACAAAGAGCGCCGTCCTACCGAGATGATTGTCGATTGCGCATAGTTCGTCCAGCAATTCAGCCTGAAGGCCTTCGGAATAAGATTGAGTCGCAAGACTCTCGGCTATTTCTCCACGCACGCTCACGAGTGCTTCCGTTTCCACCATTATGCAGCCCTCTTTGCAAAACCAAAGCCAACTTTTCGCCCGCCACTTGCAGCAGTAATCTTTTCAGCCTTGTTTGACTTTACTGTCGTTTGTTCAGATTGGTGACGTGGCTTCACATGGAGGTAGTAAGTTGTCTTGAGTCCGCGGCGCCATGCCTCTGAGTAAATGTCTACATACTCATCAATGTCACGCGTCTCAAGATACATATTGCGACTAATCGCTTGGTCTACCCATTTCTGCGCCCGCGCCGCTACCTCAATAAAGGCGTACGGTGAAAGCTGGAAACTCGTTTTATAAATAGCCTTGATATTGCTTGGGATGGCATCGATGTTCTGGATATCACCCTGGTTAATGAGTAGTTCATCCTTCACTTCGTCCCAAATACCAAGCCCCTTAAGGTCACGAACAAGATTTGTATTCACTTCAAGAAACTTGCCGTTCAACGTTGAACGACTAAAGATCTGAGAGAATTGCGGATCGATGCCAGGAGTGGTGCCGGCAATATGTGCAATGTTTGCGGTTGGTGCAATTGCCATAAGTGTCGCGTTACGCATCCCCTTCTTCACCTTGCCACGAAGCACATCCCAATCAAGGCGCGTCTTGAGGTTTACCTCAACCTTTACGCCACGATCCTTTGTGAGATTCTGGATTGTATCAATTGGAAGAATCCCCTTGCTCCAGCCACTCCCCTTAAATGCAGGGTAGCTTCCGAGTTTCTGGGCAAGTTCGGCGGACTCATCAATTGCGTAGTAGCTAATATATTCAGTGAGTTGGTCGATAAGATCGTATGCTTCTTCAGATTCGTAACTGTACCCAAGTTTCTCTACTACATCCATAAAGCCCATAAGCCCAAGGCCGAGTGCACGCGTACTCTTGTTTGCGTTCATTGCCTCCGGAACAGCAAGCTCGGTGATGTCTACAAGATTATCAAGTTGACGAATAGCGCTCCGTGCACTTTGCTCAAGACGCTTCCAATCCCACGACTTGTCATCATTAAGATGCGCCGAAAGGTTAATACTCACAAGGTTACATACAGCAATGTTTTCATTGTCTTGGGGCAATGTAATTTCAGTGCAAAGGTTTGAAAGGTGGATCGTGCCAGTATTATTGTTCAAGGCACGCACATTGATAGTGTCCTTCCACGTAAGCCATGGGTGACTGGTTGCTTGAAGCTGAATAAGAATCTGACGGAATTGTTGGCGCGCAGTTGTCTTTTCAAACTTACGAAGCTTACCCGCTTCGGCCATCTTTACATATTCGTTATACCGCTTACTAAACTCGTCGCCGTAAAGTTCGGTGAGGTCCATAACTTCCGCCGGGTCAAAGAGATACCAGTCAGCATCCGCCTCAACGCGGCGCATAAATTCATCGCTAATAAAGGTTGCCGTATTTGCAAAACGCGTACGAAGATATGGATCGCCCGAGTTTGCCTTAAGGTCAAGGAACTGCGGAAAATTAAGATGCCAATTCTCCATATAGAGCGCTGCCGCCCCCGCCTTCTTCCCCTTGCGACTCACCGCAAAGAGCGCCGTATCAATCATTTTCATAAACGGAATTGGGCCAGTACTTTCAGTGTTCGTTGTTTTAACGGGACTCCCCGCTGCACGTAGTTTGGTAAAGCCAATACCAATACCACCAGTCCCCTTTGCGATATACATTGTATCGCGAACACTTTTCGCAATTGACGCCATGTCGTCATCAACGTTAATTAAGAAGCAGTTAGAAAGTTGCGGAAATGCACCACCTGCATTTACGCGAGTTGAGCCGCCCGGAACATAATCAAGACTACTAAGATGCTCGTAGAAATCAAGCGCTGAAGCAGTCGGATCTTCCGCAAGAAGCGAAAGCCCCATTGCAATACGCATGTGCGTATATTGCGGAACCTCGATTGGATCACCGCTTCCTTTTCGTAGCGCGTATCGATTTTTATTCGTGATAACCCCGAGATACTTAGAAAGGTCGTCCTTTGTCGGGTCAAGCGCCTTAGCGAGCTTCTTAAGATCAAATCTACCATCTGTCATGCGAACATCGAGTAGCCCACTTTTAGTAGCCTCTTTTAGATAGTCTGCGAATTTTACTTCATGAAGTTTTTTCAACTCACTGGCGCTCGTGTAGTCACCAAGCACATTCTTATAGATAGTCTTTAGAAGAAGTCGCGCGGCAATCTTGTCGTAATCAGGATCATCCTTCACATTCTGAAGTGCAGTTTGGATTACCGCCTCATCAAGCTGCTCGGAAGTAATACCATCGAAGAGCGTTAGCTGGAGCTGTGACGCAACCTCAACCACTTTTGCGATTTGATCATCAAGCCCTTCACTTGCCGCAACAAGCGCTAAGTTAATCTTATTGGCATCAAACGGCTCTTTTGTCCCGTCGCGTTTTACAACACTAATTGATGTCATCCCCATTTCCCCTTTTCTTTTTACCCCTCACGTTGCGCTTTGGGTGCAAGAATAACCGCCAGGTCTCTCATCTGGTGGCATGCGATTTTCCCAAAAACGCTCTGTGTATTTTTCTGTACGACTACATATGTAGTGTCTACGTAGAACTATAGACCCTATATATATGGTTTGCAAGGTTTTTGAGCATGTATTTTTAACTACATAGCACTTTTGCTTATTTTACCCCAGTACACCCCATAGCAAATGCCGTATTTTCTACATCTTTACTAGCTTTCCGCCGGAGTCGTTACTATACTTGGTATATGAATTACAACGAACAGGCGCTTGAACTCCACGCAAAACACAAAGGTAAAATAACCACCACGCTCCGCGATACAGGCGTACTTGATAAAGATAAATTGAGCGCCTACTACACTCCGGGCGTTGCTGAAGTGAGTCGAGTAGTTGCCGCAGATCCAGAGCTTCTCGGTAAGTATACTTGGACAAATAATCTCGTGGCAGTCATTTCTGATGGCTCTGCCGTACTCGGCCTTGGTGACATTGGTCCACGTGGCTCGATGCCTGTCATGGAAGGAAAGGCACTGCTCTTTAAGCATTTTGCGGATATCGACAGCGTGCCAATTACCATCGACGTACATACTGAAGATGAAATCGTGCAAACAATTAAGGCAATTGCACCAAGCTTTGGAGCAATTAACCTTGAAGATATTGCAGCGCCAAAATGTTTCGCTATTGAAGAGCGACTCAAGGCAGAGCTTGATATTCCCGTGTTTCATGATGACCAGCACGGCACGGCAATCGTTGTGCTCGCAGGGCTTTTGAATGCAGCAAAAGTAACAAATCGCTCACTAACTGACAGTAAGGTTGTGGTAATTGGCGCTGGTGCCGCTGGGACTGCAATCATTAAACTTCTCAACAAGCACGGCATAACAAATATTGTGGCAGTGGATAGCCGTGGTGCAGTCGGTGATCATCGTGATGATCTTAATGATGAGAAAAAAGCACTCCTTGAATACGTCGATCGCTCCGCACACGGACTACTTGAAGACGTTATTGTTGACGCCGATATCTTTATTGGTGTCTCAAAACCAGGCCTCCTCACTCAAGACATGGTGCGCACTATGAGCAAAGATCCAATCATCTTCGCGCTCTCAAATCCTACACCAGAAATCATGCCCGAAGATGCTAAAGCGGCGGGTGCAGCAGTGATCGCTACGGGCCGCAGCGATTTTCCAAATCAAGTGAATAACGCACTTGCTTTCCCAGGTATCTTCCGAGGTGCGCTTGATAATGGCGTGAGGAAAATTACAGATGAGCACAAACTTGCAGCAGCACAAGTGATTGCATCGCTCGTTGAAACACCGAGTGCAGACACTGTTATTCCGTCTGTATTTGAAGAACGGCTTGTTCCGGCAATTGCAGCAGTCATCAAGTAAAAGTATCGTAATGCAAAACCCGCCACAAGTTTGGCGGGTTTTATAATTTCATGGCGGAGAAGGGGGGATTCGAACCCCCGAGAGCGTTGCCACCCAACACGCGTTCCAGGCGTGCGCCTTAAACCACTCGGCCACCTCTCCGTATCTTCTTATTGTATCGCATTTTACACCTCTCCAACTATTGTGTTTTCCACGTCACTTCTTCCCTTGTGATTATCTGAAAAACCTTTCATACTAGGAACAGATGACCGAAAAGACACCACCGCCCGTAATTGAACTGACAAATCTTAAGAAAAGGTTTGGTATTGGCGATGCCGCGCATTACGCACTAGACGGCGTTGACCTTACGGTAAAAAAGGGCGAATTCATTGCCATTATGGGCCCGAGTGGCTGTGGCAAGACCACACTTCTTAATATCCTGGGCCTTCTTGATGGACAGGTTGAGGGGAGTTATAAGCTCAACGGCCAGCCACTTGAGTCGTTGAGTCGACGCAAACAATCTCACATCAGAAGCGAGCAAATCGGCTTTGTATTCCAGAGTTTCAACCTTATCCCCCGCCTTACCGTACTGGAAAATGTCGCACTGCCCCTGCTTTATAAAGGCGATTTGAAAATAAAACGACTAAAAAAGGCAAGCAAGATGCTAAAAACCTTCCATCTGGGCGAGCGCGAATTCTACATGCCTCATCAATTGTCTGGCGGACAAGTCCAGCGTGTTGCTATTGCGAGGGCTCTCGTAAACGAACCATCTATTATTCTTGCCGACGAGCCAACCGGAAATCTTGACTCAAATGCCAGCCACATCATCATGGAAGAGCTGTCCGAACTGCACAAAAAAGGAAACACGATCATCATGGTGACACACAACCCTTACCTCACCACCTACGCAAGTCGAGTAATTACAATGCTTGACGGTAAGATTGACACCGACACCTTCCACCTTCCATCAACACCCGCCCCCTATTCAGAAAAAATTCCACTCAATAAAACAGAATCGGAGGGTGCGTAATGCTCTTCCTTAATCACATTGAGAATGCCATTCAATCCATACGTAGCAACCGGCTTCGCAGTATTCTAACTGCCATCGGAGTGACAATTGGTATCGCAAGTATCACCGCCATCCTGTCGCTTGGCGTCGGCGCACGGTCAATCATCAGCAAGCAGGTCGATGAACTTGGCGGAACAATCGCGGTGGTACGGCCCGGCGTTCCTCAAAACACTATCACGCAAAACATTAATCACCTCTCTGGCTCTCAATATGCAGCGAGCACCCTCACAAAACAGGACATTTCATCTCTCAAAAAGATTGAACACGTCACCGAGGCCGCACCGCTTATGATACTTCAGGGCGCAGTACGTGGAGACACAACCCCTTCTTCAAACGCTAACATTATTGCAACATCGCCATCACTGGAGAAAATAAATCAACTCAAGCTACTTGACGGTCAATTTCTCGACCCCGACCTCATCGAAACAACAGCAGTAGTTGGACATCAGCTTGCCGTTGATCTTTTTGGTACAGAGCAAGTTATTGGAAAATCGGTCTCCGTACGTGGCCAGAGCTTTACTATCATTGGAGTATTACAGCCAACACATGCACCTATTAATTTTAATACCGTCGACCTCGACTCATCCGTATTTATTGGGTTTGAGTCTGGTATTTTGCAAAATCAAGGAACAGCCCATATTCAACAGATTAATCTTCAGGTTGATTCGGTTAATAACCTTGAGTCTGTCGTCGTTGCCGCCAATAAGACTCTCTTGAAAAATCACTTGAACCAAGCGGATTTCTCGGTAATGTATGGAGATTCAATCGCACAACCAAATAGCCAGCTCTTCGGAATTATCACCGGCGTTTCGGTTGCAATTGCGGCCATATCACTCATCGTAGGTGGCGTGGGAATTATGAATATCATGCTCGTAAGTGTTGCCGAAAGAACTCGCGAAATTGGCATTAGAAAAGCCATGGGTGCAACCAACTCAACAATTCTCATGCAGTTTATTACGGAATCACTCATACTTAGTACCATTGGCGGTATCGTCGGTTACGGCCTCGGTTACCTACTCGCTTTTGGCGTCAGTCTCCTGCTCACTTTTGACCCTGCATTCTCTTGGCAGGTTGCAATCGCGGCCCTGCTCGTTTCAGTTGTAACCGGTACCCTGTTTGGCGCCTACCCAGCTATTAAAGCTGCTCGCAAAGATCCTATCACGGCCCTACGTCTTTATAATTAAAAAGCTCCGCAGCTATGGCGGAGCTTTTGGTGGTCGAATTAATTCACAGGGTTTTCGGCAAGTTCTCGTTTAAGATCTTCAATGAGCGCCACAGGCACGGGGTCCACACCATTGAGCACAGCTGCGTATGTACTCGAGAAGTCAGAAAGGATTGCCCCCCACAAAAGCTGCGCAAGAAGCGTATCTCCCTTGAGCTGAATAGTTTCAGCGTGTGGACGCTGACCACTCAAAAGACGGTCGCTCACATCAAACCGCTGCAGCACCCGTGGGTTCTCAAAGCTACTCTTTACGTCGAATACAGCAAATGGCTTCTCAACCGGATGTGACGTCCACCCCATAAACTCATTGTGGTTAAACTCAGGAAGCTGATTACAGAATGCAACGTTCTTAGCCGTTTCATTCCAACTAATTTTGAGTTTGTATGCAAGTGGTGCTGTTGTTTCGCCGCCATAGAATACTGGAATTTTCCCCGGCGTCTTAAGCGCAATTTGCTTCGCGAGATTTTCTTCAGTTGGAACCTCTGGTCGCCACTGCGCAGACTCAGACTCAAGCCACTGGCCAAGTGAAGCAACTTCTTGATTCCATTCAGAAGAAATAACACTAAAGTTTTCAAGGAGCGCAAAAAGCGCACGAAGATTATAAAGCGTTGCCATACGTGGCTGTACACCGCTTGGCAAAATAACATGCGCAACGCCATCATTCTTTGCAGCATCTATCAGAGCACCGCCCGACGCAAGAACTCCCATCTGCGCACCACGCTCCTTGGCCTGCGTGAATGTGGCGATTGTTTCTTCAGTATTTCCAGAGTAGCTACTCGCAATCACAAGACTGTTCTCGTTAACATAATTTGGAAGTGAGTACTCCCTTACAATCTCGATGGGTACGGTTATTTCCTTTGAAAGCAACACCTTGGCAATAAGTGCAGCAAGTGCTGAACCACCCATACCAGCAATGACAATATTGGCAATAACCCGCTGATCATGTTCGCCGTTCTGGACTGTAGCGTCAAACTGAGCTTGTTGATACTGACTGGCAACTACCTCAAATCCACCGTGTGGATCTTTTTCTTTAATAAGATTCAAATTATCAAGCATGTCTGTCATCTGGTATATATTTCCTCTCTTCTGTATCTATGATACAGTATATGTAAGTAAGTATAAACGGTTTAACTAAGGGTGGGACATGAACATTACTCCGCAAGATACAACAACTCAACCGATCAGCGATGATCAAGACCTTGCTAAGGCACTTGCAGGCGTACTCCCTGATGAGCCAGAAGCTCCGGCAGATTCTTCTGCACTCGGCGGACTTCAGTTTGAAGAAACCCCAGGCCTTCCAGTCATTCAACTCCCTACAGAGGAGCCTACTGTGGCTGAAGCGCCAGCTGTAGTAGCCCCAGAACCTGAAATTACACCAGAAGAAGAGGTTACGCCTGTTCTCGACACCCCGCCATCAGGACTTGATACTATCAAGAACAAGGCACTCGATGAACTACGCCCACTGATTGACCGAGCAACACTTCCTGCAGAAGAGAAATTTGATACATATCTTATGCTCATCCGTAGTACCGATGACGCATCACTCATCGAACCAGCTCACGAAGCTGCTCAGTCAATTTCCGACGAGACACGCAAAGCAGAGGCGCTCATCGATATCATCAAAGAAATTGACTACTTATCTAAGAAATCAGCTCAATAACACCACTAAAACACCTTCGGAACACGAAGGTGTTTTCAATATGGGGTACAATAGTATATATGACTGCACGATTTGCAACATCAGAAGAAATAAACAATTGGAACAATCTTGTCAGCGACAGTGCCGGTGCAGATACAGTATTCTCAACTAAAGAGTATGCCGAAATTAAGCAACTTACTCGTTATACACCTCGTTACGTTATAGTAGACGACCTAGCAGTACTCGTTCTCGAAAAGCGCGCTTGGCCATTTGGTTCGCTCTGGTATCTTCCAAAGGGGCCAAATGTTACTTCTGTTGAGGAGTTTCAATCTGTCATGGCTGGTCTTGAGCAACTCGCCAAAAAAAGCAACGTATTCTTCATTCGAGCTGAAAGTGAGCTCCCCCTTGCAGACGCCCCGAAGCTTGAAGCACTTGGCTATCAAAAAGCCTCCCCTATTATTCCGAGTCAATCAACAATCACACTCGACCTCACCCCGGTGTTAGATGATATCATCGCCACACTCCCGCAAAAAGGTCGGTATGCAATTCGGCGCGCCGAACGTGACGGCGTCACCGTCAAGCAAGTCCCCACTACTGATGAAAACTGCAAAAAAATGTATAACCTTCTGCAAGGAACAGCCGAGGGTCAGTTTGGAATACGAAGCTACGTATATTATCAAGCTTACTGGAAAACGTTCGCCGACGCACACATAGGACAACTCTTCTTCGCCTATGTCGACAATAAGGTCGTGGCGGGTGCATTTGCGCTTTACTTCAATCATAAGAGTACGTATAAAGACGGCGCTTCAATCCGTGAGCGCACCGCCTATGGCGCGAGTCATCTCCTTCAATGGCATGTGATTCAGTGGGCAAAGGAGCGCGGTGCTACACTCCACGACTTCTGCGGATCACCACCAAGCAGCGAGATTCATAACGAAGCACATCCACACTATAAAATTGGCCTCTTTAAAACTTCATTCAATAAAACAGTAACCGACTATATTGGTTGTTATGACGGTGTGGTGTCAAAAACACGCTACGCCATCTGGAGTAAAATTGGTGAACGAGTCCATAAAAAGCTATACTTCCAGAAAACCCACGACTATTACTACTAAATTCACGAAAGACCTTACCCTATGATCAATTCAACTGTACTTATGTCCGATGCGCTTCATTTTAGCGCCGAACAAGCTATTAACCCCTATTACTTCGATAGCCACACTGACACTTCTATCGCACAAAAAGAACATGACTCAATCCGCGCCGCACTCATGGCTGCTGGTGTTGAAGTTATTACAACACCATCTCCAACAGATAGCCAGGATGGCGTATATACCGCCAACTGGGCACTGGTTCGTGGCGACAAAGCGGTTCTCGCTCGTCTTCCAAATGTCCGCAAAAGCGAAGAGCTCTACGCAAAATCTGTATTAGAATCTCTTGGCAAAGAGGTGATTTTTGCACCCGAAGGACTCCG